>NZ_JCAKLF010000001.1:0-1116565 GCF_059509915.1 Kaistella sp. CFF1-2
ATTGAGTATTTCAGGCTATTCTTTTGCTGTTTTTACGGCAATTTATCGGATGATTAATAACAAACATTGGTTCGGAGATGTCGTTGGTGGTGCCGGTTTTGGTATTCTTTCTACGGAATTGGCCTATTGGTTATATCCGAAAATTCAAGGTCTTTTTACAAAAAAATCAGCCAATTCCACCACGATGATAATGCCGATGTATCAAAACAAAACTTTTGGTTTTGGATTGGTGAAAACTTTCTAACTTTAATTCATTCGTTCACTTTTTTCAGTGAATATTTAAATTTCGTTACCATGTGGATTGCTTACGCCTTACTTTCGGCTTTTTTTGCTGCGTTAACTGCTATTTTTTCAAAAATTGGAGTCGCAAATGTCAACTCAAATTTAGCTACGGCTATTCGTACCATTGTTGTTCTATTCATGATTTGGGGAATTGTTTTAACTAAAGGTGAAGCCAAAGAATTAGGAAGTTTATCCAAGCAGAATTTACTTTTCTTAGTGATTTCTGGCATTGCTACTGGACTTTCGTGGATTTTCTATTTCAAAGCCTTGCAAATCGGAAATGTCTCACAAGTGGCAGCAGTTGATAAATTAAGTATTGCACTCGGAGTTGTGTTTTCAATTATTTTTTTGAAGGAAGAACTAACTCTAAAAACCGCTATAGGAGCAGGTTTAATTGTAGTTGGGACCATAGTATTGGCTCTTAAATAAATCGCAAAAAGAGTTTTAATCTACAAACATAATCACGATTGTTTCATTCTATCGATTTTCAAAAATTCTGTGCTTTCTGCTGAAAATATATCTCTACTTTTGCAGCATTATTTTTGAAAATGAAAACGCTTTTTAAATATTTAAAACCATATAAATGGCTGATTGTATTGTCTTTACTTTTGGCAACCATCAACCAAGTTTTTTCTTTGTTTTCGCCTGCGATTACGGGGAATATCCTCGATCATTTGGTGACGCATCCTAATTTTTTTGATAAAGAAAATACACTTCCAAGAAATCTAAATCAATATTTGTACGGCGACGGAATTTACCACGGTGTCTTTTATTTCTTGCTTTTATTGATTGGAACCGCGATGGTAAGCCGAATTGCAAAAGCATTCCAAGATTATGTTGTGAATGTGATTACGCAAAAATACGGTGCAAAAATTTTCACTGATGGTTTGAAACATTCTATGGCATTGCCTTTTCAAGAGTTTGAAGACCAAAGAAGTGGCGAAACGCTTTCTATTTTAACCAAAGTTCGCGAAGATTCGGTGAAATTTATTACCAGTTTTGTGAACATCTTTTTCGGGATTTTGGTGAGCATTATTTTCGTTTCCGTTTACGCGCTGCGCTTGCATTGGTCGATTATGCCAGTTTACATCGTCGGGATTTTCTTCATAGCGTTTGTCACCAATTTATTGAGTAAAAGAATTAAAAAAATCCAGAAAAATATCGTTTCGGAAACGACAGCTTTGGCTGGAAGCACCACAGAAAGTCTTCGAAATATTGAGATTGTAAAAAGTTTGGGTTTAACGAATCAAGAAGTGAATCGTTTAAACAATAATACGTACAAAATTCTAGGTTTAGAACTGAAAAAAGTAAAAAGCATCCGTTCTTTAAGCTTTGTGCAAGGGACTTTGGTGAATTTTCTTCAACAAGTCATTACGTTCACGCTTTTGCTTTTAATCTTTAAAAATATTGTGACTCCAGGTCAATATTTGTCGCTGATGTTTTATGGTTTCTTTATTTTTGGGCCGATGCAGGAAATTGGAAACATCATAATTTCGTATCGCGAAGCGGAAGCATCTTTGAATAATTTTGATACATTGATGAAAAAACCTGCAGAAGAAAAACCGGTTCATCCAAAACACATCGGAAGCATTGAAGAATTGGAGTTTAAAGACGTTTCCTTCAAACATAAATCGGCTCAATATAAAGCTTTGAACGGAATTTCTTTCGATGTTAAAAATGGAGAAACCATCGCTTTTGTTGGACCAAGTGGTTCTGGAAAAAGTACGCTCGTAAAACTTCTTGTTGGTTTGTACAGACCGCAAGAAGGAAGTATTTTCTACAATGACATCAACGGAAAAGATTTTGATTTTGATGAATTACGTAATCAAATTGGCTTCGTAACTCAAGACACGCAACTGTTTTCTGGAACGATAAAAGAAAATTTACTTTTCGTAAATCCTAACGCAACAGAAAAAGATTTGCAATTGGCATTGAAAAAATCCAGTTGTACAGCACTTTTGGAACGTGCAGAAAAAGGAATCGAAACCGTAATCGGCGAAGGTGGATTAAAATTAAGCGGCGGCGAAAAACAAAGAATTGCAATAGCAAGAGCTTTATTAAGAAAACCACATTTATTAATTTTTGATGAAGCAACTTCTGCGTTAGACAGCATCACAGAAGAGGAAATCACGACAACAATTAAAGATATTTCTAAAAATAAAGAACAAATCACCGTTCTCATCGCGCACCGATTAAGTACGATTATGCACGCCGACAGAATTTATGTTTTAGAACGCGGAAAAGTCATCGAAACTGGCTCTCACGAAAACTTACTTGCCGAAAACGGCTTATATTACGCAATGTGGCGACAGCAAATTGGGGAAAGGAAAACGCTCTCATCTTAATTAAAATTGATGAGCTTATTTCGTTGAATAATATTATTTTTAATTGATAAATATTATATCCAAACAATGAATTCCAAATCAATTATACTGCTATTTCTTGTTGTAATTTCTTTCTATTTCTCATTTAGAATTACTAAGAAAATAGTTTCAAAAAATGATAAAGGCAAAATTTGGCAAACAGGATTTTTGTTTTTTTTCACGTTTTTAATTGTTGGAAGCTTAAACTTATTCTCAATTTTCTTTTCTTATACATTCATTTGGGAAAAAGGATTTCGTGCGGTTGTTGAACAAAAACATGAAGCTGTAGTTGTCGATTATGTGATTGAAAAATCTTATCGTAAAAGTACCACAGGATCTGGATCGTACCCAATACTGCTTTATTTTCCAGTAGTAAAATTTAAAAATGACAAAGGAATTGAAACTAATAAGAAGCTGGATTTAACAAGTAATCATCCCTATAAAATTGGACAAACCATAAAGATAAGCGCTAACGATGTCTCCAAAAACGCCAACAGCATTGAGTTTGAACCCTTATTCAGTGTTATTGCAATTTCGTTAACTAGCGTTGCAATGTTCTTTTTTGTGTTGGTAGCGAGTTTCGGGTTTAATAAAACAATGAAAGAGCGGGTTAAAATAGCAAGAAACATAAGTGTTTTACTGTTGCTAATCAACGGAATTATATCACTTTGGATGTATTTCGTTATCTAAAATTACACCACTAACAACGCCACTTCTTTCAACTTTTCTGCAGGTTTTGAGTAAATGAAAACGTCAAAATCCATTTGCAGGTTTTCTTCGAAATCGGATTTCATTTGTTGGAAGGTGATGCTTTTCGGATTCTGTTTCAAATCTTTGATAAACTGAACAAACCATTCTCCAATTTTCTTTTCTACACGAATTTCAACTGCTTCATTTTTGGTGTGGATTTCAAGCATTGCGTTTTCGTACGTGATTCCTTTTTTGGTTTTGGTCGTCATTTTAAGATTTGGAATTCCGCCAAGCCAAACGATTTTTTGATTCGGTTTATGTCCAGAAAATGTTTCGTTATTGAGAACATCTTCAATATAAAATTTCGGAACCGTTGTTCTCGGAACTTTAAAATCAAACCATTCTTGGAGCGACAAATCAAAGCCAACGCCATGCATATAATTGAACAAAGATTTCTTCAATCCATACGAAAATTGTTGATGATCCATTCCTGATTTCTCCTCGTGAATCATATCGTTATTCGCAAAAGCACCAACTTCTACGCTGTGATTGATGACGTTATATTTTTCAGGATTAATTCCCACTGGACTGTGAGCCGTCATCGCAAATTGATGCCAAAATCCAGACTGTAAAATTCCAATTTCAAAAAGTTGACGAACCATTTCTAAGCTGTCAATCGTCTCTTGCGCGGTTTGCGTCGGAAATCCGTACATCAAATATGCATGAATCATAATTCCAGCTTCGGTGAAATTTCGGTTGACAATCGCCACTTGATCCACAGTTACGCCTTTATCAATCAATTTTAATAATCTGTCCGAAGCCACTTCCAAACCACCTGAAACTGCAATACAACCTGAAGCTTTTAATAATCGACATAAATCGTAAGTGAAACTCTTTTCAAAACGGATATTCGTCCACCAAGTAACACTTAATTTGCGTTTTAAAATTTCTAAAGCTACTTCGCGCATTAAAGCTGGTGGCGCCGCTTCATCCACAAAATGAAAACCTGTATTTTGAGTGGATTCTATCAATTCTTCCATTCTATCAACGATTTGCTTCGCCGCAATTGGCTCGTAAACCTTGATGTAATCGAGGGAAATGTCGCAAAATGTACATTTTCCCCAATAGCAACCATGTGCCATCGTCAATTTATTCCAACGTCCATCGCTCCAAAGTCGATGCATTGGATTTACGACTTCAATCACAGAAATATATTGATTGAGCTTTAAATCCGAATAATCGGGCGTTCCAACTTCCGAAAATTTATAATCTCGAATTGTTGAATTGTTGATGTAAACAACTTCATTATTTTGAAGAACAAAAGTTCGTTTCAAATCTGAAATTTCGATTTCGTTATTGACGTATTTTAAAACTTGTTCGGTTGGCGCTTCACCATCATCCAAAAGAATAAAATCAAAAAATTCAAACACACGAACATCGCTCAAAGAACGCAATTCCGTATTTGGAAAACCGCCGCCCATGCTGACCTTTACGTTCCGATAAGTTTGTTTGATGTATTGCGCACATCGAAACGCAGAATACAAATTCCCTGGAAAAGGCACCGAAAATCCGACCATTTTTGGATTGGTTTTCTGAATTAAATCTTCCAATTCCGAAAGTGTAATTTGATCAATATAAGTCGGTTCTTTTTGAAGTTCAGCATACATTTCATCAAAAGAATTTGCAGAACGTCCCAATCTTTCGGCGTATCGACTAAAACCGAAGTTTTCATCCACAGCTTCGATAATTAAATCAGATAAATCCTCCAAATATAAAGTCGCCAAATGTTTGGCCTTATCCTGAAACGACATTGCTCCAAAAGCCCATTCCAAATCATCCAACTGCGAAAAGCGAGAAGCTTCGGGCAAATAACCATCTTGAACAATAGAATCCGCCAAAGTCGAGTTTTTACCTTGCAGAAAGTGAATCACGGCATCAATGCTCGAAATATAATCGTCTTTCAACATTAACATTCGTTGTGCGTTTTCACTTAATTGAACGTCTTGAAATTCAACATAACTGAATAAATCGGCCAAACCTTTTTTGGAAAACAATTTCAGAATCACATCCAAACCTAAATCCGCCTGAAACACCTTGTAGGAAAGCGTATTCAAGAAACCTTTTAGATAAACCGTGCCCGGATAAGGCGTGTTAAGTTGCGTAAAAGGCGGCGTAATAAGGACTAGATCGGTTTGCAATGTGAAATATTTGCTGCAAAAATACGGAGGATTTTTACGATGGCAAAAATCCGATTATTTCACTACTTTTGTTTTTATGACATCTACACTCTATAAAGGTCTTCTTTTATTAAGTTTCCTATTATTTGCTTCAAAAATTTCTGCGCAAAATATCGAAGTGAAAAATCTCAAAAAGCATGTGTATTTTCTTGCGGATGATGCTATGAAAGGTCGTGGAACAGGAAGTAAGCAGAATTTGAAAGCCGCAAAATACATACGAAAGGAATTCAAAAAATATAAGTTGCAGCCTTTAGGGACAGAGGGTTATTTTCAAGAATTCGATGCCAAAATTAGAAAAGTGAAAGTTCCAGACAGCATTCGAAAAGCTCGAAATGTTATTGGATTTCTTGATAATCACGCTGACAAAACGATAGTGATTGGAGCGCATTACGACCATATTGGAGAAGGTAAGCAAGGAAGTTCTTTAGCAAAAGATAGTTACGGAATTATTCATAATGGTGCGGATGACAACGCTTCGGGAGTTGCTGGTTTGTTAGAATTGGCGCGCTTTTACACTCAGAATAAGACTAAAGAACCCGTTAATTTCCTGTTTATTGCTTTCGGAGCCGAGGAATTAGGTTTAGTTGGATCTCGATATTTTGTTAAAAATCCAACATTTGACTTAGCTAAAGTTCATTGGATGTTAAATATGGATATGATTGGTCGACTTAATAAAGAATCAGGAGTTTCCATAATTGGTTATGGAACTTCGCCGTCTTTTGAAGCTATTTTTAATTCAATTCAACCAAAGGATTTTGTGAAATTTTATACGGGTTATGAAGGTCGTGGAGGCTCGGATCAGACCTCATTTTATGAGAAAGACATACCGGTTTTGTTTTTTCATACAGGTGGCCACGATGATTATCATAGACCAACGGATGATGCCAACAAAGTAGATTATGAGTCTTTGAAGGGAATATTAAAATTAGAACAAGCTGTTATTGAAGGTAGTTTTAAACAACAAGAAATGCTTTTTCGAAATACGGATAAAAAGAAGTAGAACTTCAAAACTAAAATCGCTAAATTTTAGTTTCATTATGCATCAGACTTTTCATTTCTTTTTTACTTTTCGTAATAAAAAACTGCTTTTTAGTTTTTCTATATATAGTATGGTTTTGATTTTGGGTTCACTGATTTTACAAAAATACACAATTGTAAATCAGTATGTTATCGATTTTTATTGTTTTGGGTTTAACCGTCTAAACAAAATCCTTTTTCTTTTTTCTGTTCCTACTTTTAAATTTATTTGTGTTGTCAATTAGATATTGATTTAAAACACAAATGAAGGAATTGAAGAAAAAATCAGGAAAATTCTATCCTCTCTTTTTTATTCAGAGGATAGTTTTGTTTTTGTTATTTTTCTTAAGCTCACTAAGTTATTCTCAAATTTATGTTTCTTCTAGCGATGCTTTATTTATATCTGAGGAAACGGAAGTGTATTCATGTGATTCAAATGTTGATAAAGTAAATGTTGAAGATCGAAAAGTAAAGGAAGGAGAAATTTTTATTATTGGAGATGTTGAAATTTTCGATATAGAACATCAAGTTTTTGCAAAAGAAGCTGTTGTTTTGGCAGCAGAAGATATAAATAGGTCGCAAATTCATAGAAAAAAGGTTAGAAATTTAAATGAAAACCTTTCGTTAAAAAAGTCCTCTACAGTTAAGGAACCTAAACCAGAATTTACACCAAAACTTAATTCTTCGGAATCTTCTTTTGATTTTTTATTAAGTTCAAATTCATATAAAGCAATAGCCAGTACAAATCCTGATATATTACTGAATGGTTTGTTACTTAGTTCTTCAGAACTATTTCTTCCTTTCACCACTATAATAAGCAAGGTTCAAATTTTTTATAATACAAATTATCAAGGTCGAGTTTCTAATTATTATTTTTCGATCCGTCCACCGCCTTTTTCTATTGGTTAAAACACTATGTAAGTTATACTTACAGAATTTTCACTAATGTAATTTCCTATCGCTTATATAGTGCATTTTTTTAAGAATCAATTATTGTTCTATTGTATTGTTTATAGGGCATTACAAATGCTAATTTATTAAAACAGAAAAAATGAAAAAAATACTATTTACGGTAAGTTTTTTAACTTTTATTTTTCAATCCTATGCGCAGGTTGGAATCAAAACACAAAAACCAATTGGAGTTTTTAATATAGATGGAGCGAAAGATAATAATGGATCGATGAATCCTGCAGCCAATCTTCAGGTAAATGATGTAACTGTTTTATCAACAGGATTTACGGGAGTCGGTGTAACAGCACCTACGCATAAACTGCATATTAATACGGGCGGAACCGCTGCTTCACCTATTAAAGGAATAAAAATAGTAGATGGAAGTCAAACCGCTGGATATACAATGACAAGTGATGCTAATGGTGTCGGTTCATGGAAATATCTTGATCAAGGTGCAAGTGCAAAGACCGCTGCAATTACAAGTTTTGGAACAACAGTTATCACATCGGACAATACTAATGTAGGTCTAAAAAACTCCGGTTTAATGTTACACGTGTCACCAGGAAGATGGATTCTAAATATTGGTATTAAAGTGAATTTTACGGCATCTAGTAATACGGTTGGACAGCCTTCAGCCAATACAATTCCTTATCAAACCAGTTATTTTTTGGAAGGTTATGTATCTTCTAGCCAAACAGCGAATCAGCAAGTAGGCTTTACTGCAGAAAACATTTCAGGAACCACTGAAGTTAAATTCGGTGGAGTTGTAATGAGAGGTCCTGGAGCAAATGACCCTACACTTGTTAACAATAATTCAGGAAACTATATTTCAGGTTCTGCAATAATTAATGTACCAAATGGTCCTGGAGTAGATTTGTACCTACTTATTCAAAATGTTGCTAGTCCTTCAGGAACTAAAAGTGGTGAAGCATGGTCTTTTGATCCTACGAGTATTGAGAATACATTTTATGCAGTTCCCATCAATCCTCAATAGAATTTAACTTAACATCAGATGTTTAAATAAGGTAAGAAATTACCTAATAAAATAATTTAACAAAATGAAAAATAACATAATACTATTGTTTTCTTTTATTTTTTGCGGAAGTTTCTATTCGCAAGTAGGAGTAAACACACCAAACCCACAAGGCGTTTTTAATATTGATGGAGCGAAAGACAATCCAAAAACAGGAACAGCGCACACTGCAGCACAGCAGTTAAATGATGTTACAGTTCTTGCCAATGGAAATGTTGGTTTAGGAACTATTAACCCGTCCGCAAAACTTGAGATCCAAACTGGCGGAACAGCTAGCGCACCAGTTGCAGGATTTAAACTTGTAGACGGCTACCAAGCAAACGGAGCAGTATTGGTAAGTGACGCCGCTGGAGCTGGACTTTGGACTATTCTTGGAAGTGCGAAAGGTACCATTAATGGAACGATAGACGGTGGAGGAACTGTGGCTTCGGATCAGTCTGGTGGGACTAAATACACAATGTACAAATTAGACTTAACCCAAGGAACTTATATTGTAAACATGGGACTTGTTCTACATAATACAATGAATGCTCCTATTGGAGATGGAACTTGGTTGCATGGTTACATATCATCTGATCCAGGATCATGGGTGAAAAATGGTTTTAAATTGGATGGTCCTGCTGGAGGTGTTACTGGCTACGCAAGTGTCCAAGTAAAAAATAGCACACCTAATTCACCCAATTTCTTTTCAGGAACAATTAACCTAACAGTATTAAATCCCACTATTACTCTTTATCTACTTATTGAAAATATCGGACGAGGTGGTGGTGCGACAACAGGCTCTTTATGGGAGCATAACACAGCAAGGTCGGGTAATTATTTTTACGCTATTCCAGTAAATAAGTAATATTAAAATTAGAATTATTATGAAAAAAAACATATTAGTAGTAATGTCACTTATTTCATTTGGCATGGCTTACTCTCAGGTAGGTGTTAACACAAACAACCCACAAGGGGTCTTTAATATAGATGGAGGAAAAGATAATCCCACAACAGGTGCGGGAAGTACTTTTACACCCCAACAACAATTGAATGATGTTGTCGTGCTTCCCAATGGAAATATGGGAATTGGAACAATAAATCCTAACACAAAACTTGATATTAGAATTGATACGACGCCACCGCTTCCTAATACACCTGTGGCAGGTTTTAAATTAGTAGATGGAAATCAAGGTACGGGAAAAGTTTTACAAACGGATGCAACAGGACTTGCCACTTGGGTTGATGTTGGTAAACGAGATGTTGTCCTAGGTAAATACACTAATAGTGTTATTTATTCAGACAATGTGGTGACATCAGCAAACCAGTACAAATATTCGGGTGCTTATATTCAGCTAAAGCAAGGAAAGTACGTGATTAAAGCTGGGTTAACAACCTATATACCTGTTGATTACCCAACTGGATACAGTTATTATTGGTCTATCTATTTAAGTTCATCAAATTCAGATGTACAACAAAATGGGTTCAGTTTTATAAATGGAGCTCCAGCAGGTACAGCTGCATTTGGTGCGAGAATGATAAAAAACCGAGGAAATACCAGTCCAAATCTTTTTCAAGGTTCCGTTGTGGTAAATGTAACAAATCCTGCGGGAGTTACCTTATACCTAATGTTGCAAAATATTCCATTATATACCGATGTACCTACGACTAACGGACTTACAAGCTTTAGATATCACACCGGTAATTATGAGAATTATTTCTATGCTTTACCAATAAATTAATAGAAAAAATAAAGATTAACAAACGAAAGTTGCTTCGAAAGGAGCAACTTTTTTATTTACGTTAAGCAACGTAAAGTTACAAAATTGAGGATCTTAGTAATCCTATATTTCGCATTACAGTGTAAACTTTAAGTCCAAAAATTATTCTATTTTAAAATTGATGTATGATTAAGTAGGTTGTTGAAAATCAATTCTTTTTTTGTTTTTTCTATTATCGTTTAAGCGTCCAAACAAAACCCTTTTTCTTTTAAAAATCAATTAATTTTAGTATATTTGTTGACATATAATAGAAGAAAGGTATAGCAATTTGTAGCACGATATTAAAATGAATTTTAAAGAAATCCATATTGGAAAATTAATAAAAACCAAAGTAGAGGAAAGTTCTATTGATTCTGAAAGATTAAGTAGGTATTTGAAATGTTCTGAAGAAGATTTGGAAACGTTTTATAAAGCTAAAAACTGTACAACTGAAGAATTATTAAAATGGAGTAAGATATTGGAATATGACTTTTTTAGGATTTATTCGCAGCATCTCATTTTTTATTCACCTGCATCGGCGATAAAAGAGAGCAAAAAGCAATCTTCATTACCCAAATTTAGAAAAAACATTTATACGCAAGAGGTTATCGATTTTATTTTAGAATTAGTTAAGGAAGGCAAAAAAACAAAAAAGGAAATTATCACGGAGTATCATATTCCCAAAACGACTTTATACAAATGGATCAGCAAACATCAAAAATAAACCCGAATTATCACAAAATTTATCGTGACCTTATTGCGTCTAAATTTCCAGATCGAGTAGAAGAGTTTAGATCGTTTTTACTAAAAGAGGTTTTGTCGGCAATAGATATCATTATGATTAATCAGCGTTTGTTTGGTGTTTCAGAGGAAACGAATAATCAACGATTGAGATCGTATTCGACGAATGATATTATACAGATTTTAGAATATCAAAAAAAATCTAAAATGAATAATTCAGAATTGGCAGCTCATTATAAATTGAGTAGAAACACCATTAGCAAGTGGAAAAAGAAATTTTTAATTTCATAACTAGGCGTTTTTTTTCTTTTTAATATCTTGTTCCCTTCCAGAGCTTTCTGTGAAGGGAATTTTATAATAAAGAAAAACCTCAAAACATAGTTTTGAGGTTTTTTCCATTTGTGAATTTGGAATCTTATTTTAAAGAAAATTGTTTAATTAATTGGCATTGCATATAAATAGTTTTCCCAATTTCCAGTGGAGAAAAACCAAGATAAGGTTGTTGCTCCTACATTGCTAGGAAGTGGATATGAACCCTC
Organism: Kaistella sp. CFF1-2; assembly: GCF_059509915.1. Lineage (NCBI taxonomy): Bacteria > Pseudomonadati > Bacteroidota > Flavobacteriia > Flavobacteriales > Weeksellaceae > Kaistella > Kaistella sp. CFF1-2. The sequence continues at coordinate 11,593 of NZ_JCAKLF010000001.1, forward strand.
TCTTTTTATTAAAACCTTTAAAGTTTGCCCTTCTGGTTTCGTTACATCAACAATGTTTGAACCATACATAAATGAAGGACCACTTCCTGCCGTATTTCTAATCATTTGACCTTGAAAAGAGTTTGCTCCAATAAAAGAAAAACCATCTTGAACTAATGCAAATTCATCTGTAGACAAGAAGGCTTTGATGCCATAGTTTGTTCCTAAAGGAGCACTACCATCATGATGCAGCGTATAACCAAGGTTTACAAGCCATTTCCCAAAAGGTAGGAAGATGTAAACATTAGAATATTGGTAAGGATATACTGCAGGATCTTGGTCTTTCGCATGTACAACAGTATTGGCACTAGGGAAAACGCCTTTCTTTACACTTCTTGTAATATTGATATCAGACCAAAAACCAATTCCATTTCCTTCACCATTATCTTTTAAAACGCGGCCATTGGATTGGGTTCCATCAACAAGTTTAAACCCTGGTACTTGTGTTGTTGCCGTACCATTTGTGATAATTTCTAGTTTATTTGTAGGAGACGTTGTTCCTATACCCGTATTTCCATTCGGTAGCACAATGACATCATCCGCTTGCTGAGCAGGTGTTGGTGCGCCGGTATCGGCGTTTTTTACTGTTCCTCCATCAATATGAAATGCACCTTGTGGGTTTTTAGTGTTAACACCCACTTGAGCTGTTAAATAATTTGCAATACTTAAGACTAATGCAAATGTGATATGTTTTTTCATTTTTAAATCTTTTGGTATTTATGAATTAACTGGTATTGCGTAGCAAAAGTTTGCAGGATCAAGAGGATCTACCTTCCACATACTATTTGTGTCAGTTTGTGGAAGTATAGTACTATCTGTGCCATTTGTTAGGTTATAATTCTCTAAAAATATATATACCGTCATGTCTTGAGCAAAAGTAGCCAAGATTGTTCCTGTGAAAAAATTACGATTTCCAGAATTTGGATCTTTTAAAATTGCTCCCGCATAACAAGTTCCGCCACCAGCAGGTCCGTTTAAGGTAATTCCAGCTCCTGAGTGGGATGTTTCACTGCTTGAAATATAGCCATGCAGCCAATAAGGTCTAGAATCTGAAGAAGAATCTGTATTGTATTGAACTACGAGTCCTACTGAAATTAGCCATTGACCTTTTGTTACATTTACTTTAACCTTGGTATACGTTCTACTTGTGTTGCTGGAGATAACGCTTCCCGCGGGTCCAAAAACGCCCGTTGCTAGTCCTTTTGCTGCATTTAATGCATACCAACTTCCAACACCTTGTGCATCAGATTGTAAAACTCTGTTTTGTTTTTGGTTTCCATCAACCAACTTAAAACCGCTTGGTGCTACCGTTGAAGATGCTGCAGGCGCCACAATATGCACTTTGTGAGTGGGAGAGATTGTTCCAACGCCTACATTACCATTTGCTAAAACCGTCACGTCATTCATTTGCTGCGCAGCTGTATGCGCAGATCCTGTTTTTGGATTGTCTTTTGCACCATCTATATTGAAAACTCCTTGCGGATTTGGGGTGTTTACACCAACTTGTGAGAAAAGTGCTCCTGAAATTAATAGAGCAACTAATCCTATGATATTTTGTTTCATCTTATAATTAATTAAATGATTGTACTTTGTAAGAATAACCTAAGCAATCTTACTCGTTTACAGGAACACCTGTGAAATAATTTGATGTAATTTGAGGATCAAATTTCCACATCGAACCAGTTGTTCCAGCAATTCTGGCCTTATTCTCTACAAGTACATAAATAGTAGCAGCAGCACTAGTTACGTTGACAATTAAAGTCCCGCCCATAAAATTATGAGAGCTATTAATATTTCCTTTCATCATTCTAGCAGCATAAGAAGAATCTGGGGTGTTAATACCTTGTGTTCCTACGATATTAAATCCAGATTGCGTCACACTTGTTGGGCTAGACGACAAATAACCTTTTAGCCAATAAATAGAATTATCGGGTAAGTCAGCAGTTATTTCTAGGTCTATTCCAAGATTTAAAAGCCACTTTCCTTTTGTTAAATTAATGGCCATTGTTGTGTTTTTATAGGATACAGAAGTCTCATCAGATGAAACTGCAGCTTTAGCAGATGATCCATTAATAATTGATTTAGTAGATCCTAATTCCTTCCATGTCGCAACTCCATTGTCATCACTTAATAAGTATTTGTCTTTACCTTGGTTACCATCCTCCAGTCTAAACCCTGGAACTGGAGCGTCACCTGGTTTTACGGATTGTATGTTTAGTTTTTGAGTTGGTGAAATTGTTCCAACTCCAACATTTCCGTTTGGTAAAACAGTTACATCGTTTAATTGTTGGTCAGGCGATGGCGTTAATGAACCTGCATTATCTTTTGCACCGTCAATGTTAAAAACCCCAATAGGTGTATTCGTTCTAATTCCTACTTGACTGAATCCCAAGCTGAACAGACAAATTGAAAATAGGGTGTATATGTTTTTTTTCATTTTTCTATAATTTAATAATTTTTGAAATTTTTGTCGACTTTAAACTAAAAATGGAGGAGGACGAATAGAATTTGTTTGAATTGTCCAATTAGAAAAAGGTTGACTATTAAAAATTATTCTAGTAGTTTTTTCCTCGAAATGAGTTCTAAGAGGAAGACCAACTTGCGTAATTATAGTTCCGAAATACGTGCTATTGCTTGAACCAAGCGCTACAGTGTTCTGATTTTTAGGATTACTAGCGAATGTACCGCTTTCTTCAGTAGAAACCTTTGGTGTGTATTTTACAGTTAGCTTCTTCAGTTTTTTCTGAAAAGCTTGTCCATCATTTTTGAACTTTATTTTTGTTGCTTTAGACGAACCATTTTTTGAAGTTATTGTTTGTTCGTTTAACTGTTCACGGGGAAGAGTCTTTGCACTTATTAAACTTTCCTGATCAGTTTCGCTTTCATGTATTATTTTTCCTGAAACAATTTGTCCTTCATTAAAAATTTGAGCACCATCACTAACATAGATTTGTCCCTGAATTTGAATGGAACCACTCATCAGAATAAAAAACAAGCTCACCCATAAAATTTCTAGTATAGAAAATTTATTAGAAAAGGATGTTTTTGATTTAGTAAAAAAGTCGTTTTTATTCAATGTTGTGAGTATGTTTCTAGGTTTTTATAACGCGATGCAAATTTAGATAGAATTGATGGTACTTAATAAGATTAAACTATCGTTTGGGTGCTTAAAGTAAAATGTTTTATATAGTTTATTGTATTGATTATCAGTTGTGGAAAATTGTAAAATCTATTTTGGCTTAAAATGTGAGTTTTCTGAGGTATTTTCCTCTTTTAAATAGTTGATATATTGTGATGGAGAAATTCCGTTTTTTGCTTTAAAGTTTATTGCAAATTGCGTGTGCGAACTGTAGCCAGCCATTTCCGAAATCACAGCAATTTTGTACTTAAATAGTTGCGGGTTTTTCTTTAGCTCTTTTGATATGTAATCGATTCTAACCGAATTTAGATAGCTGTAAAAATCTTCACCTCGATATTTTTTTAAAAAGTAACCTAGATTTCTTGGCGTAATTTTTAAAATAGTTGCCATTTTGGTTGCTGAAAAATTGAGCGCTGTAAACAAAATTTCCCTTTCAAAAGCTTCCAATCGTTGCAAGATTTCAGCTTCATTATCGAGCTCTTTCTTGAGATTTGTTTGTGTCGTTAGTGTTTTTTCTTTTTCTGAGATTGTATTTTCAGAACTATGATTTTCTTCTCGATTAAGGCGATCTCGCAAGTCTTCGTAGCGCTTTCTTCTTTTTCTAGCAGTGCGAGTTTTATAAAGAATATAAATGGATATCAGAACTATGGATGCAATACAATAGACCATCCATCCCGTGATTTTTGTTTTTTGGCTTTGTAATTTTTTGAGTTCTTTTTTTGATTCATGTAAGGTCAAATCTTTCGAAACCTCCGATTCTTTGTTCGTTAAATCGTTAATTTCATGCAGGATTTTTGTTTGTATAGATGCAGGATCAATTTCGGACTTTAAACGTTCTTCTAAAATTTGTTTTGTCAGAGCTTTTGTCCCGTTCTTTTTTGATGTTTGATACGCTTTATTAAAGAGTTCTAAAGCTTGATCTTTTTGATTTTCTTCAACTAATACTAACGCTTTAGAAAGCTCTAAAATTTCGGATAGTGTTGGATTTTTAGATGGTATCTGACTTATAAGCTGATCAGCTTTGGAAATTGTTTTTTTAGCTTCTTCCGTTTTTCCGCACTTTAATTGTGCAAAAGCCAATTGCGCATAGACCGCAAAAATAAAATTAAGGTCTTTCTTGCGTACTTGGGGTGGAATTAAATTCAAATATTTTTCTTTTTGGATGGCGGATTGGCAATACTTTTCATCAATATCATTAATTTTTGAAAGTATATAATGGGTTTCTGCTTCTTTATAAGGATCATTTGATTGGCCAATTAATTTCTTTTCGCGATCAAGCGCCTCATTAGATTGCATTATAAGTCCTGCTCTTCGATAGGCCAAAAGTAAGGTTAGAGTATAATCGCGTTTTAATCGTGTTGAGTCTGTTTGGTTTCCAAAATGCTCTGCAGATTCCAGTAAATTTACGGCATTTGCATATTCCCCTTGACGAAATTTATTAACTCCTAAAATATAGTACGAATAAGAAAATTCATATGGAGTTTGCGCGTTTTTTAAAGCTTGTAAGCCGTTGTATTCTAAATTTAGATTACTCTCTTTTGCTTGTTTTTGGTGGAACAGAAATCGCTGATGTTTTTCTTCATTAGGATTGCTTTGGCTATATATAGGTATAGCCATTATAAGTAAGAATACTATAATGGGAGTTCTAAGGCACATATTAACACAGATACAAAGAGAAAGATACTCTTTGTATTATGCAAAAATATAGTATTTATTTTGGGAATATTCAATTATTAAGTTAAGATTTGTTCTAAATAATTAATTTAGATTGCTATTATTTTTGATTTCTTGCAATGTAATGGATGTTTCATCTTATAAACTTTGACATTATTCTATTTATCACTTAAATGTAGATTTGTAGTAGACTTATTTTATTGTCCATATTTCGGTGTAGGAATCTGCTTTTTAGAATATAAGCATAATTGATAATTGTGTACTATTTTCAAAATATTTTAATTGTATCTTGCTTGCAGAACGAAAATATAGATTTATGAAAAAGGGATTAGTTCTAATAACCAGTTTGTTTTTGTTGCAATCGTGCGTCGTTTCTACGGCAGCCAAAGTTGTAAAAGGTGCTACAAAAGTGGCTTATAAAACCGTTAAAGGAACCGTTAATGGAATAAGTTGGGCGGTCAAAAAAGCTGAAGGCAAAATTAATGAAGATGGCTTGGATGGAACTTGGAAAATAGTTGGAGTGTATCATGGTACTTTCGACGATTTTCAAAAAGATTCAAATCCAGCAACATCCTTTGAAAGTGAGTGCGGAGAAGCTTTTGATCAGTTAGTTTTTAAAACCAATAAATCCAAATTCAAACAAGCTCATTGTTCATCCGAAGATCAAGATTGGACAAAATATAAATTGAAATTTGGAAAAAATCCGTTAACTAGAGATAAAGAAAATTTTATTGAATACGGGAATAATTCTTATATTTCGGTTATTGATGTTTCTAACAAAACGTTAGTTTTAGAAGGAAATGTGCTTCCCAAGCTTTATTTTTCTGGAGCCAAACTCTATTTATTAGAAAAAGTAAAATAGGTAAGAAAGGTGTTTTTTTCATCTTTCTAATTTTTTATATCTTTGCGGCATTATCAAGAACCCCGAAAGTCGGGTAGCAACCTGCAACAACAAGCAAGGTGCTAAAAACGATAAGCCATTTCTGGAAAAAACGTTGATGCTTCTCTGAATTGTGTTTATCGGATTGATGTAAGAATTACTGATGCATGAACACAATTTTTAAAAATCCTATTTGGGCTTTATTTCCATTTTTCGTTTTTATCCTGGTTTTTCTAGGAGCTGGTATTTATTATAATGATTTTTACGCAATGCCTTCCCCAATCGCAATTATTGTGGGAATTATCGTGGCGTTTATCATGTTAAAAGGTTCCATGAAAGAAAAAACAACTACTTTTTTGGAGGGTTGTGGCGACCGGAATATATTAACAATGTGCATCATCTATATTTTGGCGGGTGCTTTTGCAGCAGTTTCCAAATCCATTGGTAGTGTTGATGCCATTGTGCAATTGGGAATTCAGACGCTTTCCCCTCAATATTATCCCGCGGGAATATTTCTTATAGCTTCATTTTTATCTATTGCCTCAGGAACATCGGTCGGGACAATAGTGGCTCTTGGTCCAATAGCAGTTGGACTTTCAGAGGCTGGAGGTTGCGATATTAATATTGTAGGAGCGGCGCTTTTAGGGGGTGCTATGTTTGGGGATAATCTTTCCATAATATCAGATACAACGATTGCGGCAACTCAAATTATGGGTTGTGATATGCGAGATAAGTTCAAGAATAATTTCAGTTTTGTATTTCCAGCAGCGGTTATTGCGTTTCTAATCTATATTTATATTGGTTCAGGGAATACGGATGGTGTTCAAAATACATTGAGCTCGGAGGCTCAGTCGCCCATACTTATTATTCCTTATCTCGCCGTAATTTTATTGGCTTTCTTTGGATTGGATGTTTTTCTCGTTTTACTTATAGGTATTGCTTTAAGTGGAATTTTCGGTTTTATTTATCATGATTTTAGCTTTTTGGAGTTTGGGAAGAAGGTGTATGAGGGTTTTACAAGCATGACGGAGATTTTTCTTTTGTCGTTATTAACAGGTGGTTTAGCGGCATTGGTTGAAAAAGCTGGTGGAATTGACGCTTTATTAGGTTCAATTCGAAAGAAAATTTCAGGACCAAAGTCCGCTTTATTAGGAATAGGAACTTTTGTGGGATTAACAGATGCTGCAACAGCGAATAATACAATTTCTATTGTCATTACAGGTAAGGTTGCCAAAAAAATTACTGAAGAATTTAATATAAAGCCTAGAGTTACAGCTTCTATTTTAGATACATTTTCGTGTTTTGTACAAGGGATTATTCCCTATGGAGCACAAATTTTAATACTAACGGGTTACAGTAAAAATTCGATTAGTTATCCTAGTTTATTACAAAACAGTTTCTACTTGTTTCTATTACTTATTGCTGTTTTCATATATATAGGAGTCGCTAAAATCCGTAATTCGGATAATTTTACAGCCGCTGAATAAATTTATTTCCTGCATTTTATCACTTTTTTAATATTTCTTTTGGAGGTGTTATTTTTATTCTTAATTTTGTTATTTATAATTATTATAAATAAAATTAACGAATCAATCATACCATATACCTTATGAAAAAGATCTTTTTTGCTGCTGTTTTTTTAGTAGCTGTTGCTTTCGGGAAAGCTCAAAAAAATACCTTATTAGATGGTGCTTTTTGGAAAAATAACCCAACTTTAGAGACTGTAAAAGCAGAAATCGCAAAAGGAAATAGTCCGTCACAACAGAATGGAGGATTCTTTGATCCCGTTGTAATGGCGATTAACAATAAGGTTTCAACGCCTGTTATTCAATTTATGATCGAGCAGGAAGGAAATTCGATTGATAAAAAAACGCACCATTCAAGAACGTATTTGCAGTGGGCTGCGGCTTCTGGAAATTTAGAATTGGTAAATTATCTTTTGGCGAAAGGTTCGGATGTGCATTATAAAGACAGTCATGGTTCGTCTGTTATCGAGTATGCAGCCGAAGCTGGAAACAAAAATACGGCAGTTTTTGATGCGTTAATTAAAGCTGGAGCCAATCCAAAATTGAAGCATGAAGACGGTTCAACTTTAATCATGATGAGCATTGCGAATGATGACGATTTAAAGTTGGCGAATTATTTCGTTTCTAAAGGTTTGTCGCTTCAAGATAAAGATGCAGCGGGAAGAACGGTTGCAGATTATGCAATGAAGTTGGGGAATTTCAAAATTTTGGATCAATTAATTGCGAAAGGTGTAAAACCAACCGACCAAGCTTTGTTTTTTGCAACTCAAGGTTCGCGCGCAAAATCAAATGGATTGGATGTTTTCCAAACTTTAGTAGAAAAATATAAGTTGAATCCAAAGGCCTTAAATCCAAATGGAGCAACGATTTTAAATTCATTGATGAGAAGACCAAATCTTGAGATTATTCAATATTTCTTGAACAAAGGTGTTGATGCAGGAATTGCCGATAAAGAGGGAAATACAGCGTTAATGATGGCTTCTCAAGGAAAAGATGCGAAAGTAATTGAAACACTTTTAGCAAAATCTAAAAACGTAAACGCAGCCAATGCAAAAGGCGAAACTGCGCTAATGAAGGCTATTGAAAGCGGTTCTGCTGATGTTGCAAGTCTATTAATTAAAAACGGAGCCAACGCAAAAGCGACTGATAAAGCTGGAAATTCTTTAGCGTATTATTGGTTTAATTCCTATAAATCAAATCCAGAAGCGATTGCCGATTTCGCAGCGAAACAAGCTTTGTTGCAAACGGCTGGCGTTGATTTTAAATCGACTCCAAAAAACGGAAACTCGTTGTTGTTATTGGCGGTTGACAAAGGCGAAATCGATTTAGTGAAAAAAGCAGCGGAATTGGGTGTTGATGTAAATGCTCAAGATGCCGATGGAAACTCAGCTTTGCACAAGGCGGCGCTGGTTTCTAAAGACGATAAAATGCTAAAAACTTTGGTGGATTTAGGCGTTAAAAAAGATTTAAAAACAGAATTTGAAGAAACGGCATACGATTTGGCTAAGGAAAACGAATTCTTAACAAAAAATAAAGTGTCAATCGACTTTTTGAAATAAAAGATTATGAAAAAGAAATGGAAAGTTATGGTTTTGAGCGTGTTTGCATTGGTTTTGTCCAATTCAATTTTCGGTCAAACAACGAAGTACAAAACAATGATTCAGATGAATGCGTATTCGGGGAAAGAAGCCTATGTGGTGATTTCGCTAATCAATCCGAAAGGGCAGTACGAGCAGACTTTGGGCGTTTTAGGAACCGATAATGAGTGGTACAACACGCTGAAAGAATGGGACAAATTTCAAAAAGTTAAAAAGCAAAAATTAAACGGAATTACAGGCGCTTCGGTTGCTGGTGGAGCGAGAGCAACACGTTTAATTGAATTTGACACAGCTAAACTAGACAAAGGTTACAAGCTTCGTTTCGAATCTGCCGTTGAAACTCAAAAATACTACGCAAAAGATGCTGAAGTTGCTTTATCATCGGCGGTTTTAGACAATAAAGCGGGCGTTACAGGCGGCGGTTACATCAAAGCGATTCGATTTTTAAAAGTTCAGTAAAAAATGACCGTATCCATTTGGCGGTATGCTCATTTGGCGTTGGCGATTATTTCGTCCGCTTTCCTTTTGATTTTGTCGGTTACGGGCGTTATTTTGGCGTACGATGAGATAGATGAAAAAGCTCCGGCGTACCGTGTAGAAAATTTTCAAGAACTCAATCTGGGACAGGTTTTGCCCACACTTCGTGACTCATATTTTGAAGTGATTGAAGTGAAGGTGGATCACAACGATTTTGTGACCATCGATGCTTTGGACGAAAACGGAAATCCCGTAAAATCCTATATTGATCCCAATTCTGGAAAGAAAATTGGTGAAATAAAACCCAAAAGCGACTTCATCAATTGGACGACTGCTTTGCACCGTTCTTTGTTTTTAAAAGAAACTGGAAGAGCGATTGTCGGCGTGGTTTCCTTCATTTTATTTTTGATTTCGATTAGTGGTTTTGTCCTTATTTTAAAGCGTCAGCAAGGGCTAAAACATTTTTTTACCCGAATTCGAAAAGATTTTTTCTCCCAATATTTTCATGTCGTTTCGGGACGATTGTTGTTGATTCCGATTTTGATTGTTGCCTTAACGGGAACCATTATTTTCATGGTTCGATTGGACTTTTTCAAAGGTGAAAATCAAGAGATAAAACATACTGCAAAAGCTGGTGAAGCCAAGCATTTAAAAGATATTCCTTTCTTTAAAAATACGGCTTTGGATGATGTCGAACGCATCGAATTTCCTTTCGTTCCCGATGATGAAGCCGAACCGTTTATCGTTCATTTAAAAGATCGTTCGGTGTCGGTAAATCAAGTCACAGGCGAAATTATTTCCGAAACTAAATATCCATATTCCGCAGTTTTAGAAAAGATAAATCTTGATCTTCATACTGGGAAAACCAGCCGTGTTTGGGCATTTATCTTAGGTTTAGCTTCATTGAATATTATATTTTTTATTTACACAGGTTTCGTGATTATGTTCCGCAGAACACGAACTAAAATTAAAAATCAATACAAAAGTAAAGACGCCGAAATCATCTTATTGGTCGGCTCTGAGAACGGAACAACGCTAACTTTTGCCGATAATATTCATAAACAATTGTTGGGACAAGGGAAAAAATCCTTTTTGGCTCAAATGAATCAATACGAAGCCTATCCAAACGCCCAACATTTGGTGATTTTTACATCAACCTACGGACTTGGAGAAGCGCCAACCAATGCCAATCGTTTTGAAAATTTGGTTAAAAAATTAGCTCAAGATCATCCGATTTCGTTTTCGGTGGTTGGTTTTGGTTCAAAATCCTATCCCGATTATTGCGAATTTGCAGTTTCGGTTAATCGACTTCTGAACGAGCAATCTTGGGCAACCAAATTGGTGAATTTATGCACAGTAAACGATCGGTCAACGCAAGAATTTGTCCATTGGGCGCAACTTTGGAGCGAGAAAAGTTTATTGGCTTTAGCAACAGCGCCAACGGTTTATGAAGCTAAAATTCCAAATCTTAAAGAGTTTGAAGCGGTTGAAAAATCAATTCCAACAGAAGAGAATTCGACTTTTAAAGTCATTTTAAAATCAACTAATAAACAAAATTTTGAATCTGGAGATTTGCTTGCGATTTATCCTGAAAACAATAATAAAGAACGTTTTTATTCGGTTGGAAAAGTTGGACAAAACATTCAATTGCTGGTTAAATTATTTCCTGGTGGTTTAGGTTCTGAATATTTGAATCAATTAAAAATCGGTTCCTTAATCAACGGTCGAATCATGGAAAATGCAAAATTCCATTTACCGAAAGATGTTCAGAAAGTAGCGATGATTGCAAACGGAACTGGGATTGCACCGTTTCTAGGAATGATCGATGAGAATTCGAGCAAGAAAAATATTCGATTGTATTCTGGTTTTAGATTTGATAATTCGCAAGCCAAAGAATATCAAAAATTCGGTCAAGAACAGCAATCGAAAGGTCATTTAGAAAGTTTGCACTTGGCTTTTTCTCGTGAAGAAAATAAGCAATACGTCATGGATTTAATTAGAAATGATGAAACTTATTTCGCAGATTTATTGAAAAATGGCGGAATTATCATGATTTGCGGCGCTTTAAAAATGCAACGCGACGTTGAAAAAGTTTTAGAAGAAATCACTTTAAAATACCATCAACAGCCGCTAAGCTCCTACGAAAACCAAATTCTAACGGATTGTTATTAAATAAAAAATATAAAATGTACCAAAACAGAATCGTTCTTGCGCTTCTGTTTTTGGTTTTTTCAAGCAACTTTGTTTTCTCTCAAAAACCAGTTGTAGTCGAACGTCAAGTAACTTTGATGGGTTCGGTTTTTAATATTACTTTGGTGGATAAAGATTCTGCAAAAGCGAACAAAAACATCGATTTAACCATTGAAGAAATTTCTCGAATTGAAAATTTAATTTCGGAATGGCAACCTCATACACAGATTTCACAAGTCAATCAAAATGCGGGAATCATACCTGTGAAAGTTGATAAGGAGGTTTTTGATCTTACAAAACGTGCTATTGATTATTCTAAAATGTCGAATGGTGCGTTTGATATTTCTACGGTTTCGATGGATAAAATTTGGCGTTTTGATGGTTCAATGACCGAAATGCCAAATCAGGAATCCATCAAAAAATCTATAAAAAATGTTGATTACCGAAATATTATTTTAGATTCCATAAACTCTACTATTTTCCTGAAAAATAAAGGCATGAAAATCGGTTTTGGCTCGATAGGAAAGGGCTATGCTGCGGACAAAGGTCGAGAATTAATGCAAAAAAGAGGCATCAAAGCAGGAATTGTCAACGCTTCTGGAGATATTGCGACTTGGGGAACGCAACCCAACGGAAAACCTTGGGCAATCGGTATTCGAAATCCTTTTAAGCGTCAAAAAGTTGCTAAAATTTTAAAACTTAAAAACTCCGCCGTTGCCACTTCGGGAAGCTATGAAAAGTACGCCGAAATCGATGGAGTGCGTTATTCTCATATCATCAACCCGAAAACGGGATTTCCCGCAACGGGACTAACAAGCGTCACAATTTATGGACCTTCATCTGAATTTTGTAACGCGCTAAGCACTTCCATCATGGTTTTAGGCGAAAAAGAAGGACTGAAATTAGTCCGAAAATTCCCAGAGTACCGTTATTTGTTGATAACGGATGAGGGGAAAGTTCGGCGATAATTTCCTCTAGAAATTCATCGGATACGCGATAATAAAATTCTCTGGTACGAGTTCTTGGGTTACTCCAAAATTTACTATTTGCACATTAGAAGCTATCGGCGAAAAATAATCATAATGATATTTTAGAAAATATGTTTTTGGCGTATCGGAAGTTTGATTAATAAAAAACTCCCCTGTAATTAATCCACTTGGATTTGGTCCTATGATGGAAGTACTTGAGAATACAGCGTTTGTAACGATATCTGCAGTTGGTGTCGGAGTTATATTGTCTGAATTATCGTCATAAAAACTAGCTCTAATCCAAATATTTCGTCCATCTTGAAGCGGATAATAATTAACTTCTGTTGTTTTCTTATTTTGAACATACACACCAATTGAAGCGACTACTAACCATTTCCCTTTGGGTAAAGTCAACGTAGTTCCTGTATTTCGAGCGTTACTTCGTCTTACGGTGAATGGATATGAGTCAAAAGTTTCCGTTTTCGTATAAGCGGTTTGATTAAATTTGGCTAAAATAGAAGGTTTAGAAAGATTTATATTTTGCCAAGTTGCATTTCCTAAATTGTCAGAGACCAAGGTTTTGTTAGCTGCAGGGAGATAATTAGGATCGGTTGCTTCGAATCGTATTTTTCCCTTTACATGAAGTCTTTCTTGTGGATTTTTTGTGTTAATTCCCACATTTCCTTTTTGAGCAAAGACAAGCAAAGAGGAGCTTAAAAATAGATATGATAGTAGGTGTTTTTTCATCGATTTTGTATTAAAAAATGGGTAAAGCAAAAATTTGATTTTCAGGTTCTGAAGCAGATCCAAAATTTGTGAATCCCGCTGAAGAATTATTGATTCGATTAATATTTGCAATAAAATAATAGATTTTGGTTGACCCTGACGAGTTGGATACAAAAATATTTCCTTTCATCATTTGATAGGTCGAAGGCGAATAGTATGAACCATAAAAATAGCCTTTTCCAGATGTCGCGCCAGTAAGAATATCTTTGGAAGGTACTAAGCCCGTTGGAGAATCAGCCACTGAAAATTGACAGTTTAAGACCGTATTTGAATTTTTTGATAAATCTATAGTGGGACGTAATACGACGGCGCCCGTTATTTGCCATTTTCCAGGTGGAAGTGCAATTTGTATCAAGGTTGATTGCCATCCTGGACCAACTTGATTAATAGTAGAACCAGCTGTAGGTAGCTTAACAATTTGGATTCCTCGAAACACATCCGTCGGAACTTTTTTAAATGTTCCAAATTCATCTTCGCTTTGTACCGTATAAAAGCTTGTGGAGGTATTTACACCATCTTCTTGTCTAATAATGTATTTGGCATCTCCTTTTACGTGAAGCGTTGTTGTAGGTGATGTGGTTCCGATTCCAACATTTCCGGTTTGTGCGTAGGTACTAAAAGCCCAAGCAAGAAAGACTATTGTAGATAATTTTTTCATGAATTTGGTTTAATTCGTTGTAGAAATAGGGTAGGCATAAATTCGGTTTTCCCCCCAGAAAGCTGACAGTTTGAACAATGGTAGAATATTGGGATCGCTCGTTACTGCAGTGCGATCTGATTTTCCCCATAAGTAATAGGTTTTATTTTGTGTCGATGCATTTTCTAGTAATGCATATCCTTCAACCATACCGTACATACTTGGCGTAATTAATGAACCTGTAATTTTGGTTGCTCCTCCTGGAATGTAATCACTAGTAGCGTTTGCATTGGTATTGGAATCTGTAAAATACGACGAAACCCGATTAACAATATCATCATATCGAAGAGAAGATGATGTGTTGTTGGTTGCATTGGCATTATAATCGGTTGGGATCAGTAATGAAACCTTAACCAACCATTTTCCAGGTGAAAGTGTGATGTTTCCATTCAAATAGGTATTTGTAGGGATATCACCACTATAACCAGTCGAATTTCCGATAGAACCCATTACAGCGTTTGGAATTAATGGCGACCATTTCATGGAACCATTATCAAATACTTGCAGTAAATAGCCATTTCCTTTCGAAGGATGATCAAGTCGTAAACTTCCTTTAATGTGAAGTTCAGATTGAGGATCGTTTGTTCCAATCCCAACTTTTCCAGTTTGAGAATAGAGAATCGAAGAAAATAAAAAAGAAGAAATAAGGAAAATTATTTTCATCATTTGTGTTTTTAAAAGTATAGAACAACTGTTTTTTTGTTCGAATTAAATTTTAAGAACAATGCTTGAAATGTTGAGAAGCACTGTTTTTATTTCGAATCAAAAATACATGCTCTTTGCCTTTAAAAACAAAGGTTTACCTTGCCAAATCTTAAAAAAAGATAGTGTGAATTAATACGTAAAATATTTATAATCAATGTTTTAAAGCGGATTGTTTTCTTTTGCGTTGGCAATGAAAACGGAAGGTGAAATGCCTGTTATTTTCTTGAATATTTTAGCAAATGCGGTGTGTGAAGGGTAGCCCGTTAACTCGGCCAAATGACTAATTTTATAATTTTGATAGACCGAATTTTCATAAATTTTCTTGCAGATGTAATCTATTCGAAGTTCGTTGATATACTGATTAAAACTTTTTCCACGAGACGCATTTACCAATTCTGAAATATAACTTTGGTTAGTCCCGAATTGAGAAGCCACATAAGAAAGGCTTACTCTCGGACTCAAAAATGCTTCCGATTTTTCAAACTTTTCTAATTTTTGGAGCAGTTTATTTTCCGTGTCTTCGGTCGCAGACGAAGTTGTCTTTTTGATTTTTACATGAGGAATGTCAACTTCACTTTCTTTACGTTTGGTATCGTCTATCGTGTTTTGAAGCTTGTTTATGGTTATCTGGAAAAGACGTTTTTCTTCTTTCCTTTTCCGATGTAACTTCATATTGACAAATAATGCCAAGGAAATAATGAAGCTCACAAGAACACCAGAGATAATGAGGTTGATTTTTTTGCTTTTTTCTTGCTCCTGAACGATACGCATTTCATTTTTAATCGATTCGGAAAGCGCATTTTTTTCTTCGTTACTTATTTGATTTTTTAGTGCAAGATATTTTTCATTATAAAGCGTATAATTCTTTGGCTGGTCAATTTTAGAATACGCTTGAGCTAAAGTATAGTTTATCTCAGCTTCGATGTACGAACGATTGTTATCATTGAATTTGGCTGCTTCTTTTAGGATTTTTATGGCTTTTTCATAGTCACCTTGATGAAAGTAGATTTTCCCCAAAAAACTATAATTGAAGGCGCGTTCAAAACTATAATTTTCTTTTTTTTGCGCCGCATAGCTCAATGCTTTATTAAAAGCCACTTCGGCCTCTTTCCAACTGTTATTGTTGTATAATGTTTCGCCAATAGATGAATAAATCATGGAATATTCACCATGCACACTTCCTTCTTTTCTAATCTTTTCGTAACGATCGGTGTATTTTAGAGCTTCTTGATAGCTATGTAAGGATTCATCGTATCGAAGTTGCAGATTGAGATTTTGCCCTAATTGTGTAGAAATTCGCATGGCACTAAAAGTCCGAATAACCTCATTGGGTTCATGCTGTATTTCCTCTTTTGCCTTCAAAATGTAATGGTAGGATTGCTCATGCAAATTCATTTTGGTGTACAAATTGGCCAAGGCAAGGTTCGAGTTCACACGAAGTTCATAATTGGTGGTCTTTTCAGCAACTTTAATGGCTTGCGTAAGATAGGGAATCGCTTTCGAAGATTTTCCCATAATGGAATACGAAGTTCCTATCCCTATTAAAGCATACGATTGTTCAAGAGGACTTGCATTTGGATATTTCAGGATTTTGTTTCCTAAATCAACTGCTTCCTGAGGAGAATCGAATTGAATTTGAAACAGTTTTCCAACCCAATCAAAGGCTTCGGATTTTTGAGAAAAGGCAAGGTTGGTAGTTAGTATAAAAACTAATATGAGCAATCGATTTTTGATCATCTTTGATGGAGATTCTTGTGTTTTTGTTTTTTTTGAAAAATGTAGGCCGCATTTTTCGCTTGTAAAAATACTAAATATTTGATTAGTTTGAATTTAGAATTATCCAGAAAAAACGAATCCAAATTTAAGGTTACAATTTAGATTCGTTATTCTGCTGTTGAATTTAAAAATTCACAAAAACGCCAATATAAAAACTTCGTCCGCGTTCTAAAATTCTTTGTTGATTATTGCTGCTCAAAGTTCTGCTCAAATGTTCTGCGTATGCTCTGTTAAATAAATTACTGACTTCCACTTGAAATTTAATATTCTCTTGAATTTTAAAATTCGTGTACAAATCAACTACTGAAAAATCAGGCGTTTTCAATTCTTTAAAATCGGTATTCACACGGTTTTGAGCGCCCGAAAAACGGTAATTAATTCCGTATGAAAATTGTTGATACTGACCTTCAACATTCCATTTTAGGTTGAGTGGTGCGATTTCTGCCAAAGGCGTTTTTTTGTCCAAATCCTCGGCATAGGTGTAGGCAACGGCAACATCGGTTTTGTAATTCGGTAAGAATTGCCATTGCAAACGAGCTTCAACACCAGCTTTCATTGCTTTTTTAATATTTTGAATTTGTCTTACACCAGGACTTTGCATGGAATTCGATTTAATATCAGGATTGACAACAGCCCCAATATAATTTTTCATAAAAGCATAAAAGAAATCCGTTTGAAAATGGAAATTCGAGGTATGAAAGGTGTAAATTAAATCTGCTTGATTGTTAGTTTCTGGCTTTACTAAAGGATTTCCGACCACATCATAATTGTCATTTCCAACGGGGAAACGGTTGATAAATCGCTCTGTCAAACTTCCGCTTCGCTGCGCACGTCCTAGCCAAATCGCCAAATCTGAATGTTTTCCAAATTTTTGTTGATAACCCAAACTAAAACTGTGATTCAATTGCTCGCTCTTCATTCCGCCGTACAATTGTTCAAATAGTTTGGACATTTCGCCAGCGTTTGCTGTGTTATAATCCATTCGATAAGAAGCTGTAAGTTTTGACGTTGCGAAATTCTTTGAAAATTCATTAAACCAACCAATTTGTTCGATGTGAGAATCTTGCCACGAACTCCCATCTTTTGGCATCATCATGGGCGAGCTCATCGTCATGCTTTCGTTTTCGGCTTGCTCATGCTTGTAATCGAAACCCGAATAAAGATTCCACGAATTTTTCCCCCATTTGCTTTCAATTCTTCCGCCATAGGTTTTGGAAGCGACGTTACTTACCATCATTCTTTTGGGATCGCCCATCGAGTGGTGAACCTGTGTGAAATAAGCATTGTAAGCCATTTCTTTTAAAAGCGAATTTTTATAAATGCTTTGATGGTTCAGTTGCGCCATCCAAGTTTTATCGTAAATTAAATCCATTTTTAAAGCCGCAAATTCAACATTTCGACCTTGATTTGTGTTCACTTGCAAACTTGTCATTTTGTCATCCGACCATTTGTATTGAATTTTCGAACCTATCGAATAACGTTTAAATGCGGAACGAACTTCGTCTCCGTTTCCGTCTTTGTATCGGTCGCCATCGTTGTAACTTCCGAACAAATCAATATTGAATTTTTTAGAAGTTAATTGCGACATCAATTCATTTCTGAAAATAGATCCATTGCTATCATAACTGCTAGAAAATCTGTTTTTTAGCTTAGTTTTATTCGTAAAAATTGGTTTTTCTGAAACGAAATTAATCGTGCCGCCCAAAGTCGAACCAAAGCGAAATTGATACGGTCCTTTGTAGATTTGAGCTTCGGCAACGCTGTTCATATTAATTTGCGAAATCGAAGGATCCATGCGACTTGGACAAGCATTAATGACATAAACAGCGCCGTCGGTAACGATGTTGAGTTGTTCATATTTAAAACCTCGTAAAACGGGATCTGTACCGAAATTTCCAGCTTTTTTGATTCCTGAAATTTCAGGTAAAGTTTTTAAGAAATTTCCAGCATCGTGATCGAGAAGTTGGGTTGAACTTACCTTTATTTGCTTTGAATTTTGATGATTTTGAATATTTATTTTCGTGATTTTTACGACTTCGATATTCTGAATTTTTATGCTGTCTTGGTCTTGAGCTTGCGCAAAATTAAAGCTCGCCACCGAGCAGAATAAGCCTAAACCTATTTTGCAAATAGCTTTTTGATGTTTTAGTAACATGATTTTTGAATTGTTGAATGATTACTTTGCTGGATTCATTGTAAATCCAACTTCGAAAAAATAATTTTAAAAATTATCCAACAATAGGAGGCTCGTCCAACAATTTTGCGGTTGGAGATTGGTAATGTGAGGTTGTTATTTCATTAATTTTTGTTGAAATAGAACAAGTCTTTTTTTCAACGGAAAACTGTGATTGAATAGGTTTTGTAAAACTAAATCCACAGCAAATAAGAAGTAATTGAGATTGCGGTTTTTGGTTCTCTGGTTTTGTTACTTGACATTTTCCATGGCACTCTAATTCCGGTTTGCTTTTGTTTTCACAATGCAATTCGTAGAAATCTTTGTTTACATAATAGTCCATCCAAACCAAAGTGGATTGGTTACTACATAATAGTAACATGGATGAATAGAGTATGGATAACCAGATTTTCATGTTTAGGAATTAGAAGACAGATTTCTGTTAATTATGTACAAGAAGAAATTCCAACCAATTTTAGGGCAAAATTAGAGATTCTTACTTGGGATTTCCAATATGATAGAAATCAGTATTAAATAAAAGACTAAAATATCTTTTATTAAAAATTACTTTTTATCTTTGTCAAAGAAATATATGAAAGATGTTTTCCAAAACTTGTGAATATGCTTTACGCGCCTTGATTTACATCACCCAACAAACGAAGGATGGTGGAAGAGTGGGGATTAAAGATATTGCAAACGGAATAGATTCTCCAGAATATTTCATCGCAAAAATTTTGCAAGATTTAAGTAGAAAAGGATTTGTACAATCGTTGAAAGGCCCCACAGGGGGGTTCTATTTGGATAATGAAAGTCTTAATAGATCGTTGATCGAAGTGGTTCGTGAAATTGATGGAGATAAAATTTTTTCAGGTTGTGCTTTAGGTCTGAAGTCATGTTCAGAAACACATCCTTGTCCGGTACATAACGAATTCAAGCATATTCGAGATAATCTTAAAGAGATGCTTGTAGAAATGAAAATTGGTGATTTTGTGAATCAACTTGATGAACATAAAGCATTCTTAAAAAGATAAATAGAATAGTCGATTTATTATATAATAAGATATAAAGATATTAAAGTATTTAATATGAAAACTCAGATAAAATATCTTGCAATTTTCGCCATCAGTTTTTTCTGGTTGGGATTGGTTTTGGCAATAAGTTTTTTAGAAACGCCTTTAAAATTTCAAGTGCCAGGAATGACGCTTCCAATTGCATTAGAATTAGGAAAAATCATGTTTGGAGTTTCAACAAATATTCAACTGGTTTTACTGCTTTTGATCGGAGCTTGTATCGCTTATGATTGGGAAAAATGCACAAAGAAAATTCTTGTCACCGTGGTTTTACTAGCAACTTTAGTTGCTTTAGAAAAATTTTGGATGCTACCAATTTTGGATGCTCGAGCAGATGTTTTAGCTTCAGGAAAAGGGCTTCCACCAACGCCTTTGCATGACTATTTCATCTATGCAGAAGTTTTGAAACTTATTTTATTAATCGCGCTTCCGATATTTCAATTAGAACGAAAAAGACAAGATAAAACACACGTATTTAACACTTTAAAAATAACCAATTAACATGAAAAAGTTCCTTTTTCCAGTAGCAATTGTCCTTGCAGGACTTACAGTAAGCGCTTGCAAACAAAATTCAACAGAGAAACCTTCAAACGGTTCTGATACCGAAAATATAGCAGTTTCTGGTGCTGCCGAAGAAGCAAAATTAACTTCCGCACCCAATGTTCCTGCACCAATCGGTGATCGTGCGGCTAAAAAATTAATCGTTCGTATGGAAACCATCGAAAAAGTTGGTGAATTAGCCGATGGTACTCAGTATAATTTCTGGACGTTCGGTGGAACAGTTCCTGGGAATTTTATCAGAGCAAGAGTTGGCGATGAGATAGAATTTCATTTAAAAAATAATGAGAACTCGGTTTTCCCGCACAATATTGATCTTCATGCAGTAAATGGTCCCGGTGGTGGAGCAGAAGCAACTTTCGTAGCTCCTGGAAAAGAAGCGGTATTTAATTTTAAAGCTTTGAATCCTGGTCTGTATGTCTATCATTGTGCGACGGCGCCTGTGGGAATGCACATTGCGAACGGAATGTACGGTCTAATTTTAATTGAACCAGAAGGTGGACTTCCGAAAGTGGATAAAGAATATTACATTATGCAAGGCGATTTCTACACGAATGGGAAATTTGGCGAGAAAGGAATGCAGGAGTTTGACATGGATAAAGCCATTGCAGAAAATCCAGATTATGTTGTGTTCAACGGGCATACAGGAGCTCTTTTAGGAAAAGGCGAGTTGGAAGCTAAAGTCGGGGAAACGGTACGATTCTTTGTTGGAAATGGTGGACCGAATTTAACATCATCCTTCCACGTTATTGGTGAAATCTTCGATAGAGTCTATATAGAAGGTGGTTCTAAAGTAAATGAAAACGTACAAACAACGGTAATTCCGCCTGGTGGTGCAGCGATTGTTGAATTTAAAGCGACAGTTCCTGGTGAATACGTTATCGTGGATCACGCCATTTTCAGAGCCTTCAACAAAGGAGCATTGGGTAAAATAAAAGTTACCGGTGCTGATAACCCTAAAGTTTATAAATCAATTAAAAAATAATCCATAGTAGTAGTTTTTTGAACTTTTGGTTCATCATTGAGGATTCAATTTTAAAAATGAAAAATCTCGTTTACATATTAAGTTTGATTTTAGTTTTTAGTTGTAGTAAAAAACAATCTATAACAAAAATTGAAAGTGAAAAACCATCAATCATTCGTATTACAAGCCATAAAAAAATGATGAAAGTGGATGGTGGACAGTACAGAGCTTTTGTAGGAAAAGAAAGTGATAGCTTGACGACTGTAGAATCTTTTATGCTAGACGAGACTGCTGTTACTAATTTTGAATACCTCGAATTTTTAAAAGCAAATCCTCAATGGACCAAAAGTAAAGTTCTGAAACTCTACGCAGATAGCACGTATTTAAAACATTGGAAAAGTGATTTTGAAATTCCCGCCGATGTAAGTCCAGATGCGCCAGTAACCAATGTTTCTTGGTTTGCAGCGAAAGCCTATGCAGAAAGCGTAGGAAAGCGTTTGCCAACCGTTGATGAATGGGAATATGCCGCTCGTGCCAATGAGAATCTAAAAGATGCTACCAAAGATCCCGAGTTTACAATACATATTTTGAATTTGTATCAAGAAAAAGGAAAGTATAAACAAGCCGTAAAGCAACACCAGCCGAATGCTTGGGGAATTTACGATATGTACGGAACGATTTGGGAATGGACGGAAGATTTCAATTCGGTGATGATTACAGGAGAATCTCGAAAAGACAATGCAGCAAACGAAACCTTGTTTTGTGCAGGCGCTTCGGTAACGTCTTCGGATTTGAGAAATTATGCCGCCTTTATTCGTTTCGCGATGCGTGGAAGTATGAACGCCGATTATACCGTTAACAATCTCGGATTTCGTTGTGCAAAGGATTTAAATTAAAATTTTAAAAATGAAGAACCTACTAAAAATTATCGCAACCGCTTGTTTAAGTTTGATCATTCTCAATAGTTGTCAAGAAAAATCAAGCGAGAATCTGGACCCGAATTCCATATTTAATTTGTCGTCAAAATGGGAACAAGCAGACGGAACCAAAATAAAATTGGAAGATTTAAAAGGAAAAGTCTTAACGATGGTGATGGTTTACACTTCTTGTAAAACGGCTTGTCCAAAGTTAACTCTTGATATGAAGGCGATTGAAGCGAAAGTTGGACATGAAAATCCTGAAGATTTGCGCTATGTTTTGATTTCTATTGATCCCGAACACGATACGCCAGAAAAGATGCAGGAGTTTTTAAAAACCTATCAACTTAACGGCAAGCAATGGTTGTTTATTCGAAGCAGCGAAACCAATACCAGAGAATTAGCCAATGTTTTGGCGATGAAATACAAGCAAATTTCGCCAATGGATTTTTCGCATTCCAATATAATTAGTGTGTTTTCGAAGGAAGGATTGTTGGTTCATCAAAAAGAAGGCATCAACATCGATATCGATAAAACCGTTTCAGCCGTGAAAAATGAACTTAAATAAATTAAAAATAAACAAATAAATCAGCTATGAAAAAATTAGTATTAACAGCATTAGTAGCATCATTAGCCATCGTTTCTTGTTCTAAAAAAACAGAACCTGTTGTAGAACCAGAATCTAACGTAATGTTACCAGAACCAAGTGAAAAAGCAGCAGAAAGTGCACCAGTAGCAGCTTTGACTCCTGAAGAGGAAGGGAAAAGTTTAGTTGAAGGAACCGATTGTCTTTCTTGTCATAAAGTGGATGCGAAATTAGTTGGTCCGTCGTATCAAGAAGTGGCAGCAAAATACACCGAAGCCGACATCGATCATTTGGCAACGAAAATTATTGAAGGCGGAAAAGGTGTTTGGGGCGAAATTCCGATGACGCCGCACGCTGGATTGAGTCAAGACAATGCTAAACTGATGGTGAAATATATTTTAGCACAGAAAAAATAGAAACTAATGCCTCATTGGTTGAATTTCCAATGAGGTTTTTTCAAAAAAAATTACAACAATAAAGGATAAAAAAGTATTTTATTATGAACACGAGAACAGATTTAATAGGAGATATGGTTGCAGAAGATTTCAGAACGGCAGCTATTTTTAAAAAATTTGGAATTGATTTTTGTTGCAAAGGTGGGCGAACCATCGAAGATGCTTGTGATAAAAAGGATTTGGACCCAAATAAAATTTATTCTGAATTAGAAAATCTTCCAACTTCAGGAGCAAGCGGAATAGATTTTAAATCTTGGCCATTAGATTTATTAGCAGATTATGTAGAGAAAACGCATCATCGTTATGTTGAAGAGAAAACACCGATTATTCAGGAGTTTTTAGACAAACTTTGCAAAGTACATGGCGATAGACATCCCGAACTTTTTGAAATTCGAGACTTGTTTAATGCTTCTGCACAGGATTTAGCGGCGCATCTTAAAAAAGAAGAATTGGTTTTATTTCCATTTGTTCGAAAAATGATGAACTCTAAAATTTCAGGTCAACCGATTGAGCAACCTCATTTCGGAACGGTAGAAAATCCTGTTGAAATGATGAAACATGAACACACTGTTGAAGGCGAAAGATTGGAAAAAATCGCACAGTTGACCAATAACTACAATCCTCCAGCAGATGCTTGCAACACGTATCGAGTGACGTTTGCAATGCTTCAGGATTTCGAAAACGATTTGCACACGCACATTCATTTGGAAAACAACATTTTGTTCCCAAAATCTATCGAATTGGAGAAGGAATTCTCTGTGGTTAACAACTAAAAAGCAAAACTATGACACCTAAAAAACTATGGGGTTGGCTGGCGTTTGTCATTATTGCCTCCTTTGCAGTTCTCATTTTTTACGGCGTAGACATCTATCGTAAAGTCCCGCCAATTCCCGAAAAAGTGGTTACTACGGATGGAAAAGTACTTTATACAGGGCAAGATGTAAAAGATGGACAAAATGTTTGGCAATCGATTGGTGGACAAACGGTTGGAAGTATTTGGGGACATGGCGCCTACATTGCTCCCGATTGGACTGCCGATTATCTGCATCGCGAATCCACACTTTTACTGGATGAATTGGCTAAAAAAGATGGAAAAGTTTACAAAGATCTTCCAGACGAAGAACAAGCGAAATATCAAACTTTATTAAAGAAAGAACTTCGTACCAATACGTTGGATGAAGCTACGCAAACCATTACGATTTCACCTGAACGAGCTAAAGTTCAGGTGAAGTTGGCAGATTATTATTCTAAATTATTCATGGGAGATCCGTCGATGGCAAAACTTCGAGATGCGTATGCTATCCAGAAGTTTACTGTTAAAGATCAAGCAAGAATGGATAAAATGAACGCTTTTTTCTCTTGGACAACTTGGGTTTGTATCACGAATCGACCAAATGATAATGTTTCGTACACCAACAACTGGCCTCATGATCCAACTGTTGGGAATATTCCGTCGAGTTCGTTGCATTTATGGTCTGGATTTAGTGTTTTGATGCTGTTAGTGGGCGTTGGCGCATTGGTTTTCTATCATGCTAAAAATAAAGAAGAAGAAATCGCAGAAGCTTTGCCTTTAGATGATCCACTTCGAAATATGAAACCAACGGCTTCCATGCGAGCAACCTTAAAATACATTTGGGTGGTTGCACTTTTAATTTTGGTTCAAATGTTAGCGGGCGTTATCACAGCGCATTACGGTGTGGAAGGAAGCGCATTTTACGGAATTCCGTTGGATGAAATTTTACCACAATCCGTATCTCGAAGTTGGCACGTACAATTAGCCATTTTTTGGATTGCAACATCTTGGTTAGCAACAGGATTGTACATTGCACCAGCTGTTTCGGGCTACGAACCAAAATATCAAAAATTAGGTGTCAATATTCTCTTTGGTGCTTTGTTAATCGTTGTTTTCGGTTCTTTAGCCGGACAATGGTTAGGAGTAATGCAAAAGTTGGGTTATGTTGATAATTTCCTTTGGGGACATTCTGGTTACGAATACGTTGAATTGGGAAGAGTATGGCAAATTTTGTTATTAGTAGGCTTAATTCTTTGGTTGATTTTAATGATTCGTGCCTTGCTTCCAGCCTTGAAGAAAAAAGACGAAAACCGGCATATGCTTACGCTTTTCGTAATTGCATCAGTAGCTATTGCGATGTTCTACGGAGCAGGACTAATGTACGGAAGACAAACGCACATGGCAATCGCCGAATATTGGAGATGGTGGGTTGTTCACCTTTGGGTAGAAGGTTTCTTCGAAGTTTTTGCTACCGTTGTTGCCGCATTCTTGTTCACAAGATTAGGTTTGTTACGATTAAAATCAGCAACGATTTCAGTATTATTTTCAACGATAATTTTCCTTGCAGGAGGAATTTTAGGAACATTCCATCACTTGTATTTCTCGGCAACACCAACTGCGGTTTTGGCTTTGGGAGCGACGTTTAGTGCATTAGAAATTGTTCCGTTGGTGTTAATTGGTTACGAAGCCTATCACAACTATCAAATCAGTAAATCTACAAAATGGATCAAAGCCTACAAATGGCCAATCTACTGCTTCATTGCGATGTGTTTTTGGAACTTTTTAGGCGCAGGAATCTTCGGATTTGCCATCAATCCACCAATTGCATTGTATTACATTCAAGGTTTAAATACAACCGCAGTTCATGGTCATGCCGCATTATTTGGAGTGTACGGAATTCTCGGAATTGGTTTAATGCTCTTCATTTTGAGAGGTTTGTATCCAGATAGACAATGGAATGACAAATTAATTGGTTGGGCATTTTGGTTGACGAATATCGGATTGTTTGTGATGACGACGATCAGTATTCTCCCAATCGGAATTATGCAAGCTGTAGCGTCAATTCAAGAAGGCTATTGGTACGCAAGATCCGCAGAATTTATGCAAACCGAAATCATGCATTTCCTACGATGGATGCGTGTGCCGGGAGATATTCTTTTAGCTGTTGGTGAATTGTTATTGGTGATTTTCATCATCGGATTAAAATTCGGATGGTCTTTAAAAGAAAAGAGATAAACTAAATTTAATAGTGTTGCCTCATCAGTTTTTTCTAAAATTGGTGAGGTTTTTAGTTTTTCCTATTAAAAATGTTTATTGTTAAATTAATGACCTAGAAAACGGAAGCGTTAAGAAAATTTGAATTAAATCCGCTAAAAATTTCTAGTGTTTGAGCAAGGATGGGATTGTATTGGAGCGAGTTTTAGAAATTTTAGGATTTCATTTGAATTTTTAGCTGAGTTTTCAAGTCTTGATTTTTTGGTTCTTTTTTATCAAGAAAAAAGAATAATTAACAGTAATTTAAAAAATAAAAAACATGAAACGTAACGAAAACATCATTCCACTTTCACACGACCATCATTTTGGTTTGCTGTGTTGCTGGAAAATCCGTCAAGGTTTAAAGAAAGAAGTTGAACTTTCTCGAATTCAAAAGTATGTTGATTATTTCTGGAATCAGCATTTGAAGGAGCATTTCAAAGAAGAAGAGGGAATTTTATTTCCGTATTTAAAAGACGAATTCTCAACTAGAGTAGCCAAAGAACATCAAGATTTGGAAGATTTATTCAACGAAATTTCGAAAGATCTTAGCATTCAAAATCTTGAAGCATTTGCGAATTTATTGGACAATCATATTCGATTTGAAGAACGACAATGGTTTCCACATTTAGAAGAAAATTTAACTGAAAATCAACTTTTAGAAATCGGAAAAACGCTTGCAGAAGTTCATTCCGACGAAAAAGATAATTTTGAGGATGAGTTTTGGAAATAATTATTTCTAGATTAAATTTCTATTAACCGCCTTTAATAGCACCATTTTTGTTTGTTCAAAGAAAATTTGAAAATGAAAAATACAATCTTATTAGTAGCTATCGGAAGTTTAATGGCTTGCAACGCACCGCAAAAAATGGTGGGAAATGATCAAGATAGACATGGATGTAAAGGTTCTGCAGGACAAACTTGGAGCGTTTTAAAGAACAATTGTATTCAGGTTTTTAATGAAGGAACTCGTTTGAATCCTATCGAAACCAAAGAAGGTGAAGCCATTATCAGCGCATTTGTTTTAATGAATGACGATAAATCCAAAGCTGAACTTTTCCTAGGAAACGAAGCGAATATTATTTTGGAAAAGAATTCGGAGGGTAATTTCGCTTCTAAAAAATATGTGTACAAGCCATCGGAAGCTACTTTGTATGTTGATGGTCATGCACTTTATCAGAAAGATTAATTGTCAAAAAATAATATTCCTATCTTTGTAATTCAAAATTAACGCGTAAACATGTAGAATTCATTTTCTTTCAACGACTTTTCAGAGCCCAATTCAGGGCCTCAAGTTTCATTTTAAAGAAAAAACATGTTTACGTTACACAATATTACCTATCTGCATCTAGATAAAGAGATGCTGTTTCATTCCCTTAATTTTACGTTGAACAAAGGCGAAAAAGTCGCTTTAATTGGTCAAAACGGCGTTGGGAAATCCACTTTATTAAAACTTATTTCGGGCGAAATTTCACCTTCTGACGGTGAAATTAGTTCCGATGAAAAAATCTATTTTGTTCCACAGATTTATGGTCAGTTGGATGAAATTTCGGTGGCTGAAGCTTTAAAAATTGATTCTAAATTAAAAGCCTTACACGCAATTTTGGAAGGCGATGCTTCCGAAGAAAATTTTGAAATTCTAAATGACGATTGGGATTTAGAAAATCGAGTAGTAGAAGCTTTTTCCAAGTGGAAAATTGAAAATATTTCGCTTTCCGATTCAATGAAAACCTTGAGTGGCGGACAAAAGACCAAAGTTCTTTTGGCGGGAATCGATATTTGCGAAGCCGATTTCGTGATTTTGGACGAACCCAGCAATCATTTGGATTTTGAAGCTCGACAATTGTTGTACAATTTCGTTTCTGAAACTTCAAAAACCTTATTGGTGGTGAGTCACGACCGAACGTTACTCAATTTATTGGATAAAGTTGCGGAGCTTACTCCTAAAGGAATTCAAGTTTTTGGTGGAAATTATGAGTTTTATAAAGCGCAGAAAGAAGGTTCGGATTTGGCTTTATCAAACGAAATTAAAAGCAAAGAGAAATCTTTGAAAAAAGCCAAAGAAATAGAGCGTGAAACAGTGGAACGCCAACAAAAATTGGATTCACGAGGAAAGAAGAAGCAAGAAAATGCTGGCGTTGCCCGAATTATGATGAATACGCTTCGCAATAAGGCTGAAAATTCAAGTTCGAAAATGAAAGACGTTCACGCAGAGAAAATTGGCGGAATTTCTGAGGATTTGTCGAAGTTAAGACGAGAAGTTTCGCAACTGCAACAAATGAAATTTAATTTTGATGATTCCGCTTTGCATCAAGGAAAAATTTTGTTTGAAGTGAAAGAACTTAATTTTAAATACAATCAAGATTTTTTGTGGAAAGAAGATTTAAATTTCCAGATTTTAAGTGGCGAACGTTGGGCAATTAAAGGAAATAATGCTTCTGGAAAATCAACGTTGGTAAAACTTCTTCTCGGCGTTTTAGAACCATCAAAAGGAACTATTGAAAAAGCAGATTTCAAATCCATTTATTTAGATCAAAATTATTCGATTTTAAATGAAAATCTTAGTGTTTTAGAACAAGCTGAATCATTTAATGAAACTCCAATTCCCGATCACGAATTAAAAACAATTTTAACTCGATTTTTATTTCGAAATGAAGTTTGGGACAAAAAAGTATCGAGTTTAAGCGGTGGCGAAAGAATGCGATTGTTGCTCGCTTGTCTTTCAATCATGGGAAAAGCGCCTGATTTAATCGTTTTAGACGAACCAACCAACAACCTCGATTTAGAAAATGTTGAAATCCTAACTTTCGCTTTGCAAGAATACAAAGGAAGTTTGCTCGTTATTTCACACGATCGAGAATTTTTAAAGGATTTGAAAGTTGAAAAAGAGAGCATTCTTAAAGGTTAAAAATTCATTAGAAATTTAAAATTATAGTACTCAAAACGAGGGTTTTGAATAATTTTGTAAAAAAAGAAACATGCAAATATTGGTTGTTGAAGATGATAAGCGAATTAGTGATTTTCTAATTAAAGGGTTAGAAGAGCAAAACTATTTGGTTACGCTTTGCAAATCAGGAGAAGCAGTTGTTGAAGGTTTTTTAAACCTTCAATGGGATTTAATTATTTGCGACATTATGCTTCCCGGAATGGACGGTTTTCAGTTGGTACAAACGCTTCGTTACAAGAAAATTTATTCACCAATATTGATGCTTAGTGCCTTGAATGCTGTTCAAGACAAAGTTTCGGCGTTAGATTATGGCGC
This sequence comes from Kaistella sp. CFF1-2, assembly GCF_059509915.1. NCBI lineage: Bacteria > Pseudomonadati > Bacteroidota > Flavobacteriia > Flavobacteriales > Weeksellaceae > Kaistella > Kaistella sp. CFF1-2. The sequence goes on from NZ_JCAKLF010000001.1 coordinate 41,079, forward strand.
TGATGATTATATCACGAAACCATTTCATTTTGATGAGTTATTGTCAAGAATAAAAGCGTTAACTCGAAGAAATCAATATTCGCAGAAACAAATTCCCGATAATAAATTAGATTTGGGCGAATTGGTTTTGGATCTTGATCAATACAAAGTTTTTTTGAAAGGGGAGGAAATTGAACTGTCACCACGAGAATTTAAGCTTCTAAATTATTTGATTGACAATGCTGATAAAGCGGTGACTCGCTTCCAAATTCTAAATGCTGTTTGGGGAATTACTTTTGACAATCACACCAATGTTGTGGACGTTTACATATCGTATCTTCGTAATAAAATAGAGAAAAACACCAAATATATTCACACCGTAAAAGGCGTTGGTTATATGTTTATGAAAGAAAAATAATGAAACTTAGAAATCGATTATCGCTTTATTCATCAGCTATTTTCAGTGTAATCATTTTGGTTATTTCTGCGATTATCTATTTTTCATTTTACGAGTCGATGGAGCGTAAAGAGATGCAAGCCCTTCACAGCAAATCCCTTTTGGCTGGCGTTTTTTATCTGGATCAAGATGAATTGTCTGCAATCGAACATAATCAAGTTAAAAATCAACTACTAAAAACAATTTCGAGAAAGAATATTGCGATTTATAATGATGCTAATCAACACATTTTGGGCAATATGGTTCAAGATTCGTCTATTTCTGTATCGTTTTTAAAGAATTCTAGAACTCAACAATCGGCTTCGTTTACGACAAAAGACTATTTCTACAACGGGATTTTTTACAAAGATAATCAAGGTGATTTTGTGGTGGTTACTCGCGAATCCAAACGTGATTTCAACGATCAAATGAATTCGCTTTTGACGATTTTAATTTTGGCTTCGTTGGGTGGTTTGGTGGTTATTTATCTGTTTTCCCAGTATTTGGGTTTTATCGCATATAAGCCGATTATGCAAATGAATGAACAGATTAAAAAGAGAAATTTAGAGAATTTTAGCACGCCTTTGGAAGTAAAAAATTCTTATTCTGAAATTGAAGATTTACTTAAAACATACAACCATTTTATCGAACAAATTTCTCGGACTTTTGGTGTACAGAAAAACTTTATCGATTACGTTTCCCATGAGTTGAGAACACCAATTACGGCTCTCTTAGGGACTTTAGAAGTTACCGACCATAAAAAACGAAGCTTAGAAGAATATGAAGGGGTGATCCAGAATTTGAAACAATACACCAATGATCTTCAAGAAACTTTAGATCAAATGATGTTGTTGTCCGGTGTTAAAACCAATTTTGATTTGAAACCAATACGGATTGATGAAGTTGTTTGGCAGGTTATTGAGAATTCTGTTTTGTACCATCATGCCCAAATTGAAGTGGATTTACAGGTGGAAGACGATCGTTTATTGACCATTCAAGGAAATGATAAATTACTGGAAGTTGCGATCGGAAATATTATTGGAAACGCAATTAAATATTCTAATAATCAGAAAATTAGAGTTGTGTTTTTACAAGTCAAAGACAAACTTCAAATTCAAATTATTGACCAAGGAATTGGAATTCTTCAAGACGATTTGGACCGAATCAAACAAAGTTTTGTGCGTGGAAACAACACGCAGAATTATCAAGGAAAAGGAATTGGACTTTCCATTGCCAATATCATTTTTAAACTTCATCACATCGAAATGGCGTTAAAGCCCAACCAGCCTAAAGGAACGGTCGTTTTACTCGATGTTTCCTCAGCTTTTTAATCCGTTTTTAATCTACTTTAACCTTAGCCTTAATCTTTGAAAGATAATTTTGGCGCTTGAAAATGAATCAAGTGAAAAATTATTTTTTACCCATTTGGGCGTTATTTAGTGTCGGTTTTATTCAAGCGCAAGAATACAGCATTCAAGATCTTGAACATCAATTTATCACCAAGAATACCCAAATCATCGCTCAGAAATATAATTTGGACATTGCTGATGCCGAAATTATTCAAGCTAAATTTTTACCCAATCCAACATTAAGCGTTTCGGAAGTCAATCTTTGGAAAACCTATAAAGTGGAGGAACAACCCAACTTATTTTCCAATTACGGGAGAAACCAACAGGTTGCTGTCGAATTGGAACAAGTATTAGAAACTGCTGGCAAAAGAAAGAAGCGTGTTGCTTTAAAAGAGGTTGAAAAAAACTCCGCAATTCTAGAATATCAAGAAACGGTTTTGGAGTTGAAAAAAGAATTGCGAACGCAGTATTGGAACCTTAATCGAATTTCTCAGCAAGAAATTTCGTTGCAAGAAACGATTTCCGTTTTTGAAGAATTGAAAAATCAGTATCAAAGACAATCTCAGCTTCATAACGTTTCTAGAGCTGATTTTTTTCGAGTTCAAACGGAATTAAGTCAACTTCAAAAAGAGTGGATTACTCTTCAAAACGAGAAAGCTCAAGTTCTAACGACATTGCGAGTTTTAACGAACAATGAATCTTTAGAAACTAATCAAATTAAATTCCCAGCGGAAACGAGGGTATACAGTTCTTTGGTTCCTCTAGATATTAAGCAAACCGCTTTGTCTCAAAATATTGGTTTGCTTCAAAATGATAATCAATCCGTTGTTGCGAAGAAAAATTGGGAATTGCAATACGCTACTCGCGTTCCTGATTTGGAATTTAGCTTGAATTATGATCGAGGTGGAAATATCATGCGTGATTTTGTTGGTTTTGGAGTTCAAATGGATCTTCCGGTTTTCAACAAGAACAAAGGAAATATTAAGGCTGCCGAGTATAAAATGCAGCAAGAAAAAGCGAAACGGAATGTTTTAGAATTCAATTTACTTCGATCGATTGATCATCTCATCGAACAGCTAAAACGTTTGGAAAGTTCAATAAAAAATGAAGAAAGTATTCAGGAAGCTGAACATCGCAAAATGATTGAAACCTACCGCCGACAAATGCAAAATAAGCAAGTGACGATGCTGGAATTTATTGATTATACTCAGGCGTTTCGAGAATCTCAAAAAGCATCATACGAAATTCAAGAACTCTACAATTTAACCTACGAAGAGTTGCAATACATCACTGGAAAAGATTTTTAAGATGAAAAAAAACAAGTTACAATACCTTCTACTTCCGATTTTGCTTTTAAGTTGTTCTAAAGCAGAAGTTCCAACAACACAAGAAAAAAAAGAAAAATATTGCGTTAATGCCGAGTTGAAAAAAGCAATGCAAATGCAATTAGTGAGCGAGCAACCAATTCAGGAACAACTCATGTTGTCTGGGAAAATTGAGTACAACGAAAACGACTTAGTTGGATTCAAAAGTTTATTGCAAGGCGTTGTAGATCGTGTGTATTTTGAGCAAGGCGATTATGTGAAAAGAGGGCAAGTTCTGGCGGTGGTTCAATCGGCTCAAATTCAAGATTTGGCCTTACAGAGACGATATTTTCAAAATCAGATTACGTTACTTCATAAGCAAATTAAAACTAAAAAGGAACTTTTATTGGATGGAATGGCTTCGTTACCTGAAGTGACCCAGTTAGAGCACGAATTAAACTCTAATAAAATTGAAATTGACAAGATTAATGCGGCTTTGCAATTGTATAAAGCCGTTGGGAATGGTCAGTTTCAAATTTTAGCTCCAAAAAACGGCTATATCGTTCAGAAAAAGATTAGTGTTGGACAAACAATTACGGATAATGAAGATGAAAAGCTGTTTTCGATTTCCAATTTGAAACAAGTTTGGGTGATGGTCAATATCTATGCAAGTAATCTTCAATATGTTCATTTAGGAGACAACGTGAAAGTACGTAGTGTAGCTTATCCAGATAAAATTTACGCTGGAAAAATTGATAAAATTTACAATGTTTTTGATGATAACGAACATGTGATGAAAGCGCGTGTTGTTTTGGATAATCAGAATTTGGATTTAATGCCTGGTTTGAGTTCGGATATTATTATTGACAAAAAGAATGTTCTGGGGCAAGGTTATGCCATTCCTAAAGAAGCTAAAATATTCGAAAACAATAAAGAATACGTCGTTGTATATCGTAACGATTGCGATATGGAGGTTCGTAGAATTACGCAAATTGGTCAAAATGAAGAATATATCTACGTTCAAGAAAATTTTAAGCCGAATGAAAAAGTGGTGACTAAGAACGCCCTTTTGTTGTATGAAGAATTAAATAAATAAGTAATGAAAAAGTTAGTACAATCTTTAGTAACCTTTTCGTTACGTAACACAACGGCCGTACTTTTTGCCACGATGGCGCTGTTTTTCGGCGGTTTGTATGCTTTGAAAAATACACCCATCGAAGCATTTCCTGATGTTACCAATACTCGAGCACGAATTATCACGCAATGGCAAGGTAGAAGTGCGGAGGAAATGGAAAAAATGGTCACGCTGCCCATCTCAAAAGTGATGAATAGCATCCCAAGAAAAACCAATATTCGCTCTATTTCTTTGTTTGGTTTGTCTGTTGTGACGGTTCAGTTTGAAGATGGTGTTTCCGATTTTTACGCGCAACAATATGTCTCAAATAAACTAAATGGAGTTGATTTGCCATCTGGTGCTGACGCGGATATAGAGCCGCCTTCTGGAGCGACAGGAGAGATTTTTCGCTATGTGATAAAAAGTGATTTGCCATTGAAGGAAATCACGGCAATCCAAGATTGGGTTATTGAGCGGGAATTGCTTTCGGTTCCTGGTGTTTCTGATGTGGTGAGCTTTGGTGGCGAAGAGAAAACCTACGAAATAAAAATTAATCCGACGGAGCTTAAGAACTTCGACCTTTCGCCTTTGGATGTATATGAAGCGGTTTCCAAATCGAATATTAATGTTGGTGGAGATATGATTCAGCAAGGAGATCAGGCATATGTTGTGCGTGGCGTTGGTTTGTTGGATAAGATAGAAGATATCGGAAACATCACAATTAAACTGAACGGTTCTACACCAGTGTTAATTAAAAATGTTGCTGAAGTTGTGGTTTCACATAAACCAAGATTAGGTCAAGCTGGATTTAATGAAGCGGACGACTTGGTGGAAGGAATTGTCGTGATGTTGCGAGGGGAAAATCCATCTGCTGTTGTTGAAAGTTTAAAAGCAAAAATTGAGGAACTTAATACGCGAACGCTTCCTGATAATGTGAAAATTGAAACGGTTGTCGATCGTACGAAATTAGTTGATAATACCGTAAAAACCGTTGCTAAAAACATTATTGAAGGGATTCTTTTGGTTTCGTTGATTGTATTTATCTTCTTATACAACTGGAAATCCACGTTTATTGTGGCTTCCGTGATTCCGCTTTCGTTTTTGTTTGCGATTATCATGCTGAAAATTCAAGGCTTGCCAGCGAATTTAATTTCGATGGGAGCACTAGATTTTGGACTTTTATTGGAAGGGACTTTGGTTATCGTGGAAACCGTATTTGTAGCACTTGCAAGCATGCAACATCGAGTTGGTCCAGAACGTTTTGCGAAAATGAGCAAAATGGGTGTTATCAAGAAAAGTGCAGGAAGCGTAGCTTCGTATATTTTCTTCGCTTTAATTATTCTAATCGTTGCATTACTTCCTATTTTCTCGTTCCAAAAAGTCGAAGGGAAAATGTTTACACCTTTAGCTTTTACGCTTGGTTATGCACTTTTAGGCTCGTTAATTTTGAGTTTAACGTACGTTCCGGCGATGTGTAAATTGCTTTTCACGAAGAATATTGAAGAAAATGAAAATTTTATTTCTCGCTTCTTTTCAAAATCTATTTATGCTCTGTATTCGATTTCATTTCGATACAGAAAAACAACAATAATCGGGTTTTTAGGAATTTTGACTATTTGTGCCGTTAAATTCATGCATTACGGTTCTGAATTTCTTCCCCAGCTGAATGAAGGCGCAATTTATGTTCGTGCAACCTTACCAAATAGCGTCAATTTAAAGGAATCTGCGAGGTTAACAAAGGAAATGAAAGTTTTGTTGCAGAAAGATTGTGACGAAATTGATTTCATATTAACACAAACGGGTCGTCCAAACGATGGAACCGATCCTACGGGATTTTTTAATATCGAATTCAACATTCAGCTAAAAGATGAAAGTGATTGGAAACGGAAGATTTCGAAAGACGAAATTATCCAAGAAATGCGTCAAAAACTGAATCACTATCCGGGAATTACATTTGGATTCTCCCAACCGATTCAAGATAATGTGGAGGAATATGTGGCTGGGGTAAAAAGTTCGCTTGTAATCAAGATTTTTGGAGACGATTTGTACGACTTAGAAAAATATGCATCAAAAGTCGCGACTTCCATTGAAAAAGTGAATGGAATTACGGATATCAATGTGTATAAAAATATTGGTTTGCCAGAACTTAGAATCATGTTACATGATACCAAAATGGCTCGATATGGTATTAGTACAGCCGATGTTCAGGCGGTAATCGAAATGACAATTGGTGGACAAGCCGCAACCAAATTTTACGAATCCGATCGTCAATTTGATGTTATTCTGCGTTTCAAAGAGGAATATCGAGATTCTCCAGAAAAAATTGGAACAATCTTAATTCCAACAAGTAACGGACAAAATGTACCACTTCAAGAAATCGCTTCAATTGGCTATCAAACGGGACCCGCGTTTATTTATCGTGAAGGAAATAGCCGCTACATTGGGGTTGGTTTCAGTATCGAAGGTCGAGATTTAGGAAGTACAATAGAAGAAGCGAAAAAAGTGGTCGCCAAGGAAGTAAAACTTCCAAAAGAAAACTATATGGAATGGGCAGGGGAGTTTGAGAGCAAGGAGCGTGCTTCAAAGCAATTAATGATGGTGGTGCCCATTTCTTTAGTCTTAATTTTAATCTTGTTGTACAGCAATTTCGGAAACGTAAAAGACACCGCAATTGCAGCGATAACCATTCCTTTTGCCTTTATTGGTGGATTTATTTCACTTTGGATAACCAACACGATTTTCGGAATTTCAGCGGGAATTGGACTCATTATTTTGTTTGGGGTGAATACAATTAACGGGATTATTTTGATCGCGGTGATGAAAGAAAATTTACATCAACATTCTCTAAAAGAAGCGCTTGATTTAGGGGTTAAAAGTAGAATTCGATCCATCGTCATGATTGCATTAATGGGCTCTATGGGACTTTTGCCAGCCGCTTTATCTACGGGAATGGGATCCGAAATTCAAAAACCATTAGCAATTATGATTGTCGGTGGATTGTTGATTTGTTTGGTGTTATCCTTCACCGTTTTACCAGCAGTATTTTATTATGTGTATCGCAAAGACAAGCGATATCTAAAAAGGATAAAAAAAGAAAGTTAGTTTCATTGTTATTTTATTTTTTTTTCATTTTGGGAGTTGTTTCAACCTAGTTGAAGCAACTCTTTTTTTATAGTATCTTTGAGACTAATCTAATTCAAAAAAGATTTCTATTTATGGAGAAAGTAACAATGTGGCTTAAGAAAAATTGGCAAAATGTAATCGCATTTGTTTTTATTGCGATGTTTATTTTTAGTCCCGATGCCAAAGCTTGGTTTATTCGTCAAGTGGCTTCAACTGGACTTTTTAATTCAAAAATTCAAGAAAAATCAACCGAAACTGATGCGAAAAAAATGACCAATGCATCTCAAATGACGGTACTTAATGAAAAAGGTGAATCTATAAACCTGGAACAACTTCGAGGAAAAGTTGTTTTTATCAATTTCTGGGCATCGTGGTGTCCGCCTTGTCGTGCCGAATTTCCTTCTATTCAGAAGTTTTATAAAGATTACAAAGACAATCCAAACATCGTGTTTCTATTGGTTAATCTGGATGAAAATCAGAAACTTGGAAAAGATTATTTTCTAAAGGAGCATTTCAGTTTACCATTTCACGTTCCGCAAGGTGCAATTTCAGAGACCTTATTTTCTGGCGCACTTCCTACGACTTTGGTTTTAGATAAAAAAGGACAAATCCGAATGCAACATACCGGTTTCGCAGATTATGGAAAAGCTTCGTTTTATAAGCAAATTGACGACTTACTTGCTGAAAATTAATTGGAATTTTTTAAAAAAAACTATTGTAGAATTTAGAGAGAAATTTTAAATTCGAATATGGAGAAATCAAATCAAGCCCCAAATCTGTTTATCACGAATTTGGATGAACCTTTTAGATCGGAGTTTCAGGTTTTGGATGAGATGATTTCAAAACATTTTCCGAATCACGAAAAAATCCTTTGGACAGGTAAATTTTGGGGTGGAAGTGAACAAAATATAATTGGATATGGAACATGGTCGTACACCAATTCCGCAAAGAAGAAGGTAGAATGGTTTCTCATCGGATTGGCTTTGCAGAAAAACTATATTAGTTTGTATGTGAATGCGGTTGAAAACGGAAAATATGTTTCCGAGATTTATGGAAACGATCTTGGAAAAGTTAAAATTGGAAAGAGTAGTATTAGTTTTAAAAGCATTTTAGATTTAGATATTTCTAAACTTAATGAGTTCCTAAAGTATACTTCAACTATACTACAAGCTTAAGTAATAAATACAAAATATATAATGGATTCAATAAAATTAGGTGCTTTTTCTGTGAGTCTTGCGGTGAAGGATATTCACGTTTCGAAAGAATTTTATGAAAAACTAGGTTTCACAACTTTGGGTGGAGATATCAATCAGAATTGGTTGATCTTAAAAAACGGCGATACGATTATCGGTTTGTTTCAAGGAATGTTCCAAGGGAATATGCTTACGTTTAATCCAGGTTGGGATCAGAATGCTAAAAATGTAGATCCTTTTGATGATGTTCGAGACATTCAAAAACGTTTGGTTGAAGCTGGAATTGAGCTTTCTGTAAAGGCAGACGAATCTACACAAGGTCCCGCTCATATTACGATTACGGATCCGGATGGAAATGTTATTTTAATTGATCAACATCGTTAATTTTTCGAAAAATGGATGTAGATAAAGCCTTACAAACCATGATTGAAAATCTTCAAAAGAATACAGGGAAATCTTTGGAAGAGTGGATTGCAATTGTGAAAAGTGAAAATTTGGCTAAACATGGTCAAATTGTGAAGTTTTTAAAGGAAACTCATTGGTTTACTCATGGTTTTGCAAATATGGTGGCGCATCGAGCGAACGAGTCGGATGCCTCTTCTATACCCGATTCAGTTGATTTAATTGCGGAACAATACAAAGGAAAAGAGAATCTTAAGCCAATTTATGATGCATTAATTAAAGAAATTAATTCATGGGGTGAAGATTTTGAAATTGCACCGAAAAAAGCAAACGTAAGTCTAAAGCGGAAAAAACAATTTGCAGTTGTTGGTCCAGCAACCAAAACACGATTTGAAATTGGTTTGATGTTGAAAGGAGAAGAAGCAACAGCGCGTCTTGAAGCCGAAAAACCAAATGCCATGTGTACGCACAAAATCAAGATTTCTTCTGTAGACGAACTGGATGCGGAAGTTTACACTTGGTTGCGAAAATCGTTTGATAAATCTATTTAATTTCAGATTATGGCCGAAAAGAAGAAAACATCTGCAATGATGCAACACGAGGATAATTTGTGGAACAACGAATTGGATCGTCTTGCTGCAATTCTCAACAAAACGAATTTGGATGTTGCAGTAAAATGGGGAGCTGATGTGTACACCTATAAAGGAAAAAATGTGGTTAGTTATGGTGGTTTCAAGAATTATTTCACGATTTGGTTTTACAACGGCGTTTTTTTGAGCGATCCAGATTCCGTTTTGGTGAATGCGCAAGAAGGAAAAACCAAGTCTCTCCGTCAATGGAGAATGACTTCAATGGATGAAATTGATGAAAAGAAAATCTTGAGCTACGTTAATGAGGCCATTGAGATTGCGAAAAAAGGATTAAAATTAAGTCCAGAAAAATTTCAACCATTAGAAAATCCTGAACTACTTCAAAATGTATTGAACGAAAATTCTGATTTAAAAGCAGCTTTTGAAAAACTAACTCCAGGAAAGCAAAAGGAATACATTCTGTATTTGAATGAAGCGAAACAAGAAGCAACGAAACTCAAGCGTTTGGAAAAAATTGTTCCGATGATTTTGGATGGAAAAGGGTTGAATGATAAATACAAATAAAGACGAAAAACACCAATATGGCTAAAAATAAAACAACGACCACGGAAGCGAATGTTGACGAATTTATTCGTTCGTATGCCAATTCTGAACAGAAAATTGAAGACAGTTTTGCATTGATGAAAATGATGCAAGAAGTCACTGGAGTCGAAGCAAAAATGTATGGCCCAACGATTGTTGGATTCGGAAATTACCATTATAAATATGCAAGTGGACATGAGGGCGACGCTCCATTATTAGGATTTTCACCTCGAAAAGCAGAGTTTTCATTGTATGTTTTTACAGGTCTTGAAGAGCACGAACCTTATTTGAAAGATTTAGGAAAATTCAAAATGGGGAAAGCGTGTATCTATGTGAAAAAACTATCGGATCTTAATTTGGATGTTTTGAAAAATCTGATGAATGAATCGGTTGCTTATTTGTCAAAAAAATACGAAAGAACATACTAATATGATAAAAGATCTTTTTTCTGAAAACGTTTCTAAAGAAGTGATTGCCAGAATTAATCAACTAAAACCCACGGACAATCCAGTTTGGGGAAAAATGAGTGTTGATCAAATGTTGGCGCATTGCAATGTGATGTATAAATACACGTATCAACCGGAACAATTTAAAAGGCCAAGCGCCTTCAAAAAGTTTTTGTTGAAAACATTTCTCAAAGGTTTTGTGGTCAGTCAGAAACCTTATAAAAAAAGCAGTCCAACCGCGCCAGAGTTTGTCATGACGGGACAAAAGGATTTTGAAAAGGAAAAATCAATGCTGATTGAGAACATTCAGAAGACCCAAAAATTAGGAAGTTCTACGTTTGATGGAAAGGATAATTTCTCTTTTGGAAAAATGTCTAGCGCAGAATGGAATACCTTATTTTATAAACATTTAGATCATCATTTAACTCAATTTGGAGTTTAATATCCAAACCAAATTTTGATATGAGTACCAATTTTGCAAAAGCAGAAATGCTGATTAGAAAAGACATTGTTGAAGTTTTTAATGCATTTATCAATCCGGAAGTAACAACTAAAATTTGGTTTACAAAAAGCTCTGGGCCACTTGTCCAAGGAGAGAAAGTGGTGTGGACTTGGGAAACGTACAACCATTCTGTTGATGTGAATGTTTTGGAAGTTATTCCAAATAAATCCATCAAAATTGATTGGGGAAATTACGATAACCCTTCGTTGGTAGAGTGGACTTTCAAACCCATGAAGGAGGGAACTTTTGTGTCTATTTCAAATACGGTTTCTAATGAAGATCCTGAAAAATTGATTACCGAAGTGCGTGATAGCACGGAGGGATTTACTTTAGTTTTAGCTAATCTAAAAGCTTTTTTGGAGTATCAAATTGAACTCGGTTTGGTTGGCGATCGCTTTCCGAATGAATAATTAATTTTTTCGATCTTTTTTCACCCAATCGCTCTCCAGCACTATGTTTTTGATGGCTGCTTCGTTATAGCTCCAAAATTCACTTTCTTCAGGCATTTGATTTTCCATAACAATCAAACTTGTTTTTGATTTTGGAAAATAACAATTAAGTAATGTGAACCCGTCACATAGTCCCGTGATAGCGTAATAATGATAGCCTTTTTCCTGAATTAATCGCACCGAATATCCGAACCCCATTTCTTCCGTTCCAAAAACTTGATGTTGGGATTTTGTAGATGGAGCAAGTAACATTTTCAAAGATTCCGACTTTAGAATTTTCCCTGTAAACAAAGCTTGATTCCATTTATTCAAATCTTCGGGTGTAGAAATAATTCCAGCTGCAGAACGAATATCGTTTGTTAAAAATGATTTTATAACAAGATTTAATTGGTTTTCTAAATTCATAAATCCTGTAATTGCCTTATTCGGTTCATTTTCAGAAAAACAATAGCTTTTTGTCATTCCTACCTCTTTAAAAAGTTGATTCACCAATTCCAAATAGGATTTTTTGTAAACATTTTCAAGAATTTTTCCCAGCAAGGCATACGAAAGATTTCCATATTTAAACTGACTTCCAGGCGTAAAAAGTAAGGCGTCATCTACGCTTTTTATTCCATGGGTATGATTCAATAATTGATGGATTGTCACCTGGTTTTTCCAATCCAATTTCAAATCTTTTAAATACAGATCAATTGCGTCCGAAACCTTTAGTTTCCCTTGTTCTTGTGCCTTTAGTATCAAAACTGCGGTAAATTGTTTAGAATTGGACATGATTTTAAAGGCATCCAAAGTTGTAATCTTTTTGGTCTTTGTTGAGTCTGAAAAACCTTGTGTATTTTGATACAATATTTTGTCGTTATTTTTCACCAAAACGGATCCAGTAAATAGAATAGGTTTTGTTGAAATCAAGATTGAATCTAATTTTTTTATGTTTGAATCTTGCCCAAAACAGATTTGAATCCAAAGGAAGAATAATAGAAACAAATGGATTTTTGATTGGTTTTTCATAGGTATAAACCGAGATAATTTTAATTACACAAACCACATTTCAAACGCGGAACCTTTTTCCAATCGTCGATAGATAAGATAACCATTGTGCGCTTCCATAATGCCTTTGGAAAGCGTTAAACCAATTCCAGAACCGTTTTGACGCGTGGTGAAAAAAGGTAGAAATATTTTGGATTCAATTTGCGGATCAATTCCCGAGCCGTTGTCTTCCACAGAAAGTAAAATCCGATTATTGACTTCCGAGATTTGAATGTTTATTTTCTTTGAATCTTGCTTTTGTAAAGCCAATTGGGCGTTGGTTAAAAGATTCACCAAAACGCGTTCAATCATGCTTTCATCGGCTTGAATGAAATAATCTTGCGCTGAAATTTCCAACTGAATGTTGTTTGTTTTAAACTCCGTTTCAAAAATTTTTGTGGCTTTTTCAATCGTAGTTTTAAGATTGATTTTCTCTTTTTTAGGTTTCGGAAGTTCTGCAATTTGTCGATAACTATCAATGAAATGGAGCAATTGCTGCGATTTAGAATTGATAATTTTCAACGAATCTTTAATTTCTTCCTGATCTTCTTGCGTTAATTCTTCTTGCGCCGTCAAATATTCTAAATTATAAATCAGGCTATTCACGGGCGTTAGCGTGTTGAGAAGCTCATGCGAAATCACTTTCATCAAATTATTCCACGCTTGTTTTTCCTTTTTGTCGATAATTCGTTGGATGGATTCCAAAGAAATAATACAAAATTCATTTCCGTAAGTTGTAATTCGAGACGTACGAATCGAGTAGGATTGCGCCGTACTTTCTTGAATGGAAATATCGATAAACTCTTGCGAATCCTGAAATTCAGAGCTTTCAATTAATTGAAAAAAATCGGGCGATTTGTCTTTGTAAAAACTCCATTCATTATATTTTGGGACTTTCAAAATATTCGAAAAACTGGGATTGGAATAGAATACTTTCCAATTTTCTTCTTGCTGATTTTTATTCAAAATCAAAAAGCCGATTTCCATTTTATTTAGAATCGATTCGTACAGATTTTTATAGGAATAAAGGTCTTTGTGCTCTTCTTTGGCCTGATAATACAACTTAACCACGTTGGCTTTTAAGTCATTTTTCGCATCCATTTCAGGGAAAAGTGAAAAATCTTTATTTCTGATAGAACTAATGATTTTTTCGGTGTCATTCATTTGAGTCGAAAACTTCATCCAACAAGCGATTTGCAAGGCAATAGCAACTGCAAAAAAGATAACAGATGTGAAATATTTTTGATGAAAATAAGCATCAAAAGCAGCGAAGCACGCGACCAAACTCAGAACACTAAAAATCAGCCACAGAAAATTGAAATTTTTAAACATCATTATAAGCCAAATTTTTCCATTCGACGGTACAAAGCAGCACGCGAAAGTCCCAAAGCATCAGCCGCTGCCGAAATATTGCCTTGGTATTTTTTAAGCGCATTTTTGATGAGTTTTTCTTCCATTTCTTCCAAATTTAAAGACGATACCGTTTCGTTTTCTGGTTTTGAAGAATCAAATTTAAGTTGAATTTTCGAAGAATCCGACAAAATAATTTCACGTTCAATGCTGTGTTCTAATTCGCGAATATTCCCCGGAAATCCGTAATTGACGAGCTCTTCCATATTATCGATTTCCAGATTTTCTTTGCTATATTTCTTTTCAAATTTAGTCAAGAAAAATTTGGTCAAAGCGGGAATATCTTCTTTTCGATTGCGAAGTGGTGGCAGATTAACTTCCACTGTATTAATTCTAAAATATAAATCTTCTCTGAACTTCCCTTCAGCAACCAGTTTTCTTAATTCGGCGTTGGTTGCAAACAAGAAGCGAACATTTGGAAAACGTTCTTTGGTTTCGCCAATTCTCGAAAGTTTTTTAGTTTGAATTAAAGTCAACAATTTTTGTTGCAGAGGCAAAGATAAATTTCCGATTTCGTCTAAGAAAACCGTTCCGCCATCGGCATTTTCAATCTTTCCTGCTTTGTCAGTTTTTGCATCTGTGAAAGCACCTTTGGCGTAACCAAACAATTCGGCTTCGAACAAATTTTCAGAAATAGAACCCAGATCAATATGTACAAAAGGTTCGTTTTTCCTTTGCGAATGCTGATGAATATAATCCGCCATTACATATTTTCCGGTTCCGTTTTCGCCCAAAAGTAGAACGTTAGCGTCAGTTTTTGCTACTTTTTGTAAGGTGTTCATCACCGAAATCATTGGAGGCGATTGACTTTCCAAACGATAATTCTGCGAACTTTCTTGCAAGTTTTCCCATTGCGATAATTTCTTATTTTTTCGAGAAATATCAACCGCAAGATTTACGGAAGCGTAGAGTTTTTCGTTGTTCCACGGTTTCAGAATAAAATCGGTAGCGCCTTTTTTTAGGGCTTCCACAGCTAATTCTACTTCGCCATAAGCCGTCATCAAAATCACAGGAATATTGGGATTCACCTCTTTGATTTCGGAAAGCCAATACAAACCTTCTTTGCCATCTTCGAAACCACGACGGAAATTCATGTCGAGCAAAATCGCGTCGATTTCGTTTTCATTTAATGTTGATAAAATCTTTTGCGGAGCACTAATTCCGATCACATTGGTGAAGAATTTTTTAAGCCACACGCGAGCCGAAAACAAAATATCTTCGTCATCATCAACAATCAAAATTCCGGCTTCTTTTTTTCTCATAGCTTCTTTCTACGTTTTTGAATGTTCGTTTTCGGACAACAAGTGTTCATTTTCGAACAGTTTTAAAAGTGCATCTTTTCAATGGGATTCTCATTATCAGTGTTTTACAAGATTATAAATTTTATGGCATTATCTTCGTGTAATAAACTGTGAATCAATTTGATATCATGGATACGAAAGTAGAAAAAAAACAATCAAAAATCAAAATTATACTTATTGCATTTTTGGCGGTAATCGGAATGGGGGCTTTTGCGACCTATTTTTTGCAGCAGAAGAAAACCTATAATGTAAAAACGGAAGACCTTCAATTTGGGGATGTAACGGAAGGGAAGTTCGAAGATATGCTCATGATTACCGCACAAACGCAATCTCTAAACTCATCTTTGGTGAATGTTTTGGAAGGCGGAATGGTGAAGGAAATTTATACGGAAGATGGACAAATGGTGACGAAAGGACAACCTTTGGCGCGTGTGTACAACCCGAATACGGAATTCAATTATCTGAATCAGGAAACGGGAATTATGCAGCAAATTAGTCAAATGCGAAGTTCACTTTTGGAATTAAAAAATCAGGAATTCAATCAAAATAAAGAATTATTGCAAAGTCAAAACGATTACAATACAGCGCAACAAGCTTTTAATCTTCAAAAACGTTTGTATGATGCTGAAATCGGGAAAAAATCGGAATTTGAATTGGCTCAACAAAATTTGAATTATCAAACCAAACGTAAGCAGATTACAGAACAAGGCATCGTGAATGAAAATCGTTCTCGAAATCAACAAATTTCGGCGATCAATACATCGATCAATCAAATGGAAAAAAGCCTATTGGTTTTGAAGTCCAATAAGAATAATTTTCTCATTATGGCGCCTGTTTCTGGGAGATTGTCGTCTTTCATTTTATCTTTGGGACAGAATCTAACGTCGGGTGAAAGTATCGGGAAAATCGATTTGATGGACGGCTACAAACTCATTGCAAAAGTGGATGAATATTACATCAACAAATTGCAAATCGGGATTAAAGGAACTTTGGATAACAACGGAAAAAATTACAATGTAATTGTCACAAAAGTCCTCCCAGAAGTTAAAGACGGACAGTTTTCTGTTGAGTTGAATTTCTCGGATGATGAAAAACCTAAAAATTTAAAAATCGGGATGACTTTCGGTGTGAAATTGAAATTGTCAGCAGACACGCAAAGTGTGATGATTCCGAAAGGAAGTTTCTACAAAGACACCAACGGAAAATGGATTTTTGTGGTCAATGGAAGTAAAGCAGAGAAACGAACTATCAGTTTAGGACGTGAAAATCCGATGTATTACGAAGTGACGTCGGGCTTGAAGAAAGGAGAGAAAGTCATTGTTTCCGATTACAGCGATTACAAAAAATATGAAATTTTAGACCTTAAAAAGTAAATGAAAATTACAAAACTATATGCCGCTTTTAGCTTGATCGCTCTTGGAAATTTGGGACAAGCGCAAAGTAAAATTGTACCTTATGTGGATGAACGTGTGGAGTTGTTGAGTTCGATTTTTAGGCTGATAGAAGCCGATGAATACAGCGATAAGAACAATGCGTTGTATGCGGAAGATATCGAAAAACACTTTGGGTCTTTTAAGAATTCTGAGTTTTTTACGAAGCTTAAAAAAGAGCGTAACGAAGATGGTTTGGGTTATGATGCGGTAATGTCGATGGCGGTAAATTTAAAAATCAAAAACGGAACTTTAAGTTTACTTGATCCCAAAAGAAAAAGTCTCGACAAACGTTGGAAAACAGAGAAGTTGCCTGCATTTTTAAAAGATTTGAACCAGTTTTACAAAGCATCGAAGTTTAATCAGTTTTATAAAGATCATCAGGCGGATTATCAACAAGCTGGGAAAGCTTTTAGTGATTCGGTTTTGGTAAAATTAAATCAGGAATGGTATCCGAAATTTTACGGAAAACAGCCTAATGAAGATTTTAAAGTGGTGATTGGTTACGGAAATGGCGGCGGAAATTACGGTCCACGAGTGAGCCAAGATAACGAAAAAGATCAAGTCTATGCGATTGTAAGCGGTGGAAATTTTGATGGAAGAACTTTGACTTATACAAGTAGTTACGCACCAACTTTGATCCATGAATTCAACCATTCTTTTGTTAATTATTTGTTGGAAAATCCACAGTATCAAAGGAAATTGGAGAAGCCCGGAAATCAGATTTTGGAAGCGGTTCGAAAGCCGATGAAAGACCAAGCTTATGGAGACTGGAAAACGCTTATTAACGAATCGATTGTACGTGCTGCGGTGATTGTTTATATGAAGGAAAATCATTTTTCGGAAAAGGAAATTAAAGCCGAAATGAAAGAACAGTTGAAACGTAGATTTGTTTGGACGCCTGAATTGGTCGAACTTCTAGAGCAATATCAAGCCAACAGAAAGGAATATCCAAGTTTGGAATCTTTTTACCCAAACATCGTTGCGTTTTTTCAATTGGTTGCGATGAATGTCAACAAAATGGTCAGCAATTATGAAGTAAAACTTCCAAAAGTGAAATCCGTTTCGCCCGTTATTAATGGTAAAAATGATGTGGACCCGAATTTAAAAGAAATGATTATTTATTTCGACAAAACCTTAATCGGAAATCAAATGTCGATCAATATCGGAAGTTTGGGACGAGAAGGCGTTCCGATAAAAAATAGACCTGTTTACATTGACAATAATAACGCATTAAAAATTGAATTAGGAATGAAACCCAACACCGAATATGAATTTATCCTTGTTGGTAAAAAGTTCGAATCTATAGACGGTTATCCGTTGCAAGATTATGTGATAAAGTTTAAAACGAAATAATTTCTAATTATCAATTATGAATTTTAAGAAGTCGTCAGTTCGAGTAGATTTCGCAGAAATCGTATCGAGAACTTTTATTTATTAGAAATGACGAAACTTCTCGATACAAAATTTTTAAAATTTTTACTCGAAGTGACGACGGTAATTAAATGAAAAAAAACCTGAAACAAGAAACAAACAAAATACAAAAATATAAAACAACAAAAAAATAAAAATATGATCACAACAACTCAATTATCGAAAATATACAAGACGGAGGAAGTACAAACTACAGCGCTTAACAAAGTCGATTTGAAAATCGTAGAAGGCGAATTTGTAGCTATTATGGGACCTTCAGGTTGTGGAAAATCAACATTGTTAAATATCCTTGGACTTTTGGACGACGCTTCACAAGGTTCGTACAAGTTTTTAGAGCACGAAATTGTGGGAACCAACGAGCGTGGAAGAGCGCAACTTCGTAAGAAGAATATTGGATTCATCTTCCAAAACTTCAACTTGATTGATGAATTAACGGTGTACGAAAACATCGAACTTCCTTTAATCTACAACGGTGTTTCTTCTGCAGATCGTAAGAAAAGAGTAGAAGAGATCATGGAGAAAATCAACATAAGTCATCGTGCGAAGCATTATCCACAACAACTTTCGGGTGGTCAACAACAAAGAGCAGCCGTGGCAAGAGCTTTGGTAACGAAACCAAAATTAATTCTTGCCGATGAACCAACAGGAAATTTGGATTCATCCAACGGTAACGAAGTAATGAACCTTTTGGCAGAGCTTCACAGAGAAGGATCAACGATTGTGATGGTAACGCATTCGTCGTACGACGCTGGTTTTGCTTCACGAATTGTGAACATGAAAGATGGCGAAATTTTCAGCGAAGAACACGCAACGCAACGAAAAGATGTTTTTGAAAAATCTGCAGTAATAGAAGGCTAGGACGGAAAATCAAGAACCAAGAATCAAAAATCAAGAATCAAGTTCTAGAAAAAATCTAGAATCTAGAATCTCGGTTCTAATATCTAAAAAAGTTATGTTTAAAAATTGGCTTAAAATAGCATTTATCAATTATAGAAAGAATTGGCTTTCGACCTGCATTAATCTTTTGGGTTTGTCCTTGGGATTATCGGCTTTCTTGTTGGTTTTTCTGAATTGGCAAGACGAAAAATCTTATGAAAAGTGGATTCCAGAAGGCGATAATGTTTTTTATATTGAAAGGATTTTAGGTCCAAAAAACTACAATTCGGTTAGCAGTTATCCGTTTTTAGATACGTCTAAAAAGTTGTTTCCAGAAATTCAGAATTTTTCCGTCATCAATTATTGGGACTCTAGTAAATCGAGGTTGCTTGCGGATGGACACTCCAGTTACGCTTCTTACGCGGATGTTTCGGAAGACTTTTTCAAAGTTTTACCGTTTCCGTTAGTTGCTGGAAGTTATGATAATCTTTTTGTGGATGAAAACTCGATTGCGTTGTCCGAAGATGTTGCAAAGCAATTGTTTGGAGAAGATTACAAACAAAGCATCGGAAAAACAATTACCAAAGATGATACAGGTAAAAAAGTAGTCGTGCAAGCGATTTATAAATTGCCGTCGGAGTCGGAAAATACCATTTTCAGACCAGGTTATGCGATGCGTCATGAAGGGATTAAGTATGATAAAAACAATTGGAGCAATCACGGTTTTTTCGGGTTTTATCGATTGAAACCAAACACCAACATTGCAGAATTAGAAAATAAATTATCGGCACTACAAAATAAAGAACTGAATATTGCGCTAAAAAAAGAAGGTTGGCCCTTGTTGCAGCAACCGATTCAGATTCGGTTGGTGAATGTAAAAGAAATGCGCTTGGAGTCAAAAACTGGCGGTTTACAAGGTGTTGACAAAAAATCAATTGTTATATTGTTATCCTTGGCTGGATTGATTTTACTTCTTTCAGGAATTAATTTCATTAACTTGAATACCGCTCAAGCATCACAAAGAGCGAAAGAAGTTGGCGTTAGAAAATCGTTAGGCGGTTCAAAAAAATCCTTGGTTTTCCAATTCCTTGTCGAGACTTTTATACTGTACTTTTTGGCGTTCATCATTTCCATCGTTTTATTGGAATATTTACTGCCATTCTACGGAAAGTTTTTGGGAAAAACCATCAAAATAGGAAGTCCGATTTTGTATTTGTACACGTTTCTAATTGTCGTAGTATTCGCATTTGTTTCGGGGATTATTCCGTCGGTTTATTTGTCCAATTTTAAACCAAAAGAAACTTTAAAAGGGAATTTTTCAAGAAGCAAACACGGTATTTGGCTACGAAATTCAGTATTGACGATACAAATTATCATTTCCTCATTTTTCATTATTTCTTCATTGGTCATCAACAAACAGGTGAATCACATGATGGAAAAAGATTTAGGATTTAATGGTGAACAAGTGTATCAATTGGATTTTATGAAAGATTCTTGGGCGAATGATTTTAACTATCGAAAATACAATTTGTATAAAGAAAAAATCAAGCATTTTCCTGGAGTAATCGATGTTACGGGTTCTTTCCAAACTATTGGTAATGGCGTGCAAGGATCAACAGCTATTAAATACAAGCGAGATTCCACCAAATATGTGGATGCTGGCGTTGGCGCTATTGATTTAAACTTTATAAAATTCTACAAAATAAAATTTGCGGCTGGACGAGATTTTAATCCAAAATTAACAAGCGATACGACTCGTGGAATTATCGTTAACGAAGCTTTTGTGAAAGACATTGGTTGGACTAATCAGGAAGCGGTTGGAAAACAAATGAGCAGCGGAACCGACGCCAAAGCGAAAGATTTGGAAATTATCGGTGTGGTGAAAGATTTCAATTTTGGAGATGTGCAGCGAGAAGTAACTCCAGTGATGTTTTTCAATTACGATCGATTTTGGACAAAAAATGCGTTAATGAATCTTCAGATTAAACTTGCGCCAGAAAATATGGAGGAAAATTTAGCAAGAATCAAAAAATATTGGGAAACCGAAGTTGAAGCTGGCTATCCGTTGCAAGGTGAGTTTATCAATAAAACTTTTGCAAAAACTTTTGATAAATATAAAAAGCAGCAAACCTTATTTTCAGTTTTAAATATCATGGTTTTAACGGTTGCTTTGTTGGGATTATTCGCGTTGTCATCACTAATGATTGAACAGAAATTAAAAACTGTTGTCATCCGAAAAACCCTTGGTGCGAGCGACTCTCAGTTGATAATGGTTTTAACGAAACAGTTTTTAGTCATCACGTTGGTGGCGGTTTTAATAAGCGTTCCGATTTCGTATTTCTTTATGAATGAATGGCTAAAAGACTTCGCTTTCCGAATCGATATGCCGTGGTTTCCGTACGTTGTGAGTTTGATTTTATTACTGATTTTGACCTTTGTTGTAGTCAGTATCAAAGCCTATCAAGCAACCAAAGTAAATCTTGTGAAATATTTGAAATACGAGTAATAAAGATTCTAGAACCAAGAAACAAGAATCAAGAAAAAGTTAAAAATCTAGAATCTAGCGTCTCGGTTCTAGTATCTAAAACAGAAAAGTTATGTTTAAAAATTGGCTTAAAATAGCATTCATCAATTATAAAAAGAATTGGCTTTCCACCTGCATTAATTTGTTCGGTTTAACTATTGGTTTAACGGGATTTATTTTAATCCTAATGCATTGGAATGACGAAGAATCCTACGAAAAATGGAATCCTAAGAAGGATGATATTTATTCATTTCAGGCATATTTCGATGCGCAAAAAGGCTATGGAAGCACGATTTCGTATCCAATGGCGGAAGAAGCTTTAAAGCGAATTCCAGAAATCAGTCATTTCGCATTGCAAAACGGCGCTGGGTATTCAACAAAAATGATCGCCAATGGAAAATCCGTTTTTCAAGATGGTGGATTTCAAGTTTCAGAAGAGTTTTTCACTTTTTTTCCATTCAAGTTACTTTCTGGTAGTTATACAAACGCATTAAAAAATGAATCCTCAATTGCGCTGTCTGATAAAGCCGCAAAAAATCTTTTTGGACGAACCAATGTCGCTGGCGAATCTTTAACAATTAATGGTAAAAACTTTGTGGTAACGGCTGTTTATCAGCTTCCAAAAGAAAATACACAGATTAATCCTGATTATGTTGCTTTGGCGTATGACCAAATTAAAAATGATAAAGATCAATGGGGAAATTTCAATTACGGTTGTTTTTTCATGTTGAAAAAAGGTGCGGATCCTCGATTGGTAGAAGAAAAATTTAAAAATGAAGTTCTGAAACTACGAGCGCAACTTGGCGCTAAAGAAGCTGGAATTTCAGTAAAAGAGTACCAAGACAAATACGGTCCAAACGATGTTTTATTAACGCCTTTGGATAGAATGAAATTGCATGCGAAAGCGTCGTGGTTTGGTGCTCCAGATTTTAAAACAATTTTGATTTTGTTTGTATTGTCGGTACTTATCGTTGTTTTGTCCGCTATTAATTTTATCAATCTTAAAACCGCTCAAGCGTCTCAACGTGCGAAAGAAGTGGGCGTTAGAAAAGCGATTGGAAGTACAAAAGCGAGTTTGATTTTTCAGTTTTTATTAGAAACTTTTTTAATCTGTTTGGCGGCATTTATTTTTGCTTTAGGGCTTACAGAACTCGTTTTACCTTCATTTAATAAATATCTGGGAAAAGAATTGAAAATGACCGATCCAATGATTTTCATTTATTCTTTTGGAATGATGGCGTTGGTAAGTTTAATCGCCGGGATTATTCCAGCCTTGTACTTATCCAATTTTAAAGCGATAGAAACCTTAAAAGGAAATTTTGCAAGAAGCAAACACGGTTCTTGGCTGCGTAACGGGATTTTGACTTTACAATTAATCATTTCATCCTTTTTTATCATCGGTGGACTTATCGTCAATTCTCAAGTGAATTATATGATGAATAAAGACTTGGGCTTTAATGGAAACCAAATTTTATTAATCAATTTTAATGAATTTCCTGATAAACCTTGGTTAAAATATGAACGTCTGAAAACCGAAATGAAAAAAATACAAGGTGTTGAAGATATTTCATTCGGAGAAGTATTTCCAGGAAGTTATAACTACAGCAGCTCGAATATGGATTACATGAAGGAAAGTGTCCAAGTTCAGCATGGATCGATGGATTTTAATAACCTTCAATTTCTTGGAGTTAAATTATTGAAAGGTCGTTGGTTAAACCCAAATTTGGCTTCAGATACCATTACCAACATGATTGTGAATGAGGCTTTTGTACGAAAGTTTGGAATGACGGATCAGCAAGCTTTTGATCGTACTTTTCATCCAGGTTTCGATTATGAAGGGAATTACAAAATTGTTGGAATTGTAAAAGATTTCAATCTCCGAGGTTTAAAATCCGAGATTGAACCTGTTTCCTTCTTTCATTATAAAGAAACGCAATGGAAACGCTATAATGTCAACAATATTCAATTAAAATTAAGTGGAAACGACATTGATGGTACTTTGAATAGAATTAAAAAATATTGGACAACAGAAGTAGAGGTGGGTTATCCTTTTGATGATTACTATTTCATTGATAAACAGTTTGCAAAAACCTACTTAAAATATCAAAAGCAACGCACCTTATTTTCGGTATTAAATATTATGGTTTTAACGGTTGCTTTATTGGGGTTATTCGCTTTGTCATCGCTAATGATTGAACAAAAGTTAAAAGCAGTGGTCATCCGAAAAACCCTTGGTGCAAGCGATTCTCAGTTGATTATTGGGTTAACAAAACAGTTCTTAATCATCACTTTGGTTGCGGTTTTGGTGAGCATTCCGATTTCCTATTATTTTATGAATGAATGGTTGAAAGATTTCGCTTTCCGAATTGATATGCCTTGGTTTCCGTATGTGTTGAGTTTGGTTTTATTACTGATTTTGACATTTGTTGTTGTCAGCATCAAAGCCTATCAAGCAACCAAAGTAAACCTTGTTAAATACTTGAAATACGAGTAATCAATTATCAATTACCATTAACCATTAACCATTAACCATTAACCATTAACCATTAACCATTAACCATTAACAATTAAGAGTTATGTTTAAAAATTGGCTTAAAATAGCATTCATCAACTATAAAAAGAATTGGCTTTCCACGATAATCAATGTATTTGGGTTGAGCCTTGGTTTGTGTATTTTCTTGTTGGTATTTATCAATTGGCAAGACGAAAAATCCTATGAACAATGGATTCCGAATAAAGAAAACATCTATTTGGTGGAAAATTCGGGGAAGATGTTTGGTACCATGTCCGTTTCTAGTTTTCCCGAATTGTCTGTAACTACCCAGAAATACGATGAAATTGAAGACTACACCATTTTAAATGATTGGGGGAAAATTAAAATTTCTTCCGAAGGAAAATCGGTGTATGTAAGATCGGGAATGAGTGTGAGTTCTATTTTTTCCTTTTTGGCTATTGAAAAAATTGCGGGTGATCTCACTCATGCCTTGGACAATGAAACCCAAATTGCACTTTCCGAACAAATTGCAAAGCAACTTTTTGGTGACGAATATTTGAAATCTTTAGGGAAATCCATTAAAAAAGATGATGATGGAAAAGTGTTTACCGTAAGTGCGATTTATAAAATGCCCAATGAAAAAACAGTTTTTCATCCTGAATTTTTAATCAGAATGCCAGGTTTGAAGGAAGCCAATCAGTGGACGAATTATAGTTACACAGGCTTTTTTAGGCTGAAACCTGGGACAGATCCTAAAATTGTGGAGGATAAAATAACCAAAGATATGCTGCGTGAAGATGCAATAACAGCCAAAAAATGGGGTTATGAAGCCGATAATAGTTTGAAAGTTATTTTGACACGAATTGATAAAATGAGATTGGACGCAGCTGGATTTGGAGTAGAAAAAGGCGACAAAAAATCCATCCTAATTATGCTTGGACTTTCCGTTTTGATTTTGATTTTATCCGCGATTAATCTGGTTAACTTAAAAACAGCACAAGCAGCGCAAAGAGCGAAAGAAGTAGGTGTTAGAAAGGCTTTAGGAACTTCAAAAGGAAAATTGGTTTTTCAATTTTGGTTAGAAACCTTCGTTATTTGTTTGGTGGCTTATTTTATCGCTTTTTGCATGATCGAGTTGCTGTTGCCGAAGTTCAATACATTTTTAAACAAAGAAATTAAGTTAGACGATTACAGAATATTTCACTTATCAGGATTGTTTTTATTTGTTTTTTCCTTGTTTGCTGGGATTTTGCCAGCCTTGTATTTGTCCAATTTTAAACCCATTAATACGCTTAAAGGAAATTTTGCGAGAAGCAAAAGTGGTGTTTGGTTGCGAAATTCAATTTTGACTATTCAATTAATTATTTCTTCATTCTTTATTATTTGTTCCATTATCATTCATTCTCAGGTGAAACACATGATGAATAAAGAGTTAGGCTTTAAAGGTGATCAAGTGCTTTCGGTGCAATTTAAAAAGCAAAATCGTCAAGAAAAAGACTTCAATCTCAAAAAATATCTGCGAACGAAAGACGAACTTAAAAGAATTGCTGGCGTTGTGGATGTTACAGGATCGATTTCTGAAATTGGAATTGGTGTGAGAAATACGTCGATTACAAAATATGCGGCTGATACAACAAAAATGTTGGAAAATGTGATGGTTGGTGGAATTGATGAAAATTATTTTAATTTCTATAAAATAAAAATGGCTTCTGGGCGCGATTTAGATTGGAAAAAAGCTTCTGATACCATTAATGGAGCGGTTGTAAACGAAACTTTCATTAAAAAAATGGGTTGGAATGATCAACAAGCCTTAGGAAAAGAACTGAAAACAGGTTGGGAAGAAAATAAAAATTATAAAATTATTGGCGTTGTCAAGGATTTTTACATTAATGGCGTCAATGAACCAGTTACACCGGCGGTTTTCTTTAATTACAATAGAAATTGGGCGAAAAATCAAATGTATGGCGTTCAAATCAAGCTTTCTAAAAATGATATTGATGGAACGATTACTAGAATTCGTGATTTTTGGATGAAAGAAGTGGATGAAGGTTATCCGTTTGACTATTCATTTGTAGATAAGAATTTCCAAAAAACTTTTCAAAAATTCGAAAACCAAAAAACCTTATTTTCAGTCCTAAATATCGTTGTTTTGGCGGTTGCTTTATTGGGGTTGTTC
Organism: Kaistella sp. CFF1-2; assembly: GCF_059509915.1. Classification (NCBI taxonomy): domain Bacteria; kingdom Pseudomonadati; phylum Bacteroidota; class Flavobacteriia; order Flavobacteriales; family Weeksellaceae; genus Kaistella; species Kaistella sp. CFF1-2. Next base: position 67,219 of record NZ_JCAKLF010000001.1, read on the forward strand.
TCCTTATCATCTTTGTTAATCGAGCAAAAATTAAAAGATGTTGCTATTAAGAAAACGCTTGGTGCAGATGAAAAAACAATCGTTTGGGATTTAACAAAAAAGTTTTTAATCATCACGGTTATAGCAGTTATTTTGAGTTTTCCTTTGGGATATTACGCCATGAACGAATGGTTGAAAGATTTCGCGTATCGAATCGACATGCCGTGGTTTCCTTACGTTTTGAGTTTGATTCTTTTGCTCTTATTAACCTTTGCTGTTGTGAGTATCAAAGCCATCAAAGCAACAAAACTTAACCTTGTTAAATTCTTGAAATACGAATAAATAGAATTGTTAATTGATAATTATGAATTATCATTTTAAGGAAAAAGAAATCTAGTAAATTAAATAATTCGTCAGTTCGAGTAGATTTTGGAGAAATCGTATCGAGAACTTTTTAATTACTAATAAGGACGAAGCTTCTCGAAACAATATTATTTAAATTTTTACTTGAAGTGATGAAATAATTAACAAAAATAAAAATGAAAAAATATTCATTCCTACTAATTTTACTTGTTAACCTTTTTTCTGCACAAGAAAATTGGACTTTGCAGCAATGTCTGGATTACGCCCAAAAAACGAATCCAGACGTGCGACAAGGGCTTTTAGAAGTCAACAAAAACATCCGTGAGAAAAACATGGCGACTGGGAAATTATTGCCTTCGGTTAACGCAAACATCGGTCACAGCTACAGTTTTGGATCGACCATTAATCCCAGCAACAATGCGAGGGAAGCGCTGAATGTTCAATACGATCAATTTTCGGCGCAAGCAAATGTTGATTTATTCAATTGGCGAAATTATTTGAATATCGGTTTGTCAAAACTCAATAAAGAAAGCTCAGAATACCGTTCGCAAAGCATTTTGAATGATGTAAAATTGAATATTATCAATCTGTTTTTTCAGTATCAAAAAAGCAAATCTTGGTTGGAAGTTCTAGAACCGCAAGTTGCGGGGATGAAAGAGCAAATCACAAGAACGGAAAAAGAAGTGGAAATCGGAAGTCGTGCAAAAAGCGATGTTTACGATATTAAAGCCAATTTTGGAACGATTCAAGAACAGTGGATTTCGGCGCAGAACGATGTCAATATTTCAAAAATAAATCTCCTTTCGGCGTTAAATATCAATCAAGATTCCATCAATTTTGTGATGAATGGAAGCGAAGCCGAAGCTTTTCCTTTTATTTCAAAGGAGAATTTAATTGAAGAATTGGTGAAGAAAAATCCAGTTTATGCTGAAACGCAAAAGAATATTGAAATCGCTAATCAACGTTTAAAAATTGCCAAATCTGGTTATTTACCATCGATTTCAGGGCAATATCAATGGTCAACGTTTTATTCTAAAGTTTTGAATTCAGGAAATGTTGCTCCCAATTTTTCCGATCAATTTTCGCAAAATAAAAATCAACAAGTGTATTTAGGATTGAATATTCCAATTTTTCAGCAATTTCAAGTAAAAAATAATGTTGAAATCTCAAAATTAGATAAACTCAACACCGAATACGACAATCAAAAAAAGATAACCGAACTTTATAAAACATTGAATATCATTGCGGAACAATATGCCAACGCGACTGAAAAGAATCGACTTCTCAACGAGAATTTTGAAAATCAAAAGTTGTCTTTTGAACGTTCCGAAGAAAAATACCGTGAAGGTTTAATTGATGCGTATAACTTTTTCGTAGTTCGAAATAATTGGTTACAAGCGAATTACAATCTTATCAATAGCAAATTTGAAGTCATTCAACAGACCGAATTGTTGAAGGTTTTTGAATAATGTTATCGAACAATTGTTCGGAAAGTAAGATTTATTCGAGGAGTATTAATTTTTTTAGTTGGAGGAAGGCGATGCAGCCAATGAGATTGCGTCGTGCCTTTCATAATTAACAAGCTTCCATGTTCAAGATGGATTTCAACTTTCTCCTTGGTTTGCTTATGCTTAAATGCAAATTTTCGTTCGGCACCAAAGCTTAGAGAAGCAATGGCACCATTTTTTTTAAGATCGGTTTCGCCGTCGCTGTGCCACGCCATTCCTTCGTCGCCTGTATGATATAAATTGAGCAGACAAGAATTGTACGTTTCACCGCTTTGTTCTTCGACAAGCTTTTTTAAAATTAATAGATTTTCCGTCCAAGGAAGCGCCATTTTGGTGACTTTAGAATAGGTATATTCAAAGGGCAAATCACCGTACCAAGCAACTTTTCGTTTGGTGAGAATCCGTTTTCCGAAAATTAGAGCTTCGTCATTTCGCCATTCAATTTCCTGAAATAACGATTCATAAAAGCGCGTTGCTTCTTCAATAGAGAGTATTTTACCATGGTAATTTACTTCGCCATCTTTTGGAAGCCAATTTCGGGAAGGTTCTTCTAAAAATTCAAATAAACTCATTCTGCATTTTCGTAAATCAAAGTTCGGAAAATTTAAAAATAATATTACTAGTTTTTTCTACAAATCTTTAATTTAAACCAGGTTGTATGCGAAGCATAATTTATTAGTAATGAATTTATTATCTAGTATTTAGATATGAAATTCTTAATTGCGATAATTCAATTATTGGGATAAAATTTCTAATTTTTATAGACAATACATAACATTATTACTAATAATTTGATAATTTATCATATCTTAGGCCGGAATTATTAAATGTTATTTATGAAGAAAAATTACTTTAAAGCATCATCAAAGCTTTTTTTGACGGCAGGTTTTTTTGCCTTATTGTCAATTTCTGCGAATGCACAAACAGCATCTGATGCAAAAATTCTGAAAAGTAAAACCAATGATGCAATCTTGTCTAAAGCTCAGGCAGTAGCTCAAAAATTGGTAGTATCAGAAGCTACGCTGAAGAAATTTGCGAAAGAAAAAGATGTTCCTTTTAGATTTGAGGCCAAAGATGGACGGATTATGCAACTTGCCGCAATTGATGGAAGTGGAAATCCAATTTACCTAATTACTGACAACGAGAAAGCTGCAATTACTTCTGGGGTAAACCTATTACAGTTTGGTGGCGCAAGCGGCTATGATCTATCTGGAAAAGATGTGAAAATTGTTGAATGGGATGGAGGTAGAGTTCGTGCTACGCATCAGGAATTAGTTGGGAAAATCATTGTTGGTACAGATACAGGTTCAATTGTAACTACCTTAAGTGACCATTCTACACACGTAGCAGGGACTATTCTTGCAACAGGAATCAACACTAAGGCCAAAGGAATGGCACCTGATTCTAAGATTGTTTCATATGATTTTAATGATAATTTTAATGAACTAAGCGCTTCTCTAGCTAAGCAAGAAGGAATACTATCAACACATTCTTACGGTTATAATGCTGGGTGGACTTTAAATTCTGCAGGAACAGCGTGGACATGGAGTGGTAACACCAGTGTAAGTCCAACAATTGATTATCGTTTTGGATATTATTCGGAATATGATGCTGCAACCGATGTTTCTTTATTGGCTGCTCCATGGCATACTTTAGTGAGATCTGCAGGAAACCATAGAGGAGATGGACCAAGTAACGCAGGTACAACTGCAGAGCCAAGAGAAAAAGATGGAGGTGCAACGGGATATGATTGTGTATCTTTTGGTAGTTTACCCAAAAATGCTATTATAGTAGGTGCCGTAAATCCTGTTTTGGATTATCAAGGACCTCAAAGTGTTACGATGACTGCATTTAGTTCTTGGGGACCAACAGATGATGGAAGGATTGTACCAACAGTAGTTGCGGATGGAGCAGGTGTCTATTCTGCATTTAGTTCAGGTGATAGTGCATACGGAACCATGAGTGGGACATCAATGGCAACACCAGCTACTACAGGTGCTTTAACTTTAGTTCAAGAGTTTGCTAAAAAGAAAACTGGGAATTACTTTACATCGCCTTTAATTAAAAGTATCATTACAAATACTGCGAAAGAAGCTGGAAATTTAGGACCAGATTATATTTATGGATTTGGATTAATTGATGCAAAAGCATCAGTTGATTTAATTGAAAACAAAGGAGGTATTTCTGATTATCAAGAAGGGGTACTTAAAAATGGTGAAACAGTAACGTTAACTTTTAATGTTAAAGCAGGAAAACCATTTAAAGCAACCCTAGCTTGGTTGGATAAGCCAGGTGTTCCTAAAGCAAATATTTCGTCGTCGGCCCCTAAAGATCCAACATTTCTTAATGATAGAACTCCGAAGCTTGTTGATGATTTAGATTTACGAGTTGAACAAAATGGAACAGTATTTTTACCTTACATTTTAGATCCAGCAAATCCAGCAAATGTTGCAACTACTGGTGATAATGTAGTTGATAATATTGAACAGATTTATATTGAAAATCCTCAAACAGGTACAGTAACATTATCTTTTACCCACAAAGGAACTCTAACTGATGATGTTTATTACGGTCTTAGCGTTACAGGAATGCCTGCCGATACAGATTTAGAGGTGAGTAATATTGAGCCAAATGTTGCTAAAGAAGAAATAGGCATGGCTACACCAGTAAAAGTTATTGTTAAAAATAATGGAGTACAAGACTTTACAAGTCCAATTAATGTGATTCTTACTGTAAAAGATCAGAGTGGTGCTGTTGTGTCAGAATCCACCCAACCAGTTGCTAATATTGCTGGTGGTCAAACAGCAGATGTGTTGTTTACGGCAGATTTTCCAAAACTTTTTGCTGACTATGTTGTAGGAGCAAGGGTGGTGGCATCGGGAGATTTAGTTTCTACAAATAATTATATGCAACGATCCATTGTGCCTATCAAAGCAGATTTGAGAGAAGGGAACTCTACAATGCTTGAGAATTTTGATACAACATTTGAACGAGATGGTTGGAAGGTTGTAGACGCTAATAATGATTCATATGTATGGGGATTAACGGCAGATGCTACTTTTAATAGAGATGGTTCGCAAGTGGCATACAGTTCTCAAAATAATGTTGCGTCTGTTAATGACTGGTTATTATCAAACCCTGTGGTACTAAAAGCTGGATCTAGATACAAAGTAAGTTATTATGTAAAAAGAAATTCAGCCAATGTGAATCGTGGAGAGATTTTAGAAACATTTGTAGGAAATTCGCAAGCTGTTTCCTCTATGACTACTTCACTAAATCTAAATACATTACTGCAAACAGATCCTATTGCTTGGGCTAAGAAAGAATTTGAATTTACCGCAACGGCAGATGGAGTTCAGTATTTTGGTATTCAGCATAGAACTCAAGCCGGAAAAACTAGTTGGGCAGCTGCAATAGATGATTTTACAGTATCTAATTTAGAAGCGGGAATTCCTAATGTGGATATTTCGTACACTATTTCTGATGGGTCTAATGTTATTTCAACTTATACGGATGTACAATTAAACACATCACATACAATAAGTCCTGCGGTAACTGCTTGGAACTGGTCATTTACTCCAAACACGGTAACTTTTGTTAATGGAACTTCAGCTACAAGTGAGAAACCTCAAGTACGATTCAATACTAAAGGAAAATATTCAGTAAAACTAAATATGACTAATGCTTTAGGAAGTGGTGAAAACACGAAAGAAGATTTTTTTAATGTTGTTGATGCTTCGTTTAGTAATCAGTTCTCAATTGATAGAGGTTATGTTTATCCAGGAGAAAATGTTCAATTTAGTAACCTTAGTTCAGGATATCCTATTCCATATCAATTTGAATGGACCATTACTCCAAATACTCCTGGTGCTTTTGAATTTTTACAGAATACATCTCTTACTTCTGAGCATTTGAATGTTAAATTTATTAAAGGAGGAAATTATACGGTTTCATTAAAAACAAAATCAGCTTTTGGTGAAAATACAGTTTCCAAACCGAATATTGTCAATGTTTTTGCCAACACAAATGCACCTAAAGCAGTTTCAGCAACTAATAATGGAGGTTCTGTTTCTCTTACTTGGGCAGCGCCAGACGCAGGAACACCTTATGCTTATATTAATGAAATGTTTACTGCAACAACATTCCCTCCAACTGGATGGCAAGTTATAGATGCTAATAAAGATGCAAATACCTGGAGAAGAGCTAATTTTGTTGTTGGAGGACCAACAGCGGCTGTATATTCATACAATACAACTACGCAAACAGGTGTACAAACGGATGATTATTTAGTAACGCCAATGCTTACTTTACCATCAACTTATTCAGAATTAGTTTTTGATTCACCAGCTTATGACCCAGATTTCTTAGATAATCTAAAAATTTATTATGTAAAAGTTGCAAACAATACAGCATTAACAGCAGCTCAAGTACAAGCAGGAACTTTAGTTTATGATGGTGTGACAGTAAAAAATGACAGTAGCTTTAATAAAGTAGATTTAGCTTCTGTACAGGATGGTACACCATTTAGATTAGCATTTTACAGTAATAATAATGACCAATATGTTCTAACATTAGACAATATTAGAATAAGTACTCCTGGGTTTATTACTAATGCAGCTTCCTCATCACAAGTATCCACAGAGAATAAAAATTCAATTACTTTAGAAGAGCGTAATGACTATGGAGATGTTAGTACGAATGCGACAGTTAAGCCGACATGGCCGCAAATTACTACAGGACCATCTAATACAATCAGTTCTTACGAAGTACAAAGAGACGGAAGCACAATTACGACACTAGATTCATCGGACATGGTTTATGTTGATAATTCAATTGTAACACCTGGTAATTATTGCTATGACGTTGTTGCGGTATATAATGGAGTAAACAAATCAACTCCTTCTACACCTGCATGTGTACAAGTAGATACAGTTCTTAGTACAGTAGATATGAAGAAGTTTGGTAACGTAGCTGCATTCCCGAATCCAGTGGTTGATAAAGTGAAAGTGAAATTCGCTCAATCTTTCTCTGGAAAGGCAGATGTAGAAATCTACAGTGCGGATGGAAAAAAAGTATCGCAAGTTTCATTAACTGAACGTGAACTAGCTGATCAAGGAACTGACATGTCAAAACTTTCTTCAGGAATGTATGTATTAATTGTTAAAACTAACGGTAAATCATACTCAACGAAAGTAATTAAGAAATAAATTTTAGTTTTATTTTTAACTAAGCCCTCATTATTTTGAGGGCTTTTTTATTATCATTTCCTCAATTTTTTACGGTTAAATTAGAGAAAGGCTAAACTTTCCTTGTTTTCCTTTAAGGAAAGCTACTTTTTGTGAGTTAAAATTCCATTTAATGGAAAGTTTTAAAATATAAACAACTGATTTTCAGTACTTTTTATTTGGTTTTATGCATTATATTGGTTATGTTTGTCATTCAAATACGAAAAAATGCGACATTATTTTGATGGCTTATCACCCAACGATTCTCCAAAGGCTCTGCTTTCTGGGAATCTGTCGTATTTGTTAGATGACATCTTTCTTCAAGATTCCAAAGAGTTTATCTCAATCGCCCTGCTTTAAGTTGTAGCGGGGATATTTCAAAAACAATTTTCAATTCATACGATTTCTCAAGAATAGGTGATGGCTTTGTGCTATCGCAAATTTCTTGCGAAGTCTCAAATCAAGCGATATACATAACATTAAAATTTTATAAAATGGAAGATCAAATTATTGTAACAACAGGTATTTACGACGTTATTAAAGATCATTTAAGAAGAAAAAGAACGACGATTCAGGAAGAAGAAATTCTTTTAAATCAATTGAAAAATGCAAAACAAGTTCTAAGAAAAGAGCTTCCTGAGGATATTGTAACTGTAAACAGAAAAGTGTTGATTAAGGATCATGCGACGAATGAAGAAGAAGAATATATTTTCGTTTCTACAAATCGTGCAAAACCTAAGAAAAACAAATATTCTATCCTTTCAAATATGGCACTTGCTACTGTAGGAATGCCAGTAGGTTCTGTTATTGAATGGCCATTCCCAGAAGGAGAAAAGAAAATTGAAATTCTGAAAGTTGAGCCTTTCGAACAGCTTTAAAATACTAATCCCGAATTTGATTCGGGATTTTTTTATTTCTAATATCAATTGAGAATTGAACTGTAATGGATAAATTCTATGAAATCTGTAACATTTTCTATAAAAATGCGACTTATGGCGCAAAGATTTTAGTTTATGAAAAGAATAGTATTTAGTTTGGCTTTGTTAGCTTCTGTAGCTAATTTTCAAGCACAAAATAAAGTTGAAGTTAAAACCGATTCTACGTTCTTGAAAAACTGGATGCATTCTGATTTTGAAGCAACCGGTGTTTATGGGGTAAATACCTTAAAAGCGAAAGAATTTTTAAAAGAACACAACAGAAAACCGAATAATATTGTTGTCGGCGTTTTGGATAGCGGTGTGGAGTATTTCCACGAAGATCTGAAAAACGTAATGTGGGTAAATCCTAAAGAAAAAGGAGATGACAAGAAAGACAATGATAAAAATGGTTTCGTTGATGATATCCACGGTTGGAATTTCGTTACAGACAAAAACGGAAATAACTATTCAGAAGATTCGTATGAATTAACACGTCAGTTTGCAAAACTTCATCGATTTTTTGAGACTTCTTCTAAATCGAGCAATCCAAAAGAATATCAGCGTTATTTAACGCTTGCCAATGAGTTTTATCCTACAAGATCAAAGTTTGAATTGAATAAAGCCGTTGCTCAATCTCGTTTGGATTATATGACGCCACGTTTAAATGCGTTAAATTCTGTTGCAGGTGATGTCGTTGCTTCAAAAGCGGCTTTGGCAGCATTGAATACTGACAATGCGATGGCATTAGAAGGTTTGCAGATTTTCAATGATATGAATGAAAAGGACTATCAAGGAAAGAAAGTTTCGCAAGTAACAAAAACGTATTTGAGTAGATTAGAAGCTCAAATTAAAGGAGCTGAAAATTCATTGAAATATAGTTATAACGTTGATTACAATCCACAAGAAGGAATTGGTAAAAAATACGGAAATAATGATGTGAATGGATTGGCTTCTTTCCACGGAACACACGTTTCTGGTATTATCGCTGCCGAATGGGATAATGGAAAAGGAATGATGGGAACTGGTGGAGGTTCTAACGTTAAAATTATGGGAGTACGTGTTGTTCCTGATGGAGATGAGCGTGACCAAGATGTTGCTAATGGAATCCGTTATGCGGTTGACAATGGAGCGAAAATCTTGAATATGTCTTTCGGGAAATTGGTAGATGATAATTCACCATTGGTGATGGATGCCTTCAAATATGCAGAATCTAAAAATGTGTTAATCGTAAAAGCGGCTGGAAACAACAATTTAGATGTTGACCAAACCACGTTGTATCCCTTGACTTTAGTTAATGGAAAGCAATACAGTCCAACAACGATTACTGTTGGAGCTAATACCAGAAAATCAGATAATTTAAGAGCTCGATTCTCGAATTATGGGAAAGCTGCAGTAGATGTTTTTGGGCCAGGAACTGAAATTTATTCAACAGCTCCGGGAACAACGAAATATCAGTTTGCACAAGGAACATCTATGGCATCGCCTGCTGTGGCGGGAGTTGCTGCGTTAGTTTGGTCGCATTATCCAAAGCTAAAGGCAAAAGATATCAAACAAATTTTGATTGAAACGGTAAACAAAAACGATCAGTTAAAAGATTTTGCGGTTTCTGGTGGCGTAGTAGATTCGTACAAAGCGGTTCAAAAAGCTGAAGAAATCTACAAGCAAAGAAAATTAAAATAGGAACTAATTTGTATTTGTTATAGCGTTTTTTAAACGCAAAATTTGAGAATCAGATTCAGAATATTGGTTTTAGCCAATTTCAAAAGAATCTGATTCTCAATTTTTTTATTTATCAATTTTTCGATTTAAATATTCGGAGTAATCTGTACTTTCTTTCGAGTAATCAATGTCCATCAAAGGCGAAGAAATTACGAAATCTGCAGTGGAAGGATCACTAGCAATCACAATATTCCAAACCACACATAAACGTAAAAAAGCCTTAACGTCGGAATCATGAGGTTGCGCTTCCATTGGATCCCAAAAGAAAATCACGACATCAATTTTACCTTCGGCTATTAATGCTCCCAATTGCTGGTCGCCTCCTAAAGGCCCGCTCATCACGCGTTTTACTTCAACACCAATTTCATTTTCAATGAGTTTTCCCGTTGTTCCCGTTGCAATTAATTGATGCTGAGAAAGTATGGCCTTATGCTTTTTCACCCATCGTAAAAGCTCGTCTTTCTTGTGATCGTGAGCGACTAAAGCAATGGTTTTTAATTTTGGAATGATGTTCATTAGAGTTTTTTATTTGGTTTAGGTCCCATAACGAAAACTAATTTTCCACCATTCATAATTTCTTGATGCTTCAATGTAAATTGATTTAATGGTTTTCCATTCAATTCCATTTTTTGAATGTAGATGTTTTTATCGCTTTGATTTTTCGCTTCAATATTGAAGGTTTTTCCATTTTCTAAATGCAATTCTGCGGTTTTTACCAACGGACTTCCAATCGAATAGTCATCGGAACCAGGAGCAACAGGGTAAAAGCCTAAACTAGAGAAAATGTACCAAGCACTCATTTGGCCACAATCATCATTTCCACCCAATCCATCAGGCCTTGCTTGGTACTGCATTTTCAAAATTTTACGAATAATTTCCTGCGTTTTCCAAGGTTGTCCAGCAAAATTATACAAATACGGAACGTGATGTGCCGGCTCATTTCCATGAACATAACCGCCAATAATTCCTTCTCGGGTGATGTCTTCTGTGTTGGCAAAAAACTCGTCTGGAAGATGCATCGTAAACAATTCATCTAGTTTTTTTGAGAAGGTTTCTTTTCCGCCCATCGTTTCGATTAAATCTTTAGGCTGATGTGGAACAAAAAAGGAATAATTCCACGTATTTCCTTCGATAAAGCCTTGTCCATGCGTGTCTAAAGGATCAAATTCTTTTTTGAATTCACCATTGGCAAATCGTGGACGCATAAATCCTATATTCGAATCGTAGACATTTTTCCAATGCGATGCACGTTTCATGTATTCGTTATAAATGGCTGTTTTACCAAGTTTTTGAGCAATTTGAGCAATCGCCCAATCGTCATACGCATACTCTAACGTGTTAGAAACCGAAGTTCCATTTTTGTCAGCCGGAACATAACCTTTGTCTATATATTCGCCAATTCCTTCATACATACGTTTGTTGGACGTTTCGATACACGCTTTTAACGCTTCTTCAGGATTTCCCGTATAAACCCCTTTAATAATGGCATCGGCAACAACAGAAACCGAGTGATAACCGCTCATACACCAGTTTTCATTGGCATAATGCGACCAAATCGGGAGCATTTTCATCGAGAATTGATTGTAATGCGCCATCATCGAACGCACCATGTTGTTATTTCGTTTGGGTTGAATAATATTGAAAAAAGGATGCAGCGCACGATAGGTGTCCCAAAGGGAAAATGTCGTGTAATTGGTGAAATCTTTGGCTTGATGAATGTTTTGATCTAAACCTTTATACTCGCCATTTCCGTCCATATAAACAGTTGGACTTATAAAGGAATGATACATCGCTGTATAAAAATTGGTTTTGTCTTCTTCGGAAGCCGTGATTTGAATTTTATTGAGTTCCGAATTCCATTGGTTGTACGCATTTTTACGAACTTCATTAAAATCCCAATTCGGAGTTTCATTTTTTAAATTTGCTTCTGCATTGGCTTGTGAAACGGGAGAAATAGCAAACTTGATTTGAATTTTTTCTTGTTCTTGGGTATCAAAATCAAAGTGCATTCTGATTTTTCGACCTGCGATTTCAGGGAAGTTTTCGTTTTGATTAAACTTTCGCCAAAAGCCTTTATAAACCTGGTTGGTTTCAAAATTCTTTTGTCCGTAAGATTTAAATGGCTTTGAAAACTCCATGGCAAAATAAACAGTTCTTGTTCTAGCCCAACCTGAAGTTTGCCGGTATCCGGTTATTAATCGATCGTTAACAACACGAACGTAGGTCCAAACATTTTTATCATCATAATTATAAATTCCAGCCATCAAATCCAAAATAACATGGGCATCATTCGATTTTGGAAAAGTGTATTGATGAAAACCAACTCTTGAGGTCGCTGTAAGTTCAGCAAGAACGTTGGGTTCATCCAATTTTACTCTGTAATAACCAGCTTCAGCATGTTCATTTTGATGGGAAAACTTTGATCGAAACCCTTTTTCTGGATTCTGAGCCGTTCCCGGATTCATTTGCAGTTTTCCAACGGTTGGCATGATGAGAAAATCTCCAAGATCAGAATGTCCAGTCCCACTAAAATGGGTATGGCTAAAACCAACAATCGTTTTATCTTCATAGCGATATCCAGCGCAATATTTGTACACATCAGGATTGTATTTTCCATTCAGTTCGTACGAAAGCGAATCGGTTTCTGGACTCAATTGCACCGATCCAAACGGAACGGTCGCTCCCGGATAGGTGTGGCCCATTTTTTCTGTTCCAATAAAAGGATTCACGTATTTGGCTAGGTCTTTTTTTTGTTGGGCAACTATACTACAACTCATTGCGATGGTTACTATACTTAGGAGATTTTTAATCTTCATTGAATTAATTTTAAAGCAATTTATAAAAATATTTCGCTTCATTACTTCACTTTTCTGATTAGTTGTGTGGATTTTCGGGAATTCGTTCAACTAAAATTTTGTAATTTTGATGAAAACGTATATTATGAATTTAATAATAAGACTTCTTATTACAGCCGCCGTTGCTTTTGGATTAACCAAAGTGCTTAGTGGCGTACACTTAGAGGATTTTGGTTCTGCCATAATTTTCGCAATTGTTTTAGGTTTGGTAAACACGTTTATCACACCTATTTTAAAGATTATTGGTTTACCAATTACGATTTTAACGCTAGGGATTTTCTCTTTAGTAATCAACGCTTTGATGATTCTTTTGGTTGATTATTTTATGGATTCTATGACTGTTGATGGGTTTTGGTGGGCATTTATCTTTAGTATTTTACTATCGGTGCTAACATCGTTGCTTAACGGAATTTTTGGTGGCGAAGAGTAAACCATGAAACTACGAGAGTTACAAACAATTCTGGACGGGCAACCATCCGTAACCGGCAATACATTTATTGTCGGTTTTCTATATGTTGTTGCCATACTTTTAGCAGCGCTTTTTCTTATTTTAGGAATTGGATTATTCTTAGAAGGCTGGTTTGATTTTAAAATATTTCTAGACTGGGTTTCAAGACAGTTTAATTTGGTTTTAAATGACGATCAAAGAGCAGTAATTGCGAAAAGTTTTGGAACATTTTCTTTTATTTTAGCGGTTATTTTTGGTGGATTCATCTATCTGTGTAAAATGGTTTTGAGTCGAAATAATTTCATCATTCAAATGGAAGAATGGATATTCCAGAATTTAAGTGAGGTGAGAAAACCCGTTCGGAAGACAAGAAAATCTAAATAAAAAGTATAATTTCTTATAATGAAACTGACAAAAACGTTATTAGCGCTAGCAGCGCCATTGCTTATGAATGCACAACAAGTAATGACACCCGAAATTTTGTGGTCATTAAACAAGTTAGGAGTGCAAGCAGTTGCTCCTAATCAAGCGAGTTTGCTTTATAAAGTGAGCAAAACTGATTTGAAAACCGAGAAAAACAATTCTAAATTCTTTGCTTTGGATCTTTTGAAAAGGCAAACGCAAGGAATTGATCTCGGAAAAAAATCAGTAATTCAATGGGATAAAAATGGATTGTATGCAGTCGAAGCAGGTGAAATTTTTATTTCAAAAGACTCTGGAAAAACGTGGACTTCGTTCTATAAAATTGGTGAAGTAGATAATATTGTGATTTCACCCGATGGAAAAAAAGTGGCTTTCAGCAAAGAGGTTTTAGTAGAAAATTTACTAGGGAAGGACAAATACAAAGATCTTCCTAAAACGACCGCGCATATTTATTCCGATCTTAATCATCGTCATTGGGATTATTTTAATGAAGGGAAATACAACCATGTTTTTGTAGTGAATACATCTCAAAACGTAGATCAAGCAAAGGATTTATTGGAAGGAAAAACGTGGGATTCGCCTCAAAGACCTTTTGGCGGGAGTGAGGATTTCGTTTGGAGTCCAGATTCCTCTCAATTACTTTATGTAACGAAGCCTTTAAGTGGAGCTGAGTACGCAAAATCAACAAATACAGACATTTTTGCTTATAATTTAGCTTCTGGTGAAACAAAGAACCTAACGAAAGATAATAAAGGCTATGATGTTGGTCCTAAATTCTCACCTGATGGAACGACTTTGAGTTGGCTTAGTATGGCTCGCGATGGTTATGAAGCCGATAAAAATGACATTAAAATCATGAGTTGGCCATCTGGAAAAACCACGAATCTTACGCAAGGTTGGGATGATTCTGTTTCTGGAGCAACGTTCTGGGCACCAGATTCGAAAATGATGTATTTCACAGCGGCGTATCGTGGTACGAAGCAGCTTTTTTCTTTGGATCCAAAGTCTAAAAAAATCAATCAAATCACAAAAGGAGATTTTGATGTAAATGAAATCATAGCTCAAAATAAAAACGAATTAATCGTTGGTAGAGTAGATATCAATCATAATTCAGATTTATTTGCCGTTGATTTGAAAAGTGGTAAAATGAGTTCGGTTACCGAAGTTAACAAAGAAAATTACGCAAAGATTACTACGGGAAAATCCGAATTGAAGATGGTGAAAACCTCGGATGGAAAAGAAATGGGAGTTTGGTTCCATTATCCGCCAAATTTTGATCCGAACAAAAAATATCCAACCCTGTTGTATTGCCAAGGTGGACCGCAATCTGCATTAACACAGTATTTTAGTTTACGTTGGAATTTTGCATTGATGGCCGCAAATGATTACATTGTTGTTGCTCCAAACCGCCGTGGAATGCCAGGTTGGGGAACGAAATGGAATGAAGATATTTCTAAAGATTGGGGAGGGCAAGTGATGAAAGATTATCTTGCAGCAGCTGACTTTGCAAAAACATTGCCCTATGTAGATGGTGATAGAATGGGAGCTGTAGGTGCTAGTTACGGTGGTTATAGCGTATTTATGTTGGCAGGAATTCATGAAAATCGTTTCAAAACATTCATCGCTCATGATGGACTTTTTGATATGAAATCATGGTCTTTAACAACGGAAGAGTTATGGTTCGCTAACTGGGATATTGGTTCACCATTTGAAAAGCCGGTTCCAAAAGCATTTACAGATTTTAATCCAATCAATTTTGTTGATAAATGGAATAAGCCAATCATGGTTATCCAAGGTGGAATTGATTTTAGAGTTCCCTATGAGCAAGGTCAAGAAGCGTTTCAAGCGGCTCGATTGAAAGGTTTGAAATCGAAATTCTTATATTTTCCAAATGAAAATCACTGGGTTTTGCAACCGCAAAATGCGCTTGCTTGGCAACGTGAATTTTTTGAATGGTTGAAAGAGACTTTGTAGAAGAAGTTGAATTTATATTTTATAGTTTCGGCGGGCCAAAGGCCCGCCGAAACTTGTTGTAAAGCAGAAAATTAAATACGCTTCGTTACGATTTATTTTCTATCTTTTCAAAAATAAATTCATGAGAATAAATTCTATCCTTGCTTCAGCTTTTTTACTTTGTTCAAGTTTATATTTTGGACAAACCGTTACTTTTGATTATCTCGCAAAATACCAATGGACCTGTTGTAATAAGAAAAGTGGGGTTGAAGAAAGAGTGGTGTATTTAAGCCAAGATCCTAATTATTTTCTATTGGTTTATAACGCTCCTTACAAAAAATTAATAGGACGATTAGTAGATATAAATAATAAAAAAATTCATGAATATGACGTCGAACAGCTTACAGAAAACGGACAAACGACGTTTAAATTAAACTATAAGAATTCGCAGAATGTTATTAATACAAAAGCGAAAAACATGGATTTTACATTTTCTAAAAAAGAATCCGGATATGATTTTTTAGTTTTCTCGAATTCGAAGAAAAAGAAAAAACTAAGAACCTATGATTTAGTGACCGAGCCCACGGATCGAAACTATTTTAAAGCTTTTCAACTTATTGGCATTCATCCTTATGAAAATTGGAAAGAGCTCCAACCAAAAGACAATTTTAAAGTTAAGGAAGCCACATTAAAAGTAGGTTCTAAAGAAGATACCATGCACTACAAATTAGTGCAGGATAAAAATGCGACCTTGGTTGTAACTATTCCAGAAAAACCCAATTATACAGGAACTGTATTTTGGTAATCCTGTAGGTTTTTCAATAATTGAAGTTGATTTTTAGTTCGATCCAAATTATGATCTGGATAATTTGTGTGGTAGTAACTGTCGTTGTTTAAATAATCGGAAAGGAAACGAACCGCTTGAATATATATCACCACCTGAGCGGCGTAATCTAGATTTTCTTTTTCGGAATCCGTTAATAAATCTTCTAATTTCGATAAGAAACCTTGTTTAATAACTTTATAAATTTCACCATCGAAATTTTCTTGTAACGTAGCATCGTCCTCATCTGTTTTGTTGCAATACGAACGAACCATATCCCCGAAATCATATAAAATACTGTCTTCCATGATGGTGTCCAAATCAATGACTGCGGTAGCTTTTTCATTGCAGTCAAACAAGATATTACTGATTTTTGGATCAGCATGAATAATTCGTTTTGGAAGTTTTTCTTCCTCCAAAAGTTGCAACCATTTTTCAGGAAGCTGAAGTTGATCATTTATGGCTTTAATTTCTTCTGAAGCTTTTATTTTACGTTCTTCCGAAGCATTTTCTAAAGCTGAAATAAAATCGTCTGTCCGTTTTTTGAAGTTGATAAATCCAGGAAGCGGATCTTGAATCAATAATTGTTTTTCGTTGATAATACGATAAAACTCACTTAAACAAATGGCTGCTTCCAAAGCGATTTCCTTATTGGGAACTTTAAGAAAAGTTTTTGCATTCTCTACAAAACGCGTCATTCTCCAAAAATGTTCTTGGGAATCTTTCAATAGTAAACCGCCTTCCAAAGTCGGAATAATATCGATGATTTCTCTTTGATAATCGGCATTTTTTAGAACCAAATTAATTTGCAAATGATTATTTACTAAGGCTTCTGGTTCTAAAAATACGCCATGATTTATTTTTTGAAGAATGTATTTTTCTCCATTTTTTTCAATAAGTAGTGTGGTGTTAATCAATCCACTTACAATTTCTGAAGATTGAAAATCGCCAATACCAAGGTATTGTTGAACAATTTGGTTTAGCTCCATAAATATTCTGGATAATGATTTGCTTGAGTCTGAATAGTTAAGAATTCTTGCAATTCTATCTTGTCTTCAGGGTAGGTTACGCCTTTCCAAAGTGCATTTGTCGCCGAAGATTGTACTTCAACTTTTCCTGCTTTTACCAATTCATCTACCAAACTTGGTAAGAAAAATTCCGCCTTTATTGCGGGTGAATTTTCTAGAAACTTCTGAAATCCAGCTTCTAAATAAGGAAAAATAGAAGGATGAAAAATCCAAAAATTCATCGAAACTAGTGACTGAGCAGGAAGAACATGTCTTTCTTCATTTTTTAAGAAAAAGATTTCATCATTTTCAGCTAAAATATCGGTAATTTCCTCGATATCATCAAGCTTTCCTGATGCATCAAATTGACATAAACCACGAGAAACGCTACCGTTTTTACTCAATGTATTTTCCAGAGAAAATGGAATTAACGCATATTTTGTTTCCGAAATTTCTTTATCAATTAATGTTGATGCCTTTTGATAGGCATCTTCCCCATAGAAATCATCGGCATTGATAACAATGAAAGGTTCTTTGACAACTTCTTTTGTACATAAAACGGCATGACCAGTTCCCCAAGGTTTTTCTCTATTCTCTAGTAAACTTGGGATGGTCACAAACTTGTCCAAATCTTGAACAATCCAGTGATATTCGTATTTTAAATTGTCAAGAATTCCAGAAACTTTCTCAATGAAAGTTTCCGGAATATGTTTGTTGATGATAAAAACAAACTTGTTGAATCCATTTCGTATTCCGTCATACATTGAGTATTCAAGAATTGTCGAATTATTGGGAAGGATTCCGTCAATTTGCTTTAGTCCTTTATATCTGCTTCCTAGGCCACCTGCCATGATGACCATCGTTTTTTTAGTATTCGTCATTTAATCCAAAAACGGGTTTTCTGTTCTTATATTTTCCTTTTGTGAAATCTGGGATATCCACAACTTGTCCATTTTTCGCAATAGATTGCTCACTTAATGGAGTGATTGCATACCACGTTGCCAAGTCATAAACATCCATTGGGAATTCCACATTACGCTTAATACATTCCACAAAAGTATTAATTAAGAACCAGTCCATACCACCGTGGCCAGAACCTGCAGCTAAAGATTCGTATTTTTTCCACATTGGATGATCGTATTCTTCCATCCATTTTTTCGTGTTATCCCACTGATGAGAGTGTTTCATTAGATTTTCAAAATAAATGAATCCTTGATCAAATCCACCTGAACCGAAATCTTCCCAAAGTCCTTTTGTTCCTTGAACTTTGAAGCCTAAGTTATACGGTCTTTGTAAACTTGTATCGTGAGTTAATAAGATTGTTTCTCCATTTTCACATGCAATTTGTGTTGTAACAATATCGCCTTGCTTGAATTTTACTTTTGCATTAGGGTGGTTTGCACCTCCTTTCTCATGATTAACGATGTATTCATGCAAGCCTCTCGCTTTGGATGAAAATGAAGAAAGACGTAATAATCTATTACCACGGTTGATATCCATAGTCATCGCCACTGGACCTAAACCGTGAGTAGGATACAACTCACCATTACGTTTTACATAATGATCGGTTCTCCATTTAGCTTCACTGAATCCTTTTTCTCCAAACTCAGCTCCTGAATTATATGGTGTAACCCCATCGTTGAATAAAACTCCACGTAAATCATGCATATAACCACCTTGTCCGTGGATAATTTCACCAAACATACCTTTACGGACCATATTTAAAATAGCCATAACGTCGCGTCTGTAGCATACGTTTTCCATAGCAAATACAGGCATTCCTGTTTGTTCGGATGCTTTTACATAATCCCAACATTCGTCAACCGTTAAGGCTCCTCCAACTTCCATTCCAACGATTTTTTTCGCTTTCATGGCCTCCAAACCTTGGATTTTATGCCATTCCCACGGTGTTGAAATTATTACCGCATCTACATTCGCAAGTTTCAGAAGGTTTCTATAATCGTGGTCGCCATTTCCGAATTCCTTGGCCGTTGCTTTTTTATTTTTAGTTAAAATATTTTGAGCAGACTTCATCATTCTTGGGTCTGGATCCGCCATTGCAACAATTTCTACATCGTCTCTTTTTGCTAAAATACTCAAGTTACTTTGTCCTCTCATACCGACACCAATCATTCCAATTCTAACTTTTTTGGAAGGATTAAAGTTATAATTGAAGCCAAATAACGTATTCGGCATTAAGGCTGCTCCAAGGCCAGCGGCACTTGCTGTCCTAATGAAATTTCGTCTGCTAATATTTTTCATAAATCAAATGATTTGGTTTTTTGTTTTACAAATCTAATAATTTTGACTTTAAAATACGTGTTTTGTAGATAATTTTTCTTTTTATTTAAAACTTGACAAAGGCCTTTTTATGTTGTATATTTGCAATCTCGAATTTTAGGCTACTAAAGCTTATTTTTTAACTTATAAAATCCGTAAATTTTATGAAAACTTCAGATTTCAATTTTAATTTGCCAGAAGAACTATTGGCAGAGTATCCAGCACCAAACAGAGATGAATCTCGTTTAATGGTTTTAAACCGTAAAGACGAAACAATTGAGCATAAACTTTTCAAAGATGTGATCGATTATTTTGATGAAGGTGACTTAATGATTTTCAACAACACCAAAGTGTTTCCTGCTCGTTTGTATGGGAATAAAGAAAAGACTGGTGCAAAAATCGAGGTTTTCTTATTAAGAGAGTTAGATAAAGAAACTCGTGTGTGGGACGTGTTAGTAGATCCTGCAAGAAAAATTAGAATTGGTAACAAACTTTTCTTTACGGAAGACGAATCTTTAGTAGCAGAAGTTATTGACAATACAACGTCTAGAGGTCGTACGTTGCGTTTCCTTTTTGACGGGCCTTACGATGAATTTCGTTCGAAATTAAAAGAATTAGGAGAAACTCCACTTCCGAAATACATTAAGAGAGAGGTTGAAGCAGAAGATGCGGAACGTTATCAAACAATCTATGCGAAAAATGAAGGTGCTGTTGCAGCTCCTACAGCAGGTTTGCATTTCTCTAAGCATTTAATGAAACGTTTGGAAATTAAAGGAATTGATTTCGCTGAAATTACACTTCACGTTGGTTTGGGTACGTTTAACCCAATCGAGGTTGAAGATCTTTCAAAACATAAAATGGAAAGTGAAGAAGCGATTATCGATCAACTAAATGTTGATATTATCAATAAAGCAGTTGAAGAAAATAGAAGAATTTGTGCCGTTGGAACAACAACGATGCGTGCTTTGGAAACTTCTGTTTCTTCAAACAAGAAAATTGGTCCGTATCATGGTTGGACGAATAAATTCATTTATCCTCCACATGATTTCGGGGTTGCAAATACGATGATTACTAACTTCCATACACCAAAATCAACATTAATGATGATGATTGCAGCGTTTGCAGGAAAGGATTTCTTAATGCATGCGTATGAGGAAGCAATCAAAGAAAAATACAGATTCTATTCGTATGGTGATGCGATGTTAATCATCTAATTCATTTAGAAAATCAAATAAAAAAAAGCACGAAATTTTTCGTGCTTTTTTGTGCTAAAACTTTAAAATAAGAGCGGTTTCCAAAATTTGGAAAAGCCGTATCTTTGCAACTTAAATTACTATTGTTTTGAGGGATATTCGTACTTTATCATTAGATCAACTAAAAGATTATTTTGTTTCTGTGGGTGAAAAAGCTTTTCGCGCCAAACAAGTTTACGATTGGTTGTGGAGCAAAAATATGCATTCATTTGACGAAATGACGAATCTTTCAAAAAGCCTTAGAGAACATCTTTCAGCAGATTTTGTCATTAACCCAATTGCGGTTGATTTATTACAAAAATCAACGGATGGAACAATTAAAAATGGGGTAAAATTGCATGATGGTCTTTTAGTGGAATCGGTTCTGATTCCTACAGAAACACGTACTACGGCTTGTGTTTCGTCGCAAGTTGGATGTTCTTTGAATTGTGAATTCTGCGCAACGGCGAAGCTAAAACGTATGCGAAATCTTGAAGTTGCCGAAATCGTTGATCAAGTGGCTTTAATCGATCGTCAAAGTAAATTGTATTTTGATAGACCGTTATCAAACATCGTTTTTATGGGAATGGGTGAGCCGATGATGAACTACAAAAATGTTGTAGAAGCCATTCGGAAAATTACCAAACCAGAAGGCTTAGGAATGGCAGCACGCCGAATTACCGTTTCTACATCGGGAATTCCGAAAATGATTAAAATGCTGGCTGATGAAGAGTTGAAGGTGAAATTAGCTTTGTCTCTACATTCTGCAATTGAGCATAAACGAAATGAGATTATGCCTTTTTCAGAAAAGTTTCCATTAACTGAAATTATGGAAGCGTTGCAATATTGGTATGAAAAAACAGGTTCTGTGATTACGTTTGAATATTGCGTTTGGAAAGGGATTAACGATGGTGATGAAGATATTAAGGCTTTAATTCGATATTGTCGTCAAGTTCCTTCAAAAGTGAATTTAATTCAATACAATCCGATTGGAGAAGGAAAATTTGATCATCGAAGTATTGCTGCAGAAGAGAAGTACGTTCGCGAATTGGAAAAAGCAGGCGTTACGATTATGGTTCGTAAAAGTCGCGGTGGTGACATTGATGCAGCTTGCGGACAGCTTGCTAATAAAACGGCTGATGCTTAATTTTACAACTTGAACGGAACGTTTTCATATAGAAATCAAATTGTACAAACATTTCTTTTTGTGTTTGTCGTTAGCTTTTCACTAGTCTCGGCTCAAGCAAAGCGAATTCCTTTAAAGAAATATCAGATTACGCAATTATCAGATTCGTTGAATGAAAATTCGGGATTAACTTTTTTTCAAGGAAACTTAATAACCATCAATGATTCGGGGAATTCTTCTGAGATTTTTCAATTGAATACGAAAAACGGAAAAATTGAAAAAGTGTATCAAACCAAACTCCGAAATATCGATTGGGAAGCTATTTCGGCCGATTCGACTTCAATTTATATAGGAGATTTTGGAAATAATTTAGGGACTCGAAAAGATTTGAAAGTATTCAAGATTCCAGTTCAAAATCAAAACTTAGATTTAAATTCTGTACAAGAGTTTCCATTTCAGTTTCAAAATCAGACTGATTTTACGCCTAAAAATTTGAACACCGATTTTGATGTTGAAGCCATGGTTTATCACAATCAGAAAATCCAAATTTTCACTAAGGAATGGGCTTCGAAAAACATTTCTAGATATGAATTGGCTCTAAATTCAATTGAAAATCAAAGTTTAGAAAAAAAAGAAAGTGCACCGATTCAGTTTTCGGCAACGGATTCGTATTTCTATGAAAATCAACTTTTTGTTGTGGGATATACCAAAACATTGAAAGTGTTTTTAGCGATTTTTAATGTAGATGAACTTGGAAATTGGTTGTCTTCAAAATTCCGAAAAATTAAACTTGGAAATGCATTGAAAGTAGGTCAAGTAGAAGGAATTGCAGTAAACGAGAAAGGGGTATTTATCAGTGCAGAACGTTTTATTTTTCCTATGAAAACGGTTCCATCAAAATTGTATTTCATTCCGCATCACATATTAAAAAAATAACACAGCTGCAGAAATAGGATTCATCTTTAAGAAATTAAAAGGAGCTTAATTCCTACAGCAGTGTTAAAAAAAATCAATTATTCAACCTGTATCTATTTGATTGTCTTTTTGTAATCTCCCATTTTCTTTCCTGAAAATCCACTTTCACTAGAAATGAAAAATTTTAGAAGATTTTTACTATTTTGATTAAAGAATAGATTGCGTATTGGTAGAAGCAGCAAAGGAAATACTATTTTTTCATGGCATTTGTTTTTGTTGTCTTTCAAAATTAGTAATTTATCCAATACAAAAATCATTTCGGCTTTAATTTCTGCAAATTAAAAACTATATTTGTCCGATTTTTCAACACTTAGTTCCCTTATTTCGTGGCAAACATCGTAGAAGAAATAAAACGTCCTATCAATTCGGAGATGAAACTTTTCGAGCAAAAGTTTTATGAATCGATGAAAAGTAACGTGGCTTTATTAGATAAGGTTACGCGTTTTATTGTGACGACAAAAGGGAAGCAAATGCGCCCCATGTTTGTATTTCTTTGTGCTAAATTGGTGGGCGATGTCAATGAAAAAACCTTTCGTGGTGCGTCTATGATTGAGTTGATTCACACGGCGACTTTGGTTCATGATGATGTTGTGGATGAAAGTTTCAAGAGGCGTAATTTTTTTTCTATCAATGCGCTTTGGAAAAACAAAATTGCCGTTCTAGTTGGCGATTATCTTTTAGCAAAATCGGTTTTACTTTCCACTGATAACAAAGATTATGATCTTCTTTCGGTGATTGCAAGAACGATTCGTGAAATGTCAGAAGGAGAGCTTTTGCAATTGGAAAAAGCCCGTAAATTGGACATTACTGAAGATGTTTATTATGAAATTATTCGTCAAAAAACAGCGACGTTAATCGCTGCTTGTTGCGAAATCGGCGTTCTTTCGAACAACGTTGATGAAGCGATGGCGAAGAAAATGATGGATTTCGGAACGTACACAGGAATGGCTTTCCAAATTAAAGATGATTTGTTTGATTATTTGAGTTCTAATGTGATTGGGAAACCAGTAGGAATCGACATTAAGGAGCAGAAAATGACGCTTCCATTGATTCATACGTTAAAAATCGCTTCGGAGAAAGATCGCGCATATTATTTCAACACGGTAAAGCGGTATAACAACGATAAAAAACGTGTTAAAGAGTTAATCGAATTCGTAAAATCGTCTGGTGGATTGGAGTATGCGATAGGCGTCATGAACGATTTTCATACAAAAGCAAAGAGTATTCTGAACGAATTTCCTGATTCCGAAGCCAAACAAGCGTTACACTTAATGCTTGATTATGTCATCGAACGTAAGTTCTAAGGCTTATTTTTTACTCATTTATGAGTGTAAAGTCTATTTTTAAATTTCATTATTCGTATTTTATTTTATTTAAATTGTTTTTCATTCAATTTTGAATGTCCATTTTCTATTTTGATCAAGCCAAATTCTTTATTAAATTTTAAATGTTTTACATTGCTTTTTGAGTAAATCTAAGTTTAAATGTGTTTTTATTGAATTATTAAAATAATATTGAATTATTTATGATATTTATAAATTAAACTTTTCAAATTGGTTAATTTTATTATATTTGTAAAAATCCTGTTTTAGCATGGAAGAAACATATTTAGAAACACAACAAATCTCATTCGAAGATTTCAAAAAAAATATACTTGATGATTACCGTCTTGGGAGAATTTCCCGAGAAATGTCATACTTAGGTAGGCGAGAAGTGCTTACGGGTAAGGCAAAATTCGGAATTTTTGGTGATGGTAAAGAACTTCCTCAGATTGCAATGTCCAAAGTCTTTAGAAATGGAGACTGGCGTTCAGGATATTATCGTGATCAAACTTTTGCAATGGCAATTGAGGCATTAACGGTGGAAAGCTTTTTCGCGCAATTATATGCAGATACAAATGTAGAGCGTGAGCCAGCTACAGCAGGTCGCCAAATGAATGGGCATTACGGTACACGAAGTTTGAATGAAGATGGAAGTTGGAAAGATCTTACGCAGATTAAAAATATTTCAAGTGATATTTCGCCTACTGCAGGACAAATGCCACGTTTGCTAGGATTGGCTCAAGCATCCAAAGTGTTCAAAGAAGTTTCATTTCCAGGTTCTGAAAAATTTTCGAATGGAGGACGTGAAGTAGCTTTTGGAACAATTGGTGATGCTTCTACGGCAGAAGGTCACTTCTGGGAAACATTGAATGCCGCATGTGCATTGCAAGTTCCGATGATTGTTTCGATTTGGGATGATGGCTATGGAATTTCGGTTCCTACTCAAAATCAAAGAGCGAAAGCAGATATTTCAGAGATGCTTTCGGGTTTCCAAAGAAAAGAAGACGAAAATCAAGGATGCGAGATTATCCAAGTGAAAGCTTGGGATTATCCTGCTTTATTAGATGCATATGCAAAAGCAGAGCAATTTTCAAGAGAGCAAGGAATTCCGGTTGTGGTTCACGTAATTGAAGTGACTCAGCCGCAAGGACATTCCACTTCTGGTTCACATGAAAGATATAAATCGGAAGAGCGTTTGGTTTGGGAATCAGAACACGATGGTTTGGTGAAATTTAAAGAATGGATTTTAAATTATTCTGTGGAAATCGACGGGAAAACGGAAACTCTTGCGACAGAAGAAGAATTAAATGCTATTGATGCGGAAGCGAAAAAAGCAACGAAAGACGGTCAAAAAAGATCGTGGGAAGCATTTCAAAATGCAATTAGTTCGATAAAAAATGAGATTTTACCGCACGTTCAAGCATTAGCTGAACAGAATACAGAAGTAAAATCGTATTTAGATAAATTCAATAAAATCGTTTCAGTTGGTAAAAAAGATTTGTTCCATGTTGGGCGTCAAGCTTTAATTTTTACGCAAAGTACACCTTCAGAAACGAGAACAAAATTGAAAGCGGTTTTAGAGCAACTTTCAGAAATTGAAAAAGATAATTATTCATCCCATTTATATTCGCAATCGCAATGGAAAGCGACGAATGTGGAAGAAATTGCTCCTGTTTTCTCGTCAGAATCTCAAGAAGTAGATGGTAGAGTTGTGGTGCGAAATAACTTTGATAAAATCTTCGAAAAATATCCTGAAACCTTAGTTTTTGGAGAAGATGCTGGAAATATTGGAGACGTAAACCAAGGTTTAGAAGGACTTCAATTAAAATATGGAGCAACTCGAATTGCCGATACTGGAATTCGTGAAGCAACGATTTTAGGTCAAGGTATTGGATTGGCGATGAGAGGACTTCGTCCAATTGCTGAAATTCAGTATTTAGATTATATTTTGTATTGTTTACAAGGAATGAGTGATGATTTGGCGACGTTGCAATATCGTACTAAAGGTGGTCAAAAAGCACCTGTAATCATCAGAACTCGTGGACATCGTTTGGAAGGAATTTGGCATTCAGGATCACCGATGGCTGGGATTTTAAACTTGGCGAAAGGAATTAATATTTTGGTTCCAAGAAACCTTACAAAAGCAGCTGGATTCTATAACACGATGTTGAAAACGGATGAACCTGCTGTTATTGTAGAATGTTTGAATGGATACCGTTTGAAAGAAACGCAACCCGATAATATAGGTGAATTCACCGTTCCAGTTGGAAAAATTGAAGTAACTAGATCAGGTAGTGATGCAACCGTTGTTACCTATGGTTCTACTTGGAGAATTGTGATGGAAGCCGCTGAAGTGTTGGCGAAACTGGGAGTTAACATCGAAGTAATTGATGTTCAATCGTTAATTCCATTTGATATTTCGCATGAAATTTCTGAAAGTTTGAAAAAAACCAATCGTCTTATTGTAATCGATGAAGATGTAGAAGGTGGAACATCCGCGTTTATCGTTCAACAGATTTTAGAAAAGCAAAAAGCATTTAGATATTTAGATTCGGCTCCGTTGACAATCGCGGCGAATGATCACCGACCAGCGTATGGTTCGGATGGTGATTACTTCTCCAAGCCGTCTGTAGATGATATTGTAGAAAAAGTGTATGCGTTATTTAACGAGGTTAATCCACAAAATTATCCATTGATTTAATAAAGTATCACTTCAAAATATAAACTCCTCAAGATTTTTCTTGAGGAGTTTTTTTATTTTTCTAAATTGCTTTTTAGAGTTACTTTTGGAGCGGTATTGCTTTATATTGTTACGTATTAATTTTTATAACATATGTTTTCCCAATAATTATTTTATTTTTAGTTCAACATTTTACAACCCTATTAAACCTTATTGCATCTATATTAAAAAATCACCACTATGGAATACGACTTATTCAATAGATGCAAAAATAAAGACCGTAATGCGCAACGGAAACTTTACGAGATGTACGCAGCAAAGTTGTACGCAACATGCAAGCGTTATCTGAAAAACGATGAAGATGCCGAAGAAGTTCTAGCCGATTCGTTTTACATTATTTTCACGAAGCTCGATCAACTTCAAAATGTTCAAGTTTTTGAAGCTTGGGCAAAGAAAATTGTGGTAAACGAAAGCCTACAGAAACTTCGTAAAAAGCAAGTGTTTTCCATTTCTTTGGACGATTCCTATATGGAAATTCCACAAGAAGAGATTATCCCAACGCACGAAAAAGAAATTTTATCCTTACTAAACTTTCTTCCTGAAGGTTGCCGAACGATTTTTAATCTTTTTGCGGTGGAGGGTTATCCTCACAAAGAAATTGCACAAATGCTTTCTATCACGGAAGGAACGTCTAAATCTCAGGTAAGTTTTGCAAGAAAAAAATTGCAAGAAATGCTCAAGTTTCAAAATGTTTAACGACTAAAGGTTTAAAAAATGGAAAATCAAGATATTGATAAAATGTTCAACGAAGCAGGTAAAATCGCGGAAGAAAACACCAACTTTCCTTCTTTTGAAAAAGTGTGGACGAAGGTGGAGAATAAACTAGACGCCAAAGAAAAGAAGAAATCCATACTTCCTTTTCTCCCTTACGGAATTGCGGCTGGTTTAGCATTTACTTTTGGTGTTTGGTATTTTACAAATGATGCCAATCCAATCGTTCAAAGCAACGTTGCGACTAATAAGACAAGTGTTTCTCAACCTTCAACAGAAGATGTTGTAACGACGGAAGAGGAAGATAGTTTGAAAAAGAAGTATGAAGAATATCAAGCGAAGCCAAACGAAATCATCGCTTATCAATCAACAAGACCAACACCTGCGATTGCTCCTGATGTAGCGCCTGTTTATGAAGTGCATACTGGTGTAAATGCAGATTATGTTGCGCCACCTCCGCCTCCGCCGCATACTTCTGCTAATACGTTTCCGCAAAATGAGATTGACGCGGTACAAATTGCAGGATATAAAGTGGCAAAAAAAGAAAGTTATGTGGCTTCGACTTCAGTTATTAACTCGCTTAGTGGTTCTGTACAAGGAGTTACGGTTGCTCCTCAAAATAGTTCAGTACGTATTCGTGGTGCAGCGACAATGCCTATGGCATCAGAATCAAAAAATATTGATGAAGTAGTTGTTTTAGGATACGGAGCAAAAGGAAAGACTAGAAGTAAAAGTAATGAATTAGTACTTTCTGAAGTTCAGAATGCAACTTCAAATCCGATGAATCAACCTTTGTATGTGATTAATGGAGTTCCTTATGAAGATTTGGATCTAAGTAAAATAGATCAGTCCAAAGTTAAAAAAGTTCACGTTTTAAAAGCGGAAGCAGCGACTGCTTTGTATGGTTCTAAAGCTTTGAATGGAGTTATCGTTATTGAAGGAAGAAAGTTGAAGGAAAAAGATATTCAAAGCTTAAAAAGAGTTCAGACTCCTGTAGAACAAGATAATGAGGAGTATGATCAATGGCAAGAAAACCAGTTTGAATCGGTGAAAAATGAACCACTTTCCACGTTTTCAATTGATGTTGATAAAGCTGCGTATTCTAACATTAGAAGAATGATCAACAATGGCCAGAAAGTGGATAAAAATGCGGTGCGAATTGAGGAAATGATCAATTATTTCAAATACGATTATCCTCTACCCAAAAACAATGATCCGTTCTCGATTAATACAGAATACGGAGCAAATCCATGGAATCCGAAGCATCAACTTTTGAAAATAGGTTTGCAAGGAATGACTTTGGACGAATCTAAACTTCCAGCTTCGAATTTGGTTTTTTTAATTGATGTTTCAGGCTCGATGAATTCTGCTAATAAATTGCCGTTATTGAAGTCCTCATTCCGAATTTTATTAGATAAACTTCGTGCACAAGATAAAGTGACTGTTGTAACGTATGCCGGAAGTGCGGGTGTTGTTTTGCAACCAACTTCGGCTGCTAAAAAAGAAATTATTCTCGAAGCAATTGATAAACTAGGTGCTGGTGGAAGCACTGCTGGAGCAGAAGGAATTGAAACAGCGTATAAATTAGCCAATGAAAACTTCATCAAAGGCGGAAATAATCGGGTGATTTTGGCTACGGATGGTGATTTTAACGTAGGAATTAGCGATAATAATAAGTTGGAAGACTTAATTGCGGAAAAAAGAAAATCTGGAATTTTTCTGACTTGTTTAGGTTTTGGAATGGGCAATTATAAGGACAATCGTCTCGAGTTGTTGGCTAACAAAGGAAATGGAAATTATGCTTACATTGATAATCTTCAAGAATCGAATAAGTTTTTAGGAAAAGAATTCGCTGGAAGTATGTACGCGATTGCGAAAGATGTGAAAATTCAAATAGAATTCAATCCTAAATACGTTCAATCCTATCGTTTGATCGGTTACGAAAACCGAAAATTGAGAAATGAAGATTTCGTTAACGATAAAATTGATGCGGGCGAATTAGGAATTGGACATACGGTAACAGCAATTTACGAGATTATCCCAACAGGAATTGCTTCCGATTTTTCACCTAAAAATATTCCGTTGAAATATTCTCAAAATTCTACTCAAACAAGCGGAAGTGATGAATTGGCAACAGTGAAATTCAGATACAAAAAACCTGATGAAGACGCGAGTAAAGAAATCGTTCATCCAATTAAAAAACAAAATGCAACGAATTCTCAAACGTCAGCTGATTTTAAATTTGCAAGTGCAGTTTCGTGGTTTGGTTTGGTTTTGAGACAATCCAATTTAATTTCCAACAAAAACCTTACTGAAATTGTAAACCTTGCAAAACAAGGAAAAGGCAAAGATGAAGAAGGCTACAGAGCCGAATTTGTAAGGTTGGTAGAAACGTATGAAACAAGTACCAAGTAACATGATACAAAGCAACTCCACGAGTTGCTTTTTTCATGATCGCCCTTCCAATAATTTTCATTAAATTCGCAGTAAATTTTTAATCGAATGAACTACGATATTATTGTTATTGGAAGTGGACCTGGTGGTTATGTTACAGCAATTAGAGCTGCGCAATTAGGTTTCAAAACAGCGATCATTGAAAAAGAAAATTTGGGTGGAATTTGCCTTAACTGGGGATGTATTCCAACGAAAGCTCTTTTAAAATCGGCGCATGTTTTCAAATATTTAACACATGCAGAAGATTATGGGTTGAATAAAGTAGAAAATCCAAGTTTTGATTTCTCAAACGTGATCCAAAGAAGTAGAGGAGTTGCCTCTAAAATGAGCGGTGGAATCCAGTTCTTGATGAAAAAGAACAAGATTGATGTGATCATGGGAACGGCTAAAGTTAAACCTGGAAAAAAAGTTTCGGTAACTGATAAAGATGGTAATGTAACGGAATACGGAGCTAGCCACATCATAATCGCTACTGGTGCTCGTTCTAGAGAACTTCCTAACCTTCCTCAAGACGGTAAAAAAGTAATCGGTTACAGACAAGCGCTTTCTCTTCCTGAGCAGCCAAAATCAATGATTGTTGTGGGTTCGGGAGCAATCGGAATTGAGTTTGCAGATTTTTATCACACGATGGGAACGAAAGTGACGGTTGTTGAATTTATGCCAAATATTCTTCCAGTTGAAGACGAAGAGGTTTCAAAACATGTTGAAAAATCATTGAAGAAGGCAGGAATTGAAATCATGACAAATTCTTCTGTTGAATCGGTTGATACTTCAGGTGCTGGAGTGAAAGCGAAAGTGAAAACAGAAAAAGGAGAAGTTGTTTTAGAAGCGGATATTTTACTTTCTGCGGTTGGTATCGCTGCGAATGTTGAAGGAATTGGCTTGGAAGAAGTAGGTATCAAAACAGATAAAGGCAGAGTTTTGGTTAACGAATGGTACGAAACTTCAGTTCCAGGATATTACGCAATTGGAGATATTATTCCAACGCAAGCTTTGGCTCACGTGGCTTCTGCAGAAGGAATCACTTTAGTTGAAAAACTAAAAGGTCTTCACGTAGAAAAAATTGATTATTCTAACATTCCAGGATGTACCTATTGCCACCCGGAAGTTGCATCTGTAGGTCTTACAGAAAAGCAAGCGAAGGAAAAAGGCTATGAATTGAAAGTAGGTAAATTCCCGTTTTCGGCTTCAGGAAAAGCGACTGCAAATGGAGATACAGACGGATTTATCAAAGTAATCTTCGATGCAAAATACGGAGAATGGTTAGGATGCCATATGGTTGGTGATGGAGTTACAGATATGATTGCAGAAGCGGTTGTGGCTAGAAAATTAGAAACAACAGGTCATGAAATCATTAAAGCGATTCACCCGCATCCAACAATTTCAGAGGCTGTAATGGAAGCAGCAGCCGCAGCTTACGGAGAAGTAATTCATATCTAAAACTTGAATTTCAAACATAATAAAAACCACTGCAATCGCGGTGGTTTTTTGTATTTTTGATTCGATATCAAAATCAAAATGGAAAAAATAGGAATGGTTTTATCGGGCGGCGGAACCAAAGGTGTTGCTCATGCCGGCGCTCTGAAGTTTTTAAATGAAAAAGGGATTGAGCCAACTTTATTAGCCTGTTGTAGTGCTGGTTCTATCGTTGGTGCTTTGTATGCGGTAGGAAAAAGTCCTCAAGAAATTAAAGATTTCTTCAAGTCGGTTTATTTTTTCAATTGGAAACATTTCACTTTTAATCAACCAGGATTGGTTTCTTCCAAAATTTTTAGAGTGTATCTGGATCCAATTTTTGGAGATATGAAAATTGGCGATTTAGACAAAGAAGTGCGTATTGTTGCAACGGAATTGGTTTCAGGAAAACAAAAGATTTTTGATCAAGATTTCAAAATTATCGATGCAATTATTGCTTCGTGTTCCGTTCCGGGAATTACAACGCCCTACATACTTGGTGACGAAATTTATAGCGATGGAGGAGTTCTGAACAATTTTCCTGCCGATATTATCAAAGATGATTGCGAAAAAATGATTGGCGTTTTTGTTTCTCCGCCTCAAGATATTGATATTTCGCACCTTAAAACGCTAAAATCAGTGGTAACGCGTTCTTATGATTTATTATCTTATCGAACCGAATTATATAAATTTTCCTTTTGTGATTGGTTTATTACGTCAAAAAAATTAGCAAAATTTGGAATGTTCGAACGTAAAACCGAAGTTTTAGATGAAATATTTGAAATCGGTTATTCTGCCGCGAAAGACTCATTTGATGAGGATTTTCTTATTTTCTCATAACGAATAAATAGACACCCAAAATTTCACTTTCGGGTGATATTTTACTGTTTTTTAGTTTGGTTGGTGTAGTTTTTTAACTTTAAGGTACAAAAACTAATACCAAACACAATGAAAAAAAATTATTTTCTAGTCTTCTTTGGGCTAATGTTCCCTTGCATATTTAAATCGCAAGTGGGAGTAAACACCACTTCACCAACGACAACTTTAGAAATTATAGGAAAATCGCCTTCTACCAAAGTTGAAGGAATTCTAATTCCAAAATTTACGGGTGACGAAATTTTTACGATGCCAATTCCTGCAAATGCAGCAGAAGGAAATTTAGTTTATTGTACAGCTGCAGCATCTACGGCAAATCAAACGGGAAAAAGGAGTCAATCTTAAGGGAAAAGGATTCTTTTATTGGGATGGCTCTGTTTGGACGAATATGGTCAGCAGTAATACAACAAACAACTATTATTCGGCTCATATTAAGCCTATGAATATTCTTTTAAATGATTCGGATACCTATCAGCAAGGGATAACAGGGATTACATCTCCTTCTGGGAATAATTTAAAGCAATTTCGTTGCAATTATTCAGCTTCAGAAACTACAGAAAGTAATCCACTAAATAATTTTGTTATTTGGGATAATACGACTAATAAAATTAATATCCCTCAGCAATTATTGGGACATGCGATTACCATCAATATTTCATTGAAATATCCTATCAATACATCCAACGCCGCTTCTACAAGATTTGCAGCTTATACGGGGGATGCAAGTGTTAGTTCTACCTTTTTGTATCAGTCAGGTGGAACAAAAATTAAGGATTTGTTTTTTAAAGTATCTAAAGCATCTTCTGGTCCTGCCTATGTTAGAGATGAATTGGTCCTTGCTCCAGTAATAGTTACTCAAGCAATGATTGACCATGGTATTATGCTATTTCTTGGCGAATCATCTGAAACGTATTATGAACCTGTATTAACCATTGATTTTGGTGTGGTAGATGATACGCTTTAATTTCACAGACTATAGAATCGTAATTTTATAGGTTATTAGTTATTTCTCTTCTATGAGATTACAGCATCCAAATTTCTTGGGTGCTGTTTTTTTAAACTAATTTCTCACCGCATTTTTTACAATAACGGGCATCACCATCCACTTCCTCATTGCCACATCGATTGCATGGTTTTTTAAAATTTCTTCGGGAATATTTCAATTCTGAAGTGACAATTCCCGTAGGAACAGCAATGATACTATAACCACAAAGCATTACAATGATAGAAATGAATTTTCCTAATCCCGTAGTTGGAGAAACGTCGCCATAACCAACCGTTGTAATGGTAACAACCGCCCAATAAATACTCTGTGGGATACTTGTAAAGCCGTTTTGGCCGTCTTCTACAACGAACATGATACACCCAATAAAGATGATGAATACTGAGATGAATAGAAGGAAAATGTAGATTTTCCTTGAACTATTTTTCATGGCGCTCATAATATATTGCGAGTCATCCATATAATCAGCCAAGTTGAAAATTCGGAAAATTCGCAACATTCGGAACATTCGAATCACAGCAAAATAATGCAATACAGGAAAGAAAATACTAAGTAAGAAAGGTACAATGGCAAGTAAGTCTAGAATACCCAGTGTGCTGAAAATATATTCTCGTTTGTCTTTTACCGTAATTATCCTGAGGAAATATTCTATTGTGAAAAGTATAGTAATGAAAAATTCAATTCTGAAAATGTAAATATGATATTTGGCTTGAATCCACGGAACGGTTTCTATCATTACCATGGAAGTTGATATCACGATTAAAACCAACAAAAAGATATCGAAAAGTTTCCCCATTGGGGTATCCGCAAAGTAAATAACTCTGTAAATTTGCTTCAGAAAAGGGTTCTTTACGGGTCTTAAATTATGTTCGGGCCTAATATGCATGATCGATCTTTCTGCGAATTTTCGGTAAAGTAACTAATAATTTGTTAAATTGTGAAAAAATAGAGTAATAATGGTTCTAAAGGAAGTTGTATCTCAACTTAATCATCTTTTTAAAATTGCAACAGCAGAGGATTTTGATAATGTAGGCTTGCTGTGTGGCGTTCCTGATCGCGAAGTTTCGGGGATTTTAGTTTGTCATGATGCGTTGGAAAATATAGTTGATGAAGCAATTGAACAAAATAAAAATTTGATTGTTGTTTTTCATCCAATTATTTTTTCAGGTTTAAAGTCTATAACGGGAAAAAATTATGTGGAACGTGCGGTTTTGAAAGCTATTGAAAATAAAATTGCCATTTATGCCGTCCACACAGCATTTGACAACGATTATTTTGGTGTAAATTATGGAATTTGTGAAGCGTTGAAATTGGAAAATCAACAAATTTTAATGCCCAAATCTAATAATCTTAAAAAATTAGAAGTCTACGTTCCCGAACAACAGGCAGGAATGTTACGCGATGCTTTATTTGAAGCAGGAGCGGGGAATATTGGTTTTTATGAAGACTGTAGTTTTAGTATTTCTGGAAAAGGAAGTTTTAAACCAAAATCGGGAGCAAATCCATTTTTAGGAAATATCAATGAACGAGAATATGTTCAAGAACAATTGATTTCCGTGGTTTTTGAAAGCCATTTAGAACATCAAATTGTTCACACGATGAAGAAAACGCATCCTTATGAAGAAGTAGCGTATCAAATTTATGCTTTAGATAATACATCAAATTATACGGGTTTAGGTAGATTTGGTGAACTTCCCGAAGAAATGGATGAAGTTGATTTTCTTCAAATGGTGAAGGATGTTTTTAAAATTCCAATTATTCGACATTCTAGTTTATTAGGAAAGAAAGTGAAAAGAGTAGGTGTTTTGGGCGGAAGTGGAGCATCAGGAATTTCAGCAGCAAAAGCAGTTGGTTGCGATGTTTATCTTACAGGCGATCTGAAATATCATGACTTTTTTCAAGCAGAAGGAAAAATCATTTTAGGCGATATTGGCCATTTTGAATCCGAACAGTTTGTGTGTCAACAATTATTTGACTTATTGTCGGAAAAATTTCCTAAATTTGCAATCTCAAAATCTATTTTGGATACCAATCCTGTTAATTACTTTTTATAAATATGGCTAAGAAAACCACAGAAATTTCAGTAGAAGATAAACTAAGAGCTTTATACGATCTTCAGATTATTGATTCTAGATTAGACGAAATCCGAAACACAAGAGGGGAACTTCCTGTTGAAGTGGAAGATTTGGAAATCGAAATCGAAGGCCTAGAAAAAAGAGCAGATAAGTTTCGTGAAGAAGCAAAAGGCTTGAATGACGATATCAATACGAAAAACGAGGTGATTAACCACGCGAAATCTCTTATTGAAAAGTACAAAACGCAACAAGACAACGTACGTAATAACAAAGAATACGAGGCTTTGGAAAAAGAAATTGAATATCAAGATCTTGAAATTCAATTATCTGAAAAAAGAATCAAAGAATTCGGAGTTAATATCGAGCATAAAAATCAAAAGTTAGAAGATCTTGATACAAAGATTGATGAGCTTAAGAGCCACCTAAAATTCAAAAAAGAAGAATTGGATGGTCTTATCGCTGAAACTCAGAAAGAAGAAGATTTCTTATTAGGAAAATCAGACGAGTTTGCTTCATTAATCGATGAAAGATTATTGGCTTCTTATAAGAGAATCCGTGAAAACTCAAACACAGGTCTTGCGGTTGTAGGATTAGAAAGAGGAGCTCCAAAAGGATCTTTCTTCACAATTCCGCCACAAAAGCAAATGGAACTTGCGCAAAGAAAGAAAATCATTATTGACGAGCATTCTGGGAAAATCCTTGTTGATGACGAATTGGTAATGGAAGAAAATGAAAAAATGAAATCGGTAATTAAGTTCTCTTAATTTTTGATTGATTTGAAATAAAAAAGACCGCAATTTGCGGTCTTTTTCTTTGTTAGTCTTTGTGATATAACTTGTTGTACAAGTCCATATATTTTTCTTTAATCGCTTTACGTTTTAGTTTTAGAGTTGGTGTTAATTCGCCACCTTCAATAGACCAAACTTCTGGCGATAATTCTATTTTCTTAATCTGTTCCCAGTTTCCTAAGCTCTTGTTCATCGTTTGAATTTCTTTTTCAATACGATCTTTTAGAACTTGACTTTGTGCCATTTCTTGAGGCGTGTCTCCAATTTTATGACCTTTCAAAGCAGCCCAATTCTTAGCAAATGCAAAATCTGGTTGAACGATGGCGCATGGCATCTTTTCACCATCACCAACAACCATAATTTGTTCAATAAATTTTGAAGCTTTTGCTTGGTTTTCGATCATTTGCGGCGCAATGTATTTTCCACCTGAAGTTTTGAACATTTCCTTTTTACGATCGGTGATTTTCAAGAAACCTTCTTCATCAATATGGCCAATATCACCAGTTCTAAAGAAACCATCTTCGGTGAAAACTTCTTTGGTCATCTCTTCATTTTTGAAATACCCTTTGAATACCGATGGTCCTTTAACAGTAATTTCACCGTCTTCTTGAATTTTAACTTTTAAATTGTTAAGAACATGACCCACGGTTCCTACTTTGATTTTTCCAAACGAGTTCACCGAAATTACGGGTGATGTTTCTGTCAAACCATAACCTTCTAGTACAGGGATTCCCGCATTTTGGAAGATTAAATTCAAACGTGATGATAAAGCGGCAGATCCAGAAACCAAAGTCACCAATTCACCACCTAGTCCTTCACGCCATTTTTTGAAAACCAATTTATCCGCAATAATTTCCTTCAAACCTGATGGTTTTGAAATTTCTTTTTTAGCCTCATTAACGCTTAATGCCCAAAGGAAAATTTTTGCCTTCAAACCACCAGCAGAAACACCTTTGTCGTAAATTTTATCATATACTTTTTCTAAAAGTCTAGGAACAACCGTCATGTAATGCGGTTTAACTTCCTTGATGTTTTCACCCATTTTTTCGATACTTTCAGCAAAATACAATGAAAAACCATTGGACTGATATAGGTAGAATAACATTCTTTCGAAAATATGACAAATCGGCAAGAAGCTTAATGCGCGTGTCTCTTTATAATCTAAACCTTTTCTTACAGGAATACGTTCCATAGATGCCAATACGTTGGAAACGATGTTGTCATGCGTCAACATAACTCCTTTTGGTCTTCCTGTTGTTCCTGACGTATAAATAATTGTTGCTAAGTCTTCTGGACTAATTGCTTTAGATAGATCGTCCACTTCAATTTGTGTAGCTTCTTCTTCGCCAAGACTTAGAATTTCTTTCCAGTTTGCAGCTCCCGTAATTTCATCAAAAGTAAAAACACCTTCTAGTGAAGCAACATTGGCTTTAATTTCATTGACTTTATCCAAGAGTTCTTTGTCTGAAACAAAACAATATTTTACTTCCGCATTATTGAAGATGAAATCGTAGTCTGCGGGTGAAATAGTTGGATATACAGGAACGGTAATCGCACCAATTTGAAGACTTCCAAAATCGACAACAGCCCATTCTGTACGCGTTGCAGATGTAATCACTGCGATTTTATCTCCAGGCTTGATTCCTAGTTTTAATAAACCTCTTGAAAATTTATTTCCAGTATTAATAAATTTTTGAGTTGACGTTTTCTTCCATAGACCTTGATATTTGGTCGCAAACATGTCCGTTTTGGGGAACTTTTCATGCGCATAGTAAGCAACATCAAATAATCTTTTAATATTCATATACGTGATTTAATTAAAAATATTTAAGTAAAACTGCAAAAAACAGCTTTTTTGTAAATATAAAATTATTTATAACACCAACAAATAAATAATTTTTCCAACTTATCGAAAAACCTTAAATTAGTGCGATAATTATTTAAGTGATATGGATTTCAATTTAACAGAAGAACAATTAATGATTCAGCAGGCTGCAAGAGATTTTGCGCAGACCGAGCTTTTACCA
Source organism: Kaistella sp. CFF1-2 (assembly GCF_059509915.1). Classification (NCBI taxonomy): domain Bacteria; kingdom Pseudomonadati; phylum Bacteroidota; class Flavobacteriia; order Flavobacteriales; family Weeksellaceae; genus Kaistella; species Kaistella sp. CFF1-2. Next base: position 105,503 of record NZ_JCAKLF010000001.1, read on the forward strand.
GGCGTAATCGAAAGAGATCGTGACCAAAAGTTTCCTACAGAGCAAGTTAAGAAAATGGCTGAGCTTGGATTTTTGGGTATGATGGTTGATCCTCAATACGGTGGTGCTGGTTTAGACGCTGTTTCATACGTTGTTGCTATGGAAGAAATTGCGAAAGTAGATGCTTCTGCTGCCGTAATTATGTCTGTAAATAACTCATTAGTTTGTGCTGGATTAGAAAAATATGCAAGCGAAGAGCAAAAAGTAAAATACTTGACGCCACTTGCAAAAGGAGATGTTATTGGAGCTTTTGCACTTTCTGAGCCAGAAGCAGGTTCTGATGCGACTTCTCAAAGAACAACTGCCGAAGATAAAGGCGATTATTATTTATTAAACGGAACAAAAAACTGGATTACCAATGGTGGTAATGCAACGTATTATATCGTAATCGCGCAAACTAATCCTGAGAAAAAACATAAAGGAATTAATGCTTTTATCGTTGAAAAAGGATGGGAAGGTTTCGTTGTTGGCGCAAAAGAAGATAAATTAGGAATTAGAGGAAGTGATACACATACGTTGATTTTCAATGATGTTAAAGTTCCAAAAGAAAACAGAATTGGGGAAGACGGATTTGGTTTCAACTTTGCGATGGCTGTTTTGAATGGTGGACGTATCGGGATCGCATCTCAAGCGTTAGGTATTGCTTCTGGAGCTTATGAATTGGCTTTGGCTTATGCTAAAGTGAGAAAAGCATTCAATACAGAAATTATCAATCACCAAGCGATTGCATTCAAATTAGCAGATATGCATGTGAATGTTATGGCTGCAAGAATGTTGGTGTACAAAGCGGCTGCGGAAAAAGACGAAGGAAAAGATATTTCAGAATCGGGTGCTATGGCTAAATTATATGCATCTCAAGTTGCTATGGATACAACGGTAGAAGCGGTTCAAATCCACGGTGGTTACGGTTATGTGAAGGAATATCACGTAGAAAGAATGATGCGTGATGCGAAGATTACGCAGATTTATGAAGGAACTTCAGAAATCCAAAAAATTGTGATTTCTAGAGCTATTTCTAAGAAATAATATGTAGCTTTATCTAACTACTTTTTAATTATGAAATACGTTTGGATTATTCTAGTAGCCGTTGTTTTAGGCTTAGCAGGTTTTGTTTGGTACAAATTCTATTTTGTTTTTGGTGAAGGTGTAAAATCAGGAGATCTGAATTACGCGGTTTACAAAGGAAATGTTTTCAAAACCTACGAAGGAAAGTTGATTCAGCGTGGTTTTGGTGGAAATCCTAAAACAGGGAATTTAACAAGCTACGAATTCGAATTTTCAATTGAAAATGAAGAAGTTTTCAAGCAACTTGAACAGAATAGCGGAAAGTATTTTGAACTTCACTACAAAGAATATCATGGTACATTGCCATGGCGAGGAAACTCGAAATATGTAGTGGATAAAGTAGTTAATATGAAAGAATAATAAAAGAAAATCCGAAGCTTTGCTTCGGATTTTTTTATGGTTTTATGATTCAGAGGATGTTTTATAAAATTCTAAAAACTTATCCAATGCATTTTTTCGGTGGCTGATTTTGTTTTTTTCAGCGGGATCCATTTCGGCAAACGTAATGCTCTCACCATTTGCAACGAAAATTGGGTCGTATCCAAATCCTTGATGTCCACGATTTTCTTCTAACAAATTTCCATGAACTTTTCCGTCAAAATAAAACGCTCCTTGTTCATTATAGAAACATAAAACCGTTGTGAAATACGCCTTTCGATTAGATTCATTTTGCATTTCTTCTAAAACTTTTTCAATGTTCTTTGCAAAATCGTGATCACCTGCATAGCGCGCAGAATAGATTCCAGGACGGCCATCCAAAGCTTCAACAACCAATCCTGAATCATCGCCCAAACTCGGAATTCCTGTTTTTTCGTAGCAGTATTTGGCTTTAATTAAAGCGTTTTGTTCAAAGGTGAGTCCATCTTCAACAATTTCATCATGTAAATCGTAATCGCGCAAGCTTTTTACAGTGTATTCGCTTCCTAAAATTTGCTGAATTTCCTCTTTTTTATGTTCGTTATGTGTTGCAATAAGCAATTCCATGGTAAAAAATATTAAGATAAAGTTGTTTTAATGCTTTGAGAGGGGTATTTCTTCTCAAGTAAATACGATGTTAAAACTACAATACAGATTCCAATACTCAAAATGACAAGCGGCGAAACTTCAAAATAATTTGCATAGCTATCTGTCCCAATATATTTAATCATCAACGTTGCCATCAAATTGTTGAATAGATGCAGTAAAATAGGCAACAATAACGACTGCGTTTTCTCGTAAACAATTCCTAAAACGTACCCTAGAAGAACGGCGCCACCAAACTGCCACAAATTTCCATGAACAAGTCCAAATAGAACAGAGGTTATCCAAATCGCTTTGTTCGCTGAAACACCATTATTAATCATCCCTTTTTGAATAATCCCGCGAAATACAATTTCTTCGAATATAGGCGCCATAATGACCGCCGTGAAAATCATAGTTGGAACATCGAGCGTCAATCGGGACATGAGATATTCAAATTGCTTATATAATTTTCCAAAAACTGGTCCTGTAGTTGGAATAAAATTCGTTAAAACTTCAGCTATAAGACCCATTCCAAAAATCATGGGGAAAATAATAAGCCAAGTCGTCGCATCTTTTGGAGAAAAATTAAAATTCAATTTTTTCTTGGTTTGATTTCTACAAATAATAAAATCAAAAGCCGCAATAGCTCCTAACCACAGTAATAAATTTGAAATTACAAGAAAGCTGTCACTTTCTAGGATTTCTGTATCGGTCATCATCCCATATCCGACACCAATAAGGGTAACAATAATTGATGGGACGATTCCACCAGCCGCCAAAACAACCAAGCCTAGCCAATCAAATTTGTACTTCGGAAGTGTATTTATAGAATTCATTATTCAGATTTAGAAAACAAATATAAATGATTTTCCAATCTCGCTAAAATTCACGATTTTTGCACCCATAATTTACGATATGTCAGATTTAGTAAAAGAAATACAAAAACGTAAAACCTTTGGAATTATCGCACACCCAGATGCTGGTAAGACGACGTTAACGGAGAAATTGCTACTTTTTGGAGGAGCGATTCAGGAGGCTGGAGCGGTAAAATCCAATAAAATTAAGAAAGGAGCAACGTCCGATTTCATGGAAATTGAGCGCCAAAGAGGGATCTCGGTAGCGACATCTGTACTGGCTTTCAACTATAAAGGATTCAAAATTAATATTCTCGATACGCCTGGTCACAAAGATTTTGCAGAAGATACCTACCGAACTTTAACAGCTGTGGATTCTGTAATTGTCGTGGTAGACGTGGCAAAAGGGGTAGAGGAGCAAACGGAAAAGCTTGTTGAAGTGTGCCGTATGAGAAATATTCCGATGATTGTCTTCATTAATAAATTGGACAGAGAAGGGAAAGATGCCTTCGACTTATTGGATGAAGTTGAACAAAAATTAGGTTTGAGAGTTGTTCCACTTTCGTTGCCAATTGGTATGGGAAGCGACTTTCAAGGAATTTATAATATTTGGGAAAACAATATTCAGTTATTTTTAGAAGAGAAAAAACAGAAAATTGGAGATTCCATCAAATTTGATGATGTGAACGACCCAAAAATTGATGAATTAATTGGTTCTAAAGCAGCGGAAACGTTAAGAGAAGAATTGGATTTAATTCAATCCGTGTATCCAGAATTTAATCGTGAAGATTATGTAGATGGTTTGCAACAGCCCGTTTTCTTTGGTTCTGCTTTGAATAATTTTGGTGTTCAAGAATTATTGGATGCGTTTATTGAAATTGCGCCAATGCCTCAACCAAAGCAATCCGATGAACGTATTGTAAAGCCGGAGGAAAAGAATTTCTCTGGATTTGTATTTAAAATTCACGCCAATATGGATCCGAAACACCGCGACCGTTTGGCTTTCGTGAAAATCGTTTCGGGAACATTCAAAAGAAATGAAAACTATCTTTTGGTTCGTGAGAACAAGAAAATGAAATTCTCATCACCCAATGCCTTTTTCGCAGATAAAAAGGAAATTGTGGATGAAAGTTTCCCTGGAGATATCGTAGGATTGCATGATACAGGGAATTTCCGAATTGGAGATACGCTAACCATGGGTGAAAAATTGAATTTCCGTGGAATTCCGAACTTCTCGCCAGAACATTTCCGATATATAAATAATGTGGATCCTTTGAAAGCAAAACAATTAGCAAAAGGAATTGATCAGTTAATGGACGAAGGAGTTGCGCAGTTGTTTACCATGGAAATGAATAACCGTAAGATTATTGGTACGGTAGGAGCGCTTCAGTTTGAGGTGATTCAATACCGTTTGGAGCATGAATACGGAGCAAAATGTTCGTATGAGCCTATTTCAATTCACAAAGCATGTTGGGTTGAAGCGGATGAAAAATCAGAAGAATTTAAAGAATTTGCACGATTGAAACAGCGTTTCTTAGCTCGTGATAAATACGATCAATTGGTGTTTTTAGCCGATTCTTCTTTTACGATCACGATGACTCAAGAGAAATTCCCAAATGTAAAGCTGCATTTTATTAGCGAATTTGTGAATTCCTAAAATTCGGTTTACTTGTGTATATTTGAGTTTTTACTAATTTCAAAACAGCAATCTTGTGAGTTCATACATTACTATATTGGGTTTTAATTCGGCTATTCCAACGGTGAATACGGCGCCTACAGCGCAATTCCTAGAAATGGCAGAACGCTCTTTTTTGATTGATTGTGGCGAAGGAACTCAAGTGCAATTACGCAAAGCGAAAGCGCGTTTTTCCAAGATTAATCATATTTTTATTTCGCACTTGCATGGCGATCATTGTTTTGGTTTGCCAGGTTTAATTGCGTCTTTCCGCTTGTTGGGAAGAGAAACTCCGCTGCATGTTTTTGGTCCGAAAGGCATCAAGAAAATGTTAGAAACCATCTTTGATATTACGGAAACGCATCGTGGTTTTGAAGTTGTTTATCACGAATTGGAAGGCAATGAATCTCAAAAAATTTATGAAGATAAAGCGATAGAAGTTTATACAATTCCGCTAGATCACCGTATTTATTGTAACGGGTATTTGTTTCGAGAGAAGGAAAAACCAAGACATCTTAACATGAGTGAAATTTGTAAGTATCCCGAAATTGAAGCATGTGATTATCATAATTTGAAAAACGGAAAAGATTTTGTTTTGGAGGATGGTTATGTTTTGAAGAACGAAGCATTAACATTAGAGCCAACTCCAGCTGTTTCGTATGCATTTTGTAGTGATACGCGCTATCGAAAAGAAATTATTCCAATCATTAAAAATGTGGATGTTTTGTATCACGAAGCCACTTTCCTACATGATTTAAAGGAAATGGCCGATTATACAGGTCATACAACGGCTTTAGAAGCAGCAATGATTGCTAAAGAAGCTCAAGTTGGAAAACTCATTTTAGGGCATTTTTCGAATCGTTATTCGGATCTGAGTGTTTTCACCGACGAAGCTCGAAAGATTTTTCCAAATACATTCTTACCAAAAGCATTAGAACCGGTTTTGCTAGAAAGCAGAATGCCGTAAACCTATGAAATTTTCAGAATTAAAAGTTTATTTAGATGAAAAAGCAGATCAATATAACGATCCCAATTTCATTGTGAATGATCCAATTCAAATTCCGCATCGTTTTAGTTTGAAACAAGACATTGAAATTGCAGGCTTTTTGGCGGCAACAATCGCTTGGGGGAATCGAAAATCTATTATTTCAAGTGCAAATAAAATGATGGATTTTATGGGGAATTCTCCCTACGATTTTGTTATGAATGCACAAGATTCGGATTTTGAAAAACTCGGTTCAAAAGCCGTTCATAGAACATTTTCAGCGGGAGATTTTCAATTTTTTTTAGAAGCTTTAAAGCGTTTGTATTCTAAAGAAGAAAGTTTGGAATCATATTTTTTACTTCAAGAGAATGAAACCAATTTTTACCATGCTTTAGAACGATTCCGAAAGTCATTTTTTGGTTCGCAACCGAAACATCGAAGTTTCAAGCATGTGAGTTCAACCTATAAAAATTCTGCTGCAAAGCGTTTGGTGATGTATTTACGTTGGATGGTTCGTCAAGATAAACGTGGTGTTGATTTTGGAATTTGGAAAAACCTTGATCAACGTTATCTTTCGGTTCCGTTGGATGTGCATACAGCGAATGTCTCTCGAAGTTTAGGAATGGTGAAGCGAACTCAAAACGATTGGAAAACAGTGGAGGAAATGGACGTTTTCCTTCGAAATCTAGATTCTACTGATCCTGCTAAATATGACTTCGCACTTTTTGGGATAGGAGTTTCAAAAGATTTGTTAATCTAAATGAAACAATTTATCCGTTGAAAGTCGCTATTTTTGCAATTCGGAAAAAGAGATTTTTCAATCGGCAAAATAGAACTTATACTATACTTGTAGTATACTAATTGAAGAAAAGATGGAAGAGAAAGCAAAAGAAAAGATTGATTTTTTAGAAAGAATTGCCAACGGAATTATGTGGTGGATTGGGTCGATTCCGTCACTTGTTGCCCATACGTTGATTTTCTTAGCGTGTTTTCTTTTGCCTTTATTTAACCTCGTGCCTTTTGACAAAATGTTGTTAACATTGACAACCATATTGTCTCTAGAAGCCATTTATTTGGCGATTTTCATTCAGATGTCCGTTAATAAAAGTCAAGAACATATTGAAGATATTCGTGAAGATGTAACCGAAATCCAAGAAGACATCGAAGATATCCAAGAAGATATTGAAGATATTAGCGATGACATTGATGAAATCTCCGAAGATATTGAGGATATCCAAGAAGATTTGGAGGATATTAGTGAAGATATAGACGAAATTTCGGAGGACATTGAGGACATTCAAGAAGATCTAGAAGAAATCAACGAAGATGAAGAGGATGAAGATCACACAGAACGTGCAAAAAATGTGATTTTGAAAAGCAATGTCAACAACAATAAATCGGAGATCAAAAACCTCAAAGAAAAAATAGCTCTTCTAATGGATGAATTAGAAAAGCTAAAGCGTGATGAGGAAGACGATTCTGAAGAAACAGATACCGAAGAGGAAACGTATTAACTCAACGCTTTCCACTCTTGGGTAAATGAAATAAAATCGACTACCGACAATTCTTCTGCTCTTTTATCCAAAAACGGATGCTCTTTTAAACCTTCAGGAATACCTATTGGTTTCAAAGCATTAGAAAGTTTTTTACGTCTTTGGTTGAAGCCTGTTTTTACAATACTTTTGAAAAGGACTTCATTTCCAGCCAATCCTTCTTTCGGATTTCGCGCCATTCTGATAACGCCCGATTTTACTTTTGGTGGAGGATTAAAAACGTTCTCATGAACCGTAAACAGATATTTAACGTCATAATACGCTTGAATCATCACCGATAAAATTCCGTAATCTTTGGTTCTCGGAACCGCTGCCGTTCGCTCTGCTACTTCTTTTTGGAACATCCCAACCATTTCAGGAATTTGCTGATAATGATCGATAATTTTAAATAAAATTTGAGACGAAATATTATACGGAAAGTTTCCAATAATGGCCAATTGTTGGTCTTTAACAAACTCAAAATCTGTTTTTAGAAAGTCACCAACAAAGGTTTCGTCAGTAATTTTTTCGTAATTATCTTTCAAATAAGCGATAGACTCATTGTCGATCTCCGCCAAAAATACTTTCGAAGGCTGATCCAGCAAGTATTTGGTAAGAACTCCCATACCAGGACCAACTTCCAAAACGGCTTGATATCCTTCTATAGATAGTGAATTGACGATCTTTGCAGCGATGTTCTCATCGGTGAGAAAATGCTGTCCTAAATGTTTTTTGGCTTTTACTGACAATGTATTTTATAATTTTATTAACACCTAATTTTCCATGAATCGTGGCAAATTTCGGAAGATTTTTTCTATTTTAGCCAAAATTTTTAGATGAATGGCTAAGACAGCGGATGAATTTGATAGAAGTAGGTTACGATCCAGTAATATTACCGTGGTTATTTCTATCGCTCTCGTACTTTTTCTTTTAGGTTTAATTGGGCTTATTTTAATCAATGCACAAAAATATTCCGACTACATCAAGGAGCAGTTGGTTGTGAATGCGTATTTTGATGAAAACTACGATCCCAAAGATTCTGCAGCGATTTTTAAGCAGGAACAAGAAGCATTAACAAAAATCAATGCACTGACTCCTGTGAAAAAAGCGACGTACATCAGCCGTGAAATGGCTTCTCAAGAAGCTAAAAAGAGTATGGGTATTGATTCGGAAGCGTTGTTTGATACCAATATTTTTCCATCTTCAGTAGAAGTTGCGCTGAAACCAGAATATGTGGATCCAGCAAAAATTGATGGAGCAATCAAAGAATTAAGTAGCATTCCCGGTATTGTTGAAGTAAAAAATAACAGTACGTTAATGGTGGAAGTATACAATAACTTGAACCGAATTTTGAAATGGATTTTAGGATTCTCTGTTATTTTCCTAATTCTTGCAGTCGTTTTAATTAACAACTCGATTCGTTTAAAGATTTTCTCCAAGAGATTCATCATCAAAACGATGCAGTTGGTGGGCGCAAAACGTCGCTTTATTTTGAAGCCGTTTATTAAAGAAGCCGCTATTTTAGGAACAATTGGAGCTCTAATTGGTTCTGCAGTGTTGTTCGGAGTTTGGTTCTATTTTACAAAAGAAATTGGTCAGGATTTCATTCAAGATGATCCGAAATATATTTGGTTGTTGATTTTGATTTTTGCAATCGGAATTTTAATTACGGTTTTAAGTTCAATTTTTGCAACGTGGAGGTATCTAAAATCGAATGTAGACGACTTATATTATTCATAAAATGGCAAAGAAAAAAAATCAAGGATTCAGCTCGGAACAGTTTGGTGAGAGCAAATCTACAGCACCTGCGGAAAACCAACTTTTCTATTTCGGAAAGGAGAATTATAAGTGGATGCTTATTGGTTTGGGGTTAATTGCTTTGGGATTTGCACTAATGCTTGGAGCAGATGCCAATACACGCCCTGATGGAACGTTTGATCCGAATTATTGGAACGAAGACATCTTTTCCATCAGACGAATCCGAATCGCGCCTTTACTTGTCGTAGCGGGATTTGCAGTGGAGATTTACGCCATTTTGAAAAAAAGTAAATAAGAATTTAGAATTAACTTAAAATACAAGACTTTGTCGCTCTCTATCGACAAAGTTTTTTCTTGAAATACAACTATGGATTTAATAAAAACAATAATCATCGCCATTGTAGAAGGACTTACGGAGTATCTTCCGATTTCGTCAACGGCGCACATGGGATTTGCAGCCAACTTAATGGGAATGGAAGAAACAGAGTTTCTGAAGATGTTTCAGGTTTCGATTCAGTTTGGTGCTATTTTATCGGTAGTTGTTGCTTATTGGAAGAAATTTTTTGATTTAAATAATCTCAAATTTTATCTGAAATTAGGTTTTGCTGTAATTCCAGCCTTAGTTTTAGGATATTTATTCGATGATAAAATTGAAGCTGTTTTAGGAAATCAAATCGCTATTTCTGCGGTGTTGGTTTTGGGTGGTGTCATTTTATTATTTGCAGATTCTTGGTTTAAGAATCCAAAAATTACCGATGAAAAAGAAATGAGCATTAAAACGGCCGTTATTATTGGATTTTGGCAGTGTCTTGCCATGATGCCAGGAACAAGTAGAAGCGCCGCTTCTATTATTGGAGGGATGACGCAAGGGCTTTCTAGAAAAGCAGCTGCAGAGTTTTCATTTTTTCTAGCCGTTCCTACCATGCTTGCTGTAACAGTGTATTCCGTTTTTGTGAAAACTTGGGGTAAAGGAACCGCGAATGCCATGAAAGGGTATGAAATGATCTTGTCTTCATCTGAGAACATTACAGCATTTGTCATTGGAAATATTGTAGCCTTTGTTGTTGCTTTAATAGCGATAAAAACCTTCATCGGACTTCTAAACAAATACGGTTTCCGTCCTTGGGGTTGGTATCGTATTTTCGTGGGTATCGCTTTGTTAATCTACTTTTATTGGTTCCAATAAGATTTTCAAATTCTAAATATTCGTTTTGATGACAGCAGAAGAGTTGCAAGCAGGTTGTGTTTTCCTTGTTGATAAACCATTGGATTGGACATCTTTCCAAGCGGTAAACAAGATGAAATACAAGTTGAAAAGAGAATTCAAAACGCTTCCGAAAAAGTTTAAAATTGGGCATGCTGGAACATTAGATCCTCGGGCAACCGGTTTGTTAATCGTTTGTACAGGAAAATCAACCAAGACCATTCCTGAAATTCAAGATGCACCAAAAGAATATATTGCTGAAATTAAAATTGGAGTTCAAACAGAATCCTACGATACCGAAAAACCAGAAATTTTAGCGCAAGATTGGTCTCATATTACGATTGAAAACGTGAATGAAGCATTAGCAAAGTTCATCGGGGAAATCGACCAAAAACCGCCCGTTTTTTCGGCTTTGAAGATTGATGGCGATCGTGCATATGATTTGGCTCGAAAAGGGGAAGTGGTAGAAATGAAGTCTCGAAAAACAACCATTCATTATATTCAAGATGTGATCATTAATTTTCCTTTAGTTACGTTTACGGTAGGTTGTTCCAAAGGAACGTACATCCGAAGTTTAGCTCACGATATTGGTCAAGTACTTGGTGTTGGAGCGTATTTAACACAGCTTCGGAGAACCAAAATTGGAGATTATTCCATTGAAAATGCATCCGAAAAATATCTTTCTAACGAGTATCTATTTTCCGAATAAATGAAAAAAAACTATTGGCTTTTCTTTTTTGCGGTGATGAGTTTCAGTGCTTTTGGGCAAGAAAACTCTAGTCTAAAATTGGGAACGCACGTTTCCCTAGACGCCAATATAGGCTACGATTTATTAGATGTCATCAAAACTTCTATTCGTGACGAAAATTCTTTTACAGAAACGGAGGAACCTGGAAGGTTCAACTATGGATTTCATTTTCAGTATGGAATTCAGCCATTTAATCGCTTTTCCTTGGCTGCCGGAATTCGATACAGTTATGTGACGCCGTATTATCATATTTTGTATGCAACAGGGCAAGCAAATGTGTACATCGGAAACATTGATCAAGACGAGTTTTCCTTTGTTTTTGCTCGCGGTGGAAAAATGTTTAATAGATCGGCCGTTTCCGAAGCTCAATTTTTCGGTGTTGGCTACACAAATGTTCAACCTATTTCTAAAAATTTCGGTCAAACTTTCCAAGTGTATTTAGAGGGTCAACATATTGATAAATCAACCTTATTCATAGGTTTTTCGTACGGAATTATCTTATTCAATCGTAAGAACTAATTCGTTTTTATTTCAAATATAACTTCATTCTCGTTTCGTATTCGGGTTTCAACTTTAAGAATTTCCAAATCTTCTTTTCATCCGGATACGTTGTTCGATAATAGATGATTTTATCTGCTGAATATTTGAAATAGGGATGATTTTTCAACCAATCTTCAGGTGCTGTAACCAAATCGTATTTTATAATTCCCGTTGGGTCTAATTGAATAGTTGCTAGTAATTTGGAGGTCAGTTCTTTATCGATATTATAGGTTTCTAAAACTTGATTTTTCGTTACAAAACCGCCCAGTTTTTTCCGAAATCCAACTAGTGATCCCGCCGCTTTTTCATCAAAACCATATTCAATAAGCTGTTTGTAGGTGATTGAATTGATATCCAATTTCGAATAATCGGTTTCTTGAATTGTAAGTATTTGATTGGTATTATCGGGTTTTTGAATTCGAATATAGGGTTGTATTTCAGCAAATTTTTCGTGTGAAATTGCATAACACTTCTTGAGATCTTCAGGAGATTTAAAGCTTCCTTTCAAAACTTTCGATTTGTAATTAAGTATGGTCTGCGCTTGTTTTTCGGAAAATCCTAAAGCAATCCAATCTTCTATAGAATTCGCATTAGGATCAAAAGATTTTAGTTGTGATTTTGAAGTTGTGGAAGCAAATTTTTGTGTGGTTTTCCTTTCTGGAAGAAGTAAAAAAGGTGCTAGTTGATTATAATTTTCATCGGATATAACAAAGCATTCTTGAATTTCTTCTTTCGATGAAAAGCTTCCGCCAAGGAATTTTTTATATTTCAAAATACTTTCCGCTTGTTTTTCTGAAAATCCAAGTTTTACCCAATCACTTTCTACATACGAGTTTGGATTGAATTTTTGGTTGATTTTTAAACCTTTTGAATGATAATTAGATTTAAATCCAACATTTGATTTTTCATTGTGATTTGACGTATTTTCTAGTCTAATAAAGGGTTTGAGCTCTTCAAATTTTTCATCGCTGATGACGAAACATTTCTGAATTTCTTCTAAACTCGAAAAGTTCCCACCCAAAATCGACTTGTATTTTAGAATACTTGCAGCTTGTTTTTCTGAAAAGCCTAATTTTACCCAATCTTCTTTGGATAAAGCATTAGGATTAAACTCAGCAAGGAAAATTTCAGGTTTGTCAATGGTTGATGTTGTGAAATGAACAGGCGAATTGTTTGGTGTATTATTTCTTTTCAGGAAATACATTACCAGCTGCAAACTGCTGATTAGTAATGCGAAAGCAAATAGCCCAAAGATTTGCTTTTTCCGCATGGAAAAAACCAATTGAGATTTCATAGCATTTGTGTTTATTTAAATGTACGAAATATTTTAATTCAATACTTAAAATAAAAAAACCTGCTTGAGCAGGTTTCTATTCGGGTTTTTCCGCGAGTGTATCTTTTAATTTCTCCAATTCGGCTCGTACAAATTCCAGTCGATCGATCATGGAAATGGTCTCTGAAATTTTAGAATTGGTGGTTAACGCAATTCGTGCTCCATCCAAAGTATAGCCTTTTTCTTTAACTAGATGATAGATTATTTTTAGGTTTTTAATGTCTTCTGGAGTGAAATAACGATTGCCTTTTTTGTTCTTTTTAGGTCTTAAAATAGGGAACTCTTGCTCCCAATAACGAACTAATGAGGTGTTTACATCAAACGCCTTGGCAACTTCACCTATCGAGTAATATAATTTATCCGGTAATTCTATCTTCATATTCGCCCAAAGATAAAAAAATCTTTTCAGATAATGTTTTTGTAAATTGCCAAGAAATATCAGAAATGAAAAAGTGGTTTTTACTTTGTTTTGGTGTAGGTTTGATGGCGAGTTGCCAAAGTCAGAAATCTGAAATTCGAGATCAAAATGCTGCAATACAATCTGTTTCCAATTCGTTTGCATTTACGGAAGGTCCGGCAACGGCACCCGATGGAAATGTCTATTTTACGGATCAACCGAATAACAAAATTTATTTTTGGGATTGGCGTTCAAATGAAATATTGATGTTTTCTAATCAAACTGGTCGTGCTAATGGAACGTATTTCGACGCCAACGGAAACCTAATTACATGTTCTGACGAAAATGGCGAGATTTGGAAATTCGCAAAAGATGGAAGTCATGAAGTTTTACTTTCAAAAGTTGATGGAAAACGATTAAATGGTCCCAATGACTTATGGATAGACGCTTCTGGAGGAATTTACTTTACGGATCCTTTGTATGAACGCGATTATTGGGAGAATTTTAAACAAGAGATTCCGACTCGAAATTTGTATTATCGAGATGCAAAAGGTGTAGTTACTGTTTTAGATCAATTTACGCAACCCAACGGAATTGTTGGAAATCCAAAATCCAAAAAGCTGTATGTTTCTGATATTGATGCTGGAAAAACCTACGTCTACGATATTTTAGGAAATGGAAAAATTGGGAATAAAAAGGAATTTGTCGCGAAGGGATCAGACGGAATGACCTTGGATGAAAATGGGAACTTATATTTAACGGGAAAAGGAGTTTATGTGTATAATTCCAAAGGTGAATATTTAGATCATATTCCCGTTCCTATGGATTGGACGGCGAACCTTACTTTTGGTGGAAAAGATCGAAATATCCTTTTTATCACGGCTTCGCAGTCGGTTTACACTCTCCAAATGAAAGTAAAAGGTTTGCAATAATTATTAGAATTGTTTATATTATTACAAGGTTTAGTTTTTTCTGAACCTTTTTTTTATTAATTTAAACTTTTACAAATTCTAAACACAAAAAAATAAAAATATGAAAAAGTTAATTTTTGCAGCCTCGTTACTGGCAATTGTTGCTTGTAAAGAAAATACCAAAACTTCAGAATCCGTTTCGTCGGAACCTACAACAAGCTCTTCAACGGACAATTCTACAGGAGTTACTATTGAAGAAAGTAAGAAAGATGAACCAAGGATAATAAATAGTATTCAAAAGAAAAGTTTGAATGACGTTGTTGCTAATATCACAAAAGTGAGAGTAACGGGTGATATTTTAACCGTTGAAATGATTGTTGAAAATATAGGAAAGGAACGTATTTCATATTATTTACCATTAAAAGAAGTAAGTTATATCGATGATGCAACTTCTAAAAAGTATAGTTTGCTACAAGACGATGAAGGAAAGTATATGGCAGACCCAATTACCAGTACAAATAGTGATATCGCGTTTTACGGTGAGCAAAGGGAGCATTTAATTTCGATGAAATTTCCAGCACCGCCTGCAGAATCTAAAACCATTAGCTTGAACATTCCAAAATTTGGATCGTTTGACGTTTTACCAGTAAGTAGATAGTTATGAAATGTAAAATTGTAATCGCTTCTATTTTGGTTTTTAGCCTGGTTGCTTGTTCTAAATCTAACTCAGAAACTTCGTCAACATCTACGGAAAGTACAAGTTCAACAGAAAATGCTACGGCTGCGTCTTCAGATTTGAGTGCGACTTCCACGGAATCTAGCTCTGCTTCGGGAGCTACAGCAAGTTCTAGTAATCTTTCAGCCAAAGGAAGCAGTTTGACGGGAAATCAAAGTAATTTGAACTTAAATATCAATTTATCCGCAGATCAATTATTTGATTTTGATAAAGCCGTTTTAAAACCTCAAGCGGATACTGAACTTCAGAAAGTATTTGACGATATTAATGGAAAAACGGATGCAAGCGTCAAAGTTATTGGTTACACCGATGCAAAAGGTTCGGATACATACAACAAAAGATTGTCTGATCAACGAGCGATGGCAGTGAAAAAATGGTTGGGAGATAAAGGTTTGAAAAATCCAATTTTAACAGAAGGAAAAGGCGCAGCTGATCCAATTGCACCCAACACCAATTCCGATGGATCTGATAATCCAGAAGGTCGAGCAAAAAATCGCAGAGTAGAAATTAAAGTTAGTGGAAAAACATCCTTATAAAAACAAAAATCGCCTTCTTGAAGGCGATTTTTTTATTTTGAACAGGAAATTAATAAGCAATTTCCATTTTTACTTTCTTGCCTTTGAGTTTTTCGTTGGCTAATTTTTTAATTAAATCTTTTATTTTCTTTCTAGAAATCGCAACATACGAAGTCGTGTCTTTCACTTCAATTAAACCAACATCATCTTTCTCTAATTCACCTTTCTTCATTAAATATCCAACGATATCTACTTTGTTGATCTTATCTTTTTTCCCTGCGCTGATGTACAAAGTTTCAAACTTTGTTGCCGCTGGAATTCGAGTTTCATCATTGACATTAACCACTGGAATAGCTTTCTCTAAAAAAGGAAAATTATCACCTTCTTTCATAATTAAATAGGCAAAACCTTTCGCATTCATACGGGCTGTACGTCCGTTTCTGTGGATGAATGCATCTTCTTTCGCTGGAAGTTGATAATGAACAATAGATTCCACTTCAGGAATATCCAAACCACGAGCAGCCAAATCTGTAGTGATTAAAATTCTTGCCGAATCGTTTCTGAATTTCAACAAAGAACGTTCGCGCTCATCTTGCTCCATTCCACCGTGGAAAGTTTCTCGTTCGATTCCTTTTTCACGTAAAAGCTCAGAAATTCTATCGACAGCTTCACGGTGATTACAAAAAATTAAGGTTCTTTTGTTTCCGATTTTGCAAATTAAATGGAAAAGTGTATCCAATTTATCTTCAGCTGTTGTCATCACTTTTTTGAAATGAATATCAGGTTTTGCTTCACCCAATTTCAAAAAGTCGATGTATTTTTCGTTCTGCAAACCCGTAAATTCAGGAATCTCTTCCATTGCAGTTGCGGAAGTCAAAATTCGTTGTGAAAGGTTTTCTAACGTCGAAATAATAAAACTCATTTCTTCTTGAAAACCAAACTCCAAAGATTTATCAAATTCATCCAAAATCAAGGTTTTAATGCTGGATGGATCGAAATTATTTTGTCTTAAATGATCGGCAACTCTTCCTGGAGTTCCAATTAATAAAGCCGGAGCTTCAATAAGATTATTAGCTTCTATTTTTTTATCATGACCTCCATAGCAAACGGTAACTTTAAAATCTGTTTTCATGGCTTTAAAAACTTGCTCGATTTGCAAAGCCAATTCACGTGCAGGAACCAAAACTAAGGTTTGAACGCCTTTGGTTTTCGGCTTTAGATTTCGAAGAACAGGAAGTAAAAAAGCCAGAGTTTTCCCTGATCCAGTCGGAGAAAGCAAAACCGTGTCCTGATTGTTTTCGGTTGTTTTATACGTGGATTTTTGCATTTGATTCAGTTCCTGAATCTGCAAGTTTTTAAGAATAGATTCTAAATTCATGCTGCAAAGATAAGATTTCGGGTTTAGTTTTAAGTTTAAGCTTGAAAGTTTATTGTTTTCAAAGCGAAATAGAAAAACTTAAAACATTAAATAAATATATTCTTATGTCAATAAAAAATTGTATTTTTGCACCACTTTTTATGGAGTCATTTCAGCGAGGTAAATAAGTATAAACTAACAACTTCCGAATTTCTTTAGTCCATTTTAGCTGAAACTAAAAAGAAATAGGAATACAAATTTTATTTAGAATTATGTCAAAAGAGACAAATTCAGCAGAGGTTTTATTAAACCAAAACGTAGCACCAGAACAATTTGATTGGGATTCATTCGAATCAGGTCTTGATGCAGAAGCTAGAAAAGAAAAATCTGATCTTGAAGAAATCTACAAAGGTTCTTTGAATGATCTTGAAGACAATGACGTACTTATCGGGAAAGTTGTAAGACTTACAGATAAAGAAGCTATTGTTGACATTAACTTCAAATCAGAAGGTGTTATTTCTCTTAACGAATTCCGTTACAATCCAAGCCTAAAAGTAGGTGATGATGTTGAAGTAATGGTTGACAGAAGAGAAGATAAAACAGGACAATTACAATTATCTCACAGAAAAGCTAGAACGCTTAAAGCTTGGGATAAAGTTAACGAACTTCACGAAACTGGAGAAGTGGTTAACGGTTTTGTTAAGTCTAGAACGAAAGGTGGTATGATCGTTGACGTTCACGGAATCGAAGCATTCTTACCAGGTTCTCAAATCGATGTTAAGCCAATCAAAGATTACGATCAGTATGTTGGTAAAACAATGGAATTCAAAGTTGTTAAAATCAACCCTGAGTTCAAAAACGTTGTTGTATCTCACAAAGCACTTATCGAAGCTGATATCGAAGATCAGAAAAAAGAAATCATCGCTCAATTGGAGAAAGGACAAGTTCTTGAAGGAACTGTTAAAAACATCACTTCTTACGGTGTATTCATCGATCTTGGAGGTGTTGATGGACTTATCCACATTACAGACCTTTCTTGGTCTAGAGTTAACCACCCATCAGAAATCCTTGAAGATGGACAAACAGTTAAAGTGGTTATCCTTGACTTCGACGATGAGAAAACAAGAATCCAATTGGGTATGAAGCAATTAGAAGCACACCCTTGGGATGCTCTAGATGCTAACCTAAAAGTTGGTGATAAAGTAAAAGGAAAAGTGGTTGTTCTTGCTGACTATGGTGCTTTCGTAGAAATCGCTCCAGGTGTAGAAGGATTAATCCACGTTTCTGAAATGTCTTGGTCTACTCACTTGAGATCTGCAGGAGATTTCGTAAAAGTTGGTGACGAAGTAGAAGCTGAAGTACTTACTCTAGATAGAGAAGAGAGAAAAATCTCTTTAGGTATGAAGCAACTTTCTAACGATCCTTGGGCTGATATCGATACGAAGTATCCAGTAGGTTCTAAGCACGTTGGAACAGTAAGAAACTTCACTAACTTCGGAGTATTCGTAGAATTAGAAGAAGGTATCGACGGTTTAGTTTATATCTCTGACCTTTCTTGGACTAAGAAAATCAAGCATCCATCTGAATTCTGCGCTGTAGGAGACAAGTTAGATGTTGTTGTTCTTGAGTTAGACAAAGAAGCTAGAAGAATTTCTTTAGGTCACAAGCAATTGCAAGATAATCCTTGGGATGTTTTCGAATCTAAATATGCTGAAGGAACTGTACATTCAGGAGTTGCTACAGAAGTTTTCGACAAAGGAGCGCAAGTTCAGTTCGAAGATGCTGAAGTAGAAGCTTTCTGCCCTTCAAGATTATTAGAAAAAGAAGATGGTTCTAAAATCAAAAAAGGAGAAACTGCTGACTTTAAAGTAATCGAATTCAACAAAGAATTCAAGAGAGTAGTTGTATCTCACACTGGAATCTTCAGAGATGAAGAGAAAAAAGCAGTAAGAGAATCTAAAGCTGTTGTAGGTGGATCTTCTAACAACGAAGAGAAATCAACTCTTGGAGATATCGATGCTCTAGCAGAATTGAAAAAGAGAATGGAAGAAGGTAAATAATCCTTAATCCACTTTTAAATACGAAGCCGCTTCTTTTGAAGCGGCTTTTTTTGTGCATTGTGAAAAGGTTTCGATTTCCATAAAAGTCATAGACAAACTACAACGATTTACTTGACTAATTTCCGTATTTTTGCACCCTTTGTTTTAGTTCAGAAACAAAGAAATGAAGAAGAAATCATGCAACAGAATTCAGTTTTAAAAGGTGTTTTGCTCGTAGGTTTAGGAGCAAGTTTTTATGGAATGCTGGCCACTTTTGTTAAGATGGCTTATAAAGAGGGTTATACAACAGCCGAAGTAACGACATCACAATTCGTTTTGGGAATTTTTGGGTTATTTATTTTGAATATTTTTCAAACGAAGTTTTCAAAGAAATCATTTCCGCCAATAACGACCACCGATAAAAAGAAATTAATTTTTGCAGGTTCGTCCATGGGATGTACCAGTTTATTTTACTATTTATCCGTACAATATATCGATGTTTCGGTGGCGATAGTCTTGTTGATGCAATCCGTTTGGATAAGTGTGGTGATCGAAGCGATACTCAAAAAAGAAATGCCTCATTTAAGAAAGATTATCTCGGTACTAATTGTTCTGGCGGGGACGCTTTTTGCGACTAATATTATTAATCAAGAAATTGATTTGGATTGGCGTGGAATCATGTGGGGACTTCTTGCAGCGGCTTCTTTTGCCACAACAATGTTTGCTGCCAACACGATTGCAACCTATGTGTCACCACTTCGTAAGACGTTATTTATGCTGTTTGGGGGTTCTGTTATCGTAAGTCTATTCTTGTTTTTTGGACAAATTGGTCCGTACAATTTTGATGGTTTAAAATCAATCTATTCAACCTTTTCGGACAATCCGGCTAATATTCGAGCCTTTGATTTTAGTATTTTCATTAAATACGGTTTAATTTTATCCTTATTTGGAACAATTTTGCCGCCCATCCTATTTAATTCAGGCTTTCCGAAAGCGGGATTAGGTTTGGGAAGTATCATTAGTTCTATGGAATTGCCGGTTTCAGTAGCGATGGCATTTTTCCTATTGGATGAGAAAGTAGTAGGGATTCAATGGCTCGGAATTGCCATGATTCTATTTGCCATTGTATTAATGAATTTACCAAGCAAAAAGAAAGTCTAATTTTTTTAGTTTAATGTTTCTTGTTTAAAGTTTACACAACTCACAGACTTTAAACCTGAAACTCGAAACAACCTAAAACATAGTTCAACAAAAAAACCACCCAAAATTTGGATGGTTTTTTTGTATCATACGATCTCTTACTTCTTGTAAGCAGCATCTTTGATTCTTGCTTTCTTACCTCTAAGTTGTCTGAAGTAGTAGATTCTTGCTCTTCTAACTTTACCTCTTCTGTCAACTTCGATTTTCTGAAGTGCAGGCATGTTGATTGGGAATACTCTTTCTACACCTACATCACCACTCATTTTTCTGATGGTAAATGTTTTTGTAGCTCCAGTTCCTCTTAGTTGGATAACAACACCTTTAAAGAACTGAGTCCTTGTTTTGTTACCTTCCTTAATTTCTGTGTACACAGTAATTGTGTCACCCGCTTTGAATTCAGGGAATTCTTTCTTAGCGATGTACTTGTCTTGTACGTACTTTACTAAATCCATGTTAGTTATGTAAAAAAAATAGTTTAAGCCAAACAACGTTCACGTCTATCGTCAGAGGTTGATTAACAGGTTGCAAAAATAAAACAAATTATTCTAACAAACAACACTTTATAGAATATTTTAGAAGATAGCTTGCAGAACTTCAATTGATTAAATAGGAATTGAATTTAATGTTGATTTTAATTTGAATTAAACCGACCAAAAAGCCTTTCTATAGCTTAAAATTCTTGAAATACTAATTGAAAATGAAGCTTTTAGAATTCACAAAAAAGTGCTAATTTAATAAGCTAAAATAAGTAGCTAAATATGATTGATAAAAGAGTAAAAAACGCTCAAGAAGCAATCCAAGGAATAGAATCTGGGATGACGTTGATGGTGGGCGGTTTTGGATTGTGCGGAATTCCCGAAAATTCAATTAATGCTTTGGTGGATAGTGATGTTACCAAGCTAACGTGTATTTCTAATAACGCAGGGGTAGATGATTTCGGTTTGGGATTGTTGCTTCAAAAAAAGCAAGTAAAAAAGATGATTTCTTCCTATGTTGGAGAAAATGCAGAGTTTGAACGCCAAATGCTTTCCGGAGAACTTGAAGTAGAATTGACGCCGCAAGGAACTTTAGCAGAGAAATGCCGTGCTGCACAAGCAGGAATTCCTGCTTTTTATACGCCAGCAGGCTACGGAACAGAAGTAGCAGAAGGTAAAGAAGTAAAAGATTTTAAGGGAAAACCACATATTTTAGAGCATGCTTTCGAAGCCGATTATTCCATTGTTAAAGCGTGGAAAGGCGATCACGCAGGGAATTTAATATTTAAAGGTTCAGCGCGAAATTTCAATTTCCCAATGGCTGGAGCTGGAAAAATAACCATTGCTGAAGTCGAAGAATTGGTTGCTCCTGGCGAATTGGATCCTAATGAAATTCACATTTCAGGAATTATGATTCAGCGTATTTTTCAAGGCGAAAAGTTTGAAAAAAGAATAGAACAACGTACAACTAGAAAAAGAGATTAACATGCTTACGAAAGAACAAATTGCGAAAAGAATTGCAAAAGAAGTGCAAGACGGAATGTATGTTAATTTGGGAATTGGGATTCCAACGTTGGTTGCCAACTACGTTCCTGAAAATCTTAATGTAGAATTCCAAAGTGAAAATGGCGTTCTCGGAATGGGTCCATTTCCTTTTGAAGGTGAAGAAGATGCGGACGTTATTAACGCAGGAAAACAAACGATAACGATACTTCCGGGAGGTTCCTTCTTTGATTCTGCGTTTAGTTTTGGAATGATTCGCAGTCAAAAAGTAGATTTAACGATACTTGGCGCTATGGAAGTTTCAGAGAATGGAGATATTGCCAATTGGAAAATTCCAGGTAAAATGGTGAAAGGAATGGGCGGCGCAATGGATTTAGTAGCTTCTGCAGAAAATATTATTGTAGCGATGATGCACGTAAATAAAGCGGGCGAATCCAAGATATTAAAGCAATGTACACTTCCTTTAACTGGAGTTAATTGTGTCAAGAAAATTGTAACCGAATTAGCGGTTTTAGAAGTGACACCAAATGGTTTCAAACTTTTAGAACGTGCTCCTGGTGTTTCTGTAGAAGATATCATTAAAGCAACCGAAGCTGATTTAATGATCGAAGGCGAAATCCCTGAAATGCAAGTTGACTAATTAAAAATGAATAAAAAAATGCCGAATTAATCGGCATTTTTTTTATTTTAAACTTTTTACATTCTTAATGTAGATTTTCAAAAACTCGATATTTCGGTCGAATAGCTTGGTGTCGAATTTTTTAATATCAAACTTCTGTGGAAAGGCTTTATGTAAAATTTCATTCGCTTTTTCCCATTCTTCATCATTATAAAAGATATAACGCCACTGATACTGCTCGCCAATACTCGTTCGGATTCCATTATCAGCAAAGCGAATAGGAGAGTTCGGATCTTGATTAATGAAGTCTAAATTCTTCTCTTTAGCAATTTCAAATTTCTTCAATTCAAACTGAAAAAGTTGTAAAATTTTGGTTTTTAACTGAGCGTCTGTTAAAGGAGCTTTAGGTTTTAAACGCCAATTACTTAGGCCTTTTTCATACAGGCCAATAATGGGATCTTTATCAAATCGTTTAAACTGCAAATCCTCTCCATTGATAGAATTTAATCTTAGTGGTTCTAGATTAAACTTATTAGAAATACTTTGATTGCTTCCTACATCAAAAATAATATTGGATCCATCAATATGGTATTTTCCGTAAAATAAGGTATCTGTACTAATGAAAGTCACATTTCGATCGGGATAAATATACATGGTGTACGAGTCGAATTCTTCTTCCCAACGACCTTTCATTTTTCCATCAATAGGAGACAGGATGTTAATAAAGAAGCTTATAATAGCCCCCATAAACACCAAGCCTAAAACTAAAATACTTCCGAAAAATAGGAATGTTGGTAACTTATGGCGAAATGGCAATTTGGTTTCTTTAAAATAACGAGCTATTTTCGGCGGAACTTCATCGAGATTTGATTCACTGATTGGTGTATCACGACCACATTTCTTACAAACAAGTATTGCTTTTTTATCGGACGACCACCATTTGAGTGGATAAAATAGTCCAAAGTGGAAAGCTTTTGCATAGATTTTCAAAAGATGTTCGGTGTTTTCTTTACATGCCGAACACGGAATATCTAAAATTTGTTTTTCGAGTAAAAGAATCGTTTTGTTTCCTATATAAATCATGGTTAAGATTAAGGCAAGGAAATTACTATTTTTTTTGAATCCTAAGGCTCAAAACTTTCAAAACGACCGTTTTCGTACAATAAAATAATTCGTTTCAATTTAGATCCTTGATTTTCAGTATTTTGAATAGGAATGGGAATTTCCTGAGATTCTAATCGCTGAGAATCGTTTAAATTTTCATTCAGCTTACTCTCAATGGGAATAGGAAAATCTCGAGGTACTTCATAGTGGGCGCTTTCAGCCTTTCCAAAATTTTCGTTATCAACGATACTAAATAAATCTGGTATCGGTTCACGGTTCTCTTGTCCTAATTGAGCTTGTTGTTCTTCGGCAGAGAAGATCATTTCGCCTTCGCCATTAATCAACCAGTCCCAAATAAGTTCGGGAAAACGTTCTTTAACTTTAATCAAGAAATCCAAAGACGGTTTGTTTCTCCCAGAAGTGATGTGGGAGATGGAAGAACGTTGCACTTCAATTTCATCTGCAAATTCGGAAGAGGTCAATTGAGAGTATTCAATTATTTTAGAAATTCGATCGTTGAGCGTCATGATTTTGTTGCTATTTGTAAATTACAAATGTAATAATTATCAAAACAAAAGTAAAATACAATTGTAAACATGTAAATTTACAATTGTTTACAAAAATAAAACCAGCTACTAGAGCTGGTTTCAAAGGTTTTATGTGAATTAATTACGTTTAATTAATATCGTTTTGTTGGATCTTTTTCAGGATCGTATTCCAATTTACGCTCTTTTGTTTTTACTGGATTCAATAATGAAGCAACAACACTTGTTCCTAAAATACCAATGATAATCATTAATGAATGCGTTGTTTTGAATCCCATTTCATCTAAATATCCGTGGAATAACATTTTAACACCAATGAATACAAGTAGTGCAGCAAGTCCGATTTTTAGATATCTCAACTTATCAATAAAGCCTGCTAGTAAGAAAAACATCGATCTTAGCCCGATAATTGCAAAAATATTCGAGAAAAAGACAATGTACGGGTCTTTCGTTACCGAGAAGATTGCTGGGATACTATCTACAGCGAAAATAAGGTCTGTAAATTCAACAATAATTAAAACGATGAATAAAGGTGTCATCATTTTAACGCCGTTGATATTAACCCAGAATTTTTCACCTTCAAAATGATTGTGAACTTTAAAATGTTTGTTGGCAAATTTTACAACAGGATGCTCATGCGTGTCGATTTGCTCATTCTTATTACGATCCAAATACATCTTAATTCCTGAATAAACTAGGAAAGCTCCAAAGATTAATAAGATCCAATCGAACTTTGCGATCAAAGCTGCGCCAACAAATATAAAGATGAAACGCATCACAATAGCTCCTAAAATACCCCAAAAAAGAACGCGGTGGTAGTTTTCCTTAGCTACATTAAAAGAACTGAAAATAAGAAGGATAACGAAGATGTTATCAACGGACAACGCATATTCAACAATATAGCCTGTAAAGAACTCTACAGCTAAGTTTTGATTATACAATTCCTTCGCATGTTCAAAAGAGAGTCCTTTAATATTAATAGGATGATGGTGCTTTTGCACAACCCGAGTCAGGGACTCCATATCCGTAATATTATGCATGTAGTCTCCGAAAGAGAGTAGGAGGAAGTAAAATACTCCAGCAAGTGAAACAACTAAAAAACTCATGATTCCCGCCTGTTTCATAGAAACGGCTCCTTTGGATTTTCCAAAAATACCTAAGTCGAAAGCGAGAATTAAACCAATAAATACTAAGAATCCTGTTAGGAAAATAAGTTCGTGTGACATAGAATAAAAAATTACGCAAAGATAGGCAAAAAAAGGTTTTTGACCATCTTTACACACTTGTAAACACGTTAAATACTATTAAAATTGTAAACCATGATTTGTTTGTAAATTTAGCCGTCAATTGGGGAATAAAGTAATGTTTTACACTTAAAGTAATATTAAGAATATACTTTATTTGAAATACGTAAATTACTGATTTTAAAATATATAAAAAATTATTTTAAAATTAATGCAATCCACATTTTTTTCAACAGACAAAATGACTTTTCCAAATGTTTAATACTGGTTACAAAAGTAAATTTTAATAATTCGTGGTTTTGAATTATTTTTGAGGACTGTAAACTAATTCACAATGAATTTCGAAGATTATTACGCAAGTCATCCTAATTTCCCAAATCGCTATATCCTGCCCCAAAACCTGTTCAATTTTCTACAAGAGAATCTCAGCGATTCTATTTCGGAAATTGGAAGGTCGTATTTGGATAAACCCATCTATAAATTATCTTGGGGAAAAGGTTCTATTAAGGTACTGGCTTGGTCTCAAATGCATGGAAATGAGAGTAATGCTACATTAGCAATGTTGGATATGCTTTACGTTTTCGAAACGAATCCAGAACTTCAAGAAGCGCTAATAGATAAAATTCAGCTTGATTTTATTTTTATGCTAAATCCTGACGGTTCGGAAGCGTGGACACGTAGAAATGCGTTGGATATTGATATGAACCGTGATTTCCTGAAGGAATCGAGTAAAGAGTTTCCTATATTAAAGAATATTGCAAAGGAGAACTCTTATGATTATGCATTGAATTTGCATGAGCAACGAACTTTATTTAGTACAGATGGAATTCATCCAGCAACCTTATCGTTTTTGGCGCCTGCAGAGAATGTTGCTCGTGATGTTACCGAAACACGTAAGAAAAGTATGGCGGTTATTTCTCACATTGTGAATAAAATGGAAAAACTGATTCCAAATCACATTGCGCGTTATAATGATGAGTTTTATCCTACTTCGACGGGTGATAATTTCACAAAAATGGGAATTCCGACGATATTATATGAAGGTGGACATTATGAAAATGATTATTTCCGAAAAGAAACGCGTAAAAACTACACCATTGCTTTGTATGAAGGTTTGTTAGCTATCGCTGATTTGAATGGTTCTACAGAAGGCTGGGAACTCTATTTTGAAATTCCAGAAAATAAAGAAGATCACTATGATGTTATTTATCGAAATGTCAAATTGAATACCAATTTCCCTTGCATTTTGGATGTAGCTGTACAATATAAAGAAGAAATCAAAAATGGAGAATCCGAAATTTCTTTTGTTTCTATGGTTGTTGAAGTAGGAGATTGTGGTAAAAAGAAAGGTTGGAAAGAAATTGATTGTACTGGAAAGATTTTTAAATCAAATACGAAATATCCTAAATTGGATGCTCCGCAAGAATTTGAAATTCTAGATGCATAAAAAAAACGAGTCCAAAGCGGACTCGTTTTCCTTTTGTATGTGATAATGATTTAGTTTACAACTTTAATTCCTGAAGCCATAAAACGAATTTCTTGCTCAGGTTTTGTAATTTTTGCAATTTCTTCAGGCGACTTTTTTGCATCTTCTGCATAATGTTTTAGTTCATCAACAGAAATTGTTTTTTCTTCAGCATTCCCTTCTAAAACAACATTTTTCCCCTTCAAAGCGGTTGGAACGAAAAATGCATAATCTTTCATTTTAACGAAGAAACGCTCTTTGTTAGCGGTTTCCACAGTAATCCAACATCCTTTTTTATCGCAAACATCGACAACTTTACCTTTTACGGCTACGTTTTCAACTTTTTTCGCTTTTTTTAGTTTTTTATCTAATTTACTTGTAGTAATTGCATTTTGCTCCGCATTAGCCGAGATTCCACCTCCGTAAACGTCTCCAACTAAGGCATTTCCTTCTGGTGGACCTACTTTAGCTTTCCCCATTTCTTGAGCGAATGTAAAAGCAGATACGCAAATCGCTACACCTAACAGTACTTTTTTCATAACATGAATATTTTCATCAAAAATAACAAATTATTATGAAAATTTCTACAATTTGATCATTTTGAAGCTAATTTAGAATGGAAAACTGGTAACATTTTATTTTTGTGTAATATTTTCTACTGTGAAATCGGTTTTTTTCTATATTTGGTTGAAGATAATTTATGGGAAAAAAATTGAAACTTTGGGATGCAGTCATGTTGGTGGCGGGTTCCATGATTGGTAGTGGAATTTTTATTGTAAGCTCGGACATGATGCGGAACTTAGGTTCTGGATTTTGGCTCATTATTGTGTGGTTAATTACTGCCGTAATGACTATTGCTGCAGCAATTTCGTACGGTGAACTTTCATCAATGTATCCGAAAGCGGGTGGCCAATACACATATGTGAAGGAAATTTACGGTAAAATGACCGGTTTTCTTTACGGTTGGGGTTTATTTACAGTAATTCAAACCGGAACGATTGCCGCCGTTGCCATGGCTTTTGGAAAATACACGGCTTACCTTGTTCCTGCGCTTAACGATGCTGCGCCAATTTTTCAAAGTGGAACATTTCAAATTACGTGGATTCAAATTTTATCTATTGCTGTTATTTTGATTCTAACCTTGATCAACACACGCGGAATTCAAAGTGGAAAACTTGTTCAAGATATTTTTACAGTTTCTAAAATAGCTGCCTTATTAGGAATTATCTTTCTGGGATTTATTTTAGTTAAGAATTCACAGTGGACTTCCAATTTTTCGTTTGGGACAGAAGCTTTTTCAAATTTAGATAAAGACAGTTTAGGAAACTTTCTAAAAACAGGTTGGACTTCAATTTCGGGAATGACCTTATTGGGAGGAATTGCGGCTGCAATGGTAGGAGCCGTGTTTTCCAGCGTGGCTTGGGAAAACGTAACTTTTGTATCGGGTGAAATTGAAAATCCAAAGAAAAATGTGGTACGCTCAATGATTATCGGGACAACATTGGTAATGACATTATATATTCTGATTAATTTGGTGTATTTAAATGCTTTAGATCGCGACCAAATTGCGTTTTCGACCAACGATCGGGTTGCTGTAGCCGCTTCACAGCAGATTTTTGGAAGTTTTGGAACTATTGTTATTGCAATTTTAGTGATGATTTCAACGTTTGGTTGCAACAATGGAATTATTTTGGCTGGAGCGCGTGTTTTCCAAACGATGGCAAAAGATGGCATGTTTTTTAAAGCTGCGATTGAAAATAATAAGAATGGCGTTCCAGAAAAGTCACTTTGGATGCAAGGGATTTGGGCAAGTCTGCTATGTTTGTCTGGTCAATACGGAAACCTACTCGATATGATTTCGTTTGTAATGGTTATTTTCTACATGATTACGGTTTTTGGGGTGATTTATTTACGTTTCAAACAGCCTAATGCAGAGCGTCCTTATAAAACGTGGTTGTACCCAATTACACCTTTAATTTATCTAATTTTTGGAACTGCATTTTGTGTATTACTATTAATATACAAACAGCAATACACGTGGCCCGGGCTGATTTTAGTGTTAATAGGACTTCCTGTTTATTACTTTATTAATCGAAAAGAAAAGATGGGGTAATGGTAGAGTTTGTTCGAGTTTATGAGAGTTATTATCTGTATCAAGTGGAAATTGTAAAATCCAAGTTGGCTTCAGAAAATATTGAAAGCTACATTAAAAATGAATTTTTAAATAATATCGTTTTGATGCCTGTCAATCAGTTTTACATTCTGTATGTTAATAAAAATGATGCAAAACGTGCATTTGAAATTATTGATGGAACGGAAATGTAAGTTGATAAATATGAATTTAAGTAAAATCTAAAGGGGGAGCATTTTTTAAACTCTCCCTTTTTCTGTATCTTTACGCTCTTAATTATTCTTTATTTCACTATGAATATTGACTGGACAACTGTAAAAGAGTACGAAGATATTACGTACAAAAAACATAATGGGGTAGCTCGAATTGCTTTCAACAGACCTGAAATTCGCAACGCTTTTCGACCAAAAACAACATCCGAATTATACGATGCTTTTTATGATGCTTCCGAAGATCCTTCGATTGGCGTGGTTTTATTAACGGGAGAAGGGCCAAGTCCTAAAGATGGTGGTCACGCATTCTGTAGTGGTGGCGATCAAAAAGCGCGAGGTCATCAAGGCTATGTTGGTGATGATGGGAGACATCGTTTGAATATTCTTGAAGTGCAACGTTTGATTCGCTTTATGCCAAAAGTGGTTATCGCTGTGGTAAACGGTTGGGCTGTTGGTGGAGGACATTCTCTTCATGTGGTTTGTGATATGACTTTGGCAAGTAAAGAACATGCTATTTTTAAGCAAACCGATGCTGATGTTACGAGCTTTGATGGTGGTTACGGATCCGCTTATTTAGCGAAGATGGTGGGGCAGAAAAAAGCGCGTGAAATTTTCTTTTTAGGAAGAAATTATTCGGCGCAAGAAGCTTTTGAAATGGGAATGGTGAATGCTGTTGTTCCTCATGCTGAGTTGGAAGATACCGCTTACGAATGGGCTCAAGAAGTTTTAGGAAAATCTCCGATGTCTATCCGAATGCTGAAATTTGCGATGAATCTTACCGATGACGGTATGGTTGGGCAACAAGTTTTTGCGGGTGAAGCTACTCGTCTTGCGTATATGACCGACGAAGCGAAAGAAGGTCGTGACGCGTTCCTGGAAAAGAGAAAACCGAATTTCGGTGATAAAAAATGGATATCTTAAATTGGATATTGTACAATGTATAATGTACGATGTAAAATGATTTTTACTAATTTAATTTAGTACACTGTACATTGTACTTTGTACGTTTTACAAAAATATGATTGATTGGATTCAAGCAGCGAGATTACGGACACTTCCTTTGTCCATAAGTGGAATCATTATGGGTTCTTTTATCGCTCGTTGGAGAATGACTGAAAATGGTGATGTTTGGGATTGGAAAATATTTGCATTAGCCTTGTTAGTAACGCTTTGCTACCAAGTTTTGTCCAATTTCGCAAATGATTATGGCGATGGTGTTAAAGGAACCGATCAGTTACGAAATCAAAATGCCGAAGCACGTGCTGTAGCTTCTGGGAAAATTTCGGCAAAGCAAATGAAAACGGCTGTGCTAGTGATGTCTGTCATTTCGCTTATTGCAACGGTGGCTTTATTGTATGTTGCCTTCTTTCCTACCTTTATCAAAGAGTTTTGGATGTTTATCGGACTTGGAGTTGCGTGTATTTTAGCGGCAATTGGGTATACCATGGGAAAAAAACCTTATGGATATATGGGATTGGGCGATATTATGGTTTTCCTATTTTTCGGTTTGGTTTCGGTTGGTGGAAGTTATTTTCTTTTTACAAAAACGTGGAGTTGGGATATTCTTTTGCCAGCTGCAGCAGTTGGTTTAATGAGCGCTGCCGTCTTAAATTTGAATAACATGCGTGATATTGAAAGCGATGAATTAAGTGGTAAAAAAACATTGGCTTTACGTCTAGGTTTCAAAAATGCGATGTTATATCAAATGTTTTTACTTCAAGCTCCTTTGATTTTAATTTTAGCCTTTCTTGGGTTGAATGAATTCTTTCAAAATGGGAAATATTATGCATTTATTGTGATGATTTTAATGTTTCCAATGACGGGATTACGCCGCAGAATTCTAAATGTAAAAGAGCCTAAAGAACTCGATCCTTTCTTGAAACAGGTAGGAATGTTTACTTTGATTATGGCTGTTTTACTCGCTTTTGGTTTGAATTATTTCAATTAAAATATGTTCCTCAATAAGGGAGATACCGTTGTGGAATGGCGAAGGTAAAATAACAAAAGGTTTTTAAGTAAATACCTTATAATTATGTAATTTTCGTTTAATTCTAATTCCCTATATTTGTTCGGAAATTAAGTTTCAGCAAGGAAAAAATAAGGATTTTAACTCTTTTTTATCCTTGCTGAATTCAAAAAACAAAACGCACATATCGAAATTGGTTATTGATGAAAATAAGGGTGTAGAGAATTTTACATCATTATTTTCTGATTTTAAAAGGTCTAATAAATTTAATAATACAATCAAATTTCAACATTTATGAAACTAAAATTTCTTGGTCAAAATTGTTTTTTAATTACGATTAGTGGAGTCACAATCTTGACCGATCCGTTTTATAAGTATCAACAAGACAAATCGGGTTTTGATATTCAAGCTCAAAAAATAGATTACATTTTAATCACGCATGCGCATGGCGATCATATTGCAGATGTTGCTGAAGTATTAGCAGCTCATCCCTATGCAACCATTATTGGTCAACCTGAGATTTGCGGTTATTTTAAACATAAAAACAATATTGATATTAATTTCGGAGGTTCTGCAAAAATGGAAGGTCTGAAAATTTCAATGGTTCCCGCTTCGCATACCAGTTCTTTTCCCGATGGAACATATGGTGGCGAACCGTGTGGATACATTTTCCGAATGGAAAACAAAAATGTTTATTTAGCTGGTGATACGGGTGTCATGGCCGATATGGGATTATTTCCAAAGCTTTTTGGAAACATCGATGTTTCTATTTTGCCAATCGGTTCGCATTATACCATGTGTCCTCGAAAGGCGAGTTTTGCTGCTTCAGAATTATTGAAAACGCCTAAAGTGGTCGGTTGCCATTTTGATACGTTTCCACCGATAACAATAAATCATGAGGATGCTTATGCATTGTTTCAAGAAAAAAATATCGAATTGTTGCTTCCTGAAGTAGGACAAGAGTTCGAACTTTAATATTCATACAAACCAATTAACGTTTTGAATCTAATGAAGAAGAAAGAAATTTGGAAAGAATATCCTATCGATGTTGATTTTGAGGGAAATTTCAAAATTGAAGTTTCCAATTTGGGAAGAATGAAAACCTACAATCAGTTGACTCCTGAAGGAAAATTGGTAGGAGGGAGCCAGCAAGGTGGTTATCCATGTTTGCGCTCGAAACTTCGTAAAAAATGGAGCGATCGCGATACCAACGCGTTGCAAGAACTGAAAGACAAAGTGGATACTTTGAATACACAGATCAAAGAAACATCCAAGTCTAAAGAAAACGAAAAGTTGATTGCCGATCTTAGAAAAGAGCGTGATCAATGGGTTCAGAAACGTAAAAAATTGAATCATAAATTAACGACCAAGAATACCATTAACTTCAATTTGCTTTTTCATAAAGCGGTTGCCGAATTATTCTTGGATCCACCGGCGAAAAAAACGCAGAAATTCATTATCCATAAGGATTTTGATAAGACGAATAACGATGCGGATAATTTGGCTTGGGCTTCTCAAGCGGACATCAGTAAACGTGTAAAAAAGCATCCTAAAATGATTCTTTGGGAGTTCAATAAGCAATTTATTGATACTTCTGTAAAGGTGAAATCCTCGAAATTGACGGAAATGGATGTCTTAACTATAAAAAAAAGATTGAAGAGAGGGTATTCTTTGAAGAAATTAGCAAAACAATTTGAAGTGTCTGATATGCAAATTCACCGTATAAAAACCGGGGAAAATTGGGGACATGTTCAGTTGTTGGAGGATATCAGAAACGAAAATTCTGAGAAATAAAAAATGGCAAGCTACCTAAATCACACCGCTACAACCGATTACCTTTGCTGCGTTCCCACCCTGGAGGATTCTCAGGAGCTGGTTGTTTAGGACTTGCCGATGCAAAGATAAGGTTTTAACTTTATATTTTCAAAATAGAAATACAGTAAAAATTAAAAATGAGTTTTATATACTATGGCTAAAAATGTTTATGCAGTTGGTTTTGTGGCGTTTATTGTGATTATGATTGCCTTTTTTGTGACCAATATTTTTTTCAGAGATGTCAATTATTATCGTACTTCAATCGTTTTAAATGCATTTTTAGTCCCGTTAGTGCTTGCAATTGGTGCTTTTTTCTCCGTGACGGCGTACAGTCGATTCAAAAAAGAGATTAGTTTCAAAGAAGCATTTGGTCGGGCTTTTCTTCCCATGTTTGTTGGCGGATTACTTTCTGTACTTTCTATTTTCATCTACATTTCCTTTGTAGATAAAGACACGAAAGACTTGTTGAATTATCAATACATCGAAAGTTACCAGCGTTCTTTAGAAGAAGAATATTCGAAGGCGAAACAAATTACGAAGCCTAATTCTCCAGAAATGCAGGATTTAGAAAAAAATTATAAAGAAGCAAAAATTAGAATTAAAGCAAAAGAAGATAAGAAAGAAGATATGTTTTCTTTACAATACTTTGCGTATGTTTTTGCTGGTTTTTGTGCTTTTTTCATCATTTTATCGGTGTTTTTCGGAAGTTTTTTCAGAACTCGAAGAGCCGAATAAGAAATCCCATTTTTCCATTGGAATTTTGTAATTTTGCACGAATTTAATTTACGACAACCTTAGATGAATCTTTCCATCATTGTACCGCTTCTAAACGAGGAAGAATCGTTAGAAGAACTTTTTAACAGAATAGACAACGTTTGCAGAAAACACCAGTATTCCTACGAGGTGTGGTTTGTGGATGATGGAAGTACCGATCTTTCTTGGTCGATTATTGAAAATCTACGTGTGCAGTTTCCGCAAGTTCATGGAATTAAATTTTCTAAGAACTACGGAAAATCACAAGCGTTACATGCGGCTTTCGAAAAGGCTCAAGGTGATGTTGTTATTACGATGGATGCCGATCTTCAGGACTTTCCAGAAGAAATTCCGGAGTTGTATGAAATGATTAAGAATGAAAATTACGACATCGTTTCGGGTTGGAAAAAGAAGCGTTTTGATAACGTAATGACCAAAAATCTTCCGTCAAAGTTATTCAACGCGGCGGCTCGTAAAGTTTCGGGTGTTGAATTGCATGACTTTAATTGTGGATTGAAAGCCTATCGTAAAAATGTCGTAAAATCAATTGATGTTTATGGCGATATGCACCGTTATATTCCGGTTCTAGCGGCGAATGCGGGATTTAGAAGGATTACAGAAAAACCAGTTCAGCATCAAGCAAGACCATATGGAACTTCAAAATTTGGCACTGAACGTTTCGTTCGTGGCTTTTTAGATTTAATTACGTTATGGTTTGTAAGCCGTTTTGGTGGTCGTCCTATGCATTTTTTCGGTGCTGCAGGAACCATTATGTTTATCATCGGTTTGCTTTCTGCAGTTTGGTTGGGAGTTTCCAAATTAATCGACGTTTATGTGTACAAAGTCTATGGAAACATGATTGCAAATAATCCGTGGTTTTTCATTGCATTAACCATGATGCTAATGGGAACATTGCTTTTCGTTGCAGGCTTCTTAGGCGAGTTGATTGTTCGTAGCAAGCGTGATCACAAGAATTACAATATCGAAGAAATTATTTAGTTTTTAAAATAATAGTTAGGAGAGTCCACCTTTTTTTAAGGGTGGATTTTTTGTTTTAAAAAGTCTCTTTTCCTGCAAAATTTCATCTTTAACATGAGAAGCGTATCTGAAATTTATTGTAAATTGCCTTGATATTTTATGACATGAATTTAAAGAATAGAATCTCGTATCTTTTTGGTTTTCCTCTGATGTTGGGCATTTTGGTAAGTTGCGGAAGACTAGAGCCTAAAGGCGAAATCGAGATGAAAGAATATAAAATCGGGGATTTTAAAGGCATCGATGCAAAAGGAAAATTTCGAGTTTTTTATATTGAATCCGATTTAAATAAAGTGGAAGTTGAGTCCTATCCCAATTACATTAAAAATTTGGATGTTGATGTGGATAACGACCAATTGAAGTTGATTGAAAACCGAGCAACGAAAGGACAAGAATTTTACACGGTAACGGTTTATACCAAGAATAAAACCGACTTTTTGAAATTAGCAGATTCGGTGGAATTTAATGTTTCAGGAGAAATGAAAGGCCAAGATTTGAAGGTAGCGATAAAAGACAACGCAAAATTCATTGGTTTTGTTCGTTCACCAAAAGTTTCTTTGGAAATGTCCAACGGAAGTTTGGCGAACTTTTCAGGAGTAACGAATAGAGCAGATTTGAAAATTCAAGACACAGCAAACATTATTGCAACTTATTGGCAAGTGAATTCCTTGAATTTGAATGCGAAAAACGGTTCCTATACCGAGATTTCAACAAAAGATACGTTGAAAGGTGTTGTTGATAACACCGCAAAACTAACTTATTATGGTGATCCTGTCCGAGCCATTAAAATCGGAAAAGACACCAAAGTAGAAAATGTAGAACTTTAAAAATTAGAAAAATACATATGACAACAGTAGACAAAGCAAAATTGTGGCTAAACGATACGTTTGACGAAGTAACACGAAACGCTGTTCAAGAGCTTATCGATTCAAATTCTCCCGATTTAGAAGATTCTTTCTATCGTGAATTAGAATTCGGAACCGGCGGTATGCGTGGAATTATGGGGGTTGGAACAAATCGTTTGAATAAATATACCTTAGGACAAGCAACGCAAGGTCTTGCCAATTATTTGCATCAATCGTTTCCTAATGAGGAGATTAAAGTTGCGATTGCATACGACGTTCGAAATAACTCCAAAGAGTTCGGAAAGCTAGTTGCAGACGTTCTTACAGCAAACGGAATTAAAGTATTACTTTTCAAGGAGCATCGCCCAACGCCTGAGTTGTCGTTTACCGTTCGTGATAAAAAATGTAATGCTGGAATTGTTTTGACGGCTTCGCACAATCCGCCAGAATATAATGGTTATAAAGTATATTGGAATGATGGGGCGCAAGTGGTTCCACCAGACGATGAAAACATCATCAAAGAAGTGTATTCAACGAAATTTGAAGAGATAAAATTTGATGGAAATGATGATTTAATCGAGTGGATTGGACCAGAACAAGATGATGTGTATATTGATGCGTGTATTGAAAACTCCATGTATCAAAATGTAGGTCGCGATATGCTGAATATCGTGTTCACATCGATTCACGGAACTACCTATACAACGGTTCCAAAAGCCTTGAAAAAAGCAGGTTTCACTAGAATTGATTTGGTTACAGAACAGATGATTCCTAGTGGGAATTTTCCAACGGTAGATTCTCCAAATCCAGAAGAACCAGCGGCGTTGTCTATGGCAATGGATTTGGCTCGAATTACCAACGGCGATATCGTTATTGGTACAGATCCAGACGGAGATCGCTTGGGAATTGCGGTTCGTAATTTAGATGGCGAAATGCAATTACTGAATGGAAATCAAACCAATACGATTTTGACGTATTACATTCTAGATCAGTGGAAAAAAGCAGGAAAAATTACAGGAAAAGAATTTATTGGTTCTACGATTGTAACTTCCGACGTTTTCTTTGATGTTGCTGAGAAATTCGGTGTTGATTGCAAAGTTGGATTAACAGGTTTCAAATGGATCGGAAAAATGATTCGTGATTTCGAAGGCAAAGAAAAATTCATTTGCGGTGGCGAAGAAAGTTTTGGATTTATGACGGGAGATTTCGTTCGTGATAAAGATTCTTGTGGATCAATACTTACAGCTTGCGAAATCGCTGCTTGGTGTAAAGCCAATGGTACAACGATGTATCAGTACATGATCGATATTTACAAAGAAGTCGGAATGTATTATGAGGGCTTAATTAATGTAGTGAAAAAAGGTAGAGAAGGGGCAGAAGAAATTCAAAATATGATGAAGAATTTCCGCGAAAATCCACCAAAAGAAATCGCTGGATCGCTAGTGGAAGAAGTAAAAGATTTCAAAGAACAAACGTGTTTTGTAGTTTCTAAAAATGAGAAAAAGGTGATGGATGATATTCCAAAATCCAATGTTTTGATTTACTATACGCAAGACGGAACCAAAGTTTGTGTTCGCCCTTCAGGAACCGAGCCTAAAATTAAATTCTATGTTTCGGTAAAAGACTCTATCAATTCAGAAGCTGATTTTGTTGCTAAACTTCCTGTTTTAGAAGCAAAAATAAATCAAGTAAAACAAGACTTGAATCTGTAATTAACAAGATAAATAATCATTTCAACAATAGAAAAGCTTTCCTTTTTTGGAAAGCTTTTTTTATGCTTACGCAGAAGTAAAAAAATACCAAATTTTGTCTTTTAAAACAGTCCAAAGTCATTATTATTCAATAATTTTGTTGTTTTAATCAACGAAAATAATACGTAAAAAGTGAAAGTTTCAAAGTTAGCAACCAACCTGATCGGTTCTGAAATTGTGAAAATCGGAAATGAAGTCAATGATTTAAAAGCACAAGGTGCTGAAATTGCGAATTTGACGATTGGAGATTTGAATTCGAATATCTATCCAATTCCAGCGGAATTGAAAGAAGAAATTCAGAAAGCCTATCAAAATAATTTAACAAACTATCCACCAGCAAATGGTTTGGCTACGTTGAGAAAATCCGTTTCTCAAGACTTGAAACTTCGTTGGAATTTGGATTATACACCAGATGACATTTTGGTTACTGCTGGTTCTAGACCGTTAATTTATGCTGTTTTCAAAACGATTGTTGATGAAGGCGATAAAGTGGTTTACCCAATTCCTTCGTGGAATAACAATCATTATGCGTACATGACGGGAGCTAATGCGGTCGAAGTGAAAACGACTCAAGAAAACAATTTCCT
Organism: Kaistella sp. CFF1-2; assembly: GCF_059509915.1. Classification (NCBI taxonomy): domain Bacteria; kingdom Pseudomonadati; phylum Bacteroidota; class Flavobacteriia; order Flavobacteriales; family Weeksellaceae; genus Kaistella; species Kaistella sp. CFF1-2. Next base: position 142,943 of record NZ_JCAKLF010000001.1, read on the forward strand.
GCCAACAGCTGCGGATTTAAAAGATCACCTAAAAGGAGCTGTTCTTTTATGCTTGTGTTCACCTTTGAACCCGACAGGGACGATGTTTTCTAAAGAACAGTTGACTGAAATTTGTGAATTGGTTATTGCAGAAAATAAATCTCGTGGCGCTGATGAGAAACCGTTGTACATCATGTACGATCAAATTTATTCGAATTTAACATTTGATGCCAAACACGTTGATCCCGTTTCGTTGTTTCCAGAAATGAAAGATTATACGGTGTATATAGAGGGAATTTCAAAATGTCTTGCCGCAACGGGAGTTCGTGTAGGTTGGGGATTCGGTCCATCACATATTATCAAGAAAATGGCGGCTTTGTTGACGCATGTTGGTGCTTGGGCGCCAAAGCCAGAGCAAGAAGCTACCGCGAAATATTATGAAAGTAAAGAACGTGTTGATTCGTTTGTTACTGATTTTAAAGGAAAGTTAGAAACGAGTTTGAAAGTCCTTCACCAAGGAATTCAAGATATGAAATCCAAAGGAATGGCTGTAGAAAGCATTCAGCCGATGGGCGCTTTGTATTTAACAATTAAGCTTGATTATATTGGAAAAACAAAACCGGATAGTTCTGTGATTGAGAATTCTTCGGATTTGGTGTTTTATCTAATTAAAGAAGGTGGGGTGGCTTTGGTGCCGTTTTCAGCGTTTGGAGATGATGCTTCAGCGCCTTGGTTCCGTGCTTCTGTTGGTGGACTTTCTTTGGACGAAATCAAAGTAATGTTGCCGAAATTAGAAAATGCTTTAGCTCAATTGAAGTAACATGAGATTAGCCCTAATTGGACTTGTGTTAGCGGGTTTGTTGTCGTGTAAAAAAGAATCGACAATAGAAAATTCATCTAATCAAGATTCGTTATCAACGAAAACAGTCAGTGAAAACAAGCCAATAAATCCGAATTTTGAAACGATTATAGAGAAGTTTCCTTTGAAATCGATTCCGGTGGTTGATTCTACTAATTTTGATAATGAAAATCTTTTAAAGCCTTTAACAGAAGCTGATTTAAAAGAATTGAAATTGGATAAATTGTTTACGGATGGAAGTAATTTTAAAATCAATTCGAGATATGATTTGAGTCCGGATTTTAAAACCATTAGTGTTTCATTCAATAAAGGTGATATGGAGATTTCAACAGAATTATTGAATTTCAATCTTCAGGGAGAAGTAATTGATCACATAGAAGTGGCGTATGATGAGATTGCTGAATCAGCGTTCAGAAAATCAAGCCATATTTCAAAAGATAAAATCGTATTAACTGACGAAAATTATCTAGAAGATCCGGCTAAAATTCAGGAGTTTACGTATAAAATTCTTCCTTCGGGAAAAATCCAAAAATAAGCGATTATGAAAATTATAGCGGTTATTCCGGCACGATATCAAGCAAGTCGTTTTCCAGGAAAATTGATGCAAATTTTGGGTGAAAAAACGGTGATTTCAACAACCTATCAAAATGTTGTTGAAACAGGTTTGTTTGACGATGTTTTTGTTGCTACAGACTCGGAAATCATCTTTAACGAAATTATGGATAATGGCGGAAACGCTGTGATGACGGGCGAACATGAAACGGGAAGCGATCGTATTGCGGAAGCGGTTCAAAACATCGATTGCGACATTGTTGTTAATGTTCAAGGTGATGAACCTTTCTTGAAAAAAGAACCTTTGAAACAATTGATTTCGGTTTTTCATGAAGATCATCAAAAAGAAATTTCTTTGGCTTCGTTGAAGATTCAACTTTCCAATTTTGAAGATGTTGAAAACCCAAATAACGTCAAAGTAATTACAGATAAAGAGGGTTTTGCCTTGTATTTTAGTCGTTCCGTAATTCCTTATCCTAGAGAGACTTCGGTGGAAACGCTATACTACAAACATATTGGTGTTTACGCGTTTCGAAAAGAAGCCTTGATTACGTTTGCTCAACTGGCGATGCGACCTTTGGAAATAGCAGAAAAAATTGAATGCATCCGCTATTTGGAGTACGGAATGAAAATTAAATTAATTGAAACCGACTTTGTTGGAGTGGGAATCGATGTTCCAGAAGATTTAGAAAAAGCGAAAGAGATTTTAAACAATGCGAAATCTCATCTGTAGAAAATAAGTTTCGATACTACTCGTTTAAAAGAAAAGAGATATATTTGAATTTCAAATTGAACTAATGAAGAACGTTTTTTTGGTAGTAACCATCCTTTTTGCACAACTATTTTTTGCTCAAACAGCAAAAGAAATTATAGATAAAAACATTGAAAATACAGGAGGATTAACGAATTGGAAATTATTGAATTCCGTGATTCTTACTGGAAATGTGAGCTTGGGAATTAAAGATCAATATCCGATTAAAATTTTCCAACAAAGACCGAATTTAACCAAAACGGCAATAACCATTAACCGTAAAGAAATGCCTATTGAAGGCTTTGACGGTAAAAAAGGCTATGCCATGAATTATGCGACCAACAAGTTGCAGGAATACGCAAGTTATGTTCCCGAAAGTTTTGATAATGATTTTATCGATTGGGAAAATAAAGGTTTTGAAGCCAAGTATTTAGGAAAAGAAAAAATTGGGGAAATCTACTGCCATAAAGTAGAATTAACCAAGAATGTGAATAAAACCATGTATTATTTTGATACCAAAAATTACATGTTGATTAAAGAAGAGAAAAGCGATGAAACCTTAATCTACTCCGATTATAAGCCTGTTGGAAGCTTGAAATTTCCTTTCAGAATTGAGAGTTCTAGCGATAAAAAAGATGGTGATTATGTGATTTTGCTTTCGAAAATCGAGACCAATAGAGTATTGCCCGAGAATACATTTAAATTTTAAATCGAATTAAAATGAAAAAATTATTTATCGTTTTTCTTTCTGTAGTAGCGTTTTTTCAAAGTTGCGCTCAAAAGAAATCCGACGTTTCTAAATCGAAAACCAAAGAACTTATGGGAAAATCTATTTACGACTATAAAGTGGAAGCTTTAAACGGAGGCGAATTGAATTTTGCAAATTATAAAGGAAAGAAAATCCTGATTGTAAACACCGCATCCGAATGTGGATTTACACCACAATACAAAGATTTGGAGGAGATTTCTAAAAAATATGCAGGAAAATTAGTGGTTGTCGGGTTTCCAGCAAACAATTTTGGTGGTCAAGAGCCAGGAAGCAATGCAGAAATTGGAGCTTTTTGTGAGAAAAATTTCGGTGTAACTTTTCCTTTAGCAGCGAAGGTTTCGGTGAAAGGTGACGACACAGCGCCAATTTTTAAATTCCTAACTGAAAAAGAATTGAATGGAGTAAAAGACACAAGTATTCTATGGAACTTCACGAAATTCTTAGTAGACGAAAATGGAAAATTAATTGATTCCTTTGTTAGTACAACAAAACCAACAGACGAAGCGATTACAAAATATTTGAACTAAAAAAGAATCCACTCATTTGAGTGGATTTTTTTAATTTGTTTTTTTCGCAAAATTCGAAATCGTGTTCAGTTTTATTTGAGAGATTCCGTTTGATTTTATTTTGGAAGCCTTGATCATGGCTTGAGCCAAAACATCGGTAGGCAAAGGTTCTTGGCTTTTGAATAAACCTAATTTATTTGCAAACCGAATCACTTTTCCGCCCAAAACTTCGCCTTGACGATCGCTGTCTTTACGCTCCAACATTACGGGGTTAAAAATTGTTAATTTGTTAAAATGCAATGCTTTTACGGCTTCTTCAAGTTCACCTTTAATGCGTGAATAAAAGAGTTTAGATTGAGGTGATGCACCATACGCCGAAACCAAAACATAATCATCCACCTGATTTTCTTTTGCTGCTTGTGCAAAATGATATTGATAATCATAATCTACTTTTCGCTGCGCTTCTTTGCTGCCCGCCGCTTTAAGAGTGGTTCCCAGGCACGAAAACGCAACATCTCCTTGAATCAAATCCTTCCAATCTTCAGGTTTTTCAAAATCAACGACATGATTTGTCAATTTCGGATGCTGAAAATCCAAATCCTTACGCGTAAACGTATGAACTTCTGAGAAATTAGAATCAGTAACCAGTTGTTTTACCAACTCTTTTCCTGTAGCGCCTGTTGCGCCAATGATTAAAGCTTTCATAAGATTAACTCAAATTTTCTAGTTAAAAATACTACTTTTACAAGTATGGAAGCAAATGATATTCGAGATTATTGTTTAAAGAAGAAAGGTGTTCGTGAGGATTTCCCTTTCGATAATGAAACCTTAGTTTTTAAAGTCGGAGAAAAGATTTTTCTCTTAATGAGCTTAGAAAAACATCCTTTATTAATAAATGTAAAGACCGATCCCGAGTGGAGCGATTCCTTACGAGAAGAATATCCTCAAATTACGGGCGGTTATCATATGAATAAAAAACATTGGAACTCGGTACAATGTATCGGCATCAAATCCGATTTGATTTTGAAACTCATCGATCATTCGTACGATTTGGTTTTTTCGTCGCTAACAAAGAAAGTAAGAGAGGAAATTATGAGTGAAATTAAATGGCGATTGTAATTTTTTATTTATAGTAAATTTATAGTGTTTTGATTGATTTTGCATAATTATATTGAATATTTAAAATAATTATTTAGTGATTTCGCAACTAAATCAATTTAATATAATAAAAAATTCAAAAAAATACTTGCTTTGTGTTTTTTTTTTTTACGTTTGAAAAATACCAAATCAGTGCACGCATTTGGTAGAAAAAACCAAAATTTTTAAAACAAAACATTATGAAAAAGATTATTTTAGGACTGTGTTTCACAGTTGGATTTTCAGCAGCTTCTTTTGCAAAAACTGAAGTAAGAACTAATAGCCAAGTTAGTGAGTTTAAGGACTCTAAAGAATTTAATGTAGAACTATGTGGTGTAGCAATTACCTATTATGACAAGAATGGTTTTGCTTATGATGTTGATTATAAGTTTTCTGATCAGCCTACATTAGCATCATGTCAAAGTTGGCAAAGTAATGTGATTAACAGTTTAATTGCTCGAGGGTACATAGTTACAAGTGAAAGTTCGGCTCCTATTGATAGTACTCAGCCTTAAAACATTAATTATGATTAAGTACATATTTTTAATATTTCCTTTTTTATTTTATTCTCAACAGGTGAAAGTAGAATATTTGAATATTAGGTCAGCGATTGCAAATGTAAAGGAGTATCTTTATCTCAAAGAAAATAATGCAATTTCTATCCAAGATTCTATTGTGTCATTTAAGTACCCAAATGACATTTCTGCAAAAACTAAGAATGTAGGTTTTTCAAATCACTATATTTCAAATAATATAAATTCTGATGAAAATCGTTTTTTTCATTTTATGGAAGTGATTGGTAATGACAGTGAACATTTTTATTTAGTAAAAGACAATGTTCCAAAGATTAATTGAACGATAGACTATAAAAATACCAAAACTTTATTAGGTTACAAGTGTTTTAAAGCAGAAGGTGAATTTAGAGGACGTAATTATGAAGCATATTTTACTCCCGATTTGAAGTTTGATGCAGGACCTTATAAATTTTATGGTTTGCCAGGATTGATTCTGGAAATAAAAGCAAAAAATTTATCTTTTTTTTGGTGGAAAGCAACTAGTGTAGAAACTAATAATAAAGAAGTTGTAAAATTTGTGCCACTTTATAAGAACTACAACGAACTTGAAAATAAAGATTTCATTTCGCTTAAAGATGCGGATAGAGCAAAATTTTCAAAACAAATTGCTGATATTAGAATGCCTGGTGTTATTAGGCAAGAGATCAAAGAAAGGCCAGGTATTGAAGCAATATTTGAATGGGAAAAGTAAAAAAATAATCATAACTTAATTATGAATCTAGCAAATAATTTTGCTAGATTTTTTATTTAATCATCATACAGATTATTAAGGCTAATTGGAGATATTGTTTTAAAACTATAGATTTCATCGAGCTACCCATTAAACAATAATATATAACTGTTTTTTCAAATTTGACAAATATTTTTTTTAAAAACATATCAAATTATCAAAAAAAAATCTATTTTAGTGAACGTTTATTGAATTGACACCTAATTTCAATTATACTATTGAATTGTCAATCGAAAATAGCTTGTATTACCCAAATATAAATAGATTTTAATGAAAAGAAATTTTAAAAGTGGAATGGTGTTAGCTTACGCTTTGGGCTTTACTTTTTTTTATGGACAACGAAAAGTAGAAAGTTTCAACCAAGATTGGGCATTTTTTCAGCCTAAAAATGATACCTATAATTTTAATTTTGAAAATGGTCAAGATTTAAAATTGACATCCATCGATTTATGGGAAAAAGTGAATCTTCCGCATACATTTAATAAAGATGATATGCAGAAGGATAGAAACTTTTATACGGGAACGGTGGTCTATCAGAAAAAACTAAAATTAGCTCTTGAACAAGCCAATAAACGAATCTATTTAAAATTTGAAGGCGTTGGTCAGGTTGCTCAGATTTATGTAAATAATAAATATATTGGAGCTCATAAAGGCGGTTATTCTCAATTTGCTTTTGAAATCACACATTCATTAAATAAAGAGACAGAAAATGTAATTACGGTTCTTGCTAACAATCAGGCGAGAAAAGATGTGATTCCGGTTAATCAGTTTTTATTCCCTATCTATGGGGGAATTTATCGTCCAGTTTCATTAATAACAACTGATAAAACGAACTTTACGGTAACCGATGATGCCGCGCCTGGAATTTTAATAAAACAGAAAAATGTTTCCAAACAATCAGCATTAGTTGGAGTTTCAGCTAAATTTACAACCACAGAAACACAAACTCAAAATTTAACTTTAGAAACTTCAATTGTTGATTCTAAAGGGAAAGTTGTAACAACTAAAAAATCTCCAGTAGCTGTTTCACCTCAAGGAACAACTTATCTTACAGAAGAATTTCAAATGAAAAATCCGCATTTATGGGATGGTGTTCGCGATCCGTATTTGTATTCTGTAAAAAGCAGGTTGTTAAAAGGGAGTCAAGAAATTGATGCTGTAACCCAACCTTTAGGAATTCGAAAAGTGGAAGTAATTCCAGGAAAAGGGTTTATTTTAAATGGAAAGTCGTATCCAATGCATGGCGTGTCTAGACATCAAGATTTATGGGGCTACGGTTCGGCTTTAAGTGTTGAACAACATCGAGCGGATATGGAGTTAATGAAAGAAATGGGCGTGACAACGCTTCGTTTGGCTCATTATCAACAAGCGCCACAAATGTATGAACTGGCTGATGAGTACGGATTTTTGGTTTGGGCAGAAATTCCGTTTGTGAATGCCGTTTCCTATCAAGAATCTGAGAATGCAAAGCAACAAATGACCGAGTTGGTGAAGCAAAACTACAATCATCCCTCCATTTATGTTTGGGGAATTCATAATGAAGTATACTCCAAAACACGAGATGAGCAGGTGCCAACGCTCTCTAAACAGCTCAATGAAATTGCAAAACAGTTGGATCCAGGTCGTTTCACAAGTGCTGTAAATGGATATAGCGAAATTGATCGCCAAGAAAATTTGACAACCGATATTCAAGGAATTAACCACTATTACGGTTGGTATTCGGGTGAAATTATGGATTTGGAAAAATGGGCAAAAAATCTTGAAGAAAAATTCCCGACCTATAAAATTATTTTAAGTGAATATGGTGCGGATGGTAATATGGATCAATCTTCAGAAATGCCTCAGAAACCCGCCAATGTTGTTAATGGAACCTTCTTTCCAGAAAATTATCAAACGGAAACCCACATTCAGCAATGGGCGATCATTGAGAAACATCCAATAATTGCGGCGTCTTATGTTTGGAATATGTTTGAATTTGCAGTTCCCATGTGGAATCGTGGCGGCGTGAATGCTCGAAACTTGAAAGGCTTAATTAGTTTTGATCGTAAGCGTAAAAAAGATTCTTTTTATTGGTACAAGGCAAACTGGAATCCTGAACCAATGCTTTATTTAGCAAATCGACGTGATAATAAACGAACAACTTCAACGGCTAAAATCCAAGCATTTTCTAATCTGAAAAATCCAAAATTCATCATTAATGGACAAGAATTTACTCCGAAAAATGGAGTTAATGCAAAACATTGGGTTTTGGAAAATGTAAATCTAAAAAAAGGAGAAAACATCATTAAAGCAAAGGCTACAGATGGAAAACAAAATTTCTCAGATGAAATGATTTGGACTTTAGAATAATATGAAAAAAAAAATCAAAATAGGAGCTTAAGGTTTGATGTTAGCTTCAGTCGGAATTAATGCGCAAGCGTGGAAAGGTGAAAAAATAGAAAAGCCAAAAGAAAGGAAAACATTGAAGTATGGTCCGATAACACCTGCAAACAGAACGGATACGGACAAGGAGAAATTCCGAGATTACGGTTTTGGAGAGTTCATCCATTGGGGCGTTTATGCAATTCCAGGAAACGAATGGGAGGGTGTTAGTGCACGTAAAGGAGCTGCTGCTTCGGAGTGGCTTCGTACTTGGAAAGGGCCAACGGCTCACAAAGATTGGGAAAAAACGTACGATAATCTGTATAAGCAATTTAATCCCAAAAATTTTGACGCCAAACGTTGGGCAAAAGAAGCCAAACAAATGGGAGCAAAATACACTATTTATACAACTAAGCATCATGATAGTTTTGCTTTGTGGCCAACCAAGTATTCGAATTATAATATTACAAAATCACCTTATAAAAAGGATATTGTACAAGAAGTTGTAGATGCCTATACCGCAGAAGGAATTGATGTATTCTAGTATTTTTCAGTTTTAGAGTGGAACAATCCGGATTATATCCATACGGAACCCAAAACAGCTGAAGAGAAAGCAAAATTCAATACATTTTTGAAGTATACATGAAATCAGCTTTTAGAATTGTTGAAAAATTATCCGCAAATAAAAGGATTTTGGTTTGATGGCACTTGGGACAAAAGCTGGGTTTCCTATGCAGAATTTACCTATAACTTAGAAAAAGAACTTCGTGAGAAACATATCGGCTTAATTATTCGAAGCCGTTTTAGAAATGATGAGTCTGGAAAACGATATTTCGATTCGAATGGCGATTTGCTAGGAGATTATGAACAAGGTTGGGAGCGTAAGCTACCTAAAACCTACGAATCTCTTAATGGGAACGATTGGGGGTGCGGTAATGACAATTCCGCCAAACGGCTGGGTTTATGTGATAGATTGGAATGGGTTTTATACAAAAAACACCTATGACCTTCTTGATATGTTGATGAAGTCACGATCAATGGGTGGTAATTTTGTGTTGAATTTTGGTCCGGACGGTAATGGTAATTTCCACCAAGAAGAAGATAAAATTAGAATTCAAATAGGGGATTGGATGAAAATAAATTCGGAAGCAGTTTATGGAACAAGACATGCGGATGTACCACTTTCTGATTACGGAAATTTCACTCAAAAAGACGATACCTTATATTTAACGGTTTTCAACAGACCTGTAAATAACGTTTTACGATTGGTTATGGAGAAAAAAGCCAAAAAGATCCATGGAAGTGCTTCTTTATTGCAAAACGGAAAGGAACTTGCGTTGAAACATAGCAATATTGAACTCGATCTTGATAAAAACATCCATTTTGATGTGATTCTTCCTAAAGATTTTCAAAGTGAGCAACCATTTGTTGTAAAAAAATAATTGAAAAAAGGAACTGTAGCCGGCGAAAAGTTAATGGACGCTAAAATGTAAATAAAAAACGGAGGCTACTAGCTTCCGTTTTTGTTTATGATTTACTAAAAAACTTTTCTGTTTTTATTTTATCCTCATTCAATTTTTCAATCAGTTTTTCCAGACTTTCGAATTTAATTTCGTCATGAAGAAAATCGCGAAATTTAACGGTGATTTCTTTCCCATAAATATCTTGGTCAAAATCAAGAATATTTACTTCAACAGTTAGTTGATCTCCGTTCACGGTTGGATTGGTACCAACGCTTAGCATTCCTTTGTGGAAAATTCCATCTACAAAAACGTCAACAATATAAGCGCCTTTTTTAGGAAGAAGTTTAATGGTTTGATAATCAATATTAGCTGTTGGGAAACCAATCGTTCGTCCAATTTGCTTTCCTTCAATCACCTTTCCAGAAATTGGATACGGGTATCCTAGCATTTCGTTGGCTTCTTCGATTCGGCCTTCAGCAAGCACATTTCTGATTTTTGTTGAAGAAATGTGATCATTATGAATATTAACGGCTTCCATTTGGATTACTTCGTAACCTAATTCGGGAGCTAATTGCTTTAACAATTCAAAATTTCCGCTTTTGTTTTTTCCAAAAACATGATCGTAACCAACAATAAGGTATTTTACATTCAATTTTTCAACTAAAATCTGTCGAATAAACTCTTCACCCGAAAGATTTCGAAATGCCTCATCAAATTCTTTTAAAAATAAATTCTGAATTCCGAACTGCGCTAAAAGCTGCGCTTTTTCTTCAACGGTATTCAATAATTTAAGATCATCATTTGGGTTAAACACCAAACGTGGATGCGGCCAAAAAGTTAAAATAGAAGGTTCTAAGTTTTTTTCTTGGGCAACTTGCGTTAGTTTTTCGATAATACTTTGGTGTCCACGATGCACGCCATCAAACACTCCAAGGGACAGTGCAAGGGGATTTTTAGAAGAAAATGATTCGAAATCTCGGTAGATTTTCAATGTGAAATAATTTGAATACAAATATGATAAAAATCTTTCTTTTAACCAATTGCAGATTTAGGAAGTTTCCTTATATTTGCAAAACGAAAATTTTTAGCAATGGCAAACCAAATAAAAGGTAAAATTTCACAAATTATCGGTCCTGTTATCGACGTTATCTTCACAGAAGTTGAAGAGCTTCCAAAAATCTATGATGCTTTGGTTATTAACAAAGAGAATGGCGATAAAGTAGTTCTAGAGGTAGAACAACACATTGGAGAAGATTCAGTAAGATGTATCGCAATGGATGCTACAGATGGTCTTAAAAGAGGTCAAGAAGTTGTAGCTCAAGGAAGACAAATCACTATGCCAATCGGAGACGGTGTTAATGGTAGATTGTTTAACGTTGTTGGTGATGCTATCGATGGTCTTCCAGAATTATCTAAAGACGGCGGTTTGCCAATCCACAGAGAAGCGCCAAAATTTGATCAATTATCAACTTCAGCAGAAGTTTTATTTACAGGTATTAAAGTAATCGACCTTATCGAGCCTTATGCAAAAGGAGGTAAGATTGGATTGTTCGGTGGTGCTGGTGTAGGTAAAACAGTATTGATCCAGGAGTTGATTAACAATATTGCAAAAGGTCACGGTGGTCTTTCTGTATTCGCGGGAGTAGGAGAAAGAACAAGAGAAGGAAACGACCTTTTGAGAGAGATGTTGGAATCTGGAATTATTAAGTACGGTGAAGATTTCATGCACTCTATGGAAAATGGAGGATGGGATCTTTCTAAAGCGAATCTTGAAGAAATGAAAGATTCTAAATGTACTTTCGTATTCGGACAGATGAATGAGCCACCTGGTGCAAGAGCTAGAGTTGCCCTTTCTGGACTTACGATTGCAGAATATTTCCGTGATGGTGATGGACAAGGACAAGGAAGAGACGTATTATTCTTCGTAGATAATATCTTCCGTTTTACACAAGCAGGTTCAGAGGTGTCGGCACTTTTAGGTCGTATGCCATCTGCAGTAGGTTACCAACCAACATTAGCTTCTGAGATGGGAGCGATGCAGGAAAGAATTACATCAACTAAAAACGGATCTATTACTTCAGTACAGGCAATTTATGTACCTGCGGATGACTTAACTGACCCGGCTCCAGCTACAACGTTTGCTCACTTAGATGCAACAACGGTATTGGACAGAAAGATTGCTTCATTAGGAATTTATCCAGCAGTAGATCCACTTTCATCTACTTCTAGAATCTTGAATCCTGAAATTTTAGGAAACGAGCATTACGACTGTGCACAAAGAGTAAAAGAAATCTTACAAAGATATAAAGCATTACAAGATATCATCGCGATTCTTGGTATGGAAGAACTTTCTGAAGAAGATAAATTGGTTGTTTACCGTGCAAGAAAAGTACAGAGATTCTTATCTCAGCCTTTCCACGTAGCAGAACAATTTACAGGTATTCCAGGTGCGTTGGTAGATATTAAAGATACCATCAAAGGATTTAATATGATTATCGACGGACAGTTGGATCACCTTCCAGAAGCTTGTTTCAACTTGAAAGGTTCTATCGATGAAGCGATTGAAGCAGGAGAAAAAATGCTTGCTGAAAACAACGCTTAATAATTAGACATAAAGATACCAGATACGAGACATGAGACTTTAAGGTTGTCTGAAATCTGAAATCTGAAATCTTCAAATCTAAATTTAAAATGAACATTAAAATATTAACACCTGAAACGGTAGTATTTGAAGGAGAAGTAAAATCTGTTTTGCTTCCTGGAAAAAATGGGGAATTTCATATTATGAAAAGCCACGCTGCTATCGTATCATCACTTAACTCGGGAAAAGTAAAACTTTTTACGGACACTATTGATGCTAAATACGCTAAAAATTTTACGCAAGAAGTAGATAAAGAACCGTTTTTCTCGTACCCAATTGCAAGTGGTGTGGTAGAATTCAACAATGAAAAAGGAATTATATTGGTAGAGTAATACGTCAATATTGATATCCATAAAAAAAAGCTCAGCAAATTTTTGCTGAGCTTTTTTATTTTACTTCTATTTTAATCAATTTTTGGACAAAAACAATCTGAAGATTGGTTTATCAATATAAAATATTTCTTAACAATTGTTAATTATTAGTTAATATTTTTAGTTGTTTCTAAAATTATGTAATACAAAATATGTAAAAAACAGTCGTTTTTATTTAATTTTCTAAAAGGTATTCTTTGAATGGATAAAATATTTATATTTAATTCCGTAAATACAAGAAAATTCTAAATTAGATTATGAAAAAAACTTATGTTAAAATTCTAAGTTTAGCGGCACTGTTTCTTTACGGTGGATTGCTGAAAGCTCAAGAAGATTCTTTAAAATCAAAAACGATTGAAGAAGTAGTTCTTACAGCTTACGGAATTAAAAAGGAAAGAAAATCTCTTGGATACGTGTATCAAGACATTTCCGGTGATGCCATTAAAAATGCCCGCGAAACCAACGTAACCAATTCTCTTGTTGGTAAGGTTACGGGGCTTCAGCTTGTGAAATCTACGATGGGACCAGCTGCGTCATCGAAAATTATCTTAAGAGGTTACAATTCAATTACCGGGGACAACCAGCCTTTAATTGTTGTTGATGGAATTCCGCTAAACAACTTCGTGGGAACCAAAAATAACGATTTCTGGAATCCTGATATGGATATGGGAAATGGTTTAAGCGACATTAACCCGGAAGATATCGAAAATGTCAGTGTTCTAAAAGGTGGAGCAGCATCAGCCTTGTACGGCTCTCGCGCGGGAAATGGGGTTATCATGATTACGACAAAAAGCGGTAAACGTGGAAAAGGAGCTGGAATTACTTACTCGAATACGCTAACGATTAGCGATCTTTTTATGACGCCTGAAGTTCAAAATCAGTTTTCTCAAGGTAACGGTGGCGAGTATGGTGCAACTTCTGGTTCAAGCTGGGGAGCTCGTATTACTGGACAAAAAGTTACGGATTGGAGAGATAGAGAGGTAAGTTTGCAAACGTATAACAACCTTAGAAACTTTTTTAATACAGGAATTTCGAATCTTAATACGTTGACTTTTCAAAATGCGTTAGGAGAAAATTCGCAATTATTTTCATCGGTAAGTTATTTGTCTGATAACAGTATTGTACCAGAATCCAAATACAAAAGATTGAACTTTACAACGAGAGTTTCGTCTCAATTTGGAGAAAATAAAAAATGGAATTCCGATTTAAAGTTTCAATATATTAATTCCGAAGCTTCTAATAGACCAATCAGTGGTGGAAACAATGGAAATTACTATTCAACATTAGTATCCATGCCTAGTACCGTAAATATCCTTGATTTAAAATCAGGAATGGATGTTTTAGGCGCAAAGCAAAACTGGTATATTAAAGATGGGAATAACCCATATTGGAACGTGCATAATCGTTTAAATAACGACTTTAGAAATCGTTTTTTAGTTAATGCAAATCTTCGATACTCTTTTACGGATTGGTTGAACGCGAATGCACAAGTAGGAACGGATATGTATTTCTCCAAATTTGAACAAAAAGTATATAGCGGTGGAAATATAGATAATCAATATTCAACAGGGCAAGATCGTAGTTTTGAAAATAACTACATTTTGAGCTTAAATGCGAAGAAAGATAATATCGTTGGGAAATGGGGAGCATCGCTTTCTGTTTTTGGACAGATCATGAAAACAAGCTATAATAGAACAAATATCGGTGGAATCCTTGCAATCCCGAATTATTTTGTTGTTAAAAATATTAAGTTATCATCCGGAAATGTCAACGAAGATCGTACAGAAAAGCAAATTAACTCCGCATTTGCAACTGGAGAAATTAACTATGATGGTTTCTGGTTCTTAAATGGAACATTTAGAAATGACTGGGCCTCTACCTTAATCGAATCAAACCGTTCGTATCAATATTATTCAGCAAGTACATCGTTAGTTATAACGGATATGATTAAAAAGTTGAATAATACCGAAACGCTAGGAAATTTTTTAACTTTTGCTAAAATTAGAGCTTCTTTTGCGCAAACGGGTAACTCTTTAGATCCGTACAAGCTGCACAACATTTATAATGTTCAGTTGGATCCAAACGGGAATTTCGTTGCGAATAGTGGTGATGTTTTATTTGATCCGAATGTTGTTAGTGAGAAATTATCTACCTATGAATTTGGAACGAATTTGAGATTTTTCAATAGAATTGATTTAGATGTTAACTATTACAATACGAAAGCAAAAAATCAATTGTTAGAACTTCCTTTAAATGATTTTTCTGGGTATAAAAGAAAAATGATTAATGCGGGGGAGATTTCAAACGAAGGTATCGAAGTAATGCTTGGAGCCGATATTGTTAAAAACAATAATTTCACTTGGAATGCCAAGGCAAATTTCTCGAAAAATATCAACAAAATTAACAATCTTGATGGTTCTTTGAAAACGTATTTATTACCAAATGGTGGTTTTGATGCATTCGGAGTTTATGCTAATGTAGGAAGCCGGTATGGTGTTCTTATGGGAACGTCTTACCAAAGAGTGGAAGACCCAAACAGCGAATTCTACGGAAAAATTATTGTGGATAATAGTGGCTTGCCATTAGCAAACAGTACACCTAAAGAACTGGGAGATCAAACTCCAAGAGCAATTGCATCATTTATCAATACGATTAATTATAAAAATTTCACATTGTCTTTCCAAGTTGATGGACGTTTTGGAGGGAAATTCTTCTCAGGAACACAGCATTCACTTGCCGCTAGCGGAAGATCAGCACAAACGGTTATGAACGGCGGACGTGAAGATTTTATTGTTGATGGTGTAAAGCAAAACGGAACTACATATACTGCTAATACGGTGGCGGTTTCGCCAGAAGACTATTGGGGAGCTGTGGTATCTAGAGGAAGTTCTAATTTAGGGATTAACGAAGCATTTATCTACGATGCTACAAATATTCGTTTGAGAAACGTTTCGGTAAGTTACAGTATTCCAAAAACGATGTTAGAGCGTACATTCATTCAAAATGCGAGATTAACTTTATCAGCAAATAATGTATGGATGATTCACAGTAAAGCCGATGGGATCGATCCTGAATCATCTTTCGCGGTAAATACGAACGCTTCAGGCTTTGAATATTTCTCATTTCCTACGTCAAGATCTTTCAACTTTAATTTAACAGTAGGATTCTAAAAAACAAAAAAGACATGAAAAATAACATATTTAAAATTATCGGACTTTCTATCTTACTAGTTGGAGCTACGGGATGTAGTGAGTTTGATGAAATGAATGTAGATCCCAACGCAGTAGAAACTGAAAAGGTTTTACCGGAATATTTTCTAAATAATTCCATTATTGGTGCGCAAATGAATCCTGAAGTTGCAGAAAGAGCATTTGTATTGTATTGGAAAACAGCAGGAAGACAACAGTATTCAACTGGTATTGCCGGTGGTTCATACGATGATGGTTGGTCATCCAATTACTGGGGCTATGTTTCGACCTGGTTACGTAATGCTAATAACGCAATTAATATGGCGGATGAGCGCCAAGAAAAAGGTACAGCACAAGTTCACAATGAAAACATTAAGCAAGTCGCTAGAATCTGGCGAGTGTATTTAATGAGCGAATTGAGTGATAATTTTGGTTCTATTCCGTTGGATGGATTCAAAGGATATAATCCGGAATTCAATTCAACAAAGGATGCTTATTATTTCTTCTTGGCTGAGTTAAAAGACGCGGTAGGCAAAATTGATACCTCGGTTGCTAGGTCAGAAGAATTGAAAAAAGAAGACCCCGCATATGGATACGATTGGGATAAATGGATTCGTTATGCAAATTCGATGCGAATGAGGCTGGCAATGCGTTTATCGGAAGTTGATGCGGCTAAAGCTAAGTCTGAATTTGAAGCAGCTGCAGCTACTAATAAATTTATATCAACAAGTAGCGAAAATTTTTCGGTGCAAGAAAAAGATGGTTGGGACGATTTAACGGGAGTTATGTCTCGTGGATGGAACTCTCAAATCATTTCTTCGACACTTAATAACTTATATGTAGGTTTAGGTGGAGTAAATTCAGCTGATCAAGTTTCTGCAGAAATGAAACCTTATGTTAAAGCAGAAGATTATATCGGACTTTATTTTCCAGACCAACTTCCGCTTTTAACTAATGATCCTTCAACAGGGTATTGGCTTGACGGAATTCCAAATAAAATGGATCCAAGAGCGTTTGCAAATTTCTTTGTGGTAGGTGATACCAACAATGCAAATTATCCTGCTATGTATAAATATACGGATGCAGAGTACGTTAGAAATTTCGTTTATGCAGATGGTAGCATAGAGAAAGTAAATGTGAAAAATTCATGGAATGCTTATACTATCGGATCTTGGGGCGCTAAGCTCAGTAGAAATGGAGCTCGAGGTGTAGCAGGATATACGCCTTCTGTAGTTCAAAAATACAGAAACAGTACCCAAAAAAGAGTTTTCTTTGGTAGCTGGGAAAGTTATTTACTTATTGCTGAGGCTTCTTTAAGAGGATGGGCGACACCAATGTCTGATGAAGCTGCTTACAATAAAGGTGTAAAAGAAAGTATTGATTACAATGGGGTTGGACAATATTATGGATCGTACATTGCTTCAAATACATTTAATAGAAACGGTACTTCTGCAGCCTATTCACATACGACAGAACCTGGTGCTTCGCATACCATGAATTTTGTTGATGGAAGAACAAAAGTTGCGGGAACGGCTCAAATAAAATATCCTGTAAATACAATTTATAAAAACGGTAGTGTAAAAAATGATAAGCTTACTAAGATTATTACTCAGAAATTTATTGCAAATACACCTTGGTTGCCTCTTGAAGGTTGGAATGATCATAGACGATTGGGATTACCATTCTTTGAAAACCCAGCTGTAGAACAACCTTTACCTAACATACCAAATCTTAATTCATCAAATTATATGACAAACTCGGTGAAAAACTTCCCTCAAAGATTGCCATATCCTAGTACATTTAGAAATAGCGATCCTGTGGGTTATGCTCAGGCTGTTTCTTTATTAAATGGTGAAGATGCCGTATTAACACCGCTTTGGTGGGCGAAGAAGAATTAATTTTTTCAAATACTATTTAAATGAAACTCCCTTCTAAATTTAGAAGGGAGTTTTTATTTAAAATGATCATTAAGAATAAGTATATCAATATTATAATTCTCGTATCCATATATTTCGAAAGCTAATGGGTTTACTTGGATCATTGTGAGCTTGCAATTTGATAGGAGAAGCGCCGTGAGAAATTGCATATGAAGATTTACCAATATATTGAGTAGGGCCTTCTAATTCAATATTGTTCTGAATTAAAATGCCATTAAGATAAACATTAACTCGTGCTTTGTTAAGAACTATTCCATCTTTGCTAAAAACAGGTGCAGTCCAAACAATATCATAGGTTTGCCACTCGCCAGGAGGAAGTGTAGGATTGCAAAGTGGAGGGAATTGCTTGTAGATGCTTCCTGCCATTCCATTTACGTACGTTTTATTCATGTAAGAATCCAAAATTTGCAATTCGTAACCAGGATCGCCTTTGCCTAGAGATGCTAGAAAAACACCACTATTTCCTTTTAATTGTCCATTTTCAGAGATGTTTTTAGGTATCATCCATTCTAAGTGAAGTTGATAATTCGAAAACTTTTTCTTTGTTTCAATATTTCCTGCTTTTTTATTTACAGTGAGAATTCCTTTGTTCACAGTCCAATTTGCTGGTTTGCTGTTGTCATTATTAGAAACCCATTCGTTCAGGTTTTTTCCATCAAAAAGAATGTAGGCATCGGAAGGTGGTTTTTGATAGACAACATTTCCAGGAGTTACTTTTGGCGGTTCTGGCGTCCATATTTCAGTATCTTCAGGTTTTGCATTCTGAGCTGCAATGCTGACACCAAGGAATACAAAACAGAAAACAGGATAGGTGAATTTATTTCTCATTTGTGATTTTGCTTTAAGTAACACGAAAATAGGAATATTTTTCATCAAATATTTAAAAAAAAAGGGATGCAAAATTTGCATCCTTTAATATTTTTTTGAATTGTAATCTATTAAATAGGCTTAAATTCTAAATTTTGATCTGCTAAAAGCTTTTCTGCAGCTTCTTTGTAGAAACCGTTGACCAACTTATCGTGGATTGCTTCAAATGCCGCAAGTGTTTCGTTGATTTCTGCATCGGTGTGCGACGCTGTTGGAATTAATCTCAACAAAATCATTCCCTTAGGAATTACTGGGTATACTACAACTGAGGTGAAAATTCCGAAGTTTTCACGAAGATCTTTAACAAGAAGTGTCGCTTCAACTGGTGATCCTTGCATCATTACTGGTGTAACACATGTGTTGGTATCTCCAAGGTTGAAACCTCTTTCTTTCAATCCGTTTTGCAGTTTGTTTACATTTTCCCACAATTTCGCTTTGATTTCTGGACGACTTCTTAGAAGTTCCAATCTCTTTAAACCTCCGATTACCATTGGCATTGTCAAAGATTTAGCAAAAATCTGAGAACGTAAGTTGAACTTCAAATAACGAATAATCTCTTTATTTCCAGCGATGAAAGCTCCAAAACCAGCCATAGACTTCGCAAATGTTGAGAAGTATACATCGATTTGATCTTGACAACCTTGCTCTTCACCAGCACCAGCACCTCTTTCTCCTAAAGTACCGAAACCATGAGCATCATCAACTAATAATCTGAAGTTGTATTTGCTTTTAAGCTCGCAAATTTCTTTTAGTTTTCCTTGTTGGCCTCTCATTCCGAAAACACCCTCAGTGATTACTAAAATTCCACCTCCGTTTTCTTCCGCAACTTTTGTCGCTCTTTGAAGATTTTTCTCTAAACTAGCGATATCATTATGACGGTAAGTAAAACTTTTACCCATGTGCATTCTAACACCATCTACGATACAGGCGTGAGAATCTACATCATAAACAATCACGTCGTGACGGCTAACCAATGCATCAATCGTTGATGTCATTCCTTGGTAACCAAAATTCAATAAATACGCTGCATCTTTTTCAACAAACTCTGCCAATTCTTTTTCTAATTGAAGGTGCTGATCTGTTTCACCAGACATTGCACGAGCTCCCATAGGGTAGAACATTCCGTATTCTGCAGCGGCATCCGCATCTGCTTTTTTTACTTCGGGATGGTTACAAAGTCCTAAATAATCATTAGCACTCCAGAAGATTACTTCCTTACCTTGAAAGATCATTCTCGGTCCTATAGGTCCTTCTAATCTTGGGAAAATAAAATAACCTTCACCGTAATCAGCAAATTGCCCTAATGGTCCAGGATTTTGCTTGATTCTGTCAAAAATATCTACCATTGTATAGTTGAGTTGTTTAAATAATTGTTAATTAGGTTGCAAAGGTAATTAAATTTACCTTAAAACAGAAACCTCCTGATAATTTTCAGGAGGTTAAAGAATTTGATTTATTGTTTGCAATATTCTACGTAAATAGCGTCGTCGTACTTGCTGTGTTCACCTTCGGTGAAACCTTGTTCCGACATCCATTCGTCGCTATAGACTTTGGTCATGTAACGAGAACCATGATCTGGATAAATAAGAACGACCACATCATCCTTTTTAAAAGGATTTTCAGCAGCATATTGAAGTAATCCTTGAGTAACTGCTCCAGTAGTATAACCTCCTAAAATTCCTTCTTTCAAAGCGATTTCACGAGTTCTATAAGCTGCGTCTTCATCATTTACTCGGACAAATTCATCGATTTGATCAAATAATAACGCCGCTGGGATAAGATTTTTCCCCATTCCTTCAATTTGGTAGGAATGAATATCGTCTTCGTTGATTTTTCCTGTATCAAAATAGCCTTTCAAAATAGAACCATCTGCATCAACACCGATGATTTTAATATCTGGATTTTTCTCCTTTAAGTATTTTGCTGATCCTGATAACGTTCCACCTGTTCCTGTACAAGCAAATAAATGTGTTACTTTACCTTCCGTTTGATCCCAAATTTCAGGACCTGTCGTTTGATAATGTGCATCAATATTTAATTCGTTAAAATATTGGTTGATGTAAATAGAATTCGGAGTTTCAGAAGCAATTTTTTTCGCTACTTCATAGTATGATCTTGGATCATCTGCTGGAACTGACGCTGGACAAACATAAACTTTAGCTCCTAAAGCTTTCAAATAGGAGATTTTTTCTGGTTTGGTCTTATCACTTACGGCTAAAATACACTGATATCCTTTTAAAATAGAAACCATGGCAATAGAAAACCCAGTGTTTCCTGAAGTTGTTTCTACGATAATAGAACTGGGGTTAAGAAGGCCTTTTTTCTCGGCATTCTCTATAATGTGAAGTGCGATTCTGTCTTTTGTTGAATGCCCTGGATTAAAACATTCCAACTTGGCATACACCTCTGCAGGAATGGATTCGGTAACCGAATTTAGCTTTACTAAAGGCGTATTACCAATTAATCCAAGAATATTATTGTAAACATTCTTCATCTTTATTACTAACTCTTAAAACGACTGCAAAAGTAAGAAAATTTTTACTTTTATGTGTAACTATTCATAATTAATTCAATATGCAACGATTTATATCAACAATTATGTTCGTTTCAATCTAAACCAATTTTTCCGTATCAAATTTTTCATAAAACGCCGATAAACTGATTATAAAGTATTATTTTTGGCCTCAAAAGTTTTAAATTTATGAAAGACTGGACATTCAAGAAGTGGAATACGATCTTAGGATGGGTGATTTTTGCGATTTCATTTATTGTTTATCTCTCCACCATTGAGCACAATTTTAGTTTTTGGGATACTGGAGAATATATTTCTTCGGCAGTAAAACTAGAAGTAACTCACGCTCCTGGTGCAGCTTTATTTCAACTCGTTGGTGCAGTTGCAGCGATGCTCGCTTTTGGAGATGGACAAAAATATGGACTAATCATTAATGCTCTATCTGCTTTGTGTAGTGCGTTTACCATTTTGTTTTTGTTCTGGATCATCACGCATTTAGTTAAAACTATTTACGGAAATATTAAAGAATCACTAACTAAAACAGATGAATGGGCTATTTTCTTCTCGGGAGTTGTTGGAGCTTTGTGTTTTACATTTTCGGATACGTTCTGGTATTCAGCTGTAGAAGGAGAAGTATACTCGATGGCTACGATGTTTATTGGACTTTTAGTTTGGTTAATCACAAAATACGAAGATGAATTCCATACGGAACATAATGAACGTTGGATTATCTTAATCTTCTTCTTAGTTGGATTATCTGTGGGGGTTCACATGATGTGTATGTTGGCGATTCCAGCAGTTTGTTTGATTTTCTACACCAAGAATTACGAATTTTCTTGGAAATCTTTCATTTATGCGAATCTCGTTACGCTATTGATTTTAGCATTAGTTTTCAAATTTATTTTCCCATTAATCATGTCGTTATTTGGGAAATTGGAAATATTTGCCGTTAATGGTGTTGGTTTACCATTTAACTCAGGAACTATTTTAGCATTCCTAATCCTTTTAGCAGTATGTTATTTTGGTTTGAAAAGAGCTAGAAAAACAGGAAAAAGAATCTACCAGACGATTGCTTTATCTTTGATTTTTATGATGATTGGTTTCTCTTGTTGGTTGGTGATTCCGATTCGTGCTAACGCAAATCCGCCAATGAACTTAAATAATCCAGATAACGCCATTGGTATGTTGGATTACTACAACCGTGAACAATACGGTGATTGGCCAACTACCTACGGACAAAACTATACGGCGCATTTGGATAACAATGGTATCGAAAGAAATGCAGATGGAAGTTATAAAACTCAAAAAGATGGTGGTCTTCTAAAGTTTGGTGATATCTACGAAAAAGATGAGCAAACAGGTGAATATCGTAAAGTAGGAGAGCGTTTCAGCTATGTGTATAACCAAGCGCATGTAAGCTTTATGCCAAGAATGTTCAACGAGGACAAGCAAGTCATGGCGAATTATATTTCCATGTATGGTGCACCAGATTTTACGTTCAACTATGGAAATACAGAACTTGCAGATAATCCTCAAGCACAGGAAGTTTTTGATCAACTTCGTAAAAAGTACGAAGATAAAACCATTACCATTGATGATTATTTAGAAGCTAAAAAATACGATTTAATCAATGTTCAGAGACCTTCATTTGCTCAGAATTTAGATTATTTCATTACCTTCCAAAACGGATATTATTTCGTTCGTTATTTGATGTGGAACTTCGTTGGAAGACAAAATGACTTAGAAGGACAAAACGAAAACACGCGTGGAAACTGGATTTCTGGAATTTCATTTATTGATAATGCATTGTGGGGAAATCAAAAAGATATGCCAGCGATGTATTCTAATGAAAGTACGGTGAAGTTTTTCTTCTTACCATTAATTTTAGGTTTAATCGGATTGTATTTCCAAGCGAATAGAGATTTCGGAAGATTTTACGCCATTTTATCGTTGTTCATTATTACCAGCGTCGGAATTATCTTTTATACAGGTGTGAAACCATTTGAACCTCGAGAACGAGATTATGCGATGGTTGGTTCCTTTTTTGCCTTTGCCATTTGGATTGGTTTAGGAGCGGGCGCTGTTTTATATTTCCTTTATTCAAAAGTGAAGAAAAGCACGGCTGTTTTAATTGGTGGAGTCGCTTTATTGGTTGTTCCTTTGATGATGGGCTTCCAAAACTACAATGCTCATGATCGTAGTAAGCGATATGCGGCGTATGATTATTCGTATTCGGTATTAAAGTCATTAAACAAAAACAATATTTTGTTTGTTTACGGGGATAATGACACGTATCCAGTTTGGGCGATTCAAGAAACGGAAAACTTTAGAGATGATGTTAAAGTCGTGAATTTCACATTAGCATCAACGCCTTGGTATATTGATCAAATTAAGAGACAAACGTATTCTGGTCCTCCAGTTCCGTCCATACTTGAACATAAAGATTACCGTGATGGAACGAATGATCAGGTGTATGTTTTCAAAAAATCCGATTGGGAAGGTCTTTTTGGATCTTTAAAAGAAAGAGGATTACCAGAAAACTCATTTTCATCATTTAGAAAGTATTTAACACAAGATTCTATGTCTATCAAAGACGCGGTGAACTTCTTGAAAATAAAATCTACAGAAAAAGATGATATTCTTAAAATGCTTTTTGGTGAAGACAAATACGAGCGTTTTAACTTCTTACCAACAAGTAAACTTGTTATTCCGGTAAACAAAGCCAATGCAATTCAATCAGGAATTATCAAAGCTAAAGATGCAAATCTTGCGGTTGATCACATTACGATCGATTACAGAAGACAAAGCATGTTTAAAAACAATTTGATATTAATGGATATTTTGGCCAATTTCGATTGGAAACGTCCTATTAATTTCTCTTCTGGTGGGGTTTACGATGATGAAAATATCTTCTATCTAAACGATTATTTGCAGTTTGATGGATTTAGTTATCGATTAGTTCCTATCGAAACTAAAGAAAAAGAAAGTGGTGAAATGGGACGTGTTGATGGTGAAGATTTGTATCGAATTGTGAAAAATTATCGATGGGGTAATTTCAAAGATTTGAATGTTCACTTTGATGAGACGTGTACCCAAAATATTGTGAGCTACAGAAGTTCTGTAAGTCGAGCGGCAGATGCTTTAGCATTGAGTGGTCAAAAAGGAAAAGCCGTAGAATTACTAGACCTTGCAAGTCGTGAAATTCCGATTGCGAAATACGATGATGCTCGTTCATTAAGTTCTATGGTGTATGGATATATCATTGCAGGACAAGAACAGAAAGGTTTGAAACTTGCTGAAGACCTTAAAAAAGGAACTTTTAGAGAATACGATTATTACAGCAGTCTTTCAAAAGATGAACAACGCTTTGCAGGAAGACTATTACGTTCAAAACCTTTTGAATATTCATTGATTGTAAGTTCTGTTGTAGAAGCATATACGAAGCTAGGTCAGAAAGACAAAGCGTATCAGTACATTGTTTCTTCGATTGAGCCTATTGATAAACGGTATAATGAGTTTATCAAAAATCTTGAAGCAATGGGGAAAGAAAAAGCATTAATTGAGTCGGAAAACGTTCAAAAAATTGCGCCTTTCTATCAGTATTTGTTCGAAGTGATGAAGCCTTTTGATTCTACGTACGAAACGGAAAAAATGGATCAAATTACAACTCAAGTCATGAAAGCAACTCAATAAGAAATACATAAATTAAAGCGGACTTCGGTCCGTTTTTTTTTGCAATTTTTTCACCTTATCTTTGTATTAGAAATTGAAATAAGAAATCAATCAATGAACGAATCTGCTAAATATTGTGCGTTTTTACGTGGCGTAAATGTCAATGGAATGGCCATGAAAATGGCGGATGTTTGCAATGTTTTTTCAAAAGCAGGTGTTGAGAATGTATCTTCGGTTTTGGCTAGCGGAAATATTCTTTTCCAATCTGAGAAAACCGTATTAGAATTAAAAACGACTTTAGAAAACGCGATGTCAAAAGCTTTCAATTATGAGGCTTTTCTTTTTGTAAAATCGGAAAAGGAGCTAAAGAAAATATTAGAGAATAGCCCATTCGAAAAGAATAAAGAGTGGCATTCCTACGTTTTTATTGCGGAAGAAAAAGAAAGCCAAGAAATTTTGGAGGAATATGAACTTTGCAGTCATCAAGAAAATGAAAAGGGAAGTCGTGTTAACTCAACATTTTATTGGCAAATTCCAAAACAAGAAACGCTAAACTCTGAATTTGGAAAAATTTTGGGTAAGAAAAAATTTAAAGATAAATTTACTTCTCGAAATATAAACACGATTGAAAAGATTGTGAAGAAGTTTTAAATAAGAAAAAAATATAGTTTTAACAATATATAAATGAATTAAAATGCTATTAAACGTAGATAAAATACATCATCGCGATTCTAAGAATTTTTTCTTAATCGCT
The DNA here is from genome assembly GCF_059509915.1 of Kaistella sp. CFF1-2. Classification (NCBI taxonomy): domain Bacteria; kingdom Pseudomonadati; phylum Bacteroidota; class Flavobacteriia; order Flavobacteriales; family Weeksellaceae; genus Kaistella; species Kaistella sp. CFF1-2. The sequence goes on from NZ_JCAKLF010000001.1 coordinate 168,567, forward strand.
GGGCCTTGCGCTATTGAAAATGAAGAAACGCCTTTTGAAGTTGCCGAAAAAGTAGTGGCTTTGTCCAATCAGTTCAACATTCCGTACATTTTTAAAGGATCGTTCAAAAAGGCTAATCGTTCTCGTGTAGATTCGTTTACGGGAATTGGAGATGTAAAAGCTTTAGAGATTATCAAAGCGGTTGGTGAAAAATACAATATTCCAACGACGACGGATATTCACGAAAATGAACATGCAGCTTTAGCGGCTGAATATGTTGATGTTTTGCAAATTCCAGCTTTTCTAGTTCGTCAAACCGATTTGTTAATCGCTGCTGCTAAAACAGGGAAAACGGTAACCTTGAAAAAAGGACAGTTTCTTTCGCCAGAATCCATGCAATTTGCGGTTCAAAAAGTGATCGATTCAGGAAATGATAAAGTAGGAATTATCGAACGTGGAAATTCGTTTGGATATACGGATTTAGTCGTAGATTTTAGAGGAATTCCGGTGATGCAAAATTACGCTCCTGTGATTTTGGATATCACGCATTCTTTGCAGCAACCTAATCAAAGTTCTGGCGTTACAGGCGGACGTCCTGAACTTATAGAAACCATCGCAAAAGCAGGTATTGCAGTAGGAGCGGATGGACTTTTCATCGAAACGCATCCTGATCCAGCACATGCGAAATCAGATGGTGCGAATATGCTTAGTTTGGATTTGCTAGAACCACTTTTAGAAAAACTAACCCGTGTTAGGGAAGCCATTATTTAATATTATATTTTTTCCGCATTGAAAAAAATTAGCTTTTTAGTTCTCGCGTCGCTTCCCATCGCATTTTATGCGCAAAAGGATAGTACGAAAGTTCATAATATTCAGGAAGTCGTTTTCCAAAAAAAGACGAATGCATTTAAATCAAACGATCTTACGACGGTTAAGATATCCGCTAAAGATGCGCAGCAAGTGGCTTCAATTTCTGGTGGTGTAGAAGGTTTGTTGAAATCACTTCCTTCTGTAAATTCCAACACAGAACTTTCCTCTCAATACATGGTTCGTGGCGGAAACTATGATGAAAATCTAATTTACATCAATGATATTGAGTTGTATCGTCCGTTTTTAATTCGAAACTCGCAGCAAGAAGGTTTAAGTATCATCAATCCAGATATGGTTTCGGTGGTGAATTTTTCGGCTGGTGGTTTTGAAGCTCGATATGGCGATAAAATGGCTTCGGCACTTAATATTTACTACAAGCAACCGACCAAATTTGAATTGGCTGGTGAAGCGAGTTTAATTGGCGGACGTTTATCTACTGGTTTTGCAACGAAAGATCAGAAATTATCTGCTATGATTTCGGGACGGTATCGAAACACGAATCTCATTCTAAATACAATGAATGAAGATACCGATTTCAACCCGAGATATATGGATTTCCAATCGTTTATTAATTATCAAATCAACGATAAATGGAAAGTCTCATTCTTAGGAATTTATTCGAAGAACGATTATGAGATGATTCCGAAACAAAAGGACATTGATTTTGGAAGTTTGCAACAGCCTATTCGTGTAAGTGTTTTTTATGATGGTAAGGAAGATGATAAGTACCGAAATATGATGGGTACGGCGTCAGTTCACTTCAAACCGAATGAAAAATGGAGTTTTAGCTTGGACAATTTCGCGTATCATAATAGAGAACGAGAATATTATTCGATTGCTTCGGCGTATTTAATTCAAAAATTTGATCCTCAATCGGGTGATCCAATTCCAAATTACGATGCCGGTGGACAAATCGATCATGCTCGTAATGATTTAATGGTAAAAACCTACGGCTCACAACTTCGTGCCCGTTTTTCACCAGATGTAAATACCGATATTGAAGTAGGAGCAAAGTTTGAAAAGGAAAGTCTAAGTGATTTAACCAATGAATGGCAATTAATAGATTCCATGGGCTACAGCACACCTAAAGATTTTGTTTTGCCTGGTGCTTTGGATTCTTCAGATTTAAGTTTAAAATATCATGTTTCTGGGGCAAATAAAATTAATCCTACTCGAATTTCAGCCTATGCGCAGTTTTCCAAGAAGTTTTTCTGGGGAAGTTCAAAAGCATTTTTAAATGCGGGAGTTCGTGCGCAGCATTGGGATTTTAATGATGAAACATTGGTAAGTCCGAGAGTTCAATTCGCGTTAAAACCAGATTGGAATGCAGATATGCTTTTCAGAATTGCCGGTGGCGTGTATTATCAAGCTCCATTTTATAAAGAAATAAAAGATCTTTCGGGGGATTTTAATTCGAATATCAAGGCGCAACGTTCGTATCAATTGATTTTAGGAAACGATTATGAATTTGAAATGGCTGATCGGCCGTTAAAATTAACAACAGAGGCATATTACAAGAAAATGGATCGTTTGATTCCGTATTATATGGATAATGTTCGAGTTCGGTATTCGGGCGAAAATAATGCGGAAGGATATGCCTACGGAATTGACACAAGATTGTTTGGACAATTCGTTCCTGGAGTTGATTCTTGGATCAGTGCAAGTTATGCACGTGTTTATGAGAATATCAACAAATTAGGAAATATTCCTAGACCTACCGATCAACGCTTGAGGTTATCGATGTTTTATCAAGATTATATGCCGAAATTTCCTAGTATGAAGGTGAATTTAACTTTGGTTTATGCAAGTGGATTACCAACGGGAACACCGATTACGATTGATCCTTTGACACAGCAACCTGATTTCACCGCGCATTATAACTATCAAAAACGATTACCATCGTATAAACGTGTTGATATCGGAATGTCCAAAGTTTTTATCGATCAAGATGAACATAAAGCGCATGGGAATTTCTGGGGTAATTTTAAAGAATTGACGTTAGGAGTTCAAATATTTAATGCCTTTAACATCAACAATACCGTTGCGAATCAATGGATTTCGGATGTAAGTTCGGATGCTGTTTATGCAGTTCCAGTTCGATTAACAGGACTATTTTTTAATGTTAAATTAGAATTCAAACTTTAATCAAATTCATTGTAAAACAAGTTAGACAGCATTATATGACAAACCTACTTTCACAAGGGGAAAAAGATTTTATTATTGAGGATTCTAAAAATCCTGATTACAAAAAAGATAATCTTATATTTCATGGTTTTCGTAAAACAGATGTAATGCAAGTTTCACCGAGTACAGGGCTGATTTTATTTTTTGGAGATGAAAATACTGGCTTTAAACATTTTCATGAAAGGCACTCAAACACTAGTTTGAAGCCATTTTGGAATGAAAAAAAGAAGCTAGATGTACCTTCAAAATTTAGCAATAGAATTATTCCTTTTTTCCATTATTTAAAAATTGCAGATGAAGTATTTAAGAGTGAGAATTTAAATTTAGAAAAGAATACAAGTAAGAATAATTTTGATCTATACATTGGAGAATGTCGCATATGTGGCGAGGTCCAAAAATATAGATTATTACTGTACAAAGAGACAACAATAATTCACAACTTATATCCTGAAACTAATATAAGTAATCTCAAATTAAATACAAGTAGTTATGCACGAGGTGCAGTTTCTTTCGAATATGATTTTGACAATTGTAAAACAAGTTTAACTATTCCCTATAAAAACTCTAGTAATGAGATTATTTTTGAAATAGTAATTATATTCCTAGAATATGACAATGAAAAAATAGTTCTAATTAGAAAATATGATAATGGAGTAATTATTAAAGAAAAACAGATTGAAAAATCTAAATTCGATCATTCAACGAATCCTATCCAATTATTTTCAAATCAATATGCAGATTTAAGTAAGTATGAATCAAAGTTCGGAAAATTATAATCTGGAAATATGTAGAATTTATTTTAAATTAGAAAACATAGGCACATATATAAGCTGTCGATCTCATTATATTTTTTTGCTAAGTTATTTATATAAAACAAAAAGCAGAAGTTTAACTTCTGCTTTTTTTATGTGTATTTTTCTGAATTTTCGATTCGTCGTTTGGTTAAATCATGGAAACGTTTCACCAATAAAACGGCAGAAATGGAAAGTCCAATTCCTAAACCAATCCACATTCCAATAGCACCCATTCCTTGGATATAACATAGGTAATATCCTAGCGGAATCGTAATAATCCAATACGCTATAAACGTGATTACGCTCGGGATTTTCACATCTTGAATACCACGTAAACATCCTAAAGTAACCACTTGAATTCCATCTGAAAGTTGAAATAAAGCAGCAATAATCAATAATTGAGAAGCCAATTCAATAACATGAACTTCTGAAGAATCGGTAAAGAAAGTGGGCAGAATATTCCGAGCAACGATAAAAATAAGTCCAGCGAAAATCATCCCAATAAAAACAATTTTAATATTGTTTACACCCACTTTTCGGAGCTCTACAAAATTTCGTTCGCCCATTTTATTTCCAATTAAAACCGTTGAAGCAACACCCAACCCAATACATAAATTAAAGGTAAAAGACGCCATGCTTAAGGCAATTTGATGCGATGAAATATCTTTAGCGCTGACCAAACCACAAATGAAAGCTGCTGCTGCAAAAGCCGTTACTTCAAAAAACATTTGTAGGGAAGTGGGGACTCCTATTTTAATCATTTTGTTGAATAATGCTTTGGAAAACAAACTGATTTTTAAGCTAAAATTCTTGAGATATTCTTTTGTTTTGGCTTCTTTTTGCATGACTAAAAATAGAAATACAACCATGAAAACTCGAGCGATAAAGGTTGCCCAAGCTGATCCTGCAACGCCCATTTTCGGGAAACCAAATAATCCTTGAATTAAAATATAGTTTAAAATAATATTAATAATGTTTGCAATGATAGTCGCTTTTGTGACTCCAATAGTGTAGGATAGACCTTCCGAAACCTCCCGAAGCGTTTGAAATCCCATAAACGGAATAATACTAAATGCCATAATCGTTAAGTACGTAATGGTATCGGGAATAATTTCTTTGGGTTGATTCATGTGATTCAACAAAGGCATTGCCGCTAAAAGCAATAACATCAATAAAAAGCCAACCGTCATATTAATCACAAAACCGTGACGAAAAATACTATCAATTTGTTTTTTGTTTTTCTGAGAATTCGCCTCTGAAACAAGCGGTGGAATCGCAAGTGACATTCCCAATCCAAAAATGAATACACTAAAAAACACTCCGTTTCCAAGGGAAACAGAAGCTAACGCATCGGGACCTAAAAGTTTTCCAACAATAATATTATCGAATAAGTTTACTGATACTTGCCCTAATTGGGTAAGCATTACAGGTGCAGCTAAAGTTAAGGTTCGTTTGGTGTATTCGGGGTCTAAAAATGCCATATAAAATGTTTCAATCTTTCCAAAAAGAAAGTTTGCGGCAAAATTACCGCAAACTTTCCATTTAGTATGTTATGTTACTATTATTTTCTTACAAAATTTGCAACATCCTCTGCAGATACAGGAGAACTTCCCAAAATAATTAAACGCTCAACCACATTTCTAAGTTCACGGATATTTCCCGTCCAAGAAAAGGCTTGAAGTGCTTTAATTGCAGCAGTATCAAACTGTTTCATTGCCGTTCCTTGCTCATCTGCAATTAGCTTTGAGAAATGCTCAACAAGCAACGGAATATCCTCTTTACGATCATCCAATGGCGGTACATAAATCTCAATAACAGAAAGTCTGTGGTACAAATCCTCACGGAAACGTCCTTCATCGATTTCCTTTTTCATATTCTTGTTAGTTGCAGCAACTACACGTACATCAACACGGATTTCTTTATCACTTCCAACTGGCGAAACTTTGCTTTCTTGTAATGCTCTAAGAACTTTTGCTTGTGCAATAAGGCTCATATCACCAATTTCGTCCAAGAAAATAGTTCCGTTATTAGCTAACTCAAATTTTCCAGATTTATCTTTAATCGCTCCTGTAAAAGAACCTTTAACGTGTCCAAATAATTCGGATTCAATTAATTCTGAAGGAATTGCCGCACAGTTTACTTCAACCATGGGACCTTTAGATCGCTCACTTTGCGCATGAATTGCATGAGCAACCAATTCTTTTCCGGCACCATTCGGGCCTGTAATTAAAACTCGAGCATCCGAAACCGCCACTTTATCAATCATATCCTGGATTTTCTTAAGCGCGGGGCTTTCTCCAATCATTTGATATTTCTTGTTGACTTTTTTCTTCAGATTTTTGTTTTCTGATTGTAGATTTTTGTTTTCACTTCGAAGATTTCCTTTATCTAAAGCGTTTTTAACACTCGTAATCAATCGATTAATATCAATTGGTTTCGAAATAAAGTCGTAAGCGCCTTCTTTAAGACAATCAACTGCCGTATCAATATCTGCATGACCAGAGATCATTACAAACGTTTGATCTGGTTTTAAAGCTAAACTTTGCTTCAACAACTCGGTTCCTGAAAGTTTCGGCATTTTAATGTCTGAAATAACCAAACTAAAATCGTCTTTTTCTATATTTTTATAGCCTTCTAAACCATCTTCGGCAATGATGAATTCGTAATCGGGAAGTTCATCACTTAAGATGCTGTGTAAGACTCCTGAAATTGCTTTTTCGTCTTCTACAATCAGTATTTTCTGCATAATATGTATTGGGATAGTATTATTTTCAATGTTGCTATGAAGCAGCAAAAATTGTTCCTAACTGTGTTTTAGAGGTTTTGATAGTTACGTTGACCAAAAATGGCAGAACCAACTCTGACAGAATTGGCACCGCATTCGATTGCTAAAGGAAAATCATCACTCATACCCATGGAAAGAACGTCTAATTTTTTCTGAATGGAAAGTTGATCAAAAAGTCGTTTTAGAAATTGAAATTCTCTTTTCACTTGCTCTTGATCATTGGTGAAAGTAGCCATGCCCATTAGACCTATAATTTCAACGTTTGGAAATTCACCTTGAAGATAGTTTAGAAATAATTCTTTGGTTTCTGAAACTTCCAATCCTGTTTTCGAATCTTCTTCCGCAATTTTTACTTGCAAAAGAACGCTTATTTTTCGTTGATTTTTCTCTGCATGTTTATCTATTTCACGCAAAAGTTTTTCAGAATCAACACTTTGGATCACACTTACAAAGGGCGCAATGTATTTTACTTTATTCGTTTGCAAATGTCCAATTAAATGCCATTGAATATCTTTAGGAAGCAGTTCATACTTTTCAACCATTTCCTGAACTTTGTTTTCGCCAAAAACTCGTTGTCCAGCATTGTAAACTAATTTTACAGCTTCGGCGGGATGCGTTTTAGAAACAGCAACTAATTGAACGTTAGCGGGTAATTGATTTTTTATCTGATGATAATTTTCAATTAAATCTTGTGACATAAACCTATAATTTTTTCAAAAACAATAAAAAGGGTGAAAATCCCTATTCATCTTTTCAAATATATGTTAAATTTGATAAAAACTAACTATAAAAACAAATACTATGAATGCAAAAATCCATGTAAAATCCATGTTGAGTGTAGCATTGTTATCTTGTGCTGTTATTTCATGTGCAAAAGCAGAAAAAAAATCGCAAAGTGAAGAAAAACCGGAAGTTTCAGCAGCTTATAAAGAACATCTAATTGATCGAAAATTAGCTAAAACTTTGTCTACAGAATACGAAAATGGAAACTACAAATTAATTAATGCAACTCGAAAAGAACCAGATTCTAAGGAAGTATATTATGATTTGGAAGTGTTAGAAGGTTACATTGCCTTTGTCAAGGCAGAAGCCGCTAAGAAGGGAATTAAAAATCCAGGAATTAAATTCGTAATGGGGCAATATCCAAAAGATCAAATTATTGATCGTAGACAAGAAGAAATCTACAAAGGGTATCAAACCTCCTATTTAAAACCGGTAGAAAATATTAACGTTGCAAAAGCACAATCGGGAGGCGACGATGATGGAATGGGAGATGTACCAGGATTAAATTTTGGAACTATTTGTCCTCCTAGATAAATTTAAATGAAATAATGTCAATACAATGGGGGTTATTGGTCAATTTAATGGAGATTCTCTTATTAATTGGCGTCATACATTTTAGAAAAAAATTAGGTAAGGAAATTATATTTTTTATTATTTCCCTAGTATTTATCGTCATAACCGAAACAATTTCAAGTTATATTGGAATTATTTTACATAAAGACACGATACTCGTTTTTAAAATAGGTATTTTTTTACTCGCCTTTTTCTTTCTATTTTATTATTACTATCAATTATTTGAGACTCCTCTGGCTAAAAAACTACAAGGCATTGTATTGGTATTATTCGCACTGAATTATTTTTTATCAATCCTTTTTGTGCCCAATTTTTTTAAGGTTTTTCCCAACTTTACTTATTTTATTGAGTGTATATTACTGTTGGCAACCTTCGGAATTTTTCTCTATGAAACATTTCAAACGGAAAAAATTCTGAGTATTACAACCTATTATCCTTTTTGGATTACGGTTGGATTGTTTATTATTTATATCTGTTTGTTACCTTTATTACTCATAAGTAGTGTCGCGCAGGATGCTATGGATATAGGAATTTTTAGAGGAATTTTGTTGTCAATCAATATAATTGGTTATTCAACAATGATTATAGGTCTCTTTGTGACAAAAAAAATAGATGCTTGATGGCTTTTGGAAACGTCGAAATCTTAATCATTTACTCTACCATAATCTTTTTTATGGTCGTGTTAATGTTTGTCTTGGTGTATCTTTTTTTCATTAAAAAGAAGTCGCAATTACTTTTATCAAAAGTTGCTCAGAAAAGTAAATTTGATAAAGAGATTTTAAGCACGGCAAGGGAAGTTCAAGAGCAAACCTTATCGAATATTGGTCGTGAATTGCATGATGATTTAGGCCAAAAATTATCGGTAGCCAAAATGCTGAATAGTCAGTTAATGAGTAAGTCTGAACCCAATCTTCATCAAGATTTAACCGAGATTAATGAGATTATTGGGGAATGTATTCAGGATATTCGGAATCTATCGAAAATTTTTATTTCGGAAAATGTTGAAAGTTTTGGCTTAGTTGAGTCACTTCAATTGGAAGTAAACCGCATCAATAAACTCGATCATGTGAAAATTGAATTTCAACATCCACATGAAGAAATCAGCTTGGATCCTAAACATTCTTTAATTCTTTTTCGTGTAATTCAGGAGCTTTTGAACAATTCTTTGAAACATTCTCGAGCGCGAAGAATAGATTTATACATCAAGGATTTGCCATCAAAACTCGAAGTTTTTATCAAAGATTATGGTAAAGGTTATGATATGGAGTCAAAGAAGAATGGATCGGGATTAAACAATATTCAGAATCGTATGCATTTAATTAATGCGCAGATAACCACAAGTTCTGCCGAAGGTTCGGGAACTGAAAATGTAATTATTTATCCAAAACGTACGGAAGAATCACATGGAAACAATTAAAATAGCCATAGCCGACGATCATAAGTTGGTGTCGAAAGCCATTGAAAATATGATTTCGTCTAATGAAAAATTAGAGGTGTTAATTAATGCAAATAATGGAGAAAATCTTTTAGAAGAGATTGAAAAGGCGGAAGTTAAACCAGAAATCGTTCTAATGGATATCAACATGCCTTTTAAGAATGGCATTGAAGCCACCGCTGCACTTTCCAAAACGCATCCTGATATTAAGGTAATTGCATTGACTATGGAAGATCAAGAAACGACCATTATTAAGATGTTAAAGGCTGGAGCTAAAGGATATTTGTTAAAAGATATGTCGCCAGAAATCCTTTTTGAAGCCATTGAAATGGTGCATAGTAAAGGGATTTTTTATACCGATATTGTTACACAAACCTTATTAAAACTTAGAACTGAAGAGATTTCTTCGGATAAGTTAATTGCGGAATTAAAAGATCGTGAACTCGAATTTATTCGTTTTGCATGTTCAGAATTAACGTATAAAGAAATCGCAGATCGCATGAATTTAAGTCCAAAAACCATTGATGGGTATCGTGATTCTGTTTTTGTAAAACTGGACGTAAAAAGTAGAGTAGGATTAGTCCTTTTTGCCGTGAAGCACAACATGTGCTAAAAAGGGTGTTTTTCCTCTTTTTTGGTGAAGGCAAAAAGATCAAATTTGTATTGAAAATGTAAACGAACTCTTAAAACAAGTTCAACACAAATGATGAATTTATAAAACTAAAACCTGAAAACCAGACAAATCATTCAGCCAAAACTGAATGATTTGTGTTTTTATAGGATTTAATATCACTTAGTTTATTTTGAAATTAATTCTTTAAGTTTTTTCATTCCTTCGGTTGCACTCAACTTAAAAAAGCGAGAATCGTCGGTATAGGTGTTTTCTAAATGTGGGTCAATCACAAACAACTCGCACGAATCAGGAGTGTAATTTAAAAGTCCAGCCGCAGGATAAACTTGTAACGAGGTTCCGATAACCAATAAAATATCGGCGTCAGAAACTTGTTCTATTGCTTCATCCATTTTAGGAACCATTTCGCCAAACCAAACAATATGTGGACGAAGTTGATTTCCATTTTCATCAGCATCACCCAAATTCAAATCTTCAGTCCAAGGAAGTACCGGTTCATCTTGATTGTGAGGTCGAACTTTTCTTAATTCGCCATGTAGATGAATGACATTCGTAGAACCAGCTCTTTCATGCAAATCATCCACATTTTGAGTAATAACCGTAACTTGAAAGTCTTTTTCAAGTTCGGAAATGATTTGATGCGCCAAATTGGGTTGAACTTCATTCAACTGTCTACGTCGCGCATTATAAAAATCCAAAACCAATTGCGGATTTCTTTGGAAACCTTCGGGACTCGCTACATCTTCGATTCTGTGGTTTTCCCATAAACCGTTGCTATCTCGAAAGGTGCTAATTCCACTTTCTGCCGAGATTCCGGCACCGCTTAACACAACTAATTTCTTCATTTAAAATCTGATTATGCCATAAAATTAAGCATCTAAATCCAATTTAGCCGAATTTAATCGAAGTGAATTTAATATTACGGAAACCGAACTCAAACTCATTGCTGCTGCAGCAATCATCGGACTTAATAAAATTCCAAATGTACTGTATAAGACTCCCGCTGCAATTGGAATTCCAACTACGTTGTAAATGAACGCAAAGAATAGGTTTTCTTTAATATTTCGCAACAATTTCTCACTAAGAATTTTCGCTTTTGCGATTCCTAAAATATCGCCTTTAATCAAGGTGATTTCAGAGCTTTCAATTGCGGCATCACTTCCTGTTCCCATCGCAATGCCTACATTAGATTGCGCCAAAGCAGGGGCGTCATTTATTCCGTCTCCCGTCATGGCAACCACTTTTCCTTCATTTTGAAGATTTTTAATGGCATTCATTTTATCTTCTGGAAGACAAGAGGCTTTGTATTCATCAATGTTTAAGGTTTGAGCAACGGTTTTTGCTGAAACTTCATTATCTCCCGTCATCATGATTACTTTTACGCCTTTTTTATGTAAGAAATCGATGGCTTGTTTTGAAGTGGCTTTTAGTTGATCTTCAAAACTGATAATTCCAATAATCTCTTTTTCATTGGCTAAGAATGAAATGGTTTTACCAACAAATTCAGGTTTAGCTAATTCAGCTTCGATTTGAGAAGAAAAAGCAAGGTTTTGAGCCTTCATCAAACGATCGTTTCCAAGGAAATATTTGATATTGTTAATGAATCCACTTACTCCATTTCCTGTAATGTTTTCAAATTGATCAACAGCAAGGCTTTCGCTATGATTTTCTTCAACTTTCTTCATAACCGCTTTTGATAACGGGTGATCCGAATGCGCATTCAATGACGCTGCAATTTGTAGAACTTCATTTTGGTTGGAATTTCCGCAAGCGTAAACTGCTTTTACACTTGGTTTTCCTTCCGTTAATGTTCCTGTTTTATCGGTAATCAACGTATCAACTTTGTTCATTTCTTCGAGAGCTTCCGCATTTTTAATCAAAATTCCATTTTTCGCTCCTTTTCCAATTCCGACCATTAAACTCATTGGTGTTGCTAATCCTAAAGCACATGGACAAGCTACTATTAACACGGCAATGGCGTTTGTAATTGCATAAGCAATTCGGTTTTCGCCTCCGAAAATAAACCATAAAACAAAGGTTAGAACAGAGATTGCAATTACGACAGGTACAAAGACACTCGAAACTTTATCGACCAACTTTTGAATTGGCGCTTTCGAGCGACTTGCTTCATGAACCATTTTAATAATATGCGCTAAAACCGTTTCATCACCCACTTTTTCAGCTTCCATCAACATAGAACCGTTCTGATTCAATGTTCCTGAAGTCAAAGGGTCGCCTTTTTCTTTGTGAACAGGCATAGGCTCACCAGAAATCATACTTTCATCAACACTTGAAGTTCCTTCAAGAACTTTTCCATCCACCGGAATTTTTTCACCCGATTTAATACGTAAAATAGCTCCTTTTTTAATTTCAGAAACCGCAACCACCTTTTCCTTACCATCAATAACTAAATTAGCCTTTTCTGGCGCTAGATTCATTAATTCTTCAATGGCTTTTCCTGTTCTCTGATGTGCTTTCGCTTCTAACATTTGACCCATAATAACCAAAGTTAAAATCACAGCAACAGACTCAAAATAGAGTGGTGCTTTGCCTCCATGTTGTAATTCGTGTGGTAAAGCGTTTGGAAATACTAATGCGAAAATACTGAACAAAAATGCCGCTCCAACTCCTAAAGCAATTAGGGAGAACATGTTGAGTTTCCAATTTTTAAATGATCGCCAGCCACGAACCATGATAAACCAACCTGCATAAAACAATACTGGAAGTGTCAAAACGAGTTCGATATATCCTTGTACTTGGTGGGAAAACGGCCAATCAATCCACATGCCACCCATTGAAATAATGAACAAAGGAACCGTAAATACGAGAGCAATTAAAAATTTGTTTCGTAGATTTTTATAGGTTTCATCTTCCGCTGAGTTATTTTTGGAAGCCATCGGAACCAAATCCATCCCGCAAATAGGACAATCACCAGGATGATCTTGCACAATTTCCGAGTGCATTGGACACGTGTACGTCGTTTTTTGCTTCTCCGGAATTTTCACTAAATCCATTCCACAAACTGGACAACCAACATTAGAATCATAGACTTTATCGCCCTCACAAAACATCGGACAATAGTATTTCCCAGCATTGGATTCGTTTTGAACTAGTGCATCAGACACGTGATTTTGTTCATGTTCATGATGATGTGTATGTGAGTGTCCGTGCGAATATCCGTTTTTTACTAAATCCTCGCTAATTGGTTCTAAATGCATGTGACATATCGGGCAATCTCCATGTTCTTTGTAGGTTTTATCACCTTCACAAAACATTGGACAATAATGTTCGCCAATTTTGGTTTTGAAACTTTCAGGGAGATTGGTTTTTGAAAATGTTGCCGTTTGCTTGCTTCCTTTCTTTTCTTCAATAGGAACCAAATACATTTTACAAACCGGACAACGCTCACTTTGTTTAAAATAGACCTTTTCGCCTTCACATTCCATTGGGCAATAATATACTGAACTTGGCGAAACGCGATCTTGTGGCTTCACAAATGTGTTGGGAGCCGCAACACTAGGATCTACCAATTGATAGTTTCCTATTTTTTTAATCTCTTGATTCAAAAATTCGACATCGATAGGATACTCCGAGTGGATGGTTGCTTCATTTTTTTCTAATGAAACATGGGCATGTATATTGGGTAGGGAGTTGAGGGCTTCGGTGATTTTCTTTTGACATCCCGAACAACTCATTCCTTGAATTTGAAGTGTTTTTTCCATAGTATGAAATTGATTTAACAAAGTTCGGACTTTGTAAGGGAAGCAACTTATACAACTATGGAAAAGATTTGCAAAATCTAGAAAACTAAATTTGATCTAACGGTTTTCGGTTTTTAACTTTTAATTTTTGAAACTGAGTTGGCGAAAAACCAGTTACTTTTTTGAATTGATTAGATAAATGTTGAATGCTATGATAGCCTAACATATGAGAGATTTCCGTTAAAGTGAATTGATTGTAAACCAACAGTTCTTTCACTTTCTCAATCTTTTGTAGAATAAAAAATTGTTCTAAAGTGAGATTTTCAATTTGAGAGAACAGTTTGGAAATTGAGCTGTAGTCTTTGTTTTCGTTTTCTGAAATAAATTCGGATAAAACAAAATGACCTTCAATATCAAGTTGTGCGATTTTAGAAATCAACAGCTTTTTGATGTTCTCGATTCTAATTTTTGTCGGTTCTTCCAGAATTTCGAATCCAACTTCTTGAAGCTTTTCTGTAATAAGCTCCAATTGCTCGTTAGTAAGAGATTTTTCTAGTTGAACCTCACCAAGATCAATGTTTTTTAGGGAAATTTTATGCGCATCAAAAATCTGCTGTACTGAAAGAATACAACGATTACAAACCATATTTTTGATGCTTAAAATCATGGATTAGTCATTTTTTAGACGATCGTCGACGTATTCAATTTCCGTTTTTCCGTGACGAGTTGGGTTACCATTTTCATCAAGAGCCACGAAAACAATTTTATCAATGGTAATGATGGGTTGACGCGTCATTTTGTTACGAACTTCACATCGCAAGGTTAGGGAAGTATGTCCATAACCTGTTGGTTCAATCCCGATTTCAATAATATCACCTTGTTTTGCAGAACTAACGAAGTTAATTTCTGACATATATTTCGTTACGCAACGCGGATTTTCTAACTGAATTATCGCATATAATGCTGCTTCTTCATCAATCCATTGCAAAAGCCTTCCTCCAAATAAAGAATGATTTGGGTTCAGATCTTCCGGTTTTATCCATTTACGTGTATTGTAATTCATGTTCGAAAATTTATACAAAGATAGAGGATTCTTTCGTGATAAAGCCTAATTAGAAAGATAGACGTTATCAATTTATTTTTAGAAGATTGTAATTCTAAGTCCATATTTTGCTAAAAATATCTGTAATTTTGATTTCTAAATTTTAGAAAAGAATGAAATTTTCACCTTTGATAATTGGTTGTATGCGTTGGGGAACTTGGGGCGCGAACTATACTACAACTGAATTGAAAAGCCTGATTAATGGCTGTTTAGAAAATGGTTTATATACCTTTGATCATGCCGATATTTACGGAAATTATACCACAGAAAAACAGTTTGGTGATGCGTTGAAAGAAATGGAATTGGATCGAAGCGATTTTCAATTGATTTCCAAATGCGGTATTGAACTTCCTGGTGGAGAAGCTCCTTTTACGTTGAAAGCTTACAATTATTCAGAAGATTATATTCTTAAAAGTGTTGAAAAATCCTTACAAAATCTACGTACGGAGTATTTGGATTTGTTTCTAATGCATCGTCCATCGCCTTTGTTAGATCCCGAAATTATTGCTACCGCTTTTACCAAATTAAAAGACCAAGGAAAAGTGAAAAATTTTGGGGTAAGCAATTTTTCAAAATCGCAAGTGGATTTGGTTTCAACTTATTTTCCATATTTGTTGACCAATCAAATTGAAATTTCGGTAAATCAAATTCAATCGTTTTATGATGGAACGTTGGATCAAATGATGATTCGAAAGATGACTCCAACGGCTTGGTCTGTGATGGGAACGTATTTTACGGAACCGGAAACGGAGCAAAATAAACGAATTAAACGTGTTTTTTCCGACTTGCAAGAAAAGTATCAAGCAAGTGAAAGTCAACTCATTTTAGCCTTTCTATTAAAGCATCCTGCGAAAATTGTCCCGATTATAGGAAGCACGAAATTAGGCAATATTTTAGATGCAAAAAAAGCGTTAGAATTGGACTTAGACCGAAAAGATTGGTTCTTAATTTTGGAAGCGATCCAAGGAAATGAAGTTCCTTAAAAAGAAAAAAGACGGAAAAAATATCCGCCTTTTTGTTTATAATTGAGTCACGTCTATTAAGCCCGTTTTATCTTCAATTTTATAGTTTAAAGCTTTCGCTAAGACAAAAATCTGATTGAGATTTTCCTTCAATTGCTTTCGCCCTTCAGCGATTAACAATTGTTGGTTAACTTCTTTAAAAGCTTTGTCTTTTGCATTTTTTTGGATACGTTTAATATCCGACTCATCAAAACGATCAATAATAGAATCGTCCATAGATTGGATTTCAACGCTAGGAATAATCTTAATTTCTGGTTCTGGAAGTTGCTTAATAATCAACTTTTTATTGATAGAATCTACTTCCATTTCCATTTTATTGAGATCGTACGAAACCTGTGCATTGGTTTTCGTGTACATAATTAGGGTTTTGGTTGTAGAAACCGGCACCAAACCGCCCAACAAATCACTCGTTACTTTGGTTTTATGCATTGACGAACTTTCTTGCTCCATCACCACCATTTTGTTCATCCTTTTAATCTGATTCGTGATTACATAATAATCATTCGTCATCGTCCCACTCGTTTTTTGTAGGATTTTATAGATTAAAAAAGAGAGTAGTATGGCTGCTAAAAAACCAATGAGTATTCCTATTCCTGTTCTTTTCAAAATGTTTTATTTTTTTAATAAACCTTCGGCATTATCTTTTTGTAAGATTTGTAATAAATCTTTTTCGATAAATCCAGATTGAGTATGTTCAACAATTCGGCCAATCTCTTTTCCATATTTTTTTACGATAATCGTTGGCACTCGAGAAATGTTGTAAATACCTTCTTCACCATTTGGAGATTCTTTTTTACGGTTTACCGCGATGATTGTCAACTTTGATTGTGGAAACTTCGTAGCGTCTAGAATCTTCATAAAACGTGGAAAATCTCGGTGGCTATCGCCGCACCAAGTTCCAAGAAAAACTACAAGTTGATAGGAATTAAATTTTTCTTTTTTTAATCCAGCTAAAGCTTCCTGATCGATTTGATAATTGTCGTATTGAGGCTGATACCAAGATGTGAAAGGTTCTTTTTTAAATTGATCTGCTGTTTGAGTTCCCAACAACATAATCCCTTCATTAGGCGTTTCTACTTGTCTGTTGACAACTACTTTTTGCGCTTGGCAAGATTGTAAACCTGCGATAATGCTTAATGCAAATGCAAATTTGAAAATATTCTTTTTCATTAGTGTGTTAAATTATTTATCTAAAATTGTTTTTAAATCAGCTGGAGAGTATTTTACACTTTTTAATACTTTATTATCCTCAATTCGGTGAACATTGATTTTGTCTCCTGAAACTTCTGAATAGGCATCTTGCCCTTTTTCTTTATAATGCTGAATGGTTGCATCTGCTTCTTCTTGTGTTGCACAAGCTTTTGACATATTGGAACGTTGAACTTCATTAAAAAGTTCCACAAATTTATCGCCCAATCCAAATTCCAAAACCGCGCCTGAAAGTACGTATTGCAAATCGCAAAGTGCATCAGCAACTTCTACCAAATCGTTATTGGCAATTGCTTCCTTAAGCTCGTCTAATTCTTCTTGTAAAAGTTTTACCCTAAGCTCGGCTCTATCAGAAGATGGAATCGTTGGGGTAGGTAGGATAGGTGCATTAAATGTTTTGTGAAATTCGGCTACTTGATTCAGACTATCTATTTTCTCCACGCTTTTATAATATTTTGAACAAAGATAAAAAAATATCAATCTTGATGAGTCAAAAAAAATAGACCGCCTTAGCGATCTATTTTCTATTTTATGATTTGGTGATGTCTCTTCCGATAACCAATCTTTGGATTTCTGAAGTTCCTTCTCCAATAGTACATAGCTTGGAATCTCGATAGTATTTTTCTGCTGGGAAATCTTTGGTATAACCGTAACCACCGAAAATTTGTAAAGCATTATTCGCAATACGAACGCATGCTTCTGACGCGTACAATTTTGCCATGGCACCTTCACGAGTCATTTTTTGCTTAGCGTTTTTCAATGTAGAAGCACGTTGAATAAGCAATTCAGCTGCATCAATTTCCGTTGCCATATCTGCAAGCATGAAGTTTACCGCTTGGAAATTTGCAATCGGTTGACCAAATTGATTTCTTTCTTTAGCATATTTCAAAGCTGCTTTGTAAGCACCACGAGCGATTCCTAAACTTAACGCTGCGATAGAAATTCTACCACCGTCAAGAATTTTCATCGCTTGTTTGAAACCTTCACCAACTTCACCTAAACGATGAGAATCAGGAACGCGAACATTATCAAAAATTAATTCTGCTGTTTCAGAAGCTCTCATTCCTAGCTTGTTTTCTTTCTTTCCAGACGTGAAACCAGCCATTCCTTTTTCTAATACAAAAGCGGTTGAGTTATTTTTAGCTCCTTTTTCACCAGTTCTTGTCATTACCACCGCAATATCTCCTGAAATTGCATGCGTGATGAAGTTTTTCGCTCCGTTGATAATCCAATCGTCACCATCTTTTACAGCAGTTGTTGACATTCCACCCGAATCAGAACCTGTGTTGTGTTCTGTAAGTCCCCAAGCTCCAATTACTTTTCCAGAAGCCAATTGAGGAAGCCATTTGTGACGTTGCTCTTCGGTTCCGAATTCGTAAATATGGTTGGTGCATAATGAATTATGTGCTGCTACAGATAGACCGATAGAAGGATCTACTTGCGATATTTCGTCTAAAACGGCAACATATTCATGATATCCCAGCCCAGAACCGCCGTATTCTTCAGGAATTACAATTCCCATAAATCCCATTTCACCTAATTGATGAAACAAATCTTTAGGGAATGTTTGGCTTTCGTCCCAGTCCATAATATTGGGTCTGATATTTTTTTCGGCGAATTCTTTTGCCGTTTCAGCTATCATTTTTAAGTTGTCGATTTGTGCTACGTCCATTGAGTTTTTAATTTTCTCAAATATAAATATTTTTTAGATATCCTTTTTCACTGAATTTTTTCGTTAAAATCAAGTTTTTTTATTTATTAGCTCTTTACCTTATATTGATAGAATATTAGCTTTTAAACTTATAAAAAGAAACGCCTATTTTTTATATTAGCCGAAATCCTTATAATTTTGATTTATTAGTAAAAATGCTTATTTTTGTAGCATCATGATCGCAGTTATCACCGGTGACATTATCAACTCTCAGCAATCAGAAACTTCTCTTTGGCTGAATGATCTCAAAACGCTTCTAACAACTTGGGGAGAAGCACCCAAAACTTGGGAAATCTATCGTGGCGACGAGTTTCAAATAAAATGTACAATTGACGAAGTTTTTCAGAAGTTTTTAGCGATAAAATCGTTGATAAAAACGCATGAAAACCTCGATGTTCGCATCGCTATCGGAATCGGAGAGGAGCAATATGCTTCAGAAAAAATCACCGAATCTAACGGAACAGCGTATGTAAACTCAGGACGTTTGCTCAATGATTTGAAATCTTTAGGAAGAAATCTTGCCATACAAACACCTGATGAAAAGCTCAATCGAGACCTAAACATGGTTTTTAAATGGTGTTCTACCGATTTTGATACATGGACTGTAGCGACTTCTGAAATTATCCACGAACACATGACTTGCCCTGATATTACGCAGGAAGATTTGGCTAAGAAGTTAAATATTACGCAATCTTCGGTAAGCCAACGTGTAAAGAGAGCCAATCTGGACCTCATCAAAGAAACCGACCAATATTTCCGCAAAAAAATAGTAGAGTTGTAGTATGATCATCACCCAACTCATATTGGCCCACCTTTTAGGAGATTTTATCTTGCAGCCCACATCATGGGTAAAAGATAAAGAAGCTCGAAAGGGGAAAAGTCCCTATTTTGCAGCGCATATTTTGCTGCATTTTGTACTTGCTTGGGTTTGTCTTTGGGATCTCAAACTTTGGTGGATTGCCGCTATAATTGCCATAACTCATGCGATTATTGATTGGTGTAAACTCAACTTTCAAAATGTAAAAACCAAAAGAGCTTGGTTTATTTGGGATCAAATAGCGCATTTGTTGGTTATTCTAGCCGTTGGATTAGGCTATCAATATTTTGAATATTCTTATACATTTTCGATACAAGAATACATCCCAATTATTACAGGAGCTTTGTTTTTAACCATACCTTCTTCTATAATCATCAAGAATTTAATTACGTATTGGACTCCGATGAATCATCCCAAAACGGATATGGAAACCGATTCTTTGGCCAATGCAGGAAAGTATATTGGGATTTTAGAACGGTTATTGGTTTTTGCCTTTATCGTGGTTGATCATTGGGAAGGTGTTGGTTTTATGATCGCAGCAAAATCGGTTTTCCGATTCAGTGATCTGGCTCAAGCCAAACAACGAAAATTAACAGAATATGTATTAATTGGGACGCTTCTAAGTTTTGGAATCGCCATTATTACAGGGATTTTAGTGAAATAAATTAATAATAAATAGTAAAAATTGAAACCCGCTTGTCCGGAGTTTCTATCTAAAAAGGAAAATTATGAGTGAAAAGAGAGAGATGCTTTATGAAGGAAAAGCAAAACAAATCTACCTAACAGATAACCCAGAAGAAGTTGTCGTATACTTCAAAGACGATGCAACAGCCTTCAATGCGCAAAAGAAAGGACAAGTACAATTAAAAGGTGAGATGAACAATGCCATTACGACTTTAATTTTTGAATATTTGAAGGAAAAAGGAATCGATACACACTTTATCAAAATGCTTAACGAAAGAGAACAATTGGTGAGAAAAGTATCAATTATTCCTTTAGAAATGGTTGTTCGTAACTATTCGGCTGGAAGTATGGCGCAACGTTTAGGCGTTGAAGAAGGTATTAAATCTCCAGTGACGATTTTTGATATTTGCTACAAGAAAGATGAGTTGGGAGATCCGTTAATTAATGATCACCACGCTGTTTTCTTAGGTGCAGCAACCTATGAAGAATTAGACGAAATGTATGAACTTACGGACAAAATTAACGAAGCTTTGAAAGAGCTTTTTGATCGTATCAACATCATTTTGGTTGATTTTAAAATCGAATTAGGAAAAACTTCGGATGGTAAAATTGTTTTGGCAGATGAAATTTCGCCAGATACATGCCGTCTTTGGGATAAAGATACGTTGAAGAAATTAGACAAAGACCGTTTCAGAAGAGATCTTGGCGAAGTTACGGAAGCGTATGTTGAAATCTACAACCGATTGAAAGACGAATTAGCAAAATAAAATTCACTCGATCATCAGTCGAAAGAAAAAGAAAAATGAAAACACCAGATATTTTAAAAGAAGAGTATTTACAACAATTCCAAACGCAACCTTACGGTAGAAATATGTTCCGTACCCAAGAGGAAGAATGTTTGGATGCGCCCAATGAAGAGTGTGGGATTTTCGGATTGTATTCTGAAGAAGACATTGATACTTTTTCGCTTTCCCAATTTGGTCTTTTTGCATTGCAGCACAGAGGTCAAGAAGCGTGTGGTATTTCCGTCATGAAGGAGGGAAGAATCAACAATTATAAAGATGAAGGTTTGGTTTTGGATGTTTTTAAAAGCATTCGTGAACCCGAAATGTTTATGGGGAATTCTGTTATCGGGCATACACGTTACACAACCGCAGGAGATAAGAAAAAGTATAATTTTCAACCGTTTTTTGCTAAAAATGAATGGGATCAAATCATCCTATCCATCGCGCACAACGGAAATCTTGTAAACGCTGTTGAATTGCGTAACGAATTGATCGCTGAAGGCGTAACATTCAGAGCGACTTCGGATACGGAAGTTATTTTGAGATTAATTCAGAAAAACCTGGATCTTGGTTTACGTGGAGCGATAAAATATACCATGGAACGTATTGAAGGAGCGTATTCCGTTGTTGGAATGACTCGTAATAAATTCTTCGCTTTCCGTGATTTTAATGGAATTAGACCTTTAGTTTTAGGAGAATTGGATGACAAAACATTTGTCGTAACATCGGAAACTGCGGCTTTAGATGCAGTTGGAGCGAAATATGTTCGTGATGTTGAACCTGGTGAAATTATCTACACCAACGAGAACGAAAAAGGTTTAAAATCCTATAAAGTAAAAGAAGATTGTACGAATAGAATTTGTTCTTTCGAATACATTTATTTTGCTCGTCCTGATACCGAATTAGAAAATGTAAACGTTTATAAAATTCGTGAAAAATCTGGGGAGAAAATTTGGGAGCAAGCACCCGTTGAAGCCGATATTGTGATTGGTGTTCCAGATTCTGGAGTTCCGGCAGCAATTGGTTTTTCCAAAGCTTCGGGAATTCCATTCAGTCCAGTTTTGATTAAGAATAGATATATTGGTAGAAGTTTCATCGTTCCAACTCAAGAAATGAGAGAACGTATTGTAAATCTAAAACTAAATCCAATTATCTCTGAAATCAAGGATAAAAAAGTCGTGATTATCGATGATTCTATCGTACGTGGAACAACGTCTAAACGTTTGGTGAAAATTCTAAAAGATGCAGGAGTGAAGGAAATTCACTTCAGAAGTGTTTCGCCACCAATTATTGCGCCTTGTTTCTTAGGAATTGACACGCCAACAAAAGACGATTTAATTTCGGCCAATATGACGAAAGATGAATTGAAAGATTATTTAGGAGTTGATTCCTTAGAATTCTTAAGCCTTGATAATTTGAAAACAATTTTAGGTAGTAGTGATCATTGTTTCGGATGTTTTACAGAGAAATATCCCGTTGAAAACAAAGAAAATAGATTACCAGCTAACTAAGAATTTTCGAAACTTAGATACAAAAAACTCCGCAACTAGCGGAGTTTTTTGTATTTAATATCTACTTAAAGAAATTAATAATCTGCATTAGATGATGGTCCACCAATATTCCATGTTAAACCAAAACGCAACGTGTTATCCAACGCTGAATTGATTTTTGATGTATTAATTAAGTACGAAAGATCAAGTCCAAAAGATTGGTATTTGAAACCAACACCAACCGTTGCATATTGTCTTCCTCCTTGTTCTGCACTTTCATGGAAATACCCTGTACGAACCGCAAAAGCATCATCATACGAATATTCTACAGCACCACTAAGCATGACACTTTTCTTATTGTTAAATGATTTCCCCATACCTTCCATAACACCAACATTCGGTACATCATAGATCGGTTGATCATCTACATCATGACCTACGATTTCTGGACCAGGAACTAAAAGTTTAGATGCTTCTCCGGAAACACTAATTCTATTCATATCATCCAAAAACAGATCGTATCCAACTCCTAAACGAGCTGTTGTTGGAAGATACGAACGAGATTCTTCATCACCTGTATAATCTAATCTTGGACCGATATTTTGTACTGCCCAACCTGCTTTTACACGACCTTCGTAATCTCCAAAACTCGTATGTTTTTCAGATTGGAAATAACCTGAAACGTCTACTGCAAAAGAGTTTGCTGCTTTTAATGTGTTATCCGAGTTAAATCCTCCTGATAAATCCGATCTCAAGAAACGACCTGTAACCGCCATAGAGTAGGTGTCTGATAATTTCAAACCGTATGCGACGTCGATTGAGAATTCATTGGGCTTTGCAATACCATCACTTACAACTTCAGATCCAGAAATACGAGTAAGGTCAACCTCACCCATATTAAAGTAGTAAATACTTGCGGAGATTGTCGATCTTTCATCTTGATCTAAGTACTGATGATACGCACCATACAATAAGAAAACATCGTTTGTAAGCTTACTCATGTAGGGAGTATAGCTAACACCAATTCCTGAAGTGGTCTTGCTGAACGGGTACTTTGCGGCATTCCAAAACTGAGAAAAGGCATCGGTAGAGGTTACCACACCTTGATCTCCCATACCTCCAGCTCTTGCATCTGGCGAGATTCTCAAAAAGGGAGCCCCGGTAAGAACGGGACGAATGTCGTTTAAGTTTTGTGCTGATGTTGCTACACCTAGTCCTAATCCTAGTCCTAAAAATAGTTTAGCTCTTAATTTCATATCTGTTTTAAATGTGTTACTTCAATAGTACCAGTTTTTCTACACCGCTAGCGCTGCCTTTGCATTTTTCTTGATTTTGACTTCTTGCAAGAACTTTATAAATATACGTTCCTTTTGCAACAGTGGCTCCAAAATCATCTTTTCCGTCCCATTCAATCGCTTGTCTTGGCGTTCGGAAACCTTCTCTAAAAGGTTCTGCCGTTACGCTATTGGTCAAGGTGCGCACCAGTTTCCCAGTGATGGTATATATCTGTACATTCACGTCCAAAATATCGTCACAATTATGTTCGAAGTGAATGTATGTTTTATCAGTAAAAGGATTCGGCCAATTCAACAATCGATTAAGAACCAATTTGTTTTCCGATTCATCTTTTACTACAAAGTTTAACGTAGCAGTTGTTGAATTATTGTTGATATCCCAAACTTTAAATGTTAATTGATGTGGACCTGGAGTTAAATTTCTAAAAGGGTAGCTTACATTCCCTTTTTGATAATCCGCAAGGGTGGTATTAACACATCCATTTCCTTCGCCTGGAGCAAAAAAATCGTTCAAAACCGTTGTATTTACAACTTGTCCGTCCAAAATTACAGTAATATCGTGACCTACACCAGAACCTGTGGAATTAATTCCCGTATCATCGGTGATACACGCTAATAAATTTGGATTCTGATCGGTAATTCCACCATCTGCAAAATTGGTATTATTCATAAACAATTTTACCGTTGGAGGCGTGGAATCATTCAGACCGTTCGGATTAATTTCCCCGACAGGATAGGGTTGATTGAAAAAAACATCTTGTGCATTGGTTTTAGCCGTTTCAAAATTATCGGCATAAACCAAAATTCTACCATCTCCTAAATCATAATTAATATCTTTGGGAACGTAAAATTCAACCACATAATTTCCATTAACAACTTTTCCTGAAGCTTTTACAATTGGTCCATTTTCTTCTTTATATGTAAGAAGAGGAGTCATTCCTCCTGATTTGTCGTTATTTAAGGTTGTCTTAGTCAATTTTTTATCAAAAATATTCACAATCACACGACCCGTATAGTTCGCATCAATAGTTCCTCCAGCGTTTAGAACCTTACCCGAAATTTTCACAAAATCTAAAGCTCGGATTTTCCCTGGAACAGGTGAATCTATCTGATCAATCGTCATTTTTTGTTGTGGTCGGCTTAACTTCATGGCCGGATCGCCCAAGAAATTTACTTTAAGATGATTGGAATTGGCTCCGTACGCTAATTTCGCTTTTAAATGAGCATCTCCCAAAGTATTGAAATCGTTGTTGGAATTTAACTCAAAAAGGGCATTCGTGAAATCACCGGTAAAACCACGTCCGAAACTTACTCCAATCGCTCTACTTGACGTAATCATGGTAGCTGCGCCACCTGTGGGATGTTTGATAACTTGTTCTCCCGTGGACAAAACTTTAGGTTCGTCCCAAAGTGTAAATTCACACGTAATTGTTGATACTAATGGAAAACGGCTGTAAACCGACGTATAATTATTGAAATTTTTGACTTCATCAACAGCCAAAACACGTTCCTGAGCCCAACCGTTGATTCCACCATGTCCGAAATAGAATAAATACAAGGAATTTCCAACATCATTGGAAATCGCTTGATTGACTTGCGGATATCTTTGTCCACCCGCCGAAACTTCTTGTGGGAACGCATCTAAATACAATTTTCGAATGTTATATTCGTTTCGAACGGTTCCAACTTCAAAATTATCAGCAATACTTTTTTCTACCAAGTTGTGGAATGGCACACCACCGTCAAAATCATCATCGGCAACGAAATCCATCTTCATACGCCATTCTCCAAATGGAGACGATTGATTTGGTAAGGCGTTGTAATAAGCGAGTGTTTTATCAACAAGTAATTTGGCTTCCGCAACATTGGATGCGGGTAATCTACCAATAGGAATTGTTGGAAGGTTATTGGAAATATTCGTATCCGTTTGAGGATTTGTTAAAACGATATAATCATCGGTAACAAACGAACTACTATAATCACTACTAAATTCACTTTGATAGGCGCTTACAATATTGTCATTTCCAGATGTTTTATCTTTAAAATCGTAACTCGCATCACCTAAAATCAAAACATATTTTAGCCCTCCTTTGTTGTTTTTTAAATCGGAAATAAAATCTCTAATTCCCGTTAAATCTTTACTTCCCGAAGCATATTCGTTAAAGATTTTCGCAACATCAACAACTGCTGTATTATAGCCACTTTTTGTTTTATGATAATCGGCAATACGTTGTGCTTGTCCAAGCATATCAGCACGTGTAATCACCAAATAATCGATGTTTTGAAGACTTGCTAAATCTTGATTTTCAACTCGACTTACAAATTGAGGATTAAAAGCTTCTTCTGCTTTAAATGCTACAAACTCGTTATTAAAATCCTGGCTATTGGCATTATATCCAAAAGAATACATTCCTGTATTTGAACTCGCATTTTTCTTTCGTTTAACATTCGTAATGTCTGAAACATCCCATATTTGATCTGTTGCAGAAGTATTGCTCATGGTAAAACCATAATTGTCTCCAGAACCTTCGTAAATATCGAAAACGCGAAAGTTCATTTGAGTTCCATTAAAACTCAAATCTTGTTTATACAAAACTTCGGCATAATCAAAATACCAACTTCCATTAGGATTAGCAGCCGTACTTGGAACTAATTTCAAGTCAATTGAATTTCCAGGAATATTGGTTATTATACTTTCAGGATTCTGTTTATAATAGGTTCCTTGACTAGAAGGCGTTGTAATCGTCATTGAATTTTGTCCATTTATAGATGATTGCAATGTATTATTACTCCCATTAAATGATACGACAGAATAGCGATATCGAACCGGATCGGTTGCCAAAATTGGCGTTCTTGTTTTGAAACTAACCGTTTTTTCTGTTGAAAAACTATCATCAACCCAAACTTTTCCTAATTTTAAAAGGTTGAATTTGTCTTGATTGATGTACTGATATTCGTCAAAACGAGTAAAGTTTTCTCCTGTAATTGGCGTATTTTCTTCTGTAATTCGTTTTCCTGGACCTTGATCAAAACTGATGAAATAATACGAATAATCATCGTAGATATTCTGAACGTGTAAAGAGCGATCATTACGATAATCACGTTGCGCATTTCCATATCCAACGCGTCCAAACAGATTATATCCAGTCGGTCCTTGAGCATAAAACAAGGCGTAATCTTGATCATTCCAAGTTCCGTCTTCTTCACCAACCATTTGGATGGCTACTTCTTGCAATGCATTGTAACGTGAATCTCCATTAAATTCAGGAAGCAATACGCCACCATTTCCGTAAACTCTAAAGTTTTGTGGATTTACAGAATTTACATTAATTCCATTATCGGATAAAAATTTCTTGGTGATTCTAAAAACTCCAGACTTATCAACTTTAATTTTATAGAAAGTTCCGCTTTTTAAAGGATTGTTTGTCGTTCCAGTTTTAGAAGCGATTCCGCTTTTTCGAGCAATATTCTGTACATCAGGAACAATTTCAAAAGATTCTAAACGATAAAGTTGGTTATTTTCACGTTTCAGCGTTGCGATTTTCGCTTGATAGATTTCACCATCTTCCTTTGTATTAGGAAAATAGGATACCCCTTTTATTTCGTAATCACCAATCGCGTTGATGTCGGTTTCAAAAATATCCGAAGAATTTACTTTCGTCCATTGCAGCTTATCAACTTTGACTTTACTGCCAATGGATTTATTTTTTACATTAATAAAAACGTTGCCGTTTTCTACAGAATAGCCTTCATTTGAGAATTTAGGATATATACGTTTTTCAAAACCGTAATCTACCGTTTCTGTTCCTTGCCATTGCAAGTTCACTATTTGTGCGTAAACGCCTGTCGATAAACCTAAAAATAGAAATGCTCCAATACTAAATTTCATACATTTGAATTCGTGGTACAAAATAAACGAAAAAAATATAAGAATGGTGTATACAATAAATTTTAATTATGTTCGTTAACCAAAAAAAGTAGATAGCTACTTGATTAATTGGATAATTTATATTTTCTTTGTACGAAATTTTAATAACTAAGATGAAAAGAATTCGAAATATTTCTTTTTTAGCCTTAAGTTCTGCTCTTGTGTTAGTTAGCTGCGGCGGTAACAATACCAAGAAAGGGGGAGGAACTAAAAAATTTACCAGCCAAGCAGGTTGGAAAGCGAACGACCAAAAAGGTTGGTTCTTTTCTGCTAAGCCTCAGAAACAAAAAGGTTGGCCTAATATGGTGTATGTAGAAGGCGGAACATTTACCATGGGATTGGTAAAAGATGACGTGATGCATGACTGGAATAATACACCAAGAAGAATGCAAGTAAGTTCTTTTTTCATCAGTGAAACAGAAACAACCAATTACGATTATCGTTCGTATGTTACTTGGTTGAAGTATGTATTTCCACCATCAGATCCAAGTTTTTCTAATATTTATAATGGTGCTTTACCAGATACTTTAGTTTGGGTAAACAACCTTTCAAGAAACGATTTTTCTGAAACGTATTTTAGATCTTCAGAATATGATTATTATCCTGTAGTTGGAGTTTCTTGGTCTCAGGCTTCAAAATATTGTGAATGGCTTACCGATAGAGCAAACGAAAAAGCTCTAATGGAAAAAGGAATTATTGATAAGAATTTATACGTAAATGATAGTAACAACCAAGGGACTTCATCATTTACTTTAGATAAATATCGTGCTAATGATCCTGAAATGCAGTCATACCTTAATATGCAGCGAGCACAAAAAGCGACAGGAATCAAAACGTCAAATGAAAGAATTTTAGCAGCAAACAGAAACGCCACGGCAGGAGTTGTAGAAAAATTCAGACTTCCAACAGAAGTTGAATGGGAATTTGCAGCTTTAGGAATGCAAAAAAATCGTGAGTACAATATGTACTTAGGAAAAGAACCTAAAATAGAAGATCTTCGTGGCCAGAAAGGTAGAAACAGAGGGATGTTCCTAGAAAACTTCAAATACGGACGTGGAGATTATTCTGGTCCTGCAGGTTGGAAGAATGATGGTGCAGCAATTACTTCAGACGTAAGACAATTTCAATCCAATGACTTAGGGATCTTCGGAATGTTCGGTAACGTTGCAGAATGGACTGCGGATGTCTATCGTCCAATTATCGATGATGAAGGAAACGACTTCAACTATTATAGAGGAAATGTTGTTCAGCAGAAAGTTAAAAATCCTGATGGAACCTACAAAATGATCCAAGGAACTGAGGTTAAATACGACACTTTGGCTAATGGAAAAATCGTTTATAGAGGTTTACCAGGACAATACGAAAGAGAAACTGTTGCAGATTACAGAAATTTCCGTGATGGTGATTTCATGTCGTCTTTAGAGGCTGGTTACGGAAGAGAAGTTGATAGTACAAGTGCAAACTTTTCCATGTATAACTCTCCTAAGAAACGTTTCAGAGTGGATGAGCATGGACGTGTAATCATGGAAAAAGATCGTTCAGTAAGAACAAGTGAGGTTTCTGATGAAGTTCGTGTTGTAAAAGGAGGTTCTTGGAAAGACACAGCATATTGGCTTGATCCAGGACAAAGAAGATTCAAAAATGAAGGTAAAGGTTATGGTTGGATTGGTTTCCGTGTAGCGCAAGATGCAAAGAGCCAAGGAAAAGCCAGATCAAAAAGATAAGCTTTCTTAAAATAAACACAAATCCTTTCTAAGTTTAGAAAGGATTTTTTATTTTTGACGTATGAATGTAAGCGAGTTTTACGCCCTGTATCAAAAGGCGAATAAAGTAACGATTGATAATAGAAAAATTGATCAACAAGATATTTTCTTTGCCTTTAGTGGTGCTAATTATAATGCAGCAACTTTAGCGGAGAAAGCCATTGAGCAAGGTGCATTGGCCGTTATTGTCGAGCAAAAAGAATATGAAAATACAGCTAAAAATATTTTCTATGTTCCCTCGACTTTGGAGTTTCTGCAAGATTTAGCCAAAGAACATCGCAAACACCTTCAAATTCCCATTATTGGGTTGACAGGAAGTAATGGCAAGACCACCACAAAAGAGTTGATTAGTGCCGTACTTCAAGAAAAATTCAAAGTTCAGTTTACTCAAGGAAACCTTAACAATCATATCGGAGTTCCTTTAACGATACTTTCCATCAAACCAGAACACGAAATTGCGGTGGTAGAAATGGGAGCCAATCATCAAAAAGAAATCGAACTTTTATGCAGTATTTCACAACCTGATTATGGCTATATTACGAACTTTGGTAAGGCTCATTTAGAAGGCTTTGGAGGTTTTGAAGGGGTAATTAAAGGGAAATCTGAATTGTATGATTATTTGATTCAAAATAACAAAACAATTATTGTCAATGATCAAGATGCTATTCAAGTTGAAAAAACGGAAAATTATAGCAACAAAATAAGTTTTGGAACGGACGATTCTAATTATCAGTTTCAAGAATTTTCGGATGATCATCGAGTTGGAATTCAATATAGAAATGAATCGGTTTTATCCAATTTAACGGGGAATTATAATTTTACCAATCTTTGTGCAGCAGCGACTTTGGGAATGCATTTCGGAATTTCTTTCGAAGATTGTATGGATGCTTTTCAGAACTATGTTCCTACTAATATGCGTTCGCAAATCATGAAAAAAGGGGAGCATACATTGATTTTGGATACCTATAATGCCAATCCAAGTTCCATGCAAGCTTCGCTTCAAAATTTCGCTTCTTTTGAAGGTTCTAAAACCATTATTATTGGTGATATGCTAGAATTAGGTGACGAAAGTAAAAAAGAACATCAATCCATTTTATTACTGGCTAATAGTTTCGGATTTGATCAAATTTTTACGGTTGGACAGCATTTTAAAGAAATTAATCATGATGATTCTTTCAATTCAACAGAAGAGTTTTTAGCGTACTTAAAAGACAATCCAATAACCTCGAAAACAATCTTACTGAAAGGTTCTCGAGGAATTGCATTAGAAAAAATTATAGAGGCTTTGTAGCCTCTATTTTTATTTGATTCCTTGATCGTTTAAAATCAACTGTATATTTTTAAACGTATTTGGGAAAACCTGATTTCGAATTTGATCTTCATTCAACCATTGCACATCGGTAATACCTTCTTCCACTTGTGGGACCGGATTTTCGGCTCCAAAGAAATCCATTTTAAACCAATGCGTCATTTTCAAAACTTGATCACCATTACGTTCTGTATAAACGTGGTAGGTTGTTGTAATAAAATCTTGCAATGTAATATTCGTTAAAAGCGTTTCCTCGGCAACTTCACGTACAGCTGCATCTTCCAGAGATTCTCCTTTTTCGATCTTACCTTTAGGAAGATCCCATTTGCTTAAACGATAAATGAAAAGAATTTTATTCTCCAAATTTCGCACGATTCCACCAGCGGCTTCAACGATTCTAAAAAGAGATTTGAAATCGTCCCAAATCACATCGGTATGCTCTCCATACAGATTTATATCGATAGTCGAGGTGTTTTGTAGCTGATCAATAGCCATTTCTAGCGAGTGCGTCCCATCAAATTGTATGTGTTTTGCTGCATCAATACGATCTTTGCTCAAAGTGAGTCTTTTTTCATTAATAAAAACTTTATACATTTGTAGGGCTTTTGAATATTAGATACAAAAATATAAAAATGAATTTAGAAGGAAGAAAAATAGTCGTAAATAAATCGGTTGCCGAACTTAAAGAATTGTTGAAAAAACCTCAAGATTACGAGCAATTGATGCCAGAAAGTTTACAAAAATTCGAAGCTCGTGAAGACGGATTCAAATTTAGCTTGAAAGGAATGCCTGAAATTGCTTTGAAAATCGAAGATGTTACCGATCAACAAGTGGTTTTAAAATCGGCAAGTTCTAGTTTGGATTTTGCTTTGACAGGAACTATGAATCCTATTTCTGAGCAACAAACTGAAGTTCAGTTATTGTTTGAAGGAAAGTTTAATCCATTTATCAAAATGATGGTGGAAAAACCTCTTCAAAACTTCATTAACTCGTTAACCGATCAAATCGAGAAACTTTAAAATAAGAATCCTGCAATAAGCAGGATTTTTTTATGCAATGACACCAGTAGAATGATCTTCGGAACTTCCCGTTGCCGATGATAAAACGTTGACTTCATTTCGAAGTTTGAGTACGCCCATCAAAGCGAATATCAATGCTTCTTTGTAATCGGTTAAAATCGGTGAACCTATTTCTAATGAAGTATTCGTTTTCTTTTCGATGGATTGAATCAAAAATCGATTGTACGCGCCGCCACCTGTACATAAAACCTTTTTCAACTGAAATTGATTGATAACTTTCGCCATTTGTATAGCGCAATGTTCTGTAAATGTTGCTAAAGCATCTTCAGATTTCAAACCTAATAATAAAGGAAAACAATGCTCTTGAACCCATTCTAATCCTAAAGATTTCGGTGGATTTTGAGAATAGAATGCTAAATCATTTAGCTGAGATGAGATTTCAGGTTGAATTACGCCGTTTTCAGCGAGTTTTCCATCTTCATCAAAGTCTTTTCCCAATTGATTCGCAAAATGGTTTAAAACAATGTTTACAGGGCAAATATCAAAAGCGATTCGTTTTCCAGAATTTTGAAAGGAAATATTTGAAAATCCACCAAAATTAAGACACGAATCGTAATCTGAAAATAGCAATTGATCTCCTATAGGAACGAGTGGAGCGCCATTGCCGTCTTTCAACACATCTTGCGTTCGGAAATCATAAATCACGGGAAGTTTGGTCACTTCTTTAATAGCGCGACCATCTCCAATTTGCGTCGTAAATTTCAAATGCGGTTGATGAAAAATGGTATGCCCATGACTCGCAACAACATCAACGTCTGATATTTGATGCATGTTGATAAACTCTAAAACTTGATTTCCTAAATAAAATCCATAATCGGAATGCAATTTCATTAAATCCATCGCTGAAAAATGAATTGCATCTTTCAAATTGGATTTCCAATCCGATGAATAGGGAATTGTTTGAGCTTTTAAAATTTCAAAATTCCATTTGGAATTGTAATCGAAACAAACATAGCAAATATCTAAACCATCCAAGCTGGTTCCCGACATTAATCCTATGGCGTGGTAGGTTTTCATGGATATAAGAGCAGGATTTATTTCCCAAATTTAGGAATATCTCCTGAAGTAGGCATTTCTCCGTGATTGTTATAGAATGTATATTCTGAGAAATCATCGTTTGCAATCATTCCATTAACACCAATGAGCGTTCTTCCAACATTATCTCGCACAAACACCGTGTCTTTCGTGTACATTTTCTTTTTATTGCGATCCCAAAAGATGGTTTGAGTAGCGAAAGACGTTCCTTCATTAGTTAAAATTTTCACATCACCTTTGGCTTCGTAAAAATTCTTTTTCTCGAACATAATGGCGTGATTAGCCCAGATTTTTCCTGGAATTTCAGGTTTTTTCTTATCAAAATATTCCAGGTAAATTCCTTTTTTAGCAACGACGTAAGGTGAGTCAATATGAGAGAATTTTTCAATAATGGGAGCTTTAAATCGCAAACTCACTCGCCCAGAATCATGCTGAATGATATTAGCATTGAAAATAATCTCCGATGCAAAATTTGTTTTTTGCTTAGAGTCATCCTTTACCTCGGCATCATCACATGAGGTAAAAACAAAAAATACAGCGCAACACAAGATTGCAGCCGTATTTTTATATGGTAAAAATTTTATCAATTTTTTAATCGTATTCTGTCTTTCTGAACCAAAGATCAGCAAAGTTTAATCCAATCTTAAAGTTAACGAAAGTTTGGTTAATTAAATTATTCTGTATTGTTCCTCTTTTTCCAAGTTCCAAACCAAGATCAACATAACTCATACGGTTGATATTTGAGTTTGCAAATGGAAGAGAAGCACCAACGGTTAATGCGTATTCGTTGATGTTTTTGTTGTTCAGTTGTAAGTTTCCTTTTTCGTAATACGCACCAAAACGGTAGATTACTCTTGAGAAATAATTTCTAAAGTTATTGTAGTTCGGCAAATACCAACCACCGGCAGAAACTCTGTACGAATCTTGGTAGTTAAAAGGTTTTCCTAAAAACTGAATATCTTGTCCTTTTTTGAAATCAAATTGAGTTGAGGCAAACCATTTTGCATCATGACCGTAACCAACTCCTAATGAACCTTGCATTGGAATTAAGTTTTTGTCTTTACTCTTTGTTTCTTCAATAACATTTTCGTTGAAACGATCTTCGCTTGTTACAAAATAATATGTTGAGTTTTTATAACGCGTTTCCATATCTCCCGTTGTTCCGAACGTATAGGTTGCTCCCAACGTTAATTTACGATCGTTTTCGTATTTCTTTTGATAAACCGCACCCGTCGTAAAGTTGAATGCTTTGATGACGTTTGTTGTTTCAAAACCATTCACCAAATCTGCATCAGTAAACGAAATCTCTTGTTTATCGCTCAATTTTCCAAAATAGAAATTGGTACGGAAACCTAATGAAAAATTCGGGTTAATTTGGTACGATAAAGCTCCTTGTACATTAGAAAGTGTTCCGTTTCCTGAAAAACGATTGACTTTCGTTGTACCATCAACATCTTGCGAGCTTACAATTTCATACGCTTTCGAGCTGTACGGCTGATATCCCAAACCAAATTTCACTTTCTTAGCCAATGGAAATGCCATTGAAATATTCGAAAGATAAGTAGAATGTTTAGTTGATTTGGTATCTAAATAATCCGTTTTGAAATAGTTATTTTCATTGGTTGCCTCAATCGTAAACGATGTTAAACCAAAATTTTGGTTGGCAGCTGGATTAGAAAAATTAAACTTGTTGTTAAAGTCATTTACATACGCTGTGGAAACTCCACCCATCGCAGAAATGTCCACTGTATTGTCATATTTTACATCACCAATTCCAAATGCAGCGTACGGAGAGTTTCCTATAGTTTGCGCGTTGAGGAAATACCCCGCTGAAATGAATGACAGCACTACGATTTTTTTCATTCTTTATTTAAAAAATTGAGTGGCAAATATCTAAAAATATTAGGACTTTTGAAAGTAACATTGGTTAAAGTTTGTTAAGTACTTCAAATTCATAAAATATTCTTGATTTTCGAAGGTCTATTTTCGAGATTCTAGGGTAATTTTCCTATTTTTGAAGAATATGAATTGGGACGAAGTTATTGGTCAGGATGATCTGAAAAAGCAGCTACAGCAAAGCATTGATGATACTAGAGTAGGGCAAAGTTATCTTTTTGTAGGACAAGAAGGTCACGGCGTTCTTCCCTTAATTTTGGCATTTAGTCAAGAAATTCTAAAACGTGAAAATCCGACCGCCGAACACAAGATGGAAACCTTAAATCACATGGATTTCCATTTTAGCTTCCCTTCCTATGTTGTAAATAAGATCAATTTAAGCGCAAATTTCATTGGTGAATTTCGTGATTTGGTTTTAGAAAACCCATATTTCAGCATCAATGATTGGGGCGAAGTAATCGGTGTTGAGAAGCAATTAAGTATTTCCGTTGCTGAAATGAGCAGCATTATGGAAAAAATGACGCTTAAAAGCTACGAAGGTGGACATAAAATCTTAGTAATTTGGCGAGCCGACAAAATGAATACGGAATCCGCTAATAAATTTCTGAAACTCCTAGAAGAACCACCACAAAAGACGATTATTTTCTTAACAGCAGAATCTTTAGATGGTTTTCTACCAACGATAATTTCAAGAACGCAAGTTTTTGAAATCCCAAGAATTGCGGATGATAAAATTAGAGAAGGCCTTGATAGTTTTGTTGATCTAAATGAAAATCAAAAAGAAACCATTGTTCATAAAGTTCAGGGAAATTGGAACGACGCTTATAAATTAGCAATACACGATCCTGCTGGAGAAGAGTTTGAAGATTATTTTATTAAGTGGGTTCGCGATGCCTTTATGGTAGTGAAAAGTCCGTCTAAATTGAGGGAAATCATGCAATGGGCAACGGAAGTTTCTAGTTGGAGTAAGGAAAAGCAAAAGAAATTTTTAGAATATTGCGGTGAAATTTTCAGAATGGCTTTATTTCAAAACTATGCTGCAGAGAATTTAGTTTATACCAAAATTGATGAGCAAAAATTGAAATGGGAAAAGTTTGCACAATATATTCATGGAGCCAATATTGAGGATATTTTAACCGAATTAAGTACAGCAAATCTTCATATTACTCGAAATGGAAATGTGAAAATAATTTGGACGGATTTAGGTATTAAAATGTCTCGATATCTGCATAGACCAGCCGCATCGAAAGCTTAGTAAAATAATATAAACTTTGTTCAACTCTAGCGCGTTGTCATTTCGACTCAAGGAGAAATCTCTTTGTTCAGAACAAGATTTCTCACCTCGCTTCGCTCCGTTCGAAATGACAATGAGTAGATAATAATTAGAAACAAAAAAAACCTTCGAAAAAATCGAAGGTTTCTTTTTTAGTATGTTATAACTCTTATGCTTCTTCAGCTGGAGTTTCTTCAACTTTTTTAGGAGCAGGAGCTGCTTTTGGAGCAACTTCAACTGGTGCATCAGATACGATATCGAATTCGTAGTTGTACTCAACATTTCTGTGAAGTCTGATAAGCGCAGCAAATTTACCTGTTCTCTTAATTGTGTTACCAGGGATTTTAATGTATTTTCTGTCGATATCAACACCTGCTTTAGCCAATTCTTCAGAAAGGTTTGCGTTGTTGATAGAACCGAACAATTTATCACCAGTTCCCACTTTAGTAGCGATAGTGATAGAAGTTTTCTTCAATTGCTCAACTTTAGCGTTAGCTTCAGCAACCAATTTAGCTTCTTCTTCTTTTCTAGCTTCTAAAGTAGCTTCTAGAGCTGTTTTATTTTTAGGTGTAGCCAAAACTGCAATTCCTTGAGGAATTAAGAAGTTTCTTGCATAACCTGGCTTTACGTTTACTGTATCAAACTCAAGTCCTAAGTTTTCTACGTCTTTTTTTAGGATAATTTCCATTTTGTTGTTGTCTTGTTTAGATTTTAGAAGTTAGAGGTTAGAAATTAGAATTTAGACCTAAGTCTGCTATCTGAAATCTGTTGTCTAGTATCTAAAACAGTTAGAATTTATAATAATTTATTCAGCAACAAAAGAAGAGATTGCTCTCTTCTTTTATTAATTTTTCTTATTTCAAAAGGTCTGCTACGTAAGGTAGTAAAGACAAATGTCTTGCTCTTTTAATCGCTGCAGAAACTTTTCTTTGGTATTTCAAAGATGTACCTGTATATCTTCTTGGTAAGATTTTACCTTGCTCGTTAACGAACTGCAATAAG
The DNA here is from genome assembly GCF_059509915.1 of Kaistella sp. CFF1-2. Taxonomy (NCBI): domain Bacteria; kingdom Pseudomonadati; phylum Bacteroidota; class Flavobacteriia; order Flavobacteriales; family Weeksellaceae; genus Kaistella; species Kaistella sp. CFF1-2. The sequence continues at coordinate 205,702 of NZ_JCAKLF010000001.1, forward strand.
AAATCAGCATCTTTATAATCTACATGCTTAATTCCGTATTTTTTGAATCTACAGTATTTTTTTTCAGTTTTTGTATTGATATCAAGTGGTGTAAGGAACTTTACTTCAGATTCTCCACCAGCTGATGCTTGTTTTGCCATATCATCGATTGCCATAACTTTTAATGTTTTTAAGGGTTAATAATTAAGCTTTAGCTGATTTTAATTTTGCTCTTCTAGTAACAGCATAATCTACAGCGTGCTTATCCAATTTTGTAGTAAGGTAACGGATAACTCTTTCATCACGTTTGAAAGCAAGTTCTAATTCCGATACAACAGTTCCTTCACCTTTGAATTCGATCAAAGTGTAGAATCCGTTCTTTTTCAATTGGATTGGGTAAGCTAATTTTTTTAGTCCCCAGTTTTCTTTAGCAACGATTTCGCAATTGTTAGCCTTTAAAAGGTCTTCAAATTTTTTCACTGCTTCCTCCACCTGAGCATCAGATAGAACGGGAGTTAAAATGAAAACAGTTTCGTAGTTGTTCATAAGGTTTAATATTTAATATAAATAATTCGAGGTGCAAAAGTACATCAATTTTTCCTTTCGCACAATAGAAATTCGAAATAATGCATTTATTTCCGCAATTCTCGGAGAAATCCCAATTTCAGTTCTTCATAAAGAGAATGTCGACTTACTAAAATTGAAGCCAAAGAGGACACCATTCCGGCCAACATTAAGTAGAATATTAATGAATGTCGATCCGTCATCTCTAAAACAATAATTGCTGATGTAAAAGGCGCTCGAGTGATTCCTGTCAAAAAAGCAACCATACCACAAAGCCCAATAACATTGGTTTCTTGAGGCGAAAGTTTGATAATCCCGCTAATCACGGAACCAATACTAGCTCCCGCAGAAAGGGCAGGAGCGAAGATTCCACCTGCACCGCCTGAAGTAAAAGCGACGGCTGGACCAATCATCCGTAAAATAGGGACATACCAATCTTCTTGTTTATTATCGGTAAATAAAATTCGTTCCATAATTTCCTTACCCGAACCTAAAATTTCGTTATTTAGAAAAAAGGCGATACATGCGATAAATAAACCTGAAAATGCAAGAAAAATAATATTGGCTTTATCTGTTTTTAGACGCTTTTTCCATTTATTAATTTTAAGCATAATCACCGAAAGTTGACTCGCTAAAATTCCACATAAAGAAGCAACAAGAATCGCTGGAAAGATAATACTGATGGAAACATCATGCGTTTTTGGATATCCTAAATAAAGATACGAACCCGCAAGCGTTTGAGCAGTAAGTCCAGCAACGATAACCGCCGTAAACAAAGCCGTTTTGAAGTAATTGATATGCGTTTTAGCTAATTCTTCAACGGCAAATACAATTCCACCCAAAGGCGTATTGAAGGCTGCCGCCAAACCAGCCGCCGCGCCCGTCATAATCATGTTTTTCTTAGAGATTTTCGGCCACCAAGACGGAAGACGTTCATTCACGGCACGAAAAACAGAACCTGCAATTTGAATTGTTGGACCTTCACGACCCACAGCGCCACCGCCCATCACTAATATCACGGAAGAGAGAATCTTCAACAATAAAATCTTAATGCTTAGTAATTTCGAAATTAAATAATGTTCTTTCGGATTAGCTAGTTCGACCGCTGCCATCACTTGTGGAATTCCACTTCCTTTGGCGTAAGGTGCTGCCTTTCGGATGATGTACCATGACAAAACAAAACCTGTGGGCGCCATAATAAAGATCATCCAATTGTTCCATGCTAGGATAAAATGTAAGGACTTTTCACCCCATTCGAAGATTTTCGCATACATCACCGCAAAAAAACCTGTTATCACCGAACCAATCCAGAAGGGAATCGCTTGAAGCAAATTGTGTTTCAAACGTTCATTTCGAATATTATCAAATGATTTTTTTAAGCTTTTTCGAATGGCAAATACGATTTTCTTCATCTATAAAATGGATATTAAGCTTGTTGAGAAAGGGAGTCTATTCCTTGTTTTGTTAAACGAAATACGGTCCATTCGTCCATTGGAGTTGCCCCTAAAGATTTGTAAAATTCGATTGAAGGCGTGTTCCAATCTAAAACACTCCATTCCATGCGGCCGCAATTACGTTCTTTTGCAATTTTAGCCAATTCAATTAACAACTTCTTTCCATAGCCTTTGCCACGGCAATCAGGTTCTACAAAAACATCTTCCAAATACAAGCCAGGTTTTCCTACAAACGTTGAAAAATTAAAGAAATATAAGGCGAAACCAACTGGTTTTTCGTCTTCTTCAGCAATGATTACTTCCGCAAAATTTTTATCAAATATGTTTTCACGCAACTCTTCAACACTGGTTATCATTTCGTTTTCTAGCTTTTCATAAATCGCTAGTTTGCGTATTAAATCATAAATTGTAGCGGCATCCTGAGGGACCGCTTTGCGAATCGAAAATGTCATTTTTGGGTATTTTTGTGAATAAAATTCAAAGTTAAGAAATTAGTATTGCTTTGTCGAAAGACTTACTTTATTTCTTTTCAATTTAACAACAATATAGGTAGAGTAGTCTGTTTCGGGGATTTCAGAATCTGAATTTTCAACACCCAATTCTTTTGCTAAAGGAAACATCGTGTTAGAATGTCCGACAACGATTAGGTTTTTCCCTTGATATTGCGTTGTGATTTTTGAAGCTAAAGCTTTTAAATTTTTAGCATCGTATTTTTGAACAGAAAGCTGATGCGTTTCCGCTAAAGGTTTTATCGTTTGTTCCGTCCTTTTGTACGATGTAGAAAACACGGCATCAACTGATTTATTTTTAAACATTTTATCCAAACGAGCGGCTCTTTTGTGCCCTTCCATATTCAAATTTGGGTTTCGATCTTTTGGATTTTGCATTTCTTTTTCGGCATGTCGAAACAAATAAACCGTTGTTGTTTGTCCAAAAAGCGTGGCATTGAACATCAACATTAGTAAAATCAATATAACTATTCTCATAAAATTTTCTTTTAACAACTTCAAATATACATGTAACCAAAGAAAAAACCTCCAGAATTTCTGAAGGTTTTTGTGCGTATTTATAGGATTATACTTCTGTATTTAGATCCCAGTTTTCAAGATAATCGTGAACATGCTTCAAGAACATTCCTCCCAAAGAACCATCTACAACTCTGTGGTCGTATGAATGCGACATGAACATTAAGTTTCTAATCGCGATTACATCACCATCCGGAGTTTCAAGAACCGCAGGCTTCTTCACAATTGCACCAATTGCTAAAATTGCAACTTGAGGCTGAGGAATAATCGGTGTTCCCATTAGGTTTCCGAAACTTCCCACATTCGAAATCGTGTAGGTTGCTCCTTGCGTATCTTCTGGACGCAATTTTTTATTTCGTGCGCGGAAAGCCAAATCATTAATCGCTTTAGCTAAACCTGAAAGCGAAAGCTGATCTGCATTTTTAATTACAGGAACAATTAAATTTCCGTCTGGTAAAGCCGTAGCCATACCAATATTGATGTTTTTCTTTTTGATGATTTGATCGCCATTCACCGACACATTAATCATTGGATAATCTTGAATCGCTTTCACAACCGCTTTCACGAAAATAGGCATGAATGTAAGTCTTTCACCTTCTCTTTTTTCAAAAGCGCCTTTGTTTTTATTTCTCCATCGCACGATATTCGTTACATCCGTTTCGATGAACGACGTTACGTGTGGCGCAATTTGCTTCGCTTTCACCATGTTTTCAGCGATAATCTTACGCATACGATCCATTGGGATAATTTCGTCACCTGCCGCTGTAACCGTAGCTACTGGCGTTGCCGTTGCTGCTTTTGCAGCTGGTTGTGCTGGAGTAGAAGCTGCTGCTGGAGCCGCTTGTGGAACTTGACCTCTATTTTTTACAAAAGTTAAAATATCTTCTTTTGTTATTCGTCCTTCTAGTCCGCTTCCTTGGATAGAATCCAATTCCGCTTGGGTAATATTTTCTTCAACAACAATTGATTTCACCAAAGGAGAAAGAAATTTGTCACCACCAATTGCTGCAGCTGAAGCCGCTTTCAAAGGTTGTTCTAGTGTTTGAACTACTTCTGGAGCTGGAGTCGATGCAGGTGTTTCCGCAACTTCTGTCGTTGCACTTCCTTCACCTTCAACCTCTAAAATAGCAATCGCTTCACCTACTTTTGCTACTTCATCTTTCTGCTTTAAGATTTTGACAATTTTACCAGAAACTGGAGTTGGAACATCAGAATCTACTTTATCGGTTGCAATTTCTACTACAGAATCATCTTCTTTAATTTGGTCTCCTTCGTTGTACAACCAACTGATAATGGTAGCTTCCATTACACCTTCTCCCATAGAGGGAAGTAACAATTTGTATTCGGCCATTTTTTATTTTTTGAACTTTTACAAATATATACAATTTTATAAAATCGACAATATTAAACAAAAATTTTACGAATTTGATAATTTTCGAGATGCTGATAGCTTGAGTTTGAGGATTTAAAAATAGAGAAATGCCTTTGATTTATTTTTAATTTGAATGAAATTTTATGATTTTATTTACACAGAAAATAAACTTGATTATGTATTTTCGCTACTTCGAAAAATACATTATGAACTTACATATTATCGCTCTATTCCGTTTTAAGGAAAATTATTTGATTGACGCAATCGAGTTGCTTAAAAAATTGGCTAACGAAACTCGTAAAGAAGAAGGTTGCTTGCAGTACGATATCATTGAAGATAAAGAGCAAAAAGGAATTTTCTTTATCGTGGAACTTTGGGAATCTGAAGAGCATCATTACAAACACAGCACTACAGAGCATTTGGATGAATTTAGAATTCAAGCATCCAAAATTTTAGAAGAAAAGACAGAAGTTTATAAAGGTTTTAAAGTTTTTTAAAAACATCATAAAAATAAAAATCACCTTTTGAAAGGTGATTTTTTTATTAGATAAACTCAGCGCCGAAGACGTCTAAGAAATGCTTTTTGATTTTTTCTTTTACTTCCTGAACTTCCGCTTCAGAAAACTCACGTTCCAATTCACGTTTTAGTGAAGTCACCGATTTGTCTTTTATTCCGCAAGGGATAATGTATTCAAAATAACGCATATCGGTATTCACATTCAATGCAAAACCGTGCATCGTCACCCATTTAGACGTTTTTACGCCCATCGCACAAATTTTACGTGCATACGGCTTCCCAACATCCAACCAAACTCCCGTTTCGCCTTCACTACGCTCGCCTTTCAAACCGTATTCAGCAATAGTTCGGATGATAACTTCCTCCAAATTTCGCATATACAAATGAATATCTGACTTGAAATTATCCAAATCCAAAATAGGATAGCCCACGATTTGTCCAAAACCATGATATGTAATATCGCCACCGCGATTGGTTTTCACGAAGGTTGCGTCGATTTGTTTTAGCTTTTCTTCGTTCGCCAACATATTATGCTCGTCGCCTGATTTCCCTAACGTATATACATGCGGATGCTCTACAAATAAGAAATAATTCGGTGTTTCTTCGTAAATTTCATCGGTACGATCACGGTTCTTCAATTTCAAATCGATAATGCTTTGCATCAACGATTCTTGCTTTTCGAACGCTTTTACATAATCAGTAACACCTAAATCTTGAAAGTGCAATTTTTTATTTTGGGTAATGGTCATATCTTGAATTTTGAAGGTGTAAAAATAAGGAATTTTAATTTCTTATGCTATGAATAAATTCTTTTGCTTTTTCCAAACTTGGATCTTCGAAAAGTGTCTTTACAAAAGCCGTTCCAATGATTCCGCCCGCTGCTTTTTCCGTTACCGATTCAAAATCAGCTTGATTTTTAATTCCAAATCCGATAAATACTGGGTTTTTCAAAGGTAAATTTGCTAATCGATTCAGATAGTTTTCGTTTTTCAATTCTGCATTTTCATTTCCGGTTGTAGATGAAGAACTTACAGCATACAAGAATCCAGAACTCAATCCATCCAAGTACAAAATACGTTCATCAGACGTTTCTGGAGTCACTAAGAAAGAAAAATTCAGTCCAAATTTAGCTAAAATGGATTGATATTTTCTTTCAAATTCAATCGGTGGAAGGTCTGGAATAATCAATCCAGAAACATCAACTTTCTGACAGTTTTCGCAAAAATTTTCAAATCCAAATTGAAGAACGGGATTCAAATAGCCCATTAATACTTTTGGAATGGTTACTGAATCTTTAATTTCAGATAATTGTTGAAATAAAATTTCAATGCTCATCCCGTTTTTTAAAGCCAATCCATGCGCATCTTGAATTGTCGGACCATCAGCAACTGGATCGGAATAGGGAATCCCGATTTCCATCATATCTGCACCCGAATCTTGAATCGTTTGCGCAATTTTAGGCATATCAGTTAAACCAGGAACGCCCGCAGTGAAATAAATATTTAGTTTTTTCATTTTGTTGTAAAAAGTAAAATGTACAAAGTACAATGTATTTATATAATTCTTTTTCTGTGTAATCTTTTGTACATATTACATTGTACTTTGTACACGAAGATATGTTTCCATATCTTTATCTCCACGACCACTTAAACACAACACAATAACATCGTTTGGATCAAATTTTTTCTTATCAAAAACAGCCAAGGCATGTGCGCTTTCCAAAGCTGGAATGATACCTTCCATTTTGGTCAAATTAAATGCTGCTTTCAAAGCATCTTCATCGTTGATACTTAAAAATTCGGCTCTATTTTGATCAAATAAATTGGCGTGCATGGGTCCAATTCCAGGATAATCCAAACCAGCAGAAATAGAATGAGGCTCGATTACTTGGCCATCTTTGGTTTGCATTACTAAACTTTGACTACCGTGCAAAATCCCTAATGTTCCCAAGAACGTCGTTGCCGCAGATTTTCCCGAATCTACACCCAAACCACCGGCTTCTGCGGCGATAATTTTTACTTCGGGTTCATTCACATAATGGTAAAACGTCCCAGCAGCATTGCTTCCCCCACCAACACAAGCGATGATATAATCTGGATTTTTCCGTCCTAATTGTTCTTGAAGTTGCTCTTTAATTTCTGCAGAAATCACACTTTGAAAACGTGCCACCAAATCCGGAAAAGGATGTGGACCAACCACGCTTCCAATGATATAATGCGTTGTTGTTGGATTGTTTATCCAATCTCGAAGCGCTTCATTTACGGCATCTTTCAATGTTTTGGAACCTGACGTTGCCGGAACCACAGTCGCTCCCAACATTTTCATTCGTGCTACATTCGGAGCTTGTCTTGCAATATCCACTTCGCCCATGTACACGATGCATTCTAAACCTAAAAGCGCACACGCCGTTGCTGTTGCCACGCCATGTTGTCCAGCTCCAGTCTCTGCGATGATTCTATTTTTCCCTAACTTTTTCGCTAACAATGCTTGTCCTAAAGCATTGTTGATTTTGTGAGCACCTGTATGGTTCAAATCTTCACGTTTCAGATAAATTTGAGTTCCATATTGTGCACTCAGTTTTTTAGCGTGATACAATGGCGTTGCCCGACCAACATAGTTTTTTAGTAAGTCTTGAAATTCTGCTTGAAACTCATCCGACTCAATGATTTCAAGATATTTTTTTTGTAATGCGTCAACATTTGGAAAAAGCATTTCTGGGATAAATGCGCCTCCAAATTCTCCGTAATAACCGTCTTTATCTGGGTTTTGATAGTTCATTATATTTGTATTAATATATTAAAGTAAAAAGTAGAATTGATGAATTCGTAAATACATTTTACATGGTACTTTTTAAAATACGTAATTTTTTAAGTTTTTTATTTTTTCTAAATTCTTTACACCGGGTTCAGTTTCAAATTTCGAATTTACATCCAATGCAAAAGGTTTGTTTCCAATATTTTCAATTTCATCAACATTTTCTAGTGAAATTCCTCCACTTAAAAAATAGGGAAGTGGAATATCCAAAACGTCTAAAATCTTCCAGTCAAATGATTTTCCGGTTCCACCAAAAGCGGAAGAATCGGTATCAAATAAAAGATAGGAGATAGGAGATACAAGATTTGAGACTTTTTCCAATTGAGATTTTAAGTTAAAAAAATCAGTACCAATTCTGATTACTTTAATTATTTTTATGTAATCAGGAAGTTTAGTTTTTAATTCAATAATAAAATCTTCATTTTCGTCGCCATGTAATTGAATAAAATTTAGCTTTGCCGTTTTCGAAATTCCAACGATGTTTTCAACTGTCTCATTCACAAAAACGCCTACTTTTCCAAAATGCGGAATTTCTGCAATTTGGTCTAAATTCAAATGATTCAAAACAAATCTTGGTGATTTTTCGTAGAAAATAAAACCCATATAATCAATCGAAAGATTGATTAACTCGGTAATTTCTTCCAAACGAGTCATTCCGCAAACTTTCAATTTTGGCTTCGTAATTTCCATTTTAAAACTGGGTATTTTGAATAAACGTTTCAAATTGTTCCTCTGGAGAATAGGCCTTCATGAAGTATTCACCCATTAAAAAACCATCGAAACCTTGTTCCTTTAAGAATCGAAAATCCGTTTCATTGTAAATTCCACTTTCAGCAACCGATAAAATGCCTTCTGGAAGCTTATTCTTCAGATCAATTGAATGCTGAAGATTAACTTTAAAATCTTTCAAATTTCGATTGTTAATACCAACAAAATCAATTTTTGAATTAACATGTTTGAGCTCTTCTTCGGAATGAATTTCCAGTAAAACTTCCAAATTTAGTTCATGAGAAAGTTCAGTAAATTCCTCAACTTGAAAAGGAGAAAGACAAGCGGCAATCAACAAAATTACATCGGCTCCCAATGCTTTTGCCTCATAAAATTGATACGCATCAATCATAAAATCCTTACGCAGAATAGGAATATTGATGTGTGGACGTACATTCACTAAATCTTCAGAAGTTCCTCCAAAATACGGATAATCGGTCAAAATAGACATGGCGCTAGCTCCAAATTTTTCGTACGCTTTACCAACCGAAACAAGATTTGCAATATCGTTGATAATTCCTTTGCTAGGCGACTTTCGCTTAAATTCGGCAATAATTCCAGTTCTGGATTTCATTGTTTCTTTTAAGGAAAAAGTCGGTCTACTGAAAAATGGTTTTTCTCGCAATTCATCGATAGAAATTAAGCTTTTTGAATTGCTAATTTCTGCTTTTTTATCTTGAATAATTGAATCTAAAATGGTCATTTTAAAAGGTTTTAATTTTTAATCTTTTCAAGACTTTGCAACGCTTTTCCTGAAAACAAACTTTCCTTTGCTAACTCTAAACACGACGAATAATCTCCATATTTTTGTGTATTCATCAATGCTATCGCGGCATTGGCTAAAACCACAGAGTTTTGAGCATCGCTTCCTTTTCCTTGAAGAACATCCATGAAAATTTTAGCAGTATATTCTTTTGTATTCCCTCCAAAAATTAATTCGGATTGGATCGTTGGGAATTTCAAATCTGAAGTTGAATAAATCTTTTCACCATTTTTATTGATGATTTTAGTATCGCCCGTTAACGAAATTTCATCGTAACCATCCAAAGCATGAACCAACATGAAATCGTGATTTTCTTTCTGCAAAACGTATTGATACAAACGTGCAATTTCCAAATTAGCAACACCAATCATGGAGAATTTCGGTTTTGCCGGATTAACCAAAGGGCCTAAAAGATTAAAAAATGTTTTCAAACCTAGTTGCTTTCGCATCGGGGCAACCGATTTTAAAGCTGGGTGGAAAAGAGGAGCGTGAAGAAAACAGATATTTCCTTTGTCCAAATCTCGTTTTAAATCCTCCGCATTATCTTTAAATTGATAGCCAACTTCTTCCAAAACATTGGATGAACCGCTAATCGATGAAGCTCCGTAATTCCCTTGTTTTGCAACTTTTTGACCGGTTCCGGCAACAACAAAACTCGCTAAAGTAGAAATATTGAAGGTGTTTTTTCCATCACCACCAGTTCCTACAATATCCACCAAATCCTCGGTTTCTAAGTCAATTGGTGTACATAATTGCAGTAAAGCCTCGCGAAAGCCTTGTAATTCGCCCATTGTAATGCTACGCATCAAGAAAACCGAAATAAACGAAGTCACCTCACTTTCGTTAAATTTATTATAGGAAATCTCCGTTAAAATTGCTTTTGCTTCAGCTTTTGTTAACGTTTGATGGTTGAATAAGTATTGTAAAATTTCTTTCATTTTTTCTAGTAAAAAAAGGAATTAGTTTTTAAGAAAATTTTCGATGATTTGTCTCCCAGAAGGTGTTAAAATACTTTCAGGATGGTATTGAACTCCGTGTACATCGTATTGTTTATGTTTCAAAGACATAATCATTCCTTGATTATCCACCGAAGTCACTTCTAACTCTTCCGGAAAGCCTTCGGGATTTACCGCCCAAGAATGGTATCTCCCAACTTCTAAAGTTTCAGGGAGATTGTTGAACAATAGATGCGCTTTCGTTTGTTTTGCATCGGTTGCTACACCATGGAAAATTTCAGAAAGATTAATTAAATTTCCTCCGAAAGCTTCGGCAATCGCTTGTTGACCAAGGCAAACTCCAAAAATAGATTTTGTAGGAGCGTAGGTTTTTATTAAATCCAATAAAATTCCCGCTTCTTCTGGAATTCCAGGGCCAGGTGAAAGAAAGATTTTATCGTATTTTTCTATTTCCGCTAAAGGAATTTGATCATTTCTAACGACATCTACTTCATGGCCAACAATTTCTTCAATCATCTGAACCAAATTGTACGTAAAACTGTCGTAATTATCAAAAACTAATATCATAATGGTAAATTTTCAATGGTTAATTATTAGATTTTTTCGGCTTTTTTAATTGCTTTTTTCAAAGCTCCTAATTTGTTATTCACTTCTTGCAATTCGTTTTCAGGAACCGAATGAGCAACCAATCCAGCACCAGCTTGATAAAACAAGGTGTTATTTTTACTTAAAAAAGTACGTATCATAATAGCTTGGTTGCAACTTCCGTCAAAACCTACAAAACCAACGCAACCACCATAATAACTGCGAGACGTTTTCTCATACAAATCAATAAGTTCCATGGCTTTATATTTTGGTGCGCCGCTTAATGTTCCTTGCGGAAACGTAGTTGCCATCATGGAAAAAGGATTTTGATTGGGTTTTAAATCAGCGGTAACTTCACTGACCATGTGAATAACGTGGGAGAAAAACTGAATTTCTTTCAATTTAGTCACTTTTGTATTTTTACCGTAAATGCTTAGGTCATTTCGAGCCAAATCAACAAGCATTGTATGTTCGGCATTTTCTTTCGGATCTTTTTTAAGCTCTTCTGCAGCTTCTAAATCTTTTCCAATGCTACCGGTTCTTTTAAAAGTTCCTGCAATTGGGTGAATAATCGCTTTATTATCCTTAATGATCAATTGACTTTCTGGGCTTGATCCCATCAATTTATAATCGCCATAATCGAAGAAAAATAAATAAGGAGATGGATTGATATTTCGCAAAGCACGATACACATTAAACTCGTCACCAATAAATTTTTGTTCGAATCTTCGGCTTAAAACCAATTGAAAAACATCACCTCGGAAACAATGTTTCTTAGCCAATTCAACCGAATTTCGATATTCTTCATCGGTTAAATTAGACGTTTCATTTCCAGCAGTTTCAAAAGGAAAAATAGGCGCATTTTTTTGATTAATCAAATCTTCAATTAACTTTCGTTCTGATTTTAGTCCAGCAATATGATTTTCAATTAAAAACATTTCATCATTAAAGTGATTAATAGCAATCACATACTGATAAAAACGGTAGCGCATCAGTGGAATTTCATTTTCAACAGACGCTTTTTTGAATTTAATATTTTCAAAAAACGGAATCGCATCGTAACTTGTATATCCAAAAAATCCTTGCGCATGTTTTGCGATTGTTTCGTTATTTTCTTCAGTGATAAAACAAGCTGAAAACTCTTGCAAAAGATCCGTAAGAACTTCATTCTCTAGAGAAATGGTTTCTGGATCCCCCAATGGAAACTTGAATTCAGCTTCTTGATAATTGGAAATTTCGATACCAGCAATCGCATTAATCGCAATGAAAGAGTAGTTGTTTCCCGAATTTTGATTTCCTGCACTTTCGAGCAAAATCGTATCGCGAAATTTATCACGTAATCTCAAGTAAATTCCGATGGGAGTAAAAAGATCGGCAACAGAAGATTTTACGGTTGTTTTTATTTGTATTTTTTCTTTGAATTTCATTTTTGTAAGGGTTTCCAAAGGTGTTTTTATTTTAAATTTTGAACAAAAAAAAGACTTTAACACAAGCGTCAAAGTCCATTATATAGTTTTCTTATACTTCTTTTCCATACAAAAAAGGATAATGCTTCAAGACCTTGAACAAGATTTTGAATGCCACCACCAATTTTTGTTTGTTATTCTTAACATGATGGCAAATGTATAAAGGATTTTTCAATTAACAAAATTCTTTTTTGCGAATTAGGAAAACAATTGAATTAGTATCGTCTTTGTTTTCAAAGTTTTACCAATTTCTGCATGAACATTCTATAAAGCTTCTATTTAATTTTGAAAATATCTAAAGAAACAACTCAAATAGGGAATGAATTTATATTCTTGTTTAAAAAACGTTTAAATAACGGTTTTTTAAATTCTAATTAGGAATATATTTTCTATTTTTGTGAAAAATAATTTAAATAAAATGAAAAAAATAGTATTCAGTATCTTAGTAGGAGGATTAGCATTTGTAAGTTGTTCAAAAAACAATGATAATGCTTTGCAAGACAGCAATACCATGATGGAGGAGCCAGAAGTAAAGGTGAACGATTCTGCGGCTGCGAAAACATTACCAGACCTAGGAGCTGAAAAAGCACAAACACCAACCGTGCAAGAAGCTGCTGTAAAAGTAGATTCGGCACAAGCAAAATAATAGTAGTATGAAAAGAATATTCGCAATCGTTGCCGTAGCGATTCTTGCGGTACAATGTTCGAAAAAAGAACAACAACCAGAAGTTGAAGAGCAATCTGCATTTACGCCGCCGAAGCAAGAAGTTGCTGTTGTTGAAGGTGATAAATCGTTACCTGGTTATGCATTAATCAATGGTTCCGATTGCTTGAGTTGCCATAAAGACAGCGAAAAGTTTATAGGACCTTCATACGCCGAAGTGGCTGCTAAATATACCGCTGCTGATGCGGATTTGTTAGCTTCAAAAATTATCGACGGAGGAAGTGGAGTTTGGGGACAAGTTCCTATGCAAGCGCATCCCAACATCACTAAAGAGGAAGCCAAGAAAATGGTAGAGTATATTCTTTCTATGAAGTAATCATCAACTTGAAAAAAATATAAAAAGGACAGCAACTATGTTGTTCTTTTTTGTTTTCAACTGTATAGATTCAAATAAAAATTTATGTCTGAAAAATCAAATTTGCATCCACGAAATCTCCATCGTAATTCGTACAATTTCGAGGAACTCATCTCTATAGTTCCTGAATTGAAACATTATGTTTTTACGAATGCGTTCGAAACAATGACGATCAATTTCAGCCTTCCACAAGCGGTGAAATTACTTAATAAGGCATTGCTTTTGAAGTATTATGAGGTTAAAAATTGGGACATTCCTGAAGGAAATCTTTGTCCGCCAATTCCTGGTCGTGCAGATTATATTCATTATTTAGCAGATTTATTAGCGGAGGAAAATGGGGAAATTCCAACTGGAAAATCCGTAAAAGGTTTGGATATTGGAGTAGGAGCCAATCTCGTTTATCCTTTATTAGCACATCATTCGTATAGTTGGGAAATGATGGGAAGTGATGTAAATCCAAAATCGTTGGATAATGCACAAAAGATTTTAGATCAAAATCCGCAATTAGAATCTAAAATTCATTTGAAACTTCAACCCAATTCTGATTACATTTTTAAAAATATTATTTCACAAGAGGATCGATTTGTATTTTCAATGTGCAATCCACCTTTTCATGATTCTGAAGAAGCAGCAATGCTTGGAAATCGAAGAAAAAATAATAATCTTCGGAAATCAAAAGTTCAGAAAAACAATCTCAATTTTGGAGGTCAACATTCCGAACTTTGGTGCGAAGGTGGCGAAATGACGTTCATTAAAAAAATGATCAATGAAAGTGTTCAGTTTTCCTCACAAGTACTTTGGTTTACAAGTTTGGTTTCTAGGAAAGATCATTTACATCAGTTGACAACTCTTTTAAAAAACATTAATGTTTTAGAATTCAAAATTATTGATATGGCGCAAGGTCAGAAAGTAAGTCGAATTTTAGCATGGACTTTTATTCCGAAAGAAAATAGGAAAAATTGGTTTTTAGGTAGCTGAAAATTTAAGTTTCATAACGACTTAAAAATCCGTATTTTTGCATCTTTAAAAAATTTAACAAAAATGTCATTATCAGAACAGGAAATCATCCGTCGCGAGAAATTGCAAAAACTGAATGCTCTTGGAATTGACGCATTCCCAGCCGAAGAATACAAAATTACAGATACTACTGCATCTATAAAACAGAAATTCGAGGAAGGGAAGAAGGTGAAGCTTGCCGGAAGATTGATGTCTAGACGAATTCAAGGGAAAGCAAGTTTTGCAGAATTGCAAGATTCGGCGGGGAGAATTCAGGTCTATTTCAACCGTGATGAAATCTGTACTGGTGAAGACAAAGAAAAATACAACGAAGTTTACAAGCACCTTTTAGACATCGGTGATATCATTGGAATTGAAGGTGAATTGTTCCAAACTCAAGTTGGCGAAATGACGGTTATGGTAAAAGATTTTACACTTCTTACCAAGTCGCTTCGCCCATTACCACTTCCAAAAGTAGATGCTGATGGAAATATTTTTGACGCATTTAACGATCCGGAATTAAGATACAGACAACGTTATGCTGATTTGGTTGTAAACCCGAATATTAAAGAGATTTTCGTAAAAAGAACCAAGTTATTTAATGCGATGCGCTCGTTTTTCAATGACGCTGGTTATTTCGAAGTAGAAACACCGATTCTACAATCAATTCCTGGTGGAGCAGCTGCAAAACCTTTCATCACGCATCATAATGCTTTAGATATTCCTTTATATTTGAGAATTGCAAACGAACTGTATCTAAAAAGATTAATTGTTGGTGGTTTTGATGGTGTTTATGAATTCTCGAAAAACTTCCGTAACGAAGGGATGGACAGAACGCATAATCCAGAATTTACGGCCATGGAAATCTATGTTGCGTACAAGGATTATAACTGGATGATGGATTTCACCGAGAAATTATTAGAATTCTGTGCAACTCAAGTTAATGGTTCGGCAGAATCTACATTTGGTGAACATCAAATTAGCTGGAAAGCGCCGTATCCAAGGGTTTCGATGACAGAAGCTATCTTGAAATTTACAGGTTTTGATATCACAGGAAAGTCGGAGCAAGAATTATTTGATTTTGCTAAATCTATCGGAATCGAAGTGAATGAAACAATGGGTAAAGGAAAATTAATTGATGAGATTTTTGGTGAAAAATGTGAAGGAAACTTCATCCAGCCAACGTTCATTACAGATTATCCGATTGAAATGTCGCCTTTAACTAAAAAACATAGAAGTCAAGAAGGTCTTACAGAGCGTTTTGAATTGATGGTTTGTGGAAAAGAAATCGCGAATGCATATTCGGAGTTGAATGACCCAATCGATCAACGAGAGCGTTTTGAAGCACAAATGGCGTTGTCAGAAAGAGGTGATGATGAAGCGATGTTTATCGATCAAGATTTCCTCAGAGCGTTGGAGTACGGTATGCCGCCAACTTCTGGCTTAGGAATTGGAATGGACCGATTAATTATGTTTTTAACGAACAATCCTTCGATTCAGGAAGTTCTATTTTTCCCTCAAATGAGACCTGAGAAAGTAACACCACAAGTGGAACTTGGAGAAGATGAAAAATTGATTCTTGAAATTCTAAAGTCTGGTGCAACCTTACCGCTAAATGAGGTTAAAGAAAAATCTCAATTATCAGGTAAAAAATGGGACAAAGCGTCTAAAATTTTAACCAAGAACAATTTGGTGAAAGTGGAAAAAGTGGACGATGTTTTATTGATTAAGTTGGTTTAATACCGAAGTATATACAAACAAAAAGCGAACTATATAGTTCGCTTTTTTTATTCTTAAAAACTGTATTTAAAGATTGGATTCTTCCTTTTTTAAACCAAAAACATCGTTTAAATAAAACCCAATTTGAAGTTGATTTCGACTCACGGAAGCTGTTGATTGATTCATATAGCCAGCTTCTAAACGCATTTTATCATTAATGACATAACCAATTCCGCCATACAATCGATTTCTGTCGTATGCATCCTTTTTTGCGTTAATAAAAATCTCATCATAAATGTTCGCGTACCATGTATTTTTAATCAAAGATGTATTGTTGAAAGGAATGTTCACACTCAATTGATAACGAAAACGAACCTCCATTTTCGGTTCCAAAAAACGTTCTTCAATTCGATAACGATGATTCAAACTAACTCTTCCAAACTTTTGTTTGGTAATAAATTGTTGAAAAATTCGATGTTCTTCTACCGATTTTACATTTTGATCACCATCATAATTTCGAGAATGAACATAGGCGTAACCAAGTAAAACATTGTTGTTATTTTCAGCTAAATTATAGGCAATTCCCGTTCGTAAAAGTAATTGATTGAGGTCTCCTAAAAATTCAAAATCACGATACTGAACTTCATAATGAATATTGAATTTATCATTCATCTTTTCGTTTCCAAAAAGCATCAACCAATTTCCAGTGTCCGATTTTTGTGCTTTAATTGAACCAATTCCTAAGAGTGTAAAAAACAAAAATTTCAGCTTCATATTTTCAATTTACACAAATATAGATAAAAACTATCAAATAATTGTTTTTGAAAATTAAAATCTATAAATATAAAGATTAGATCAACTCTCGACTTTCCGCCTCATCGTGTAGATTAAATAAAACAAAAACGGAAGTATAAATATTGAACCAATTAAAAGTGCCCAAGCCAATGCATTGATAGTTGCTTCTGGAGCAGCGTGTTCTATCAAAGAATAATGGTTACCATTTCCTAGTAAAACAATATCTGGATAATGTTGATAGGTTGCTGCGACCAATATCAAAACTACTTGCAACCCCGCAAATAATCGGATCGGAAGGAGTTTTCGGATTTTCATGCAGTAAAAAATTAAACCTAACAAAATCGTTGCTACAACAACAGCTGCAATTCCCAACGGTTTCGAAAATATCCACTGAAATAATGGGATTCCAGAATAATTAGCGGCTCCAAAAACCAATATTCCTGTTAAAATAACTAATACCATTGCTTTTTTAGATTTCCCAATCATCATCGTTACTTCGTCATCACTTCGGCTTTCTCGGATGGAAAGAATACACGCCAAATACGAACAAATCGCAATCGTGAAAAGTCCTACAGCGACGCCAAAAAGATTGAGCCAACTAAAAATATAGAGGTCCAAAAAGTTGGTTGCATCGGGATTAATTGATGATGAAACGGTTGCTGCAGCAATAATGCCTAAAAAGAAAGGCGTCAACAAACTTGCTGCATAAAATATTCTCGAGTACAAAACCTGCCATTGATCTTCTACTGCATCGTAATTTCTAAATGTAAAAGCCGTTCCACGCGCGATAATTCCCACCAACATCAACACCAAAGGAATATGAAGATAAGTTGAAATTCCGGCGTAAATCTGCGGAAAACCAACAAATAAAACCACAATTGCGATAATCAACCACATGTGATTGGCTTCCCAAACGGGGGCAATCGCATCGTGCATAATATCGTGAACTTTCTTTTTTGTGTTTTTTCCAGCGAAAAGTTCAACAATTCCACCACCGAAATCCGCGCCGCCAAAAACGACGTACAAACAAACGGAAAGCCATAAAAAGGCGATAACTACGTAGATCATGACTTTTTAGTTTTAGGTGAATAATTCGGATCGGTTGGGTCGTATAATTTCGGAACCATTTTAATTTGTCTTGACAATAAAAAAGCTAAAATCATTGCTAAAGTCACAAATATAAACGTGAAAAAGTAAAAAGAATATTGGATTCCTGGCATTGGCGTTACGGCGTCAATGGTTTTCATGACACCATAAATTATCCACGGTTGTCGCCCAACTTCGGTGACAGTCCAACCAGCTTCTAGAGCGATATAACCAAATGGTGTCGCAATAAAAAACATTTTAAGAAACCATTTTTTGGTCATCCATTCTTTCTTTTTGTATAAAGCGAAAAGATAAATACCACCCATCAACATCATCACAACACCAAAGAAAATCATAATCTGAAAAGCGTAGTGAACAACGGCAACTGGCGGCCACAAATCTCTTGGGAAATCATTTAATCCTTTAACTTCACCATTAAAATCTCCTGTTGCCAGAAAACTTAAAACTTTTGGAACTTTAACGGAATATTTTACTTTACCCGTTTTTTCATCAGGAATCCCGCCCAAAACGAAAGCAGCCCCTTTTTCAGTTTCAAAATGAGCCTCCATCGCGGCTAGTTTAATTGGTTGTCTTTTAGTAACTGATTTCGCAGCAATATCACCGCTTAACGGAGCTCCAAAAGCGCCAATCAACGCAAATCCCATCGCAATTCGGAATGCTTTGGTGTGAAACTCGACATTTTTCTTTTTTAAAATTAAATAGGCATGAACACCTGCAACCGCAAACCCAGTTGCACAAAATGCAGCAACAGTCATGTGAAAGGCTTGTGGAAACCACGCTTCATTAAACATCGCTTTGATGGGATCAATGTTGATGTATTCACCATTAACAAAATCAAAACCAGCAGGACTATTCATCCAAGCATTGGCGGCTACAACAAGGATTCCTGATGCCAAACCACTAATCCCAACAATTAATCCGCAAACCCAATGAAACCATTTGTTTAATCGTTCCCAGCCGTACAAGAAAAAACCTAAAGCAATGGCTTCAATAAAAAATGCCGTTCCCTCAAGCGAGAATGGCATTCCGAAAATGGGACCTGCATGTTCCATAAATTTTGGCCACAATAAACCTAACTCGAAAGAAAGCATCGTCCCTGAAACCGCGCCTGTTGCAAAAAGAATTGCAACACCTTTACTCCAGGCTTTGGTGAGTCCTTTGTAGATTTCGCTTCCCGTTTTTAGATATTTCCAATGAGAGTAGGCCATAAGAAAAGGCATTACCATCCCAACACAAGCGAATATGATGTGAAAACCTAATGATAGAGCCATTTGCGACCGAGCCGCGATAAAATCATCCATCCTATAAAAAATTAATGAGAGTAAAGTTAGGGATTAGAAGTTGCTTATACTTACATAATTGTGGATTATTTTTAAACAAAATTTTTAAATTATTGAATACTATTTTTCGGTATTTTTTTATCAAATCTTTAACTAATTTTTGGATGCTAAAAACTTTCAAAACCCGAAAATTTTCACGATATTTGTAGGTCTTTGCACAGCGCAAAAATTAAAAATTTTATATGAGTCAAAAACAATATACAGCAAGTAGTATTCAGGCATTGGAAGGAATGGAGCACGTACGTATGCGTCCTTCGATGTACATTGGTGATGTGGGCACTAGAGGTCTTCACCATTTGGTTTATGAAGTAGTGGACAACTCTATTGATGAGGCTTTGGCAGGTTATTGTGATACAATTACGGTAACCATCAAAGAAGGCAACGGAATCGAAGTGACCGATAACGGTCGTGGTATTCCGGTTGACTTTCACGAAAAGGAGCAAAAATCAGCTTTGGAGGTTGTAATGACCAAAATTGGAGCAGGAGGGAAGTTCGATAAAGATTCGTATAAAGTTTCGGGAGGTTTACATGGTGTTGGGGTATCGTGTGTTAACGCGCTTTCTAACGACATGATTACAACGGTTTTCCGTGACGGAAACGTATACCAACAACATTATCAAAGAGGGAAAGCTCTAGAAGATGTTAAGCAAGTAGGAAATACTGACAAGCGTGGAACAATGCAGTTCTTCCAGCCGGATGATAGTATTTTCACTGAGTTGGTGTACAATTACGATACATTAGCAAATCGTTTGAGAGAACTTTCTTATTTAAATAAAGGAATTACAATCACTTTAACAGACGAAAGACAAGTTTTGGAAGATGGAAGTTTCAAGCATGAAGTTTTCCATTCTGAAGGTGGTCTTAAAGAATTCGTTGAGTATATCGATGGAAATCGCGAATCGATCATGGAGCATGTTATTTACATGGAAGGTGATCGAGAAGGGATTCCTGTAGAAGTGGCGATGCGTTATAATACGTCGTTTAACGAAAACCTTCACTCGTATGTTAACAATATTAATACACACGAAGGAGGAACGCATTTAGCTGGTTTCCGTAGAGCACTAACAAGAACTTTGAAGAAATATGCTGATGAACTTGGTTTACCAGCAAAAGAGAAAGTAGAAGTTACAGGAGATGACTTCCGTGAAGGACTTACAGCGGTTATTTCTGTTAAAGTTATGGAACCTCAATTTGAAGGTCAAACCAAAACAAAATTAGGTAACTCAGAAGTTTCGGGTGCGGTTGATAAAATCGTTGGTGAAATGCTAACGAACTTCCTAGAAGAAAATCCTTCTGAGGCTAAAACAATCGTTCAGAAAGTGGTGTTGGCAGCGAAAGCGCGTCAAGCAGCTAAGAAAGCGAGAGAAATGGTTCAACGTAAATCGCCAATGGGTGGTTCTGGACTTCCAGGGAAGTTATCCGATTGTTCTTCAAAAGATCCAGCAGAATCAGAATTATTCCTAGTGGAGGGAGATTCCGCGGGTGGTACGGCAAAACAAGGTCGTGACCGTCATTTCCAAGCAATTCTTCCTTTGAGAGGTAAGATTTTGAATGTTGAAAAATCTATGCTTCACAAAGTATATGACAACGACGAAATCAAAAATATCTATACAGCATTAGGTGTAAGCGTTGGAACAGAAGAAGATTCAAAAGCTTTGAATTTAACAAAACTTCGATATCACAAAATCGTAATTATGACCGATGCCGATATCGATGGATCTCACATTTCGACGTTGATTTTGACATTCTTCTTTAGATATATGAAAGAATTGATTGAGAATGGATATATCTATATCGCTCAACCACCTTTATATTTATTGAAAAAAGGAAACAAAAAAATCTACGCATACAACGAAAAAGAGCGTGAAGAAATTACGCTAGAAATGTCACCAGACGGAAAAGGAGTAGAGGTACAACGTTATAAAGGTCTTGGGGAAATGAATCCTGAACAGCTTTGGGATACAACGCTTAACCCAGAACACAGAACCCTGAAGCAAATCACGATTGAAAATGCGGTTGAAGCAGACAGTACATTCTCGATGTTGATGGGAGACGAAGTTCCTCCAAGAAGAGAATTTATTGAGAAGAATGCAATCTACGCAAGAATCGACGTTTAAGAAGCGTTTATATAAAATATAGGAAAGCCGCCATGTTGCGGCTTTTTATTTAACAATAAAGTACTACGATATGAAAAAGTTTATAGTAAGTTTAGTTGCCATTACCGCTTTGGTAAGTTGTAAAAAAGATAAAGAAACCGTTACAACAGAAAACAACGAATTAAAAATTGATTCGGTTGTGGTGAAGGATTCTTCGGTGCTTAATAAAAATCTTACTTTAGAATATTCAACATCGTTGTTGGTTTTCCCAACAATAAAGGAAAAACCATTGCAAGACAGTATTTATTTTTGGATTGATTCGTTGCAAGATTTTTCTAAAACAGGACTTCAAAAACATGCTGATAATGCCAAAAACAAATTCTACAAAGGCATTGAGAAAGATTGGGTAGAAGATCAAGATCATCCAGATCGTTGGTACGAAAACTCTAAAATGAAAGTTCTTTCTCAAGAGCATCAGTACTTGCAATTGGAATATTTTGTGGCTAGTTATATGGGCGGTGCGCACGGAAATTACGGGTTCTTCAACCGAGTTTTCGATCTTCAAAACAAGAAAACGGTTGTTCTTTCTGATATTACAACAATGTCCGAAGACAAACTTTCAGCTTTGTTGATGCAAAATATTGATACCAAAACTTCTGCAGCAACAGACCAAGACGGTGAAGTGAAAAATTCTGAAATGCTTTTGGTGGAGAAAATTCCAACAACACGAAATTTCTATTTTGATCAAAATAATTTGTATTTTCATTACAGTCCGTACGAAATTACTGCGTATGCAGCAGGTGATGTTTTGATTCCGATTTCTTGGCAAGAATTGGCATCAACATTAACTCCTGAATTCAAAAAAAGAATGGGATTATAGAAAATTAAAGCTCAGAAATGATTGACAACTGCATTTTTATTATCAACCCAAACTCCGCAAAAGGGAAGTACGACGGCTTCGTAGCAAGTTTACAAAAGCTGCATCCGAATGCAAAATATTTTGTTTCTGAAAGTAAAGAACATACGACAGAAATTATTCAAACACATTTTGAAAATACGGATATTTTTGTTGCTGCAGGAGGCGATGGAACGATTTCGTCTATTGCGGAACATTTGATTAATTCGGATAAAATTCTTGCAGTGTATCCGATGGGATCGGGGAACGGATTTGCTCGCGAAAATGATTTCACCAAAGATATTGAAGATCTTCTTGCTAAAATTAAAGTAGGAAAAAGTATGAAAATCGACACGGTGAAAATTGATTCTCATATTTCTTTAAACGTTTCTGGAGTAGGCTTTGACAGCATTGTTGCCGATTCTTTTGAAGGAACAAATCGAGGTTTTCTTAACTATATTAAGACGACTATTGGAACGTATTTTAAATATGAAGGAATTGAAGTTTCTTTCAAAACCGAAGAACTGAAAAAGTATAATGGGTCGTATTTAATGTTGAATATTGCCAATACACGCCAGTTTGGAAACAACGCTTACATAGCACCGCAAGCGGACATGGCAGATGGTTTAGCCGAATTAGTTTTGGTAAAACACTTCCCAAATACACATATTCCGATTTTTGCAAAGCAATTATTTTCAAAAGAATTACATTTGAATCCGTACGTTGAGTTTATTCCGTTCAAAGAACTTGAGTTGGAAGTCAACCAAGATATTTGGCATATTGATGGCGATGTTCAGAAGATTAATTCTCCGGTTCAGCTTAAAGTGCAACCTGCAAGTTTGAATATTTTGATTTAAAAATCAGCTCAATAAAAACATAAAAAAATCCAAGAACTAATTTCTTGGATTTTTTATTTTATCGAGTTAAAACTACTATTGAACAGCTACAGAGTCATCTCCGCGACCATCAGCTACCGCTGTAATTTTGCCATCTTTATCAATTTGAATGTATTCCATTTTACCAATCATTGAACGGTTTTCAGCTTTATAACCCATTTTTTCTAATTGCTGAATCGTTTCTTTAGAAAAACCTTTTTCAAAATCTACCGTTTCTGGTAGCCATTGATGATGGAATTTCGGTGCATTAATCGCCATGTTTGGTGTTAATTTAAAATCAATAATATTCACCAAAGTTTGGAAAACCGATGTGGGAATCGTTGTTCCGCCCGGTGTTCCTACAACCATAAACGGTTTTCCGCCTTGAAGTACGATTGTTGGCGCCATAGAAGACAACATTCTTTTCCCAGGTTGTATGGCATTGGCTTCTCCCCCAACGGCACCAAACATGTTTGGAACACCTGGTTTTACAGAGAAATCGTCCATTTCGTTATTCAAGAAAAATCCAGCCCCTGCAACAACGACTTTACTTCCATAAAGTCCATTCAAAGTTGTCGTAATCGATGCCATATTTCCTTCAGAATCAATAATTGAAACATGGGTAGTTTCTGTTGATTCTTTTCCTTGAGAAATAATTTTTCCAACTTCCGCACTTGGGGTTGCTTTACTGCTGTTGTATGATTTCCAACGATCCTTTAAATACGAATCTGAAATCAGTTTTTGCGTTTGATCTTTAATAAAATCGGGGTCGCCCATATATTCGGCACGATCGGCGTAAGCGCGTCTTTCGGCTTCCGTCATAATTTGTACGGCTTCAACCGAATTATGTTGATACTTTTCTAAGTTGGCGAAAGAGGTCATACGAAGCATTTGCGCCATCAAAATACCGCCACTAGAAGGCAACGGCATGGTAACAATATCATTTCCTTTATAGCTGAATTCTAAAGGTTTTCTCAAGCGAACTTGATAGTTTTTTAAATCTTGAAGGCTAATAATTCCGTTTCCACGCTTCATTTCAGAAACAATTAGTTCGGCAGTTTTACCTTCATAAAAGCCTTTTGCTCCTTCTTTTTGAATACGTTTTAATGTTTCCGCTAATTCTTTTTGAACTAAAAGATCGCCTTCTTTCCATTTTCCATCTTTTACAAAAACAGTTTTCGCTTTGTTGAATTTCACAAAATCGGCACGTTGCGAATTCAATAAATTAGCCTCATGTTCCGATATAGCAAAACCTTTTTCTGCCAAATCAATTGCGGGCTGAATTAATTGTGTCATAGGAAGTTTTGCATGTTTTAATGTTTCGTAAAAACCTGCAATAGAACCTGGAATTCCAACAGCTAAGTGTCCATTTTGAGAAAGATCGGTATTGGCATTACCTTTCTTATCTAAATACATATCGCGATGGGATTTTGCAGGAGCAGTTTCCCTAAAATCAATTGTAAATTTTTCTCCGTTCTGTTTTACACCAACCAAAAACCCACCACCACCGATATTTCCAGCTTGAGGATAAACAACAGCAAGTGCATATTGTGTTGCAATCGCGGCATCATAGGCATTTCCACCATTTCGCATCACCAAAGCTCCGGCTTCGCTCGCTAAAGGATGGGCAGAAACTACGACTCCTTTTTTCTTCACTTGAACCTCTTTTACCGTTGCATAATCGGTGTATTGAGCATCAACAACCTGAAGACTTACTAACGCCAAAAGGAGAACTAATTTTTTCATATCTAGAAAGTTTATACTATTAATTTTAAACGCATAAATGTAAAGAATTATTAAGGAAGTACGGGCAAAAATGGAAAAATTTATGTGTAAAAATCAGTTGGAAGACTTGGTCGTATTCTTTATATTTGCTTAAATAAAAAATTCATGAGCTCCACGGAAAAAATTCTTATTACCGGTGCCTTAGGACAAATAGGAACCGAACTTACCAACCGCTTGGTTGAAATTCACGGAAAAGAAAATGTAATTGCATCTGGCCTAGATCGTTGGGACAAGTCACTTACTTCAGCTGGATATTATGAACGAATGGACGTTAGTAACACTCAATTAGTGAAACAAGTTGTTCAAGATTACGAGATTACAACGGTATATCATTTGGCTTCTTTACTTTCCGGAACGTCAGAAAAACAGCCACTTTTCGCTTGGAGACTGAATGTGGAACCTTTATTGAATTTCTTAGAATTAGCTAAAGAAGGGTTAATTAAAAAAGTGTTTTGGCCAAGTTCAATTGCCGTTTTCGGTACAGGTATTCCAAAACATGATGTTGGTCAAGATGTCGTTTTGAATCCGACCACGGTTTATGGAATCTCAAAAATGGCAGGAGAGAAGTGGTGTGAATATTATCATGCAAAACATGGAGTTGATGTACGAAGCATCCGTTACCCTGGTTTAATTTCTTGGAAAACGCCTGCGGGTGGAGGAACAACTGATTATGCGGTTGAAATTTTTTACGAAGCTTTAGAAGAAGGTAAATACAAAAGTTTTATCAAAGAAGATACGGGAATGCCAATGTTGTACATGGATGATGCCATTGATGCAACTTTGAAGTTAATGGAAGCTCCAAAAGAACAATTAACTGTACATTCATCGTATAATTTAGGGGGAATGAGTTTTACACCATCGGAATTAGCTGCTGAAATCAAAAAACATCTTCCTGAATTTGAAATTTCCTACGAACCTGATTTTAGACAAGCCATTGCCGATTCTTGGCCTGCGTCTATCGATGATTCGATTGCGAAAAAAGATTGGGGACTTAATTATCAGTTCGGTATTGAAGAAATGACCGCTGATATGTTGAAAAACCTTCGAGTAAAACTTGGAAAATAAATAGTAGTTCGTCCCAGCCTTTGGCTGGGATGAATTGTTTTTACACCGAAATCTGTTTTCATTCTAAAAACGTATCTTTGCACTCCCATAAAGGAAAATCAACCTTAATTTCATCACATGAAAACCACATTTGCCCATTTTGACCTTTCAGAAAAAATCTTGGATGCTCTTGCAGACTTGAACCTTTTCGAGCCTACACCAATTCAAGAAAAAAGCTGGAGTCCGATTCTTTCTGGGCGCGATGTGATGGGAATTGCACAAACGGGAACGGGAAAAACATTAGCCTATTTACTGCCCACTTTAAAAACCTGGAACTATAATAAAACAGGAAATCCTTCCATCTTAATTCTTGTTCCAACAAGAGAATTAGTAGTTCAAGTAACCGAAATTGTTGAGTCGTTAACAAAGAATTTAACAGCTCGAGTAATCGGAATTTACGGTGGAAAAAATATCAATACACAGAAATTATTATTCAATGACGGTTGTGATATCTTAATTGGAACTCCCGGACGTGTGATGGATTTATCAATTGATAACGCAATCTCTTTAAAAGAAGTTAAGAAATTAATCATTGACGAATTTGATGAAATGCTAAACTTAGGTTTCCGACCTCAGTTGACGCATATATTCGAAATGATGAAGGAGAAAAGACAAAACATCCTATTTTCGGCTACGATGACGGAAGCTGTTGATGTGATGTTAGACGAATATTTTGCAAATCCTTTAGAAGTTACCCTTACAAAATCGGGAACGCCACTTGAAAAAATTGCTCAAAAAGGCTATAAAGTGGAGAATTTCAATACGAAAATCAACCTTCTAAAACACCTTATAGAAACTCAAGAAGATCTTTCGAAAATCTTAATTTTTACCAATAATAAACGTCATGCCGATTTGCTTTTCAACAAAATTGACGAGCTTTTCCCAGAACAATTTGATGTAATTCACTCCAACAAATCTCAAAACTATCGTCTTAAGGCGATGAATCGATTTGAACATGGTGAAATCAAAGGTTTAATTACCACCGACGTCATGGCTCGTGGATTGGACATTTCAGACATTACTCATGTTATTAACTTTGAAGTTCCAGATATTCCAGAACAGTACATTCACAGAATTGGTAGAACAGGTAGAGCTGATAAAGACGGAACTTCGATAACATTTACGACCAAGAAAGAAGAGATTTTACTTCTTGAAATTGAGATGTTAATGAGCAAAGAAGTGGATATGATTGACTTTCCTTCAGAAGTGAAAATCAATCCGCAGAAAATTGCGTCTGAAAAAGAAGATGTGATTATGAAAAACCCAGTTCAAATCAAGATGAACGAAGGTGGAGCGGCTTTCCATGAGAAAAAAGATAAAAACAAAAAAGAAAATTGGGGAGGCCCACATAAGCGAAAAGCACCAAAAAAAATCGGAGCCAATCGTGCACAACAAAAGGCAAAATCCAAAGCCAAAAGAAAAAAATAGCGAAAGTCTTTACTTTCGTTTTTTTATGTCTTAACTTTAAGTCTAGGAACACTTTTTGAAAGTCTAAACATAGAAATTATCGTATGTTCGAAAACCCAAGTAGAAAAATAAAGCGTTCGGCTAAGCTTATTTCCGTTTTAAGTAAATATGGATTTCAAGATTTACTTTTTCGGATGAATTTGCTGTCTGAAAACAAGAAAAATACATCTGAAAATCAAGAGCCCAATTCCGTGTATGTACGGATGCGAGGTGCGATTGAAGAATTAGGCCCAACCTTTATTAAGTTGGGACAAACCTTTAGTAATCGGGAAGATTTGCTACCGCTGCCCTTGATTAAGGAACTTCAAAAGTTGCAAGACAATGTCGATTCCGTAACGTTGGATGTCCCACAAATTCTAGAAGACGAATTTGGAATTTCTTGGCAAGATCACTTCATTTCAATTTCGCAAGAACCTTTGGCTTCCGCATCTATTGCTCAAGTTTATAAAGCCGTTTTAAAGGACGGAAGTCCCGTTATTTTAAAGATCAAGCGTCCAGGAATTGACCAAGTAATCAAAGATGATTTGATGTTGTTGAAAGATTTAGTAAAATTGATCGATTCTTATTCTGAGATTGCGGATAAAATCAATTTGAAAAATGCGATTGCAGCTTTTGAAAAATCTCTTTTGGAGGAACTTTCCTTGGTTAAAGAGCGAACAAATATTCAACAATTTGCATTGAACTTTAGAAATCATCCCGAAACGTACGTTCCGAAAGTCTATGATGATTATTCATCCGATTCGGTTTTATGTATGGAGTTTGTAGATGGCGTCAAAGTAACTGATGTTGACAAATTAAAAGCGCTAGGTTTAGATGCTAAAAAGATTTCGGAAACGGGTTTACGACTTTTCGTAGCACAGATGTTAGAGTATGGATTTTTCCATGCAGATCCGCATGCAGGAAATATTTTAATCCTCAAAGATGGTCGAATTGTGTTTATCGATTTCGGTGCCGTTGGTGTTATTCAGCCTAATGATCAAGAGATTTTGGAAAGTTTAATTCTCAATTTTCTAGCCAAACGACCGCAAAAAATTATTCGGAATCTAAAGAAAATGGCGATACAATACGATATTCCTGATGATAAAAAGTTTGAAAATGATGTTCGTCAAGTCCTAGAATTCATTCATAACACTTCTTTGAAAGATATTGAAGTTGCTGATATTTTGGATAAGATGAAAGATGTTCTCAAGGAAAACAAATTGGTGATGCCCGATTATTTTTATCTTTTATTTAAAGGAATCTCCTTGATTGAAGGTGTTGGACGAAGCATAAATCCTGATTTGGATATTGTTGAAAGTTTAAAACCCTACACAAAAAAGCTATTTTTCAATAGAATTCAACCAGAAAAACTTGCTAGAACAGGTTTTGAAAAGGCAAGTATGTTTGCAGAACAATTGGAGGAAATCCCGAATGAAGTTCGGTCTGTGCTTCATAAATTGGATGAAAATCAACTTAAAATAAATGCTGAAATCAAAAACATGGATCGTTTGGATTCGGTTTTGAAAAACGGAATGATCAATCTAATTTTAGGAATGATAATTTCTGCAAATATCATATCAACGGCAATACTTTGGGCGGCAGATTTAGGTCCCAAAATTGGCGACGTTTCCGTTTTACCAATTATTGGGATATTAATTTCGCTAAGCTTGATTATTTTGCTATTCGTACGAGTATTACGTAGATAAAAAAACTCCCAATGATTGGGAGTTTTTCAATTTTCTATTTTAAATATGGAGCCATTTTCTTGGTCCACAATTCGTATCCCGAAGGCTTCATGTGCAGCATATCTTCTAAGAAAATATCTTTGCGAACATTTCCATTTTTATCTTCCATCACTTTGGTGATATCAATGTATGACGCATTTTTCTCGCGCTTCATAAACTTTTTAATCATCTTGTTTGTTGCTTCAAACTGATTCCAAAGACGCTCTCTACTTGGCGACATTTTGATAGAAACATAATCCACTTGAATGTTTGGATAGTATTTTCTAATTGTTGAATAGAACTTCTTATAACGCTCAAAAGCAACTTTTGGATCTAATTTTTCATCAGCAGAAAAATCGTTTTCGCCACAATAAATAACAATTTGTCTTGGATTATATGGCTTAAGCAAGTCATCAGCAAAAACGTTTAAGTCTTTAATGGAAGAACCTCCAAAACCTCGATTAATAATGCCTTTTCCTGGAAAATAGTCGTTTACATCTTGCCAATTTGTAAAGGAAGAACTTCCGATAAACAGAATTTCATTTGCTTTTGGTGGCGAAGCAACGTCTAGTTGTTTAAATTTTTGAATATCATCCCAAAATTGGGGCTTTTGTTGAGCCATTGTCAACATAGAAATGCATACGAGCATCCAAGTCATCCATCTTTTCATAAAACCTAATTTTCCTCGAAATTACGGATAATCTAGGGAAGTCACGAAAGACTGTGAACCCAATTTTTACAAATTCTTTTTAGTACCTTTGTAGTCCTTATTTTTTGAAGTTATGCATAAAGCAGGATTTGTAAATATCGTCGGAAAGCCCAATGCTGGGAAATCAACTTTACTCAACCAATTAATGGGTGAGAAGTTGGCTATCGTTACCCAAAAAGCGCAAACGACACGACATAGAATTTTTGGAATTTATAACGAAGACGATTTGCAAATCGTGTTTTCGGATACGCCAGGTGTGTTAGATCCAAAATATATATTACAAGAAAAAATGATGGATTTTGTAAAGGATTCTTTACAAGATGCTGATGTTTTCTTATTTATTGTTGATGTGACGGATACAGCGCATCCATCGGAATTTTTAATTGATAAATTGAATAAAATTCCGGTTCCAGTTTTACTACTTTTAAACAAGGTAGACCAAACCAATCAACAAAAATTGGAGCAATTGGTAGAGGAGTGGCATCAAAAAATTCCAAAAGCAGAGATTTTACCAATATCGGCGTTAAATGCTTTTAATACGGATATTATTCTTCCAAAATTGAAATCTTTATTGCCAGAAAACCCGCCTTATTACGATAAAGATCAATATACCGATAAGCCTGAACGTTTCTTTGTAAACGAAGCGATTCGTGAAAAAATCTTGTTGAATTACGATAAAGAAATTCCATATTCTGTGGAAGTTGTAACCGAACTTTTCAAGGAAAAAGAAGGTATCATCTTCATAGATTCTATTATTTATGTAGAGCGCGATACCCAAAAAGGAATTTTAATTGGGCATAAAGGCGAAGCGATCAAAAAAGTTGGTACGGAAGCTCGTTTGGATTTAGAGAAGTTTTTCGGCAAAAAAATTCACCTTAATCTTTTTGTAAAAGTGAAAAAAGATTGGCGTAAAAATGATCGAGATCTTAAGAATTTTGGTTACAGATAGTGTATATTACACCTAAAAGTTTAGTTTATTACAATTATAATCTCTATTTTTGAGTTTAAAACACAGATTTATGAAATATTTTACATCAACCAAAACAAATACAATCGTGTCCGATGTTGTTTTATTGATCGTACGTTTGCTAGTAGGTTTCGCAATGCTTTCGCATGGTTTTCCGAAGTTGCAAATGCTGATGTCAGGAGAAGAAATTCAGTTCTTTAACTTCCTTGGATTAGGCCAAAAAACCAGTTTATTTTTAGCTGTTTTTGCTGAATTTGTATGTTCAATCTTTCTTATACTAGGTTTATTTACCCGATGGGCAAGCTTTTTCTTATTATTTACGATGTTGGTTGCCGTATTAGTTATTCATGCACCCGACGGATTTGATAAGAAGGAATTAGGAACACTTTACGCATCCATTTATATGATTTTTCTAGCGATGGGACCAGGAAAATTTTCCATCGATGCCATGATCAATCGAGGCAAAGAGAAATCCGAATGGTAGCTTTTCAGAACCTATAAAATTAAACAGTAGTTTGGCTACTGTTTTTTTTATGCCTATTTTTAGGACGATAAACTCATCAAATAGAAAATATGAAGATTAAACTTACTATTGCGTTGCTGGCATTTTTATCATTTGCCAAGGCACAAGAAAACATCGAGTATCAAAAACCATCAAAAGAAATTCTAGCTCTTGCCGAGTTTGAAAGAGCTCCGTCTGTGAGTATGACTGGAGATCGCGAATGGATGGTTCTTTCCTACAGAGATACGTACAAAACCTTGGATGATTTGAACCAAGACGAGTTACGTTTGGGTGGTTTAAGAATTAATCCAGTGACCAATATTTCAAGTTCGGTAACGTATGTGAAAAATTTGAAGGTTCAGAAAGTAAAAGGTGGTACCGAAACCCAAGTAAAAGGATTACCGCAAAATGCAAAATTGACCAATTTTAGCTTCTCACCGGATTATAAAAAAATGGCATTCACCAATACAACGGCGAAAGGAGTGGAGTTGTGGTATGTAGATTTAGCAACTGCAACAGCTAAGAAATTAACTTCCGACAACTTGAATGCAAATATGGGTGGACCATTCGATTGGTTTAAGGATTCAAGCGCACTTATTGTAAAGACAATTCCGGCAAACCGACCGGCTTTAATTGATAATCTAAAAGATTTACCAACCGGACCAATCGTTTCTTCTTCTGATGGTAAAGTTTCCCAAAATAGAACGTATCAGGATTTATTGAAAAATCCACAAGATGAAACGAATTTCCAAACAATCGTTACTTCAGAATTGTATAAAGTTGATTTAAATGGAAATGCTTCCAAGTTTAAAGGAGCAGACATGTATGCGGGAAGTTCATTCTCACCAGATGGAAAATACTATATGCTTACAACGCTTAAAAAACCGTTTTCGTACATCGTTCCGTTAAGCCGTTTCCCAATGACTACGTCAGTTTACGACTTAAATGGAAACCTTGTTAAAACCGTAAACGAAGTTCCTTTAAGTGAGATTATGCCGAAAGGTTTCTCATCTGTAAGAACTGGAAAGCGTAATATGAATTGGAAAGATAACGAACCTTCGACACTTGTTTTCGTAGAAGCTTTAGATGGCGGAGATCAATCTAAAAATGTAGAAAATAGAGACGAAATTTTCTTCTGGAAAGCGCCATTTAATAATGCGCCAACATCGTATTTCAAAACAAAACAGCGTTACGGTGGAATGGCTTCAACGAATAGTGATTACAGTATCGTTTATGATTCTTGGTATGACACAAGAAACTCCAAAGGCTACTTAATTGATAATAAAACAGGGAAGTCAAAGATTATTTTAGACCGAAATTATCAAGATGTTTACACAGATCCAGGAAATCCTAACACGGTTAAAAATGAATTCGGAAGAGATGTTATTGATGTTAACAACGGTAAAATGATCATGGTAGGAGCGGGTTATACTAAAGATGGCCAATTTCCTTTTATTGAAGAGTTTGATTTGCATTCTGGTCAGAAAAAACGTTTGTATACGTCAAAATTAACGGACAAAAAAGAATCATTTATTGAGATTCTAGATCCGAAAAAAGGTGATTTATTGGTTACTCAACAATCAGCAAAAGATTTCCCAAATTATTTTATTCGAAACTATAAAACTGGAAAAACAACGCCAATTACGAACTTTGAAAATCCGTTCAAAGCATTAGGAAATGTACATAAAGAAGTAATTACCTACAAGCGTAATGATGGTGTAACCTTATCTGGGACACTTTATTTGCCAGCTGGTTACGATATGAAATCAAAAAAGGAGAAGTTACCTTTACTAATTTGGGCTTATCCAGCAGAATATAAAGATAAAAATACAGCAGGACAAAGCACGAAAAATGCAAACGACTTTACATACCCAAGCTACGGATCTTTCATTTATTGGGTAAGCAAAGGCTATGCGGTTCTTGACGATGCAGCTTTCCCAATTATCGGTGAAGGAAAAACGGAACCTAATGACACATTCGTTCCGCAATTAGTTGCCAATGCGCAAGCAGCAATTGATGCCGTTGATAAATTGGGTTATATTGACAGAAAAAGAGTAGCAGTTGGTGGACATTCTTATGGAGCGTTTATGACGGCTAACTTGTTAACACATTCTAATTTATTTGCATGTGGAGTAGCTCGTAGTGGGGCTTATAACAGAACGTTAACACCATTTGGTTTCCAAAGTGAACAACGTAATTATTGGGATGTTCCGCAAATTTACAACACGATGTCACCATTTATGAACGCAGATAAAATGAAAACACCTTTGTTGTTAATTCACGGAGATGCAGATAACAATCCAGGAACATTTACACTTCAAACAGAACGTTATTTCCAAGCGTTGAAAAACTTGGGAGCACCTGTAAGAATGGTACTTTTACCAAAAGAATCGCATGGATATCAAGCTAAAGAAAGCATCATGCATACCTTATGGGAGCAAGATCAATTTTTAGAAAAATGTCTAAAAAAATAATAGAAAAGCCTTCAAAATGAAGGCTTTTTTTTATATTTGATAAAAGCTGAATTATGAATGATGACTATTTAGATTCCGAATTTGATCGTGCTGATCATTTAATTTCTCAAGATTTAATTGAAGAAGGAAAAGCAGTTCTGCAAAGTATTTTGGAAGAAAATCCCCGTTACGGAAAAGCCCATAATCACTTAGGTTGGATTTATAAAACCAAAGAAAATGATAATAGAACGGCAGAAAAACATTATCAACAAGCCTTAGAATTGGTTCCAGAATACGGTGCGATTTATATGAACTATTCGTATTTGCTATCTGAGGAAAAGCGTTATGAGGAATTAGAAAGACTTTTAACAAAAGGTGAATCAGTTGAAGACGTTAACAAAAGCAATCTTAATCGTGAATGGGCTTATTATTTTGAAGATACCAAACAATACGAACGCGCCATTGATAAATATAAAGAATACGCTTTAAGTCTTTATGATAACGCATTAATTGAAAAAGCTAAAGAAGGCATAATGCGTTGTCGACAGAAATTAGAAATCATGAATTTGTAAATAGAAAGCTATTTAAGGTAGCTTTTTTAATTTCACTATGAATGGAGGATTTCCATAATTTAAAAATTAGTACAATTTAACATAATATAAATTATAGGATTATTATAATTCATAAATGAATTAGTCAATCGTATGAAAATTCCAACTTCAAATTGAAGAATGTAAAATAAATTGAACAGCAACATAATTAATCCAATTTACTAGGTTACTCAATCAAAATATAGAAAATTCAAATTTTCGTATTTCGATATTTTGTTCGGAAATAAAATTCTGAGCGATTCTCAGCGATTAGGATTTTCTTGTAATTCTATTTAACATAATTTCAATTTTCGTAAATTTATACCTATAAAATTTAAAACTATGAAGAAGTTAAGTATTGCTGCATTTGCAATTTTGTTTGGTGTCATTTCCTGTACTAAAAAAGAAACAACCCATATCGCTCAAGAATCTGATAGTACGGCGACAACTGAAAATGTAGATTACGATACCATGGATATTAAAGTAAATTGTTATTTAGCAACATCTGGAAAAGATTCTGTTTTCTTACGCGTACAAGATAATCTTGGGACTTTAGTTGGAACTCTTAGCTACAAGAATTTCGAAAAAGACAATTCGTCTGGTGAAGTTATGGGAACTTCTAGTGGCGATACGTTAAAACTTAATTACGAATTTACCGCTGAAGGTCAAAAATCAGAACGTGAAATCTGGTTTTTAAAGAAAGATAACGGATTATTAGAAGGAATTGGTGATTATGATGCCACGGGTACTAAATATGCGAATCCAAAGAAAATACAATATGGTGATGGCCATAAATTTGAATCTCAACCATGTAAGGATTAATACAATAAGAAATAAAGAAAGCAGCTACTAGAGCTGCTTTCCTTTTGTTAACATGATATGAAAAATGGTGTTTTTTCGCTTATTTTTGTCCGCTTGTTTTATAAATTCGGACATAATCAATGTAAAACTTTTGAGGGTAAATAGATTCGTTAACACCTTCTTTACCGCCCCAATTTCCACCAACGGCTTGATTTAAAATCAAGAAAAATGGTTGATCAAAAGGCCACGCTTCATAACTTTTCTCTGTATTGATATACGTGAAAAATTTCTGATTATCTACAAACATTTCAATTTTATCGGGAGTCCAATCTGCACGATACACATGGAATTTTTCGCTCACATCTTTCACAACGATTGTATCGGTTTTTTGAGTTCCAATAATGTGATTGTATTTTTTAGTGTGTACCGATCCATGTATAAATCCATGATTGTAACCAACATGCTCCATGATATCAATTTCCCCATCATCAGGCCATTCCTTAATATTTTCACTCAACATCCAAATGGCTGGCCACGTTCCCACTCCTTTTGGAAGTTTTGCTCGAACTTCAACACTTCCATACTGAAAAGGAAATGTTTTTTGAGTTACCAGTTTTGCTGATGTGTACTCATTTTTCTCCCATTTTTCTTTCCGAGCTTCAATAATTAAATTTCCATTTTCGAGCCTCGCATTTTCAAGACGATCTTTGGTATAATATTGAAGTTCATTATTTCCAAAACCATCACCACCTGTTTCATACGTCCACTTTTTAGAGTCTGGAAGTCCTTTTCCATTAAATTCGTCGCTGAAAACGAGAACTCGATCTTTTGATTTTTCTACATTAGAACGACATGAAATTGCACTTACAAGCAAAACGAGTGCAATAGACGAAGTGGATAATTTGAATACAGGCTTCTTCATGGTATTACATTTTTTCTCTATTTATCAAAAACATACGTTGCAGCAGATTGCGCTGGTAACGTTGTTAAAGCCGAGTTTCCTTTGTATTTAATATTAAAATTTTCAGGTGATGAACCTTCATTTTGAATAATAACGACTGTTTTTCCTGCCGGAGTTAGAAACGCAACACTGCTTAAATTCCCTACCTGATTAGATTCAATTCTTTGTGAGTTTACAGGAACAAATTTTGAAGCTTGTCCAACAATATAATACGCTACATTTTTCTCAAAAGTATCATTTCCATTAATGGTAATCGCACCTTTACACACAGTACATCCACCAGGTGTGTAGGGTTGGAAACTCGCATTATTTGCAAGATTCCATTCCAATGCCGTTTTACTGTAATTACGCATACTTCCGATAATTACATTTTTTACATGCCACATGAAATCACCTCCAAATGAACCATTTGATGGTGTATATTGCTCTGTAAAATATACGTTTTTATTGGCAAATGCATTGTGTAATGTTCCCATTGCAGAGATATCTCCGTTGTACAAATGGAAAGCAGTTCCATCAACGTAAGGGTTTGCAGCAGCATCGTTTAAGATGGTTGTTGCATACGTGATGTTATCCAAATTATGATCATAAATCACAATCTTTGTATTGATTCCCGCAGCTTTAAAAGCTGGTCCCAAATGATTTTTAATAAAATCTGCTTGTTGTTCTGCAAGCATCAACAAAGATGGATTATTTCCTGGATGCAAAGGTTCGTTTTGAGGCGTAATTGCATCAATTGTAATTCCATTCGCCTTCATTGTTTGAATATACTTTACAAAATATTGCGCATAAACACCCAAGTATTCTGGTTTCAAACTTCCACCAATGGTTGATCCGTTATCTTTCATCCAAACCGGTGGCGACCAAGGTGTAGCCATTAATTTAATGTTCGGGTTGATCGCTAAAATTTTCTTTAACATATCAATTACAGGCTGGTCTTTTGCCATGTTGAATTTTGATAAAGTAAGATCGGTTTCGCCCGCTGGTAAATCATTGTATGAAAATACAGAACTATTAAGATCGGATGCACCAATACTCAACCGTAAATAGTTAACTCCTATCCCATTCTCTCCTAGTCCGAAAACCTCCTGTAATAGTTGATCTTTTTTTGCTGGACTCAGATTGTTGATTACTTCAACACTTCCACCAGTTAATGTATATCCGAATCCATCAATACTTTGATATACTTGATTGGGATTTACTTCAATGGTATTAAACAAATTTGGCTTCGCATTAAAAACGATATCAGCTTGTTTAAGAATTTTCGCACTTTCATCTGATTTAGTCATCCAAACCGATGCTGTCGGTCCTGTTGTGGTTGGCGGATTTGTTCCTCCTCCACCATTATCTGGGGTTTCTCCTCCACTTGCACTTTGGCAATAGATTAGTGTTGTTAAACCAAAGAAATACAAAAATTTTCCTTTCCTTAGGGTATTAAATACGTTATTCATTTTCGTTAATTTTTGTGTTATACTATGAATAAAAAAGGGAGACTAAGCTCCCTTTTTTTATTTTGAATTAATTTAGGCCTCTAAATTCTACGTTATCAACTTTAACATTGGCACTTGCGCCACCACATTTGATAAGGAAAAATACTTTACCCGTTTTTGTTGCTGTATAAACTCCTTTATTTTTATCACCATCACAACCGACAGCTGATATTTTACCATTAAATTCAGAATTTCCACAACCTGCCCAAGTATTGATCGTTCTATAAACTGTTCCGGAAACGTCATTTCCTTGAGGAGGTTCATTATCTAGAACTAGAACTTCAAACCAAGTATCTTTTAGACCTGGAGAAGAAACTTGCATATCCATTGTATATTTAGTTCCAGCTACAACATCCACCGCTTGATAAATCGCTTGTTGATTACTTAAACTTGCAATAAGTGTTGCTGCACCATTCCCTAAAGTCCATGCCGCATTTGCATTACTAATTTTTAAAATCTTCCAGTTTGCAATATCTTCAGCCGAATCAAATTTTCCACCTTTAATAAGATTTCCAGATTTAGGGTCAGATTTAGCAACCGTAATCGTTTGTTCTGTGATACCAGCAACATTACCACCTTGTCCAATCGCCGCATGTTTTATAACATATTTGCCAGCATCAGGAAGGAACAATTCTTCAGTTTGTTTACCATTATTAAAGCCTCCACCATCAATGTTCCATTTAGAAACAATATAATTATTAGCGTTCGCTTTTAATACATAGTGATTTGCAGAAGTTTCTGTGATCGTAAAACCAGCATCAATACTTGCATCCGGAACCAAGCCATTCCCATCCCCATCGATACTTTCAGGAACGCATGAAACAGCAAGTGTGCCTAACATGATCCCCGATAAAATAACATATTTTAAATTTGTTTTCATAATTTCTAAAATTAATAGTTAGGGTTCTGCTTAATTGCAGTGTTCAACAATTCATTGTAAGGGATTGGTAAAATTTCATTTTTACCAGCTTTAAATCCTTTAGATGCAAGTTTAGAAGAAGCTTCTCCCCATCGTACAAGATCATAGAAACGGTGTCCTTCTCCTGCTAATTCTTTTCTCCTTTCGTCTTTAATTGCTTGCATAGAAACTGGTACTGAAGCTAATTTCACTCTGCTTCGTACAGCATCTAATAACGCTTGAGCCCTTGCTCCTGTTCCACCCAAGGCTTCAGCTTCCATTAAATACGTATCCGCTAAACGAATCGCAATATAATTTTGTCTAAAGTTCAATTCCATTGCTCCTGGAAGAGTTGACTTATTAGCTTCGTAAGGGGCATATTTTTTCAAGAAATATCCTGTATCTGCGAATGCAGGCGAATAACTTGCTTTTCCTTCTGCTTGAAGTTTATTCATGTTAAGAATCGTAGCATTCTGTCGTGGATCTCCATTCAAAGCATTGAATAAACCTTCCGATGCCGTGTTAAATGACCAACCAGAAACTAATTTTGGAGCATCTCCACTCTTGTAGTTGTAGGATCTTGGACCAGTCATGATACAAATAGAGTTACCTTCGTCTTTACCCCAACCCCAGAATCCCCAATCGGACATTCCTTTGTTTGTGTAAACTGCTTCTAGAACGGATTCTGTCGTAAATTTATTATCTGTAACCCATAGGTCGTCATAATTAGCAACCAATTTGTAACCAAACTGACTGGTTCCTCCTGGAGTTCCATTAACTAAAGCTAATTGCGTTGCTGCTTCTGCTTTTTTGTTATTGTACAAATAAATCTTTCCTAGAATAGCTCTTGCGCTTCCTTGAGTAATACGACCTCTTTCGTCACCAGCAACTGTCATTGGCAAATCATCAATCGATTTTACCAAATCACTTTCGATCTGCGCATACACTTCAGCAGGTGTATTTTGAGGGATATTCCAATAATCATCATTTGCTCCGATTGGCGTTAAAATTAATGGAACATTTCCAAACATTCTTACCAATTCAAAGTAATAAAGTGATCTAAGAACCGTTACTTCGGCAACAATTCTCTTCTTAAAGCTATCGCTTACAGGCGAATCTGGCATTCTTTGAATTACCCAGTTTGCTCTAGCAACTCCTTGATAATAATCTCTCCAATAGCTACCTGGCATTGTGATTTCATTAATTGTAAAATTATTGAATCCCTGGATACCAGCACCATCTGTTGCACTACCACCTCCTGAATAAAAATCATCTGATCCTGCATTAAGGAAAGTTACCATATTCTCGAAACCACCGGCATATTTCTTCATGATATCATAAACAGATGCGGTAGCACTTAAACATTGTTCTTCACTTTTGAAATAATTCACATCATCAAAAGTTCCGATATTTTCAACATCACCAATGTAATCACCATTACAACTAAGGCTGCTGAAACTTAATCCTGCAAGCATTACTACTGCAAGACCTTTGTATATATATCTTCTATTTTTCATATTGTTTCGTTCTTAAAAAGTAATATTTGCTCCTAAAATAAAGGTTCTAGCTTGTGGATAATATCCTCTATCGATACCATACTCGTTACCTCCAGCGATTTCTGGATCGTATCCTGTATATTTTGTAAACGTAAATAAGTTTTCACCTGTTACATAGAAACGAACTTTGCTAGCTCCGAAGTTACTCGTAATATCTTTTGGAAGGGTATATCCTAATTGTACCAACTTAATTCTCATGTAATCCCCTTTTTGAAGGTAATACTTCGACATTTTACGGTAGTTTCCGTTAGGGTCATCACGAGTTAAACGAGGGTTAGAATTTGTAGAACCTTCACCTGTCCATCTATTTAGAATTGCAGTTTGCCAGTTTGCATCTAGCATATCCAATCTTCTAAGTCCTTGCAGCAACATATTTCCACCTTGACCTTGTGCAAACACCATGAAATCAAAGTTTTTGTAGTTCATGTTTAAAGTGAAACCGTAGTTGAACTTCGGTAAAGATCCGCCGATATCAACGATATCTTCTTCAGATATTTTACCATCGCCGTTGTTGTCTTGCCAAATAAAATCTCCAGGTTTTGCTCCAGGTAAAATTGCTTCACCGTTAGCGTTCACATAAGAATTGATTTGATCTTGATTTTGGAAAACTCCGCTATACGTATATCCATAGAATGTTCCCATTGGTTTCCCAACTTGCAATCTAGAAACGGTACCCATGGAGTGAAGTGAAGAAAACTCTCTCCATTCTACATCATCTTCCAAACGTAACACTTTGTTTTGGTTGGTTGAGAAGTTTCCGTTAAATGAAATATCAAAATTATCCCAACGTTTTTTATATCCTAATTCGAATTCCATCCCTTTATTTTCCATATCTCCAATGTTAGAATATGGGTTCGTAGGTACACCTACATATCCAGGAATAGAAACTTGTCTTAAGATATCTGTTGTTTTCTTACGATACCAATCGAATCCAAAAGTAAAATTTTGAAGGAATCTAATATCAGCACCAACGTTTGTTTGTGCCGTTTCTTCCCATTTTAAGTTTGGATTTCCTAGTGTATTTGGAGTATATCCGATAATAATAGAAGGATCTAACTCACCATTTGGATAATTACTTCCTGAAACTAGTGAACTTCTAAACATGAAATTCGGGATTGCATCATTTCCTAAGATACCATAACCACCACGAAGTTTCAATGTATTAATAATGTTATTATCTTTCCAGAATCCTTCTTTATGAACGTTCCATCCTAATGAGAATGATGGGAAATCTCCCCAATATTTAAGGAATTTTGAAGAGCCATCTCGTCTGTACGTTCCTGTAAATAAATATTTATCTTGATAATCATAGATTACTCTCGCAAAATAAGATGCTCTTCTTGTTTGAGCATAATCCCATGCACTAGCTGTAATATTTTTAGGATCTACCTCGTAGAAAGCTGCGTCTTGCCAGTTCTCAACAGGTAAATTGGTGTATGTAACACTTTCTCCCGAACCAATATCATAGCGGTAAACTCCTTGACCTAATAATACGCTTAAATTATGATTGTCGAATTTTTTCTGATACGTTAAGGTATTTTCAAAACTCCATTCAAATTTCGTTTGTGTCGTTCTGTTTAAGCTGTTGAATGATTGGTTATTCAAAGATGGACTCAAATAGAATTTTGGATTAAATCCTTGACTTCCCCAATATGATTTTTTACCATTTAATGATGTTTTGAAAGTTAAATCTTTCATTAGCTTTAACTCCGCAAAAACATTCCCAACGAAATCATCAGACCAACCTGTTCTACCCAAACGAGTATATTTATACGCTAAAGGATTAGACATTTCTTGATGTACGTATGGAGAAATACCATATGGATTCCCATGTTCATCACGAATAATTAATGGATTGGTATAATTCGCTGGATCGACCATAGACCAATCTGTAACAACAACTGGAGTTGTTGGATCTAAGTTGATTGCTGAACTTAAAGGTCCACCAAATAATTCATTGGTTCCAATACCTTGACTTTTCTGATGTGTGTATAAAAAGGTTTGACCAACTGTTAAAAAGTCTAGTACTTTATGAGTTGAATTCAACCTCGCATTAATTCTCTTATAATTTGAGATGTCACCCATTACAATACCCGACTGATCAAAATATCCGAATGAAGAAAAGAATGTTGACTTATCATTTCCTCCACTGATACTGATTTCTTGAGATTGTCTTTGTCCTGTATTAAAAATAGTGTCTTGCCAATCTGTTCCCTGACCGAATTTTGTTGGGTCTAAAAAGCGTGGCGCTTTATTATCATTAACTAAAGATTCATTAATCATGCTTGCATACTGAACTCCATTAAGAAGGTCCAATTTTCTTGCAGCATTAGAAACACCAAAACTTCCGTTATAAGAAATGGTTAAGGCTCCTCTTTTTCCTTTCTTTGTTGTGACAAGGATTACCCCTCTTGCAGCAGATACCCCGTAGATTGCAGATGAAGCTCCATCTTTTAGGATTTCCATACTTTCGATATCCGATTGGTTTAACCACCCGATACCATCTACGATAATACCATCAACAACCCAAAGCGGATCATTTCCACCAGCACCAAAACTGGTGATACCTCTAACTCTCACTGTTGCACTAGATCCCGGTTGCCCAGAATTGGTTACAACAGAAACACCGGCAGTTCTACCTTGAAGAATTTGCTCTGGTTTACCAGCGGGGATATCTTCAATATCTGAAGCTTTTAAGCTGGCAATAGAACCTGTTACGTTACTTTTTTTCTGAGTACCATAACCAATAACTACTACTTCCTCGATTTTATTCTCCTTAGTAATAGTGTCATTTTGCTGAGCGTGCATTGTTCCTGTAAAGTACATTACAGCAACCAATCCAAGACTCTTAGTAATCTTTATATTCATAGGATAATGATTTGTTTATCTCATTTTGAGACAATAAATATATTAAATTTTCTTTAACACCAAGAAAAATTTATTTTTTTTGCATATTTCTTTTATTTACCGATATTTACAGCCCTAAAATTACTAGATCAGTTAATTTTTTATTAACAAAGTTTAACGTAAACTGCATGACACAAGCTCTTTT
This sequence comes from Kaistella sp. CFF1-2, assembly GCF_059509915.1. NCBI lineage: Bacteria > Pseudomonadati > Bacteroidota > Flavobacteriia > Flavobacteriales > Weeksellaceae > Kaistella > Kaistella sp. CFF1-2. The sequence goes on from NZ_JCAKLF010000001.1 coordinate 248,905, forward strand.
TAGAGAATTTCTACCTTTAAAGCTCTCTTTTCTCATTTTTTCAATGTTACTCAACTGTATGGGGATTATCATCCTATTTTATTCAGGTTCAGATATTTCATACACGGGCTTAGGACAATTAGAATTTTTTAAGGATATTCCAATTGCGTTAATGTCCATTCTAGCCGTAAGTTTGATTAATAAAATGGGAACAAAGCGGTCTTTACAAGCTTCTTTATTTCTTGTTATGCTTTGCTGCTGCCTTTTACCCGTTGTTGATGATTTTTGGTTTTTAAGAATTTGGTTCGTGATTATTGGAATTTCGTTTGCGATAGCTAAAATCAGTGTCTTTGGATTGATTCGAGGAAATTCTGAAAATGAAAAACGACTTTCTCAAGTCATGAATTCTGTGGAAGCTTCCTTTATGATAGGGATTTTCTGTGTCAATATCTTATTCGGATGGTTGTTAGAAAGCTATTTTAAAGACAATTGGAAATGGGGATTTTTTCTTATCGCCGTTGTATCTTTAGTAACCATTATTTTGCTTCAAAGACGCGACTATAAAGATATTCCGCATCAAGATTCAATATCTAATTTTTCCAATATTAAACAGATAATCAATTCGAAAACCCTTATTTTCTTTGCAATTCTGTTCTGTATTGTCTTTGTAGAACAAGGTTTCAACTCTTGGATGCCTACTTTTTATAAGGAACATTTTGGTGTAAATTCCTTTTTTGCGTTACAATCAACCGCTTTTTTAGCTTTATTTTCTTTTATTGGAAGAATTGTTACGAGCAAGCTTATCCAACGATTCCATTGGTGGAACTACATCTTGTTTTGCTTAATTTCGGCGGGAAGTATCATGTTATTTGGTCAGTATTTAATTTCAAATATCAATCCCGTTCCTTTTTATTTAATGATGCTGCTACCTTGCATAGGATTATTCATATCACCACTCTATCCACTTTACAATTCGAAGTTTTTGGTACAAGTTCCGGTAGAGAAAGTTAATCTTTTGGTATCATTTATTGTCATCATTTCATCGCTTGGAAGCTCGATTGGATCGATGTTTATGGCATTTATTTTTGATTTTTCATTAAGTATATATTATTTATCATTTTCTTTTATACCTTTGGTTTTCATTTTTTTGCTAACTGCTGGATTCTTAAAAACCATCATTAAAAAAGACTGATCTTCAAAAAAAGAGACCTATGAAAATCGACGATTCTAAAAATAAACAGAATTTACAGGAACTAATTGACACCAGTAATTTCGTTCAACATATTTCAGTAGACTGTGTTATTTTTGGTTACAATAAAGAAAAATTACGTGTTTTACTTTTGAAATACCATGATTTGGATTTATGGTCGATTCCCGGCGGCTTCGTTTTTAATGATGAAGATTTAAGAACCGCAGCCGAGCGTGTTTTGTTTGAAAGAACGCATCTAGAAAATTTATTTTTAGATCAGTTTCACACGTTTGGGCGTGTTAATAGAACCGAAAATAACGTCCACCAAATGCTTCTACGAAATCGTGGAATTGATGTTTCTTTAGATCACTGGATTTTTCAACGTTTTATCACGGTTGGTTATTGCAGTTTGATTAATTATTCGTTGGTAGAAACCTTCCCAGATTCATTTAACGAAACCTGCGCTTGGTTTGATATTAATCACCTTCCTTCGATGGCGTTTGACCACGATCGAATTATCCAAGTTGGTTTGAATCACCTTCGTAAAAACCTAGATACCAAGATGGTTGCGTACAATCTTCTTCCAGAAAAATTCACAATGAATGATCTTCAAAAATTGTATGAAATCGTTTTGGGTGAAGAGTTTAGACGAAATAATTTTCAAAGAAAAATGTTAAGTTCTAACCTTCTTGAAAGAATGGAAAAATTGTATGATGGATCTGCTAACAAAGCGCCTTATTTGTACAAATTTGTAGAAAGTGAGGTTTTTAATATTGAAGATTAGAAGGAAAAGTTTTACCTTAGGGAAAAATCTTTTCTATGTCATATTACCCTCTACAAACCATTCCCGACTATTTTTTAATTGATCAATTATTAACGGAAGAACATAAACTTATCCGCCAATCTGTTCGTGATTGGGTAGAATCGTTTGTGATGCCTCAAATTGATCAAGCGGCACAAGACCACCATGATTTACCCAATTTAATGCGTGAATTAGGTGCTATTGGCGCTTTGGGACCATACATTCCCGAAGAATATGGTGGTTCAGGTTTGGATCAAATCTCTTACGGAATCATTATGCAGGAATTGGAAAGAGGCGATTCGGCAGTACGTTCAGCAGCTTCTGTACAAAGCTCTTTGGTGATGTACCCTATTTTTCAATTCGGTTCTGAAGAACAAAAGAGAAAATATTTACCACAATTAGCGAAAGGCGAACTTATTGGTTCATTTGGTTTAACGGAGCCTAATCACGGTTCTGATCCGGGTTCTATGGAAACACGAATCAAAGATAACGGTGATCATGTGATTTTAAATGGTGCCAAAATGTGGATTACCAATGCACCCGTTTGTGATATTGCAGTTGTTTGGGCAAAAAATGAAGATGGAAAAGTACAAGGTGTCATTGTAGAACGCGGTATGGAAGGTTTTACAACGCCAGAAACGCACAACAAATGGAGTCTTCGGGCTTCTAAAACAGGGGAATTGGTATTCAACAATGTCAAAATCCCAAAGGAAAACATTTTACCAAATGTCATTGGTTTAAAAGGTCCACTTTCGTGTTTAAATTCTGCTCGATACGGAATTTCGTGGGGAGTAATCGGTGCGGCGATTGATTGTTATTGTACAGCTTTGCAATATGCAAAAGAACGTCAACAATTTGGAAAACCAATCGCTTCATTCCAGCTTCAACAAAAGAAATTAGCGGAATTTGTAACAGAAATTACGAAAGCACAATTGCTTTGTTGGCAACTAGGAAATTTGAAAAATGAAAATACCGCAACTCCAGCGCAAATTTCGATGGCGAAACGCAACAACGTAAAAATGGCAATTGATATTGCTCGTGAAAGCCGTCAAATCCTAGGTGGAATGGGCATTATGGGCGAATTCCCAATGATGCGTCACGCAGCAAACCTAGAATCGGTAATTACGTACGAAGGAACACACGATATCCATCTATTAATCACAGGTTTGGACGTTACGGGAATTAACGCGTTCTAACCTTGAAATTGATACGTCACCTTTTCAGATTCAATAAACGGAACTTCCGGATTGAGAATTTCGAGAATTAAATTTTTAATGGAAATCATGGCGGTGTCATGGTTTCCATTTATATATTCGAGGATTTGTGGACCTTTACTTGCATCTGCAAAACTCCAAATTCCCGCTTCAAATTGATTTCCTGAAAACTCATTAGATTGCTCCAGATAATGCATGTAAATACACAATTGTATTGCTTGCTTAAATTTATCCTGCATCAAAAGTGTATCGATATTATCATCCTTAAAAGTTAATTTTAACTCTTTGGCTTTCGCCGTCTTATAATCAATTAAACGAATAGTTCCATCCAAACGGTCAATTCTATCGATATATCCAAAAAACAAAACTTCATTTTCATTGGCTTCATCTAGGAACAAGGAAACATTTTCAATACGTTTTTCAATGGCTATAATTTCTAGCGATTTTCCATTTTTGACTTCATTTAAATCATGCTGAACAATCTTTTCTAAAACCTTTTTAGCAATGTTTTTATGAACATAGTTCATCCCACGACTGTAAAATTCGGGTTGATGTTTTAATCGAATAATCGCTGCATCCAAAGCTGCATCTACCCTATTTAAAAGGTTTTCTAAATCTTGCGTTGTTAGTTTTACTCCAACAAGATCTCCATAAAGTTCTTCCAAAGAATAGTGAACTAAATTTCCATAATTTCGGTTAGAAAGTTCTTCTTCAATTTCCGAGGTTTCCTTTGTTTTCAGAATATAATTCAAATAAAACTGAATTGGATCATACAAATACGAAGTTAAATGGGTAGCCGAAATATGTGTTTTCCATTCGGCTAATTTTTCTTGAACTTTCGGCGTTTTTTCAATCGTAATCCGTGTTTCCGCAATGGGTTCCGATTGATTTTCGATGACAATTTCTTCAATATGATGTGGACTTTCAAGTTCTAATTGAGTAATAAATCGACTTTTTTCCCCAGTATTAACACCCGAAGAAAGTCCGTTGTAAAGCAAGAAAGCATTTTCCGTATCCTGCAATAATCGATAAAAATGATATGCATAAATACTGTCATTTTCTAAGAATGTGTGCATATCAAATTTCTTCCGAACATCAAATGGCAGATACGTATTTTGCGTATTCCCTAAAGGTAATTTCCCTTCATTAACCGAGAGTAAAATGATATTTTTGAAGTTCAATAACCGCGTTTCCAAAAGTCCCATAATTTGTAAACCTTCCAATGGTTCCCCTTGAAAATCCAATGTTTCCAAATTAATCATTTGGTTGACGAGAACTTCTAAAGTTTCAATTTTAATTTCTGTTTTGAACTCAGAAATCAAATTTTTAATTAATTGAAAACTCTGTTCGAAATGCGAAATATTTTCAAAAACAATCGAATCGCTCACTTCAAATTTAAGTGTAAAACAGAACGGAATCAAATGATTTAAAAATGAAGTTGCACTTTCAGCCTTTTTTAGCAACGAATAATGCGACCAATCTGAAAGCATTTCATTCATTTTCTTAGCCGAAATATAGACCATGTTACGATCTTTGATTTCAAAAAGAAACTGATTAACCAATTTTCGATCTTCTGAATTCTGAGGAATTCCTTCCAAAAACGCTACGATGTCGCTATGATAGTAGGTTTTCGGATTTTTAACCAATTGTTTTTGAATGTGAAACAACTGTTTTATCAAATTACTAAAATGAAGATTTTTCAGCGGAAACCCCATTGTAATGTTCATTTCCGAAACGGAATTTACCGCGTCCAAAGTCGCTGGCAAAAGGTTTTCATCAAGAAGAACCAAAGCCGTATTTTCTAATTTATCATTTGAGATTTTAGCAAAAACTTCTGGCAAAACTTTGGTTTGTGTTATATTTCCTGAAACCTCAAAAACTTGAATGTTTTTTGGTTTTTCAAAATCATCTTCAATCCACTTGAAAGCTCGATAATCATTGAATTCTTTCCATTGAATGTGCTTTCTAAGAAATGATCCCGCTTCTTGTCGAGTATCATTAATGTAATATGAATCGGCTTGAAAATAACATAATGCTTTGTCCCATTGCAATAATCCACGAACCAGTTTTTCTTCAACTGGAGTTAATGCATTAAAACCGATGAACACGAATTTTTTAGTCGTTTTTTCAACATAATCTGCAATGTTTTGCTTGGAAAACTGATGAATCATTCCAGAAGTCGCCAGATTTTTATCTATCAACGTTTGCTTAAAAATAGGCAAAAACTGATTCATCTTTCGCCAAAAATCAAGATTTTTCTTTCTAGCCGTATCATCGCCAAGATCTTCTCCCCAATTTTTGATTCGTTCTTCGTCCAACATATAACGAAGAACAGCTTCATCATTCTCCGAAAACTTCATCATATCATCCCAATCTTTTGCCAAGGTTGGAAACCACTTCACAAACGAATCAAAATCTTCGTCACCAATGGTTTGCTGATATACTTCAAAGCCTAAAAGCCACATTCCAACGCCTTGAATAGGCGTTTTTCCCGAAATATCCGTAATGCAATCTTCAATGGTAAGAAAATCTGGAAGAAAGCCTTCATACTGCTTGCTAGCAAGGATTTGTTTGATAAAAACAATCGGTCTTTTTCCAGGAATAACAAAGGTATATTGGGATAAATCACTCGTTTGTGAAAGGATGTCGTCTAGGACTTTGTTTAAAAACTTCATAAAAAAATTCTCTGCTAAAATTAGCAAAGAATTTTTGATTTCCCTTTTAAAAATACGCTATTTCACGACTATTTTCTTTTCTATCCAAAGGTCGCCACCGGCAGTATCTTGACCATTCCAAAATTGAAACGTATAGGTTCCGGTAGTTTGAGGTTGAAAGTTTAATTTTGATTCAACCGCCGTTTCATTAGTTCCGCACGCTTCATTCGTTTTAAATTTTACTGCGGCTACTTTTCTTAGTAAACCCGATTCACTTCGATAATCATAACCAGAAAAACCTTCACAATTATCTTTTAACTGCGAAAAAGTAGAAATAACTTGTGTTTGATAAACATCCATGGTATCACTTGCAATTCGAACACTATCAATTTTCACTATTTCTATTGCTTCTATTGGTGTATCTTCGTCATTAAGACATGACGTTACGACCAACAATGAAAACCCGCAAAGCATTGAAATTGGAATAAACTTTTTCATAATCAGTTGATTTTATCAAGTAAACTTACGAATTAAAATTTCCTTTGGAAAGGTAAACGACTTTTTTAGTTTCGAAGAACTCTTCTTCAAAATGCGAACTCAACTTAAAAATTTCACATTTTATTCCTGCTAATTCTTCTCCTAAATCACCACCTTTCAAATACAAAACGCCATTATGTTTAGCATTGATTTGATCTTTTAGAAATTTTCCTTTCAACCATCGTAAAAATTCTGGCATTGCCGTAACCGCACGCGATACAACAAAATGAAACTGATCTTTCACTTTCTCCGCTCTTCCATGAATGGCAGTCACATTTTTCAAACCTAACGCTTCAGAAACGCCTTCTACCACTTTAATTTTTTTACCAATAGAATCTATTAACGTAAAGTGGGAATCTGGAAATAAAATAGCTAATGGAATTCCTGGAAAACCACCACCAGTACCAATATCCAAAACTTTGGATCCTGGAGCAAATTCCATGATTTTTGCAATTCCCAACGAATGAAGAATGTGTTTTTCGTACAAAAACTCGGTGTCTTTTCTTGAAATCACATTGATTTTTTCGTTCCAATCCAAATACAATCCTTCCAAAGCTTCGAATTTCTGCTTTTGATCTTCTGTAATATTTGGAAAATATTTTAAAACTAAGTGAACTCCCATAAAATAAAATGTCTACAAAAATAAGGTTTTAAAAGTGTTTGAAAAAATGTTTTACAACTTCTATTTGTTATCTAACTTTTGTATCTTTAAGGCATGATTACGTTGTCTGAAGAAAACTATTTGAAAGCCATTTTCCATTTAATTGATTCTAAAAATCAAGTTACGGTGAATGAAATTAGCAAGTTTTTGAACATTAAAATGCCGAGTGTGAATAGCATGATGAAGAAATTTGCGGATAAAAATTGGGTTATTTATGAAAGTTACAAACCGCTTACGATAACCAAAGAAGGGAAAATTCAAGCGGCTCAAGTAGTACGTAAACATCGATTAACAGAGATGTTTTTGGTGGATAAAATGGATTTCGGATGGGAAGAAGTTCATGAAATTGCGGAGCAAATTGAACATATCAAATCCGAACGATTTTTTGATAAGATTGATGAACTTCTGCATTATCCAAAAGTGGATCCCCATGGCTCTCCGATTCCTGATAAAGAAGGAAATATCATTGAAAAAAATTATAAAAAGCTCAGCGAATGTCAGGAAAATCAAACGGTCATTTTCAAAAGCATTGCAGAATCAACCAAAGAATTTTTAAATTATCTTAATCAAAAAGAATTGGCTTTAGAAGCGGAAATGAAAATTTTGGAAAAAGATAGTTTTGACAAAACCATCTTAGTTGAATACGATCAAAAGAAAGAAAAATTCAGTCTTATTGTTTCAGAAAAGCTTTTAGTTGAACAAAAAAAACCGGAATAAATTCCGGTTTTTATTTTTAGTAGTTGCTACTATTTATTTTCCTTTCGCTTGTAAAGCTGCTTCCTTCGCTTTGAATTCTGCTGCTTTAGCTTCATTTCTTGTCGAAGTATATAAACCTCTTAGAAGTGATACTGCATCGATGTTTTCTGGATCTGCTTGATACCATTTTTCTGCAACTGGTAATGCTGAAGCCATTCTCTTTCTTCTTGCATCAATAACCGCATTCGCTTCATCTACTTTCCCAGATTTTCTCAAATCATTGTATTCCTTCATAACCTTTTCATCATCACCAATCGTCAAGAAAGCCATATTCTGCCAAGCATTTGCAAATTTCGGATCAATATCCGTTGCTTTTTTCAAATATCCAAGAGCTTCATCTAAACGTGCTGGATCTTTTCCAGCTAAAACTCCAAGGTTATACCATGAATTTTTATCGTTTGGATTTTTAGTAACTGTATTTTTCAATGAAGCCATGAACTGATCTGTGTTTCCAGAATTATAAAACGCTAAGCCTTTCGCTTCTTCAAATTTTGAATTATTTGGAAACTTCTTAATCGCTTTATCTGCTAAAGAAATTGCTTCATCATAACGTCTTAATTCACTCAATAAAACAATATTGCTTTCGTACAATTCTGCTTCAATGTTCTTTGCTGTTTCTGTTGTGAAATCTTTATATTCTTTAGTTCTCCAGTTTTTTTTGTAGTATTCCCAAGCTTTTTTTTCTAATGTTACTAAATGTCCAGTCCTATTTCTTGCAAGATATTTAGTTTCCGAACCTGTATATCCAGAATCAATTAAATGATTGAAAGCTTCTACCGCTTTGTCTTTATAATCTGAAACTGCATAGGTAATTGCAGAGTAATATAAATACTGCTTGTTGTCTTGTCCAGCTGCTTTTAATAAGTTGTACAATTCTCCAAATTTAGGTCCTGCTGTATTGTAATCTTTTTTTTCATAGGCTGCCATTGCTTCATCATTTACTTTTTGAATCTTATATTCTAAATTTTTGTTAATATTAACAGCCATATTTTTATTGAAATCACTATAAGAATCAATCTCTCTTTTTTTTAAAATTATTAACTCATTACCAGATAATTGTATTGTTCCTAATTTAGAGATTGCAGAAAGCCCCAATAGTAATGGTGCTTTAGTTTCATGTACAATAGATGCTGAAACATTATATAAAAAATGACCTTCTATTTCAATAACCTTAATATTAACTAGAGTTCCTTCATGTATATCTCCATTTGCTATACTATACCTGACCTTCCCACCAATATCTTCAGTTGAAAGAAAACCATTCTTTAACATAAACATGGCTTCAGTTAGTGAAATTGAAACATCTGAAGCACCTGTATCTAGAATAAACTTCATGGGAAGTCCATTTATTTTACAAGGTACTAAATAAACTCCACCATATTCCTCCATTAGAACACGAGTTTGCGCAAAACTAGAACTTGTAAAAAATAGAAAAAAAAAGCATATCAGTTTAATAAGAAATTTACTTTTTCTCTCCCTTTTCATTTAGCATTTTTTTAAATTCTTCCGCCTTTAAATTATTACCAGTTGATGAATATAGACTTCTTAGTATTGAGATAACATCTAAGTTACTTGGATCTGTCTGATACCATTTTTCTGCAATTGGTAATGCTTCAGCCATTCTTTTTCTTCTTGCTTCAATTACTGCATTAGCCTCATCTACTTTTCCCGATTTTCTCAAAGCATTATAGCTATCCATCGTTTTCTCATCGTCACCAATTTTAAGCATAACCATCTGGTACCATGAATCAGTATTTTTTGGATCTAATTCCACTACCTTTTTAAAATAATTAAACGATTCTTCAGAACGAGATGGATCTTTACTTGTCACAATCCCTAAATTTAGCCAAGAAATTTTATCATTTGGGTCTTTTGTTATAGATTCCTTTAATGAAATAATAAATTGATCAATTTGGCCAGTATTATAATATGCAAGCCCTTTCTCTTCTTGAAATTTACTATTCTTTGGGAATTTTTTAATTGCTTTATCAGTTAACTCAATAATTTCATTATTACGTTTAAGTTCCTTTAATACTTGAATATTTGCTTCATATATTTCCTCCTCAATATTCTTTGTAGTTTCTATTGTGAAATCTTTGTATTCACTTCCACCACCCATTTTTTTATACAAATCCCAAGCGCTCTTATCTAAAGCAACTGTTTGTCCAGTCTTATCTTTAGCTAAATATTTAGTCTCAGATCCTGTGTAACCAGAATTAATTAATTGATTAAAAGCATCTACCGCCTTATCTTTATGATCTGAAACCGCATACGTAATTGCAGAATAATATAAATACTGTCTACCGTCTTGTCCAGCAGCTTTTATCAAATTGGACAATTCTGCAAATTTTGGTCCTGCAGTATTATAGTCTTTTTTCTCATAGGCTCCCATTGCCTCTTTATTAACGGCTTGGATGGTTGGTTCTAGAGATTGTCCAATTTTTGGGGCAAGTATTGGTGTATACTTTTCCTCTTTTAATCCAGAAATTCCTGATTGATCAGCTGCGGCTTTACCTACAAAATAAACTCTTTCTTTACCTTGTTTACCCGTATAAATAGTTTGCTTCAGATCGCCTATTCTCGCAAGAATATCTCCACCTTCAGCCACTTTTCCAGTTTTTAATAAAGCCAAACCTTTTGCATAATAGTATTGTTCTAAAACAGAAGGCTCTAATAAATATAATTTTCCTCCTAATTGAGATTCAGCTGCAGAAATTTGAGAATTTGCTGTAGAGGTATCTCCTGATTCAATTGCTTTTACAGCTGCTGCAATCTCTTTTTTCTGAGCATAAGAAAATGTCGCTGCTATTAACGTCAAACTTAAAATTACTTTTTTCATTGATATCGTATTAAGTGATTATAAACAGATTTTATTCATCATCTGCTTCATCTTCTAGTTTTTTATTGTCTTTTTCTTCTTGTTCTTCAATTTTCTTTAGAACGTCAGCGTCCCCCATATTGCTCACGGAATTATCTCCCGTTTGCGGAGCATTTTTAAACTCAGGGAAATCACTATTTACCGAAGCTTCACCTTCTTCCAATTCTTCCTCATCTCCTTCTACATCTTTATCCATTTCTACTTTCGCGATAGCTGCAATTTCGTCTCCTTTTTTCAGGTTAATAACACGAACTCCTTGTGTATTTCTACCCATAATACGAAGTTCGTCCATTCCCATTCGGATCGCAACACCAGACTTATTGATAATCATCAAACCATCTTCATCTGTTACATTCTGAATTGCAATTAACTCTCCTGTTTTTTCAGTGATATTTAAGGTAATAACTCCTTTTCCTCCTCTGTTGGTGATACGGTAATCTTCTACTGCTGTTCTTTTTCCATATCCTTTCTCCGAAACAACAAGTACTGATTCGTTATCAATGTCTTTCACAACAATCATACCAACCACTTCATCTTTCTCCTCAAGGGTAATTCCTTTCACCCCGATAGATCCTCTACCAACTTCACGAACTTTCTCTTCAGGGAAACGAATACACTTACCATTACGAGATGCAATCATAATTTCCGATGTTCCATCTGTTAATCTAGCCCCTAATAATTGGTCATTTTCACGAATTTCAATGGCGTTAATACCATTAACTCTTGGACGTGAATAAGCTTCTAATGACGTTTTCTTGATTGTTCCGTTTTTCGTAATCATCACGACGTTCATTTGGTTTACGTATTCAGTATCCTTAAGATCGTTCGTTCTAATATATGCCTTAATCTTATCATCTGGTTCGATGTTAATTAAGTTCTGGATCGCTCTTCCTTTTGCCGTTTTCGAGCCTTCTGGAATTTCGAATACACGTAACCAATAACATTTTCCTTTTTCTGTAAAGAACAACATATATTGGTGATTCGTTGCAGAAACGATGTATTCTAAGAAATCTTCATCACGAGTTGTTGCAGCTTTATTTCCTACACCACCACGGCTCTGAATTTTATATTCTGAAAGAAGTGTTCTCTTAATATATCCAGCATGTGAAATTGTAAGAACCACATTTTCATTCGGAATGATGTCTTCAATAGACATTTCACCACCAGAATAATCGATATCGGTTCTTCTTTCGTCACCGTATTTTTCTTTAACTTCTAATAACTCGTCTTTAATAATTTGGAATCTTCTTGGTTCGTTCGCCAAAATATCTTCTAAATCATTAATTAAATTCATGATTTCTTCGTATTCAGAACGGATTTTATCCAATTCCATACCCGTTAAACGAGCCAAACGTAAATCTAAAATTGCTTGAGCTTGAATATCAGATAATTCAAATTCCGACATTAAGCCTTCTTTCGCATCCTGCGGATTTTTCGCTCCACGGATAATTGCAATCGCTTTATCTAAGGTTGCTTGTGTTGCAATAACACGCATGAAACCTTCTAAAATATGCGCTCTTTCGCGTGCTTTTTTAAGATCGTATTCCGTTCTTCTGATCACTACTTCATGACGGTGATCCACAAAATGACGAATAATATCTTTTAAATTTAGCTGTTCAGGTCTTCCTTTAACTAAAGCAATGTTATTTACTGAAAACGAAGTTTGTAGCGCAGTGTATTTGTACAATAAGTTTAATACAACATTTGGAATCGCATCGTTCTTTAATTCATAAACAACACGCAAACCTTTTCTATCCGATTCGTCTCTGATTTCGTAAATACCAGGAATTTTATCGTCCTTCACCAACTCTGCAGTTCGGGCGATCATTTCCGCTTTATTTACTTGATATGGAATCTCGGTAACAATAATTGCATTACGGTTTCCGATTTCTTCAAAATTTACTTTTGCACGAAGAACGATTCGTCCACGACCTGTTTGGAACGCATCGCGAACTCCATCATAACCATAGATGATACCTCCTGTTGGGAAATCTGGAGCGATGATCAACTTCATTAAATCATCAATAGAAACTTCGTTATCATCAATGTAAGCACAAATCGCATCAACCGATTCTGATAAGTTATGAGGCGCCATATTCGTCGCCATACCTACTGCAATACCCGACGCTCCGTTCACTAATAGATTTGGGATTTTTGTAGGTAAAACCGTAGGTTCTGTTAAACTGTCGTCAAAGTTATTTTGAAAATCAACCGTTTCTTTGTCTAGTTCAGCCAGAACTTCATCTGAAATTTTCTTCAAACGAGCCTCGGTATAACGCATTGCTGCAGGCGGATCACCATCCATAGAACCGAAGTTCCCTTGTCCATCCACTTGCGGATATCTCAAACTCCAAGGTTGCGCCATACGAACCATTGCGTCGTACACGGAAGAATCTCCATGTGGGTGATATTTACCCAAAACATCCCCAACGATTCTGGCAGATTTTAAGTATTTTCTATTGGAAAAAACTCCCAAACCATACATCCCGTACAACACTCTTCTATGTACTGGTTTCAAACCATCTCGTACGTCTGGTAACGCTCTCGAGACAATTACAGACATCGAATAATCGATGTAAGACGATTTCATCTCATCAACAATGTTGATTGGAATTAACCTTTCTCCTTCCTTGTGCATATAATCTTTTATTTTACTGATAATCAGCGTTTAAAAAAGTTCGCTGATTGCAATTGTTTTTTAGTATTTAATAACGTGCTAATGTACGAAATTTTGCCGACTTTCTTTATAATAAGACCGTATAAAAAATCGAAAATCTTATCCACATTCAACTTTAAATAAAGCTCATTTTAGAGATTAAAATATTTTCATGGATAAATTCCTTATTTTCGCATAAAAAATTGAAATATGAGCGTTTTAAGCATCACCTTTCACTGTCCTAAGAGCTATTTAGAAGCTTGGGAAACCTATGTAAACGATACTTTGGGTTTGATGGCGGAAAATTTAATGGAAGTGGATCAATACATTTTATCGGAAGTACACACCGAAATGCTTAGTGAGGGAAAAAATTATAATTTGCTACTCATTTTTGCAAACGACGACCTAAGAGCACAATTCGTAGAAAACGAAATGCTTAATATCGAGGAACGAGTGCAAGCAAAATTTGGTGAAAATGTTATGATTTTCCCAACATTTTTAAATCCGATAAAATCTAGAAAAAACTAAAATCCGGCTTATGCCGGATTTTTTTTTCGTAAAATTATAAAATTTAGTAGCCAGTAATACTAAAAGTAAAAGATTCTGATTGCCTTGATTCCAATTTCCGAATTCCTTCTTTTTCTGTCAACTCTTGATTATGATCTGCATGATCTGCAACGCCTAACCATGGTTCAATACAAATATAAGGAGCATCTTTTTTAGTCCAAATTCCTAAGAATGGAAAATCAGGAAATTCTATCTTTACAACTTTCAAATCCTCTTTCCATAAAGTCACCTGACTTGTAGTATAATTTTTAAAGACAAGTGTATCATAATCAAATAATTCAATATTCAAATCAAAACGATTATTTTTCAAAGGAATATCAAACGTCCTTCCAGAAACAATTCGGTTATCCAATTGATACGAAATTACGTCTTCTTGAGGATCAAACTCTATCGAAAATTCGTCCAATTTCCCATCCAAAGCAAACGCGGGATGCGCTCCAATACTATACCACAACTCTCCACTACTTGGATTCGTAATTGTATACGTAATACACAGTGAATCATCTTTTAACAAATACGAAATCTCTAAAATAAAATCAAAAGGAAATTTCTTTTTGGTTTCTTCGTTGGACTCAATAAAAAAGGATACAAAATCTTCCTTTTGCGCTTTAATTTTGAATTCTATATCGCGAGCAAATCCATGGATAGTTAATGGATATTTTTCACCTTGATAGAAAAACGAATCATCTTTCAAAGCGCCTACAATTGGAAAAAGAACAGGTGAAGTTTTATTCCAAAACCGAGTATCAATATCCCAAAGTAGGTTTTTGCCGTCTTTTTTCAGACTGAACAATTCGGCACCTTGATGTTTGATCACCGCTTCTAATGACGAATTTTTAATTTTTGTTTCCATAAAAATCAATTATAAAACTTCTAAAAACTGCATCGTATCCACATTATCGGCATACGTATTTAGTGACGGATGCTGAGCTTCACCAAGACCAATACTGTCTTTAATGGACAATTTTGGACTTGCTACAACGCATTGGATGTCTTTTTCGTTTTCTGTCAAGAATTTTTCAACTTCTTTAATATCCGAATATCGACTGAAGTTAAGCACCGAAAGTGGAGAAAACAATTGATCATCTTCCTTCAAAAGGACAAAATTATTATCCCAGAACTTTTCTTGATTCAGTAAGTAAATTGCTCGATTATATTCGTAATTATTGGCGTATTTGTTATGATTAATCACCTCGCCAAAATTGATAAAATTCTCAAAAAGACGATCCAATTTAAAATCTTGCGGAATAAAAAGTCGAGTCACATTACGACATCCCAAACCATAATATCGGAAAATATCTTCAGCTAGAAGTTGTAATTCTTCATCGGTTTCAGTTCCTGATAAAACCGCAACTGAAGTTCTATTTTTTCTAATAATTGACAAATAATCTTTAAAGTAGAATTCTAGATAACGCGCCGTATTATTACTTCCAGTGGCAATTACAGCGTCAAAATTTTCTAATTTTTCAACAATTTCATACGAAATTGAATTATCAGAAAACTCATTCCATTTTTTCATTAAAAACGGAATCATCACTTGATCTTTTGATGACAATTTAATTAAAGGAATATTTCCACTTAACACAACGGAAATCACATCATGAAAACCAACCAACGGAATATTTCCTGCCAAAATCAACCCTACTTTTTTCGGTTTTTCACTTTGACTATACTGCGAAAGCCAATTCTCAATAGATTCCTTTTTCAACAAATCTGCCCATTGACCAAGCGCATACTTTTGATTTTCAATGGTGAACCACGGGTTATCAATTAAAGACTTTCTTAAAATAGGGTTCAATTCATCTTCCTGATTCATTGAATTTTCAGGATCTAATTCTACAAAATTACGTAGGTAATCTCCTAGTTTACAAAGACCTAAAATTTGCTTCTCTCGTGTGATAAATTCCATAAAATTGACAGATTTTTCTTACTTTTGTGCAAATTTAAAAATAATATCAGCAATGGCTATTAAAATAACAGATGAATGTATCAACTGTGGGGCATGTGAGCCAGAATGTCCGAACAATGCAATCTATGAAGGCGCTGTGGACTGGAAAGCTTCTGATGGAACCACTCTTAACGGAATGGTTACATTAACTTCTGGACTTACAATTGATGCAGATGCTCCTCAGGAACCGGTAAGTGACGATGTTTATTTTATTGTTACAGACAAATGTACCGAGTGTAAAGGTTTCCATGAAGAGCCTCAATGTGCGGCGGTTTGCCCTGTTGATTGTTGTATTCCGGATGAAGATCATGTGGAAACTGAATCTGAATTGCTAGAGAAAAAAGCATTTTTACACGAGGAATAATCGATCCTTGAACATAACTCGATTTTATTAAAATATTTTAATGAAGAAACATAATTTCAGCGCAGGACCAAGTATTTTACCTCAAGAGGTTTTTGAGAAGGCATCGCAAGCAGTGTTGGATTTTGAAGGAATGGGGCTTTCTATTTTAGAAATTTCGCATCGTAGTAAAGAATTCGTAGCAGTAATGGAGAATGCCAGGACCTTGGTGAAGAAATTAATGAAGCTTGGTGATGATTACGAAGTTTTGTTTTTACAAGGAGGCGCAAGTCTTCAGTTTGCAATGGTTCCCTATAATTTGCTTTCAGAGGGTGGAAAAGCAGCATATCTAGATACTGGAAATTGGGCAGCAAATGCTATAAAAGAAGCTAAAAAATTAGGAAATACCGAAATTATTGCATCTTCAAAAGCAGATCAATATTCGTATATTCCGAAAGATTACGTGGTAGATTCTTCTTTTGATTATTTCCACTGTACATCAAACAATACCATTTACGGAACGCAAATGCATGAATTTCCTGACATGGAAATCCCAATGGTTTGCGATATGAGTTCGGATATTTTTTCAAGAGAAATTGATTTTTCAAAATTTGGATTAATCTACGCTGGAGCTCAAAAAAACATGGGTCCGGCTGGTGCAACATTGGTTGTTGTAAAAAAAGATATTTTAGGAAAAGTTCAGCGAACGATGCCTACGTATTTTGATTTACAAGCACATATCGAAAAAGAATCCATGCTCAATACTCCACCTGTTTTTGCCGTGTACACTTCCCTATTGACTCTTCAATGGTTGGAAAACAACGGTGGAATTGCTGGTGCTGAAGCGAGAAATCAAGCGAAAGCAGATTTACTATATAACGAAATAGACGAAAACCCTTTGTTTGAAACATTTTGCCGAAAAGAAGATCGTTCTTTGATGAATGTTTCGTTTAAATTAACCGACGAAAATAGCAAAGAAGCTTTTGATAAAGCTTGGAAAGATGCTGGTATTAGCGGTTTGAATGGTCACAGAAGTCTTGGCGGTTACCGCGCAAGTATTTACAACGCAATGCCAATTGAAAGTGTTCAAGTATTGGTAGATGTAATGAAATCGTTTAGATAAAAAAGGAAAATTCCAAATTAAGGAAGGAAGCAAAATATGAAAGTGTTAGCCAATGACGGATTTTCTAAAGCAGCAGAACAAGTGCTTCAAAATTCGGAAATCGAACTTATCGAACATAAAGTGGCTCAAAGTCAGCTAGCCAAATTCATTCAAGAAAATGAAATTGAAGGCTTGGTGGTGAAAAACACGACAAAGGTTGATCAAAACCTTTTAGATGCTTGTCCTAACCTTAAACTAATCGGAAAATTAGGAAATCAACTCGATAATATTGATGCAGATGCTGTTATCGATCGAGGGATTTATTTACTTCATACCCCAAAAGCCGTTGCGCGATCTATCGCCGAATTGGTTTTTGCACACTTCTTTACCTTAGCCCGTTTTCTTCACGATTCCAACCGAATGATGCCTTTGGAAGGCGATACCATCTTTACAACGTTAAAGAAATCGTATAGTAATGCTTATGAATTAGAAGGAAAAACATTAGGTGTTATTGGAAGCGATGCTTCTGCACAAGAAGTTTTAAAAATGGGAATTTCTTTAGGAATGAAGGTATTCTACTTCGATTCTGAACAAAAAGAAGTATCTTTAGAAATAGACTTTTTTGATGGTCAAAAACTACAGTTTACTCTTCAAAGCGAAGCGAGTTTAGACGATCTTTTAGCGAAGTCAAAATTCATTTCTATCAATCAAAGAAAAGAAAGTAAGTATATCATTGATTTTCCAGAAATTGAGAAAATGCAAAGTGGTGCATTTCTTGTTAATGCTGGAGAAGCAGGAACTGTGAATGAAGTCGCTTTAGTAGAAGCTTTAGACAACAATAAATTGGCAGGAGCCGCTTTGGATGTCTTTGAGAAAGGAACCAAACCTGAGTTGCCTATTTTAATGAACACATCCATGTCGCTTTCGCCCAATTTAGGGAGTTACACTCTAGATGCCGATGATAAAATGGCCATTGAAATGGCAGAATTAGTAGTAAAAACACAAAAGAAATTTTAGGATATGCCCATATTTAGACCTTTTAGAGGGGTAAGACCAAATACCGATTATATCGATAAATTCCCGACGCGATCTTTAGACTTGTTTTCAGAAGAAGATATTGCAAAGAAAGCGCAGGAAAACGACACGTACATCCAAATGATTAAACCATTTGTGGTAAGCAAGTCGAAAGATTTAGATCGTAATCTTCGAAAAATTAGACATAATTTCGAAGAACTTTTGGAAGAGAAAAAATTGGTTCAAGATAATTCTTGTTATTATCTATATCAACAAATTATGCCTAACGGAACCATTTTCAGAGGTTTGTTAGGTCTTGCAAGTGTAGATGATTTCAACGAAGGGAAAATCAAAAAGCACGAAGCAACCATCAAAGATCGCAAAGAGAAACTTGCTCATTATTTGGACAAAGTGAATCTTCAAGCAGAACCTGTTCTTTTAACATACAAATCCAATTCGAAAATCGAATTGTTTATGAATCAAGAAGAAAAATCGGTTCCGATTATCAATTTCACTTCCGAAACGGGGACAAAACATAAAATTTGGCGCATTGACAATCGTTTGAAAATGCAACAGATTAAAGAAGTTTTAGATCAAGTTGATTCATTCTATATTGGTGATGGGCATCACCGAATTGGTTCTAGTGCGCTTCATGCACAAAAAATGAATGGTAAAGGCAAAAAGCATAATCCAAACGAACCACACAATTTCGTATTCAGTTATATCGTTTCCAAAGATTCTGTAAAAATTCATGACTACAATCGTCTTGTGAAGTCTTTGAATGGAATGAAAAAAGAAGATTTTTTAGCTAAAATTGAAAAAAACTTCAATATTCATAATAAAGGCGAAACTCCGTATTTCCCATCTCAAAAGTTTCACTTAAGTTTGTATTTAGACGGAGAGTTCTACTCGCTTCACGTCACGCATGATTTACGTAAAAAACATGCTGGTGGAAACGATTTAGATCATTTCTTTTTAGAAGAATATATTTTCAAAGAAATTCTAGGAATCGAATTGGAATCTGAAAGTGACAATATTGATTATCTGAAAGGAAATTCGTCTATTGATGGCATTAAAGCATTAAAAGACAAAGTAGATTCGGGTGAATATGAAGCTGCTTTTGGTGTGTATCCGGTAAGTTTTAATGATTTGATTAAAGTATCGGACAAACAAATAAAAATGCCACCAAAATGCACTTTAGTGGTTCCAAAATTAATGACTGCTTTGGTGATGTATGATATGAAACCATAAGATCACATCAAAATACTATGAAAAAATTAACGATGATTCCACTCTTTTTGGGTGGAATGTTGTTTTCACAACAAAAGCAAGACTCGGTTGAGTTTAGAAAAATCGCCTACGAAGTTCTAAATTACAGTAATGCGTACGACAATCTGAGATCATTAACCAAAGATATTGGACATCGCTTAAGCGGTTCGGATGCCTACGAAAAAGCAGTTGATTGGTCTGTTTCCAAACTAAAAGAAGCTGGAGCTGATAAAGTTTGGAAACAAGAAGTGATGATTCCCGTTTGGAAACGTGGTGCAGAATCACTTCAAATCAGATCCAAAGGTCAAAGATGGAAATCGGTGAACATGCTTTCACTTGGAAACTCAGAAGGAACCAAGGGAAAAGATTTAGTAGGTGAAGTAATCGTTGTTAATTCTTATGCTGAATTTGATAAACTTCCAGAGTCCGCTGTAAAGGGGAAAATCGTTTTGTTCAATTACCCTTTCAAACAAGAATTAATTAGCATGTCCGATGCTTACGGAGACGCATCTTCATATCGTTCAAGATCAGCATCAATTGTGGCTAAAAAAGGCGGAAAAGCAGTTATTGTACGTTCTTTAAGTTCAACTTATGATGAACATCCACATACGGGAAGTATGCGCTACGAAGAAAATACGGAGAAAATTCCTGCGGTTGCAGTTGGAACAAAAACGGCAGACCAAATGGAAAAACAGATTCGAAATCGTGGTTTAGAAATTAAACTTAATTCGAATTGCGGTATGCAAGCCGACAAGAAATCCTACAACGTTATAGCGGAAATCACAGGAAAGGTGAATCCACAAAATATTATTATTGCTGCGGGACATTTGGATTCTTGGGATGTGGGCGAAGGTGCGCATGATGACGGTACCGGAATTGTACAATCGATCGAGGTTTTGAGAGCTTTTAGAAAGTTAGGAATTCCAAATAAAAATACAATTCGTGTAATTTGTTATGCGAACGAAGAAAACGGCGTTCGTGGTGGAAACTCGTATTTAGATTATGCAAAAAAGACGAATGAAAAACACCTTTTTGCTATTGAAAGTGATGCGGGAGGCTTTACACCAAGAGGTTTTTCCTTGGATATGCCCGAATCAGATCGTCAGAAAATTCAAGCTTGGCGTGAGTTGTTTAAACCCTATCAACTTCATGATTTCGAAAACGTTTGGGGCGGTGTTGATATTGCGCCACTAAAAGCATTGAAAGTTCCTTTGGCTGGGCTTGTTCCCGATTCTCAACGTTATTTTGATTTGCATCACAGCGCTTTGGATACGTTTGAACAAGTTAACAAAAGAGAGCTTCTTTTAGGTGCGATGGCGATGACTCAATTAATCTATATGATTGATCAAAACTGGAAATAAGTTTAAACCAATTAAAACATAAAATAAAAAAGAGTAGAAAAATCTACTCTTTTTTTATTGTTATTTGTTTCCGGCGTCAACTAATTGAACTTCAAAAATCAACCAAGCATTTCCTGGAATAACTCCACCTCCTGCTCCTCTAGCACCATACCCTAAATCTGGCGGAATAAGGAACGTTGCTTCGTCACCTTCATGCAACAAAAGAACTCCTTCGTCCCAACCTTTGATAACTTGACCAATTCCTACTCCAAATTCAATAGGTTCTCCTCTTTTGAAAGAGTTATCAAACTCGTTTCCATTGGTTAGCTTTCCAGCATAATGAACTTTTACCGTGTTTCCAGGTGATGGTTGAGATCCCGTACCTTTTTTGGTAATTTTATACATCAAACCTGAAGGCGTTGTTTGCATTTCTGCTTTTAAATCTGCTAATTTTTTAGCAGCTTCCGCTTCTAATTTTGCTTGATAGGCTTTATTATTTTCTTCGATTTTGTCTTTACCCGCTTCAAAAATCTTCGCTGCGTCGTAATGCTTGTACTGATCTCCTTTAGAGAAAATAGATACTTTTTCTAAAACGATATCCGTTTTTGGTTTATCCGAAGGCCCTTTTTCAACATTAGCAATCACATCAATAATTCCTTCTCCTTGAACCACTTTACCGAAAATCGTGTGTCTTCCATCCAACCAAGGCGTAGCTACTTCCGTAATGAAAAATTGAGAACCATTTGTATTAGGACCTGAGTTTGCCATCGACAAAATTCCTTTTCCTGTATGCTTCAATTCGTTTTTCTCATCACCAAATTTGTATCCAGGATCACCCATTCCAGTTCCTTTTGGGTCACCACCTTGAATCATGAAATCCTTAATCACACGGTGAAAGATCGTTCCATCATAAAACGGAACTCCTTTTCCTTTTGATTTATTTTCAATTTTACCTTCAGCCAAACCAACGAAATTCGCTACCGTTACTGGTGATTTTTCGTCTTCAAACTTAACCACCATATTTCCTTTGGAAGTTTGAAAATTAGCATACAAGCCATCTTTTAAACCTTCGTACGTTTCTTTGTCTACATTCATTTTTTTATAAATTGGCGTACAGCTGACCATAGAGCCTATAACTGCCGCAGTTAATAATCGTTTTGAAATCATATTTATTGAATATCGTTTACTTTGAGTTTGATGATGATGGGCAAATCATTAGGGATTTTGTTTTCATCACCTTTCGATCCAAATGCAAGGACCGATGGAACTAGTAAAGTTGCTTCTTCTCCTTTATTCATGTGCATCAGGGCATCTTCAACAGCCAGAACTTCTCTTTCTTTTACTGGATAAACCTGATCTTTTATCGTTTTCTCAGGATAAATTTTCTCATTGTTAAAATCAAACAACTCATATTCGTAGGAAAACAATTTCGCTTGGTTAATCATTTTTCGATTTGAAAAATCAATCGACGACCAATAATTTTCTGTAGTTGAAAAAAAGGTTTGCTTACTTTTTACAATCCAATCCTCAATAAACTTTCGTTCTTGAGCATTACGGATTTTGTTTCGTTCCTTAGAAACATCCAAGTCGGTCACCTTTTTTTCGCCACCAATAGGAGCAAAAGCTTCCTGCTTTTTGCAAGCAAGACAAACCAAAAGAACTAAAAGAAAATATTTCCCATTCATGCAGGTGCGAAAATAAGAATAATTATCAAGTTTTTCAAACAAAAATGCCGAAGCATGTGCTCGGCATTTTATATCGATAATGTTTAAATCTTAGTATTTTTTCTCAACCAAAACTCTCCATCCGAATGGATCTTCTGCTTGGTTTGTTTGGATATCTACTAAATCTTTTTTCAAAGTCAACGCGTAGCTATCTTCTTGTGATAAAACTTCAAGATCAAGTCTTTCTCCTTCATATCCTAACGCTTTAAACGTATTGGTAACAACGGCAGTTCCTACACCCCAAACTTCTTTCAGGCTACCATGTTTGTGCGCAGCTACTACATCAGCAACTTTGATATCACCAACAACAACTTCAATTCCTCTTTTCTTAGCCAATTGAAGGAAGCTATCACGTGTAACTCCATCCAAAATTTTATCAGATGTTTCTGGCGTATAAATCGTATCGTTAATACGAACGAAAACGTTCATTGTTCCACTTTCTTCAAATTTAGTGTGCGTTGCATCATCCGTCCAAATAATTTGGTCGAAACCTTCATCATTAGCCAGTTGCGTTGGGTAGAAAGAAGCTGCGTAGTTTCCAGCCGCTTTAGCCGAACCAACACCTCCACTCGCTGCTCTTGAATAATAATCTGAGATTTTTACCGCAACTGGTTCTGCATAATACGTTTTTGCAGGTGTTGCAACAATTGCGAACATATATTTTTCTGAAACTCTCGCTTTCAAAGCTTCTTCAGTAGCGAAAATCAACGGTCTAATATATAATGACATTCCTTCTCCTTGCGGAATCCAACCTCTATCGATGTCTACTAAAGCTTTCAAACCTTCAACGAAGATTTCTTCAGTAACCTCAGGCATCGCAAGACGCTTCGCCGATTTGTTGATCCTTTCAAAGTTTTTCTGAACTCTAAATAAGAAAACATCGTCGTTTTGGTCTTTGTAAGCTTTCATTCCTTCGAAACAAGCTTGACCATAGTTAACTCCCATCATCGCTGGTGAAAAAGGTAGCGGTCCGTAAGGAACTACTTTTACATCACCCCATTTTCCGTTTTCATACTCACAAATCACCATATGATCGATGAACGTATTACCAAATGAGAAATTTTGAGGATCAAAACCTGCTAAACGAGAATCGGTGGTCTTTTGAATTATCATTTTTTTAAATTTTATTGAATAAAACAAATATATGATAAATTCTGTAAACTGAGAAAATTAATTTAAATTTGACAAAAAATAGGCATGCAACGGGAAATAAGAACGACCGAAGACGGTTATAAAACTTTATTTATCAATAAATTAGATGAAGGCTACCATTCAAGTCATGGTGCGCTTCAAGAAGCTAAACACGTTTTTATTGATAATGGACTAAAATTGATAAATGATTGCGAAATCAATATTTTAGAACTCGGATTCGGTACAGGTTTGAATCTTTTAGTGACAATTGATGAATTTTTGCAAAATCAGAAGTATGATAAAAATCATGTCATTCATTATTATACGATTGAAAAATATCCCGTTTCAGCAACTGAAATAGAAAGTCTAGCGTATTCACCACTTTTTACCTTTCCTAATGCGGAAGCTATTTTCAATAAAGCGCATGATTCAGTGTGGGGAACCGAAGTTGAGTTGCTTCCTAATTTCTTTCTTACAAAATTTGAAGCCGATTTTTTTGCAATTCCGCAATTGAATCTTCCACAAATTAATTTGGTTTATTTTGATTGTTTTGGTGCTCGTGTTCAACCTGATTTGTGGGAAAAGCCTTTATTTGAACTAGTTTCTGACCTTGTTAAATCCAATGGACTTTTAACAACGTATTCGTCTAAAGGAAGCGTACGTCGTATCTTAAAAGAATTAAATTTCAATGTTGAAAAAGTTCCTGGACCTCCTGGAAAACGTGAAATGATTAATGCATGGAAAGCCTAAAATTTCGTAGAATTTAGTACATTCGTTTAGAATTCAAATTTCAAAAAATGATTGATCGATTCAATGTTCGTGTTTATGGAGTCTGTTTAAAAGACCAATCCGTATTGGTTTTACATGAAGAGTATGCGGGAAATTATCTCACCAAACTTCCTGGTGGCGGACTCGAATTTGGTGAAGGAACAGTCCAATGTCTCGCTCGTGAATTGGAAGAAGAATTGAATCTGACACTTAAATCAGCTACTCATTTTTATACGCAAGAAGATTTCGTGCAATCTCGCTTTCGAGAAAACGAGCAACTTTTGACCATCTATTATTTAATGGAAGTTGAAAGCACGGAAGATTTATTAATTCTTGATCCTTGTATTGAACGTGTTGAGTGGGTTCCTATTTTCCAAGAAAATCCCTTTGAACTTCCTGTTGATCAAATTGTATACAAAAAACTACAAGAGCAATTCTTGTAGTTCTGTATTATTTTCGGACTTTAAAATCTTGATAACCCTCGTAAGGTTGTAGATAACCGAGATTCCAGTTACTTTGTAGCAGATTTTCTACAAAAGCATCTACTCTATTTTCGTGCGGATCGTAGGGCTCTTTCAAATCAACATCTGCGATATTCCCTTTAACATTCCACCAAAATGCGCTAAAACCACCACGAAGATCTTTGATGATTTCGTAGACTGTTTTTCCCGTTGCACGATTCATTAATTTAGCAAAAACTTGCCCTTCAGAAGTCGTTAAATCGCGCAATTTACTCTCATATTCCGATGCCAATTCAGCTTGTTTTTGTCTGGCAAATTTCCTTCTATCACTTCCCTCCATTGCGGCTAATTCTACCTGCAAATCTCGATATTGTTGCAATGCCATTAAAAACAACGGATACACACGATTCAGTTTTTTATTTAAAAAGAAATAATAATTACGATCTAGTTGATTATTGAAATCAGGTTTACTTGTTAAGATTAATTCATCCAAAACCACGACAGTTTCCCCATTTATCTCATAAATCTTCGCTTTTTGCGCTGCATCATAAACATAACGATTGCCAAACTCATCTACCTTAATTCTATCGGCTGGATACTGACTAAGCGTCTTAAAATCTTCTTTTTCTGTCTGCGCACTTAAGATTGATGAAGAAGTGATGAAAAGGATGAAACAAAACTTATTAAAATTCATTACTTTTACCTTCGTTATTTTGGTTCTCAAACCGCAAAAATCATTCCCTTTCTATGAAACTAACTAAAAATTCTGAAAGATTTCTTAAAAATTATTTAAACACTTCATCTCCAACAGGATACGAACATAACGGGCAAAAAATATGGATGGATTACATTCGGCCCTATGTGGACAAAATTGAAGTGGACAATTACGGAACGTGCTATGGTGTCATCAATCCTGAAGCCGAATTCAAGGTCGTTATCGAAGCACATGCTGATGAAATTTCATGGTATGTGAATTATATTACCGATGATGGATTGATTTATGTGATTCGAAATGGTGGTTCCGATCAAACGATTGCCCCATCGAAAGTAGTCAACATTCACGGTGAAAAAGGAGTTGTAAAAGGTGTTTTCGGATGGCCAGCTATTCATACAAGAGCTAATCAAAACGAACCAATCCCTAAAATTGAAAATATTTTTATCGATTGCGGAGCAACGACCAAAAAAGAAGTTGAAGATTTGGGAATTTATGTTGGATGCATGATTACGTATCCAGATGAGTTTTTCGAATTGAATGATCGTTATTTCGTTTGCCGCGCATTAGATAACCGAATTGGTGGATTTATGATTGCTGAAGTCGCTAGAATGCTGAAAGAAAACAAGAAAAAGTTGCCTTTTGGATTGTATATTACCAACTCCGTTCAGGAAGAAGTAGGACTTTATGGCGCTGACATGATCGCTGATACAATAAAGCCAAACATTGCTATTGTAACGGACGTTACGCACGATACAACAACACCAATGATTGATAAAAAGAAAGAAGGTGACCAAAAATGCGGTGATGGACCGGTTGTGTTTTTCGCACCAAGCGTTCACCATACCATTCGAGAATTGATTATTGATGCAGCTAAAGCAAATAAAATTCCTTTTCAAAGAGCGGCAGCTAGTCGAGCTACGGGAACGGATACGGATGCATTTGCGCATTCTAACGGCGGTGTTCCAAGTGCATTAATTTCGCTTCCACTTCGATACATGCATACAACGGTTGAAATGGTTTCTAAAGAAGATGTTGGAAACGTCATCAAACTGATTTACGAAAGTTTGCTGAAAATTAAACCAACAATGAAATTAAAATACCACTAGAATCTAATAAAAATCTAAATAAGAAGTAAAAATGAAAACAAAACTTATCGCTCCTTCCCTTTTATCAGCGGATTTCGGAAACTTGCAACGCGATATCGAAATGCTAAATCGATCTCAAGCAGATTGGTTCCATGTTGATGTCATGGACGGAAGATTTGTACCCAATATTTCGTTCGGTTTTCCAGTAATGAAGACAGTTCAGAAACACGCGAAGAAATTCGTTGACGTGCATTTGATGATTGTAGAACCAGAAAAATATGTTGAAGAATTTATTGATGCTGGTGCCGATTTGGTTTCGGTTCATTACGAAGCGTGTACGCATTTGCACAGAGTTATTAATCAAATTCAAAGTAAAGGAGCAAAAGCAGGTGTCGTTCTGAATCCTGCAACTCCCGTTTTAATGTTAGAAGACATTATCGCAGATGTTGATTTGGTTTTATTGATGAGTGTGAATCCAGGATTTGGAGGTCAGAAATTCATTGAAAACACGTACAAAAAGATTAGCGAGACCAAAGATTTAATCTTAGCAAACAACTCAACTGCTTTAATTCAAGTTGATGGCGGTGTTAATTTAGATAATGCATCAAAGCTATTTAATGCTGGTGCCGATGTTTTGGTTGCTGGAAACGCTGTTTTCTCTGCTGAAAATCCAGAAAGCATGATTGAATTGTTGAAGATTTAATTCAACACCAAATATAAAGCAATAAAAAAAAGTTCGGAGATTCTCCGAACTTTCTTTATTCTAAACCAATTTTCTTAGAAAATCTCTTTTCCTGCAAAATGGAAAGAAGCTTCGATTAACGCATTCTCATCAGAATCTGATCCGTGAACTGCATTTTCTCCAACGCTTCTAGCGAACATTTTTCTGATTGTACCTTCCGCAGCATTTTCTGGGTTAGTCGCTCCAATTAATGTTCTGAAATCTTCAACAGCATTGTCTTTTTCAAGAACAGCTGCAACGATAGGACCTCTACTCATGAATTCTACCAACTCCCCATAGAAAGGTCTTTCTGCGTGAACTTCATAAAATTTCTTTGCATCAGCAACCGTTAATTGAGTTAATTTTAAAGCTTTGATATTGAATCCCGCTTCTGTAATTTTACCAAGGATTGCTCCAATGTGCTTATCCTCAACCGCATCCGGTTTAATCATCGTAAAGGTGATGTTTCCTGCCATAATCTTTAAATTTTTGTTGTGCAAAATTAAGAAATAGTTTGTATATTTGCTATGGAAATTCACACATGTAGAGCTCAATGTCACTTTGGCATACTAGTTGCTAATTATTAATTGATTCTCATGTTTAATTTGAGTTTTCATGGTTATTAGTTTTTACCCAGCTTAGGCTGGGTTTTTTTATGCGTATATCGCTGAAAATCATATAAAAAAAGTCGAAACAAAAATTTCGACTCTAACTTTTATAATGATATTAAATTTATTTAGCATTCATTTCTTCTGCCTCATCCATCAACTTGATATAATTCATATAGCGACTTTCTTGGATTTCATCTTCCTCGACCGCTTGCAAAACCGCACATTTGGGTTCATTTATGTGCAAACAATTGTGAAACTTGCATGATCTTCCTTTTGTAAAAATCTCTGGAAAGAAATGTTGAATTTCTTCTTTCTCAACATCAATCATGGCAAATTCGCGGACTCCAGGTGTATCGATAACGCTTCCTCCAAAATCCCAAAAATGCATTTGAGCATAGGTTGTCGTATGTTTTCCTTTTAAATGAACATCAGAAATCTCACCAGTTTTTAAATTCAATTCCGGTTGTAAAGCATTAACTAATGTTGACTTTCCACATCCTGAATGTCCAAAAAATACAGAAACTTGATCTTTTATTTTCGATTGAAGAATATCTAAATTTTCTTTTGAAAACGAAGATGTTTGCAACGTTTCATATCCAATTTGCTCGTAAATCGATTGAACGAACTCAACAACTTCCAATTCTTCTTCATTCAATGTATCAATCTTATTAAATAAAATCAACGGTTTGATATTGTACGCTTCACAACACGCTAAAAATCGATCTAGAAAACCTAAAGACGTTTCTGGAAATTTATACGTGTAAATAAAGCAAGCAATATCAATATTGGACGCAATGATATGAGCCTCTTTTGAAAGATTTACAGATTTCCGAATTAAATAATTTTGTCTGGGTTCAATTTTCGTGATCCAAGCAACATCGTCTTGTTCCAAACTAAACTCAACTCGATCGCCAACCGCCAAAGGATTGGTTAATCTCGTTTTTATTAGTTTGAATTTCCCACGAATACGGGCCTCAAAAACAGTGTTGGTATCAAGTTCTAAGACCTGATACCAACTTCCTGTAGATTTTATGACTAAGCCTTTCAAGCCCAATTATTTATTGATCATAATACCATTTTGTACCTCGATAGATTCTTCGTGAATCGCTTTGAAAACCTTCTCAATAAAGTCTTGAGACATTCCTGTTTCTTGAGCTTTTGCTGTAGCATATTCCGTAATCACTTTCCATCTTTCCGGTTGGAAAATGGTGATGTTATTCTCCTTTTTAATCGTACCGATTTTCTCAGCAATTTTCATTCTGTTAGAAAGCAATTCAATTAATTGAAAGTCAATATCCGAAATCAACGTTCTTTCCTTATCTAAATCACTTTCGTATCCATGTGTATTCGAGTTACGAACTTCTAATTTAGAAACCAATTGACTCAAAACCTCAGGTGTAATTTGCTGTGCAGCATCACTCCACGCTTCATCTGGATTAGAATGCGTTTCGATCATAGAACCTTGGTAACCAACATTCAACGCTTCTTGTGTAACTTCCGCAAGACCAGTTCTATTTCCACAAATATGTGAAGGATCCACGATCATTGGAATATTTGGAAATTGATTTTTGAAATCAATTGCAATTTGCCAGTTTGGTGTATTTCTGTATTTCGTTTTTTGGTACGATGAAAACCCTCTGTGGATTGCTCCCAAGTTTTCAATTCCTTGACCTAAAAGACGCTCCATAGCACCAATCCATAAAGCTAAATCTGGATTTACAGGGTTTTTAACCAACACTGGTTTGTTCGTTCCTCTTAGAGCCATTGCAATTTCTTGAACCGTAAACGGGTTTACCGTAGAACGTGCTCCGATCCATAAAATATCAACATCCGCTTCTAAAGCAGCAAAAACGTGATGCGCATTCGCAACTTCCGTAGCTGTTTTAAAACCATATTCTTCTTTTACTTTCTTCAACCAATTAAGTCCAATCACGCCAACGCCTTCAAAACCATTTGGTTTCGTTCTTGGCTTCCAAATACCTGCACGAAAGACAGGAACATCAGCTGATGATTCTTTGATTCTTCTAGCGGTCTCCAACATTTGAGACTCACTCTCCGCACTACATGGTCCTGCAATGATTAGCGGATTGGGGAATTCGTTGATCCAATCGTTTTTAAGATCTTTCAATTCCTTTGTTTTTTCTATCTGCATTGTAAAAATTCTATTAAATAGTACTAAATTCTATACAAAGTAAAATAATTTTTAGGAGAAATCAAACTTTACTAAATCGTCTAAATCTTTTAGTAATGGGTTGATTTCTAAATATTTTTCAAAGATTGTTTTCTTCGTCACAATTTCTTTCTTCAAGGCAACATCTAAACTGAAAATTATTTCTAAATTAAAATGATTTACTTTATGTTTGAATTTGTTGAAAAATTCGGCTTGTATTTTTTCGAATTTCGATTTCGCCGAATCCGATGGATATCGAATTTCGATCGTATTTTGATCTATTTTATGCATGGTAAAGCCGCTTACAGCACTATAAACCACCATATCTTGATCTCGCAAGTTTTGTAAATACAAAGACCAAGCTTTTTCTAAATCGAGTTGTGTAAAATGATTATTTGGGAGCTCCTTTCCAGATTCAATGGTTGTCTCTTCTTCTTTAACAACTTCTTTTTCCCTCAAAGCATTACCAATATTAAAGCGCGAAATCGACAGTTTTTGCCCAATTGGTTGACTGACTTTTTTGATTCTAACTTCCTCTTTTTCAGGAATAACCACAGACGGCTTCGGCTCTACTTTTTTCTGAGGTTCTTTGTATTCTCGGACTAAAGCAGCTTCATTTCGTAAAAAAGGAGCAATTATGCTAAACTTTTTTTTTTTTGAGCGTCAGGATTCGTTCGAAGACTAGACAATTGCATCAATGCAATTTCCACTGTTAAACGAGGGTTCTTAGAAGCTTTGTAATGAATATCGGCATGGTTGCAAATTTCAATTGCATCAATAACCAATTGCGGCGCCCAAAGCTGACTTTGTTGTGCGAATTTTGACTTTGTATTTTCTCCAACTTCAATTAAAGCCAAAGTAGCTGGATTCTGAGCCATCATCAAATCACGGAAATGACTTCCAAGACCTGCAATAAAAATATGAGGATCAAACCCTTTTTTAACGATATCATTAAAAGCGGTAAGAACTTCTGGAATTTTATTTTCTGCTGCCAAATCAACGATTTTTAAATATTGATCGTAATCTAAAATATTTAAAACTTCCGCCGTTTTTGCTAACGTAATATTTTTCTGAGAAAACGTTGTTAATCGGTCGAAAATAGATAAAGCATCACGAAGCGCTCCATCGGCTTTTTGAGCAATTAAATATAGAGCATCATCTTCATAAAGAATTCCTTCCTTATCGGCGATTTTCTTTAAATGATCTTGAATGTCTTCAATTACGATTCTTTTGAAATCATAAATCTGACAACGCGACAAAATCGTCGGAATAATTTTATGTTTCTCCGTTGTTGCTAAAATAAAAATAGCATGCGCAGGCGGTTCTTCTAATGTTTTAAGAAAAGCATTAAACGCCGACGTAGATAGCATATGAACCTCGTCAATGATATAGACTTTATATTTTCCAACTTGAGGTGCAAAACGAACTTGATCTGTTAAATTCCGAATATCCTCCACCGAGTTATTCGAAGCAGCATCGAGTTCATGAATGTTATATGCAAAACCATCTTCAGACGTTGAACCGTCTTTTTCGTTAATTTTTCTAGCTAAAATACGAGCACAAGTTGTTTTACCAACACCACGAGGCCCGCAGAAAAGAAGCGCTTGCGCAATCTGATTAGATTCTATCGCATGTTCCAAAGTATCTGTAATATGCGACTGCCCAACAACAGTATCAAACTCTTGTGGACGGTACTTTCTTGCAGAGACGATGAAATTTTCCATAGGTCAAAAATAGGGAATATTCTTGTAAAAAGAAAACCGTTTTGAAGTAAAAATTTAACTACTTCTCTACCATTATTTTAGCATAAAAAAAGCCGACTGTTAGTCGGCTTCTGTTTATAGTTTGGTTACTCGAACATCAATTCTTCGATTTTGAGCTTTGCATTCGTCTGTTTCATTTTCAGGACAAATTGGAAATTGCAATCCAAAACCTTCGGTTGTTACTCGATCTGCATTTACTCCTAATTCCATTAAACGAAGTTTAGCGGTTTCGGCTCTTAATTTTGACAAAGTCAAGTTACTTTCTTCATTTCCTGTGTTATCGGTATACCCACCAAGTTTTACATTCAAATCAGGGTGAGCAACCATAATTTCAGCTAAGTTTTTTAAATTCTCTTCAGAAGCAGGTTTCAAATCACTACTTCCCGAATTGAAGAACAAATTTTCAATGGTGAACCAATTTTCATTGCTTAACAATTTTTGATCTTTACCTTTAATTCCAGTGTACAATTCGGTCATTTGACTCGTCGTTCCTAAAAGAATTTTTTTACCATTAGGAAGGCTGATTTCTTTCATGGTTCCCATTTCGTAAACATAATCGCCGTCCGCATTTACAGTTCCGATAGGAGCAACGGTTTGACTAACATCTACAGAACTCGTCTCTGTTGGCGCAACAAGTACTGCTCCACCAAGACCAATCGTTTGTAATTGATGAAGTTTTTCAGCTCTATTTTTTTCAATTTTATCTTTATGCATCGTGGCTAAAGTTGGCGCAATAACCAACGATACGATTGACATCAACTTAATCAAAATGTTCATTGACGGACCTGATGTATCTTTAAATGGATCACCAACGGTATCACCAGTCACTGAAGCCTTATGCGGATCTGAACCTTTATAAAACGTTTCTCCATTGATATCTACTCCTTTTTCAAATGATTTTTTAGCATTATCCCAAGCACCACCAGCGTTGTTTTGGAACATCCCCATCAATACACCCGAAACGGTTGCTCCTGCAAGGAAGCCTCCTAAAACTTCAGGACCAAAAATGAACCCCATCAACAAAGGCGAAATAATCGCAATTGCACCCGGAAGCATCATTTTTCTAATAGAAGCATCTGTAGAAATTGCGACACATTTGTCGTATTCTGGTTTTGCTTTTCCCTCTAGAATCCCTGGAATTTCGCGGAACTGTCTTCTCACTTCTTCAACCATCGCCATAGCCGCTTGACCAACCGCTGTAATTGCTAAAGACGAGAAAATAAATGGAATCATCGCTCCAACAAACAATCCCGCCAAAACATCAGCTCTATAAATATCAATACCATCAATTCCTGCGATACCCACAAACGCTGCAAATAATGCTAAAGCCGTTAAAGCTGCGGAAGCAATGGCAAATCCTTTTCCTGTCGCTGCTGTTGTGTTACCAACCGCATCTAGAATATCTGTTTTTTCACGAACTTCTTTTGGTAGTTCACTCATTTCTGCAATTCCACCGGCATTATCTGCGATCGGTCCAAATGCATCAATAGCCAACTGCATCGCCGTTGTAGCCATCATTCCTGCCGCTGCAATCGCAACACCATAAAGACCTGCACACAAATACGAACCGTAAATTCCCGCTGCTAAAACCAAGATTGGAAGTAAAGTAGATTCCATACCAACTGATAAACCACCAATAATGTTGGTTGCATGTCCTGTTGACGATTGTTTTACGATACTAGAAACAGGGCGTTTTCCCATTGCCGTATAATATTCTGTAATAATCGACATTAAAGTTCCGACTAATAAACCAACCATAATAGCTCCAAAAACGCCCATTCGAGTGAATTCTACACCACGAAGTTCCATTTTTTCTGGCAACAAATAGGTTACTAAGAAATATGATGCAATCGCAGTAAATATAATACTTCCCCAGTTTCCTAGGTTTAAAGCATTTTGAACAGCAGCCGTATTCGAATCTGAATCTTTAATTTTTACTAAGAATGTTCCCGCAATTGAAAATAGAATTCCAAATCCGGCAATTAACATGGGAAGAAGAATCGGTGCAAAACCACCAAAACTATCATTAGATAAGGTTTCTCTTCCCAAAACCATCGTTGCTAAAACCGTTGCCACGTACGAACCAAATAGATCAGCTCCCATACCTGCAACATCACCTACATTATCCCCAACGTTATCCGCAATTGTAGCTGGATTTCGTGGATCATCTTCGGGAATACCTGCTTCTACTTTTCCAACTAAGTCAGCGCCAACATCGGCTGCTTTTGTATAAATACCACCACCAACTCTCGCAAACAACGCAATGGATTCGGCTCCCAAAGAGAATCCTGTAAGAATCTCAATCGTTCTTCCCATTTCAACAGAGTTTGCTGCTGCTTCTGGCGCAAAAATTTGTTTAATGATTAAATATAGCGCTCCTAAACCTAGAACCGCTAAACCTGCAACACCCATTCCCATTACGGAACCTCCTGCAAAAGACACTTTTAAAGCTTTCGAAAGGGATGTTGTCGCTGCTTCGGCAGTTCGAACATTGGCTTTGGTTGCGATTTTCATCCCGATAAATCCCGCTAAAGCTGAAAAAACCGCTCCAATGACAAATGCTAAACCAATACTCCAATGCGAATGCTCGTTTGACATTCCCATCACGGCTAATAAAATACCAACTACAATAACAAAATACATCAGAATTTTGTATTCTGCTCGTAAGAAAGCCATGGCTCCATCTGCAATATGCCCACTAATTGTGCGCATTTTTTCGTTACCTGCATCTTGCTTAGAAACCCAATTGCTTTGTATAAAAGTGTAAAGTAAGGCCACCAATCCGAAAATTGGAATCAAAATGAATAGATCCATATCTAATTTTATTTAGGTGTTAATTAAATAAAATTAAAAAAACTTTATGAATTTTTAACCATAATCCCCTAATAATGGTAAAAAATAAAAAGACGACCTAAAAAGATCGTCTTTTATATGATAAAAAATCAGAAGATTATCCTCCGAATTTTTCTGCGTAGTCCTTTTGCGAAGCTTTGATTACTTCTCTTGCGTGTTCTGCGCCGTAAACCTCTTGAATACGGCATTTTGCAGGCTCATCCGGTAAATTTTTGTACGTTAAGAAGTAATGCATTAATCTTTTTACTTCCGCTAATGGCAATTCATTAATGTCTTTAAAGTGACCGAACGCGTGATCATCAACCATTACAGCTACGATTTTATCATCCGCTTCTCCTTTATCAATCATTTTGAATCCACCGATTGGAATAGCTTCCATTAACATTCCCCCAGAGTGAATCGTGTGCGAACTCAAAACGCAAATGTCCAATGGGTCATTATCTCCCATCGTTACGTCATCCGCTCCAGATTCAACTGCCAATTTCATTACTTCGTCGTGGCAATATGTTCTAGGAACAAAACCATATAACGCAGGAATAATATTAGAAAACTGTTGTGGTCTGTCCACTTTAAGATATCCTGTTTGTTTATCTACTTCATATTTAATCGTATCTGATGGAACGATTTCTACAAAAACATTTACTTTTTTTGGTGCATCCTCTCCTGCAGAAATTCCATGCCATGGATGTGCTTTAAAATTTGGTATCATTGCGTTGTTACTTATTGTAATTTATTATTAATTAGTCAAATTCGTTCTTAAAAACTCCAATTTCAGATCTTCTAAAACCTGATTTATGAAATCTCCTTCATTAATATAAGCCATTAACAAAACGGCTTTATAGTCTTTCAGATTTGGCTTCTCACCCATTCCTTCATACGTTGAATGTATTAGGTTAACCAGTTTTGTTTTGGCTTGCGAAACATCATTCCACTTCGCTTTACTTAAATACAATTGTTGCGAAGCATTGTAATCAAACTCTTCCTGAATACTTTTTGTAGCAAGGAAAACAAACTCATGTGCTGCCAAATTTTGATCTAAACGAGTAATCAAATTTGCAGGTTTGCTTCTCTCCAAAAACAAAGTCATTCTTTCGTAAGCTTGCGTTCTTCCGTCTAACGAGTTTCCTTGAGAGAGCATTTTTAGCTCTTTTTCTTTCATCGAAATATACGTATACACGAATTGTCTTAGCAAAACCAAAAATGGAATCACAAGCAACAATGCAAATGCATATGGAAGAATATTTTCGAAACTAAAACTCATCTCTTAAAAGAGTGCAAATTTACAAATAATGCGGTGAGAAATCTAATAATTCGACCAAAAACGTACGTTCATTTGAAAATTAAATTAGAATTTGAAAATTCTAAAAACAGAATTGAAAAGCATCTTTCTAATACCCTGATGAATAAAAGAATACGAATACTTTTCTGAACCAAAACGTTCATTAAATTCGGCAACTTTTGGAATGGAAGATCCAAAAAAATCAAAATTGATTTCTTCACAATGTTTTTGAAGAATTTTATCGATCACAATCGAGGGAATAGATTTGTTTTCCAAACGTTCATTATTCACAAAAAGTGATAAATAAATCGTTGATTTCCCTTGAAACAACAAAGCATATGATTGTGGAATTTCATTATACTGAACTCCAATTGAATAGCAATTTCCATCATCAAACAAAGAATTTGCTAATTGAAGAAGTTTTTGTTTTCCGCTTTCGCTGTGCGAATTTTTTCCATTTTCAAGAAGAAATTCGTGCCAAGAACTGGGATTTGAATTTTCTTCAATTTGAATCTTTGACTTCTCCGAATCTGGAATTTTCACATTTCGCTTTCGTGATTTTGAATATTTAGCTTGAACTACTTCATACTTGTCCTTGGAAATTTTATAAGAAACTTTCTGATCTAAATCTTCTTCAAATTTATTTTCGGGATTGAAAGCGTAATAATGTAGAAAAGACATTTTACGCAACTCGTTCACAAAAAGTTGATTAATTTTCGTCGAATCTACTTTTGAAAAAACACCAAAATAAGAAGCAAACATCGGCATCAGAACAATTTTGAATCCCCATTTTTCTTTAAAATAAACGGGCATCACGGCTTCATAATCGTTGTAAACTAGCAAAAACCAGTTTTTATCGGCAACCAAATCTAAAAATTCAAGCCCTACAAAATCTGAGTTTTGGACGCTTTCAGCAATACATTTTTGATATTTTTCGACCGAAATTTCGGAACGATGGAATTTTCTAATCATAGTAAACCTTCATCATTAAAGCTAAAATAAGCAGATCTCGTAATAATTAAATGATCAAGAAGTTGAACATTTAGAATTTTCCCGCCCTCGGAAATCTTTTCCGTAATTGATTTGTCTTCTGAACTTGGCTTTAAACTTCCACTTGGATGATTATGCGCAACAATAATTCCTGTTGCGTACTTTTCTAAAGCAACTTTAAACAAAATGCGAACATCTACAACCGACTGCGTAATTCCGCCTTGAGTAAGCTTTTCGGTATGAATCACTTTATTTGATTGGTTCAAAAACAACGCCCAAAACTCTTCAGTTTGTAAGTCTTCCAAATAGGATTTCAACAAAACATAAGCATCTTTTGATGACGAAACTTGGGGCTTATCAGGAATTTCTTGCAAACTTTTTCGTCTTCCGATTTCCATGGCAGCTACGATGGTTATTGCTTTGGCTTCACCAACGCCTTTAAAAGTCATTAAAGCATTCAATGTCATATCCGAAAGTTGGTTCCAATTATTTCCAACTGATTGCAAAATCCGTCTTGCCAATTCTACTGCCGACTCTTCCCTATTTCCGCTTCCCATAATGATTGCCAGCAATTCGGAATCCGAAACTGCTAGTTTTCCTTTGGAAAGAAATTTTTCCCGAGGACGATCATCTTGGGCAAGAAATTTAAGGCTCATGGTTCTCTAAAGTTACTTAATAAAACGCATATAAAATCACAGGTTTCTTTGATTTTTCAATATAAGACTCTAAAGTATCGAGAAATTTTGGCGAAACCATGGGACATCCCAAACTTAAACACAGTGGAGTTTTCAATTCAGAATCGGGAACGCAATCAAGCGAGTGTAAAACAATAGCACGTTCCATTGCGTTGGAATTGGAAGCGTCTAAACCTTTTAAACGGTATGACTTCCCAAATTTTCCTGAATACTTTTCTGCAATTTCATATTTCCCTAAAGAAGATTGATAGGAACCTTCAATATTGCTAAATTTAAGGTTTGAAGAACCTTTTATTTGAGAACCCGAACCGTGAGAAACCATTCCTTTTTCTAAAATTTCAGATTTTTTCAAATCATAAATATAGAATCGATACGTGTTTGAAGGTTTTTTGAAATCAATGAGAAAAACAAAATCTTGTTGGTATTTTAAATTTTCTACGAATTTGGAAATCTTTTGAATTTCCTGGTTTGAAATTTCATTTGAAATTATTTTATCTTCCTTTGAAATGCTTTCATAGGCATAAAATCCTGAAAAAAGGAACGCAAAAATCCAAAATAAAAATTTCCAAGTTTTCATTATTCAACTATCAAACCATCGCTCATCACCAATTTTCGATCGGTGATTTCTGCTAATTCTTTATTGTGCGTTACAATCACAAAAGTTTGATTGTACTTGTCTCGTAAATCGAAAAACAATTGATGCAAATCATTCGCATTTTTAGAATCTAAATTCCCCGTTGGTTCATCTGCAAAAATGATTTTTGGGGAATTGATTAGAGCTCTGGCAACGGCAACTCGTTGCGCTTCACCACCAGAAAGTTGATTGGGTTTGTGGTGCAAGCGATCTGCAATTTTTAAATCTTCAAAAAAAGTATATGCTTTTTCCATAGATTCTTTTTCATTCTTTCCTGCAATACGAGTCGGCAACAAAACGTTTTCTAATGCCGTAAACTCTGGTAAAAGCTGATGAAACTGAAAAACAAAGCCAATATTTTGATTTCGAAATTTTGATAATTCTTTATCAGACATATTAACAAACGAGTTTCCTGCAATCGCGATTTCCGTTTTGTATTGATTGGGGTTCGTTGGCGAATCCAAAGAGCCCAAAATCTGCAAAAGTGTTGACTTTCCAGCACCCGATTCTCCTACAATAGACACCACTTCGCCTTCTTTAATGTGGACATCAACCCCTTTTAGAACTTCTAAATTCCCGTAAAATTTATGAATATTTTTCGCTTTAATCATAATTCAAAAATAACAAATAAATGCTTCTAAAAAAACAAACCCTCTTAGAAAATCCAAGAGGGTTTGTCGTATGTGTAAAAACGATTACAGTAACAACGTTAATGGTTGTTCTAAATACGTTCTTAAAGTCTGTAAAAACTCGGCACCAGTTGCACCGTCAATTACTCTATGGTCACAAGCTAGAGACAATTTCATTGTATTTCCAACAACGATTTGTCCGTCTTTAACGACAGGCTTTTCGATAATTGCACCTACAGAAAGAATTGCAGAATTCGGTTGGTTAATAATCGAAGTAAATGTTTCGATACCGAACATTCCAAGATTAGAAATCGAGAATGTAGAACCTTCCATTTCATTTGCTTTAAGTGCTTTTGTTTTCGCTCTTGAAGCCATATCTTTCACACCTGCAGAAATCTGATTGTAGTTCATGAAATCTGTATTTTTCAATACAGGAACTACCAATCCGTCTGGAACTGCTACCGCAACACCAACGTTGATATCTCCATGGTGAACAATTTTATCACCTGCCCATGACGAGTTCACTTGTGGATGCTTTCTCAAAGCCATTGCACATGCTTTGATAATCATATCGTTGAATGAAATCTTCGTGTCTGGAAGTGAATTAATCTCTTTTCTCGCTTGGATTGCTTTATCCATAGTAATTTCTACCATTAGATAATAATGCGGAGCTGTAAATTTACTTTCAGCTAAACGCTTCGCAATAATGTTACGCATTTGAGAATTTGGAGTTTCTGTGGTTTCTCCAGCAACAAAATTCATTGCTTGAGCAGCAGCAGGCGCAGCCGAAGCTACAGTTTGAGTCGCTTGTTGTGCAGAAGGTTGATAGTTTTCAACATCTTTCTTTACAATTCGACCATTTTCTCCCGTTCCTTGAATTGCGCTAAAATCAATTCCTTTATCTTGAGCAATTTTCTTAGCTAAAGGCGAAATTGCTACTCTTCCTGTTGTGCTTGCCGCAACTTGAGGCGTAGCAACCGCAGCTGTTTGCGTTGGAGCATTAGCCGCTTCTGGCGCTGCTTTTCCAGGAGTCGAAGCTGGTTTACCACCACCTGCTACAATTGCAGAAACATCCGTTCCCGCAGGACCAATAATTGCTAAAATAGAATCTACTGGGGAAGAACCTCCTTCTTGAACACCTTGAAATAATAAAACTCCATTAAATTCCGATTCGAAATCTTGAACGGCTTTATCGGTTTCAATTTCAGCGATAATATCACCTTCTTTAACTTGATCACCAATATTTTTATTCCACTTGGCAACTTTACCTTCCGTCATCGTATCTGAAAGTCGAGGCATATTAATTACTTCTACACCAGCAGGGATTTCCGCTGGAGCTGCCGCTACTTCAACAGCAGGGGCCGCAGTTTCTATAGCCACGCTTTCTTGACTTGGAGCTGACGCAGGAGCTGCACCACCTTTCAAAGCAGAAATATCTTCACCTTCTTTTCCGATAATTGCTAACACCGAATCCACAGGAGAATTTCCCCCTTCCTGAACACCGATATACAATAAAGTTCCTGCAACTTCAGATTCGAAATCCTGAACGGCTTTGTCCGTCTCGATTTCCGCAAGAATATCGCCTTCTTTTACAGCGTCGCCTACATTTTTATGCCA
Organism: Kaistella sp. CFF1-2; assembly: GCF_059509915.1. NCBI lineage: Bacteria > Pseudomonadati > Bacteroidota > Flavobacteriia > Flavobacteriales > Weeksellaceae > Kaistella > Kaistella sp. CFF1-2. Next base: position 289,657 of record NZ_JCAKLF010000001.1, read on the forward strand.
TTTTGCCACTTTACCTTCCGTCATTGTATCCGAAAGACGCGGCATTGTAATCACTTCAGCCATATAATTTTATTAGTTTTAGATTTGACTCTGAAATTCGAGATTATGAAATCGTTGAACTTCAAACGTCAAACAATCCTTTTTAGTTATTTTCTAATTTATTTAAGAACGGATAATCTTCTTGAGCATAAACATACTCGTAAACCTTATCTGGATCCGGATATGGTGAATTCTCCATAAAATCAATACACTCTTCTACAAAGTCTTTCGATTTGTTATCGATTTCTTCCAATTCCTGTTCTGTAGCCCATGAATTTGCTAAGATTCTTTCTTTCACCAATTCAATCGGGTCATCTTGCTTATGTAATGCAACTTCTTCTTTCGTTCTATACGGTTCAGCATCAGACATGGAGTGACCTCTATAACGATAGGTTCTCGCTTCGATAAACGTTGGTCCATCTCCTCTTCTTGCTCTTTCAATAGCTTCGTAAGCTGCTTCTGCAACTTTCTCAGGATCCATTGCATCTACTGCAAGGCAAGGCATTTCGTATCCTAAACCTAATTTGTAAATATCTTCGTGGTTTGCAGTTCTGTGAACTGAAGTACCCATTGCGTATTGATTATTTTCAACAACGAAAACTACTGGAAGCTTCCAGTTCATCGCCATGTTAAAAGTTTCGTGCAAAGAACCTTGTCTTGCTGCACCATCACCAAAGAATGTGATGTTTACTGCTTTTCTATCATAATATTTGTCTGCGAAAGCAATACCAGCTCCCAAAGGAATTTGTCCTCCTACAATACCATGACCACCATAAAAACGGTGTTCTTTGCTAAAGATATGCATAGACCCCCCCATTCCTCCAGAAGTTCCCGTTGCTTTACCGCATAATTCTGCCATAATTCTACGAGGATCAACGCCCATCGCCATTGGATGAATGTGACAACGGTACGCTGTAATCATACTATCTTTTGTAAGATCCATTGCATGTGCAAATCCTGCTGGAATTGCCTCTTGACCATTATACAAGTGTAAAAAACCTCTGATTTTTTGCTTTAAATAAAGAGAACGGCATTTATCTTCAAACCTTCTCCACATTGTCATATCTGCATACCATTGCAGATATACTTCTTTGGAAAATTCCTTCATACTTTTAGAAATTATAGCACAAAAATAGCAAAAAGAATTTGTATTATTTGCATATTAATCAGATTTCAAATAAATGATTAAAATCAATATTGTACATTTGATGTTTAAATGATTTTATGACAGCACCAAGTACGAATTGGGTAATTTCTGTTTCGAAACTTATTTCCAACTTTTTCAACCCAATTGTTTCGCTACTGATATTCTATGGTTATCATTCTGCAAAAAACTTAACTGTAAAAGGAGCGTTAAATTACATTACGCCTATCCTACTTATTATAATCATTCCTGTTGTTGTTTGGATTGTGATGAATGTTAAAAAAGGAAACTACACCAATATGGATGTTTCGAATCGGAAACAACGAAAAAGCTTGTATTACTTTCTAATAGCTGCTTTAGCTATTTATTTAGGATATTATTATTTTCGATTTTCCGAATTGGATTATATGATGTTTTATTTGTTGATTCTACTTATTCTAATGCATTTTTCCAATTTTTTTATAAAAAGTTCCATGCATACCGGCTTAAACATATTTGTGGCTGCCTTATTTTACAGTGAAAATCATACTTTAGGAATCGCTTGGTTTATATTATCATTAATTATTGGTATTACTCGTATTATTCTGAAAAGACATACACCAGCCGAAGTTTTTTCAGGGGCATTTCTAGCGATTTTAGTATCAATTCCTTATCTTTATAGCACCAACCAATTATATTATTAATGGATTTGAATATTTTAACTACCGCAGAAGAAAGTTTGATGAAGCTTTTATGGCAAATGGAAACCTTTTATCTAAAAGATATTATGGAGAAACATCCCGAGCCAAAACCGCATCAAAACACAGTTTCTACCTATTTGAAAATATTGGTTGAGAAAAATTTTTTGGGAACGGAAAAGGAAGGCCGAATTTTCAAATATTCTGTTAAAGTACCGTATCCTGAATACAAAACGTTTTTGGTAAAAACTTTGGTAGAACATCATTTTGATAATTCCAAACCGGAATTTATTAAGTTTTTAATTGATCAAAAAATCGTAGAATCATCAGATTTAAGTGATCATTTTGCCATTAAAACATCCATCATTCCGATTGTTGAAAATTCACAAACAACGGAAGAATCCAACCCACTTTCGGATTATATTGAAGAACTAATCCATCCTAAAAAAGAGGATAAAAAAGGAAAAGACAAGGATAAGAAAAAGGATAAAAAGAAGAAAAAGAAGTAATTTTTTCTAAACCAAATTAAGATCAATGCTTTGATGAGAAGCATTTTTTATTACTTTTCCATTTTCTAAAACAAGTAACTGTGGACTTTGGTGCGTCACACCAAAACGATTTTCTATTTCATTAGAAATAGCTCGATGTTTAATTAAATCCAGAAAATAGAATTTCACATCTTTCTTGTTATTCTGCATTTGACTTTCAAAATTTCGTAAAACTGTTTTGCTGATAAAACATCGCGTTGAATGTTTGAATAAAACAACCTTCTTTTCAAAGGATTCTTTTTCTGCACGGTCCAAATCTTCCATCGTTGTTAGAACTTCCCACAATTCCTCATGATTTCCCGAATCGGATTTCCCAGCAAATAATGATTGTAAAAAACTCATACCTATAAATTTGAAAAAATGGCACAAAAAATGCGCCGAAATGTCCCATTCCTTTTTTGGAAGTATTTTTGATACCTTGTACGAAGATACACATTAATCAAAATAGAGACTTAACAAATGAAAAAAGCACTTATTATAGTTGACGTTCAGAATGACTTTTGTGAAGGTGGCGCTTTGGCCGTTCCAGAAGCTAATTCTGTCATTCCATATATCAATTCATTAACACAAAACACCGATTACGATGAGATTATTTTAACTCAAGATTGGCATCCTGCAAATCATAAAAGCTTCGCTTCAAATAATGGACGAAATGTTGGTGAAACGATTACATTGAATGGTGGCCCCCAATTTATGTGGCCGGATCATTGCGTTCAAGGAACTTTTGGTGCCGAATTTCATGCAGACCTGGATCGCAGCAAAGTAACCCATATCGTTCAGAAAGGTAAAAACCCTGAAGTTGATAGTTACAGCGGTTTCCAAGACAACAACCATTTTGTAAAAACGGATTTGAATGATTACTTAAAATATCATGACATTAAATTGGTTGAGATCGTTGGTTTGGCGCTTGATTATTGTGTGAAATACACATGTCTCGATGCTGTAGAAAACGGTTTTATTACATGTTTACACTTCAAGGGAACTAAAGCAGTGAATGTAAAACCTGAAAACGGAAAAGATACAATCTATCAACTTATAGAAAACGGAGTTTCCATTTTATCCTAAACATACAAATTTAAATAAATATAAGCCAACTAGTTAAGTTGGCTTTTTTCTTTTACATAGGTTACCACCGATTTATTTTATCGAATGTAAATTTCATAATGATAGAAAAATAATATTTAATTATTCTAAATAAGCTTAATTTGTATTGATCTAAAATCTAAATTTGCGCCATCAAAAAATTGAATAATTGAAGTTAAGATGAATAAATCAATCATCCTTTTAGGATTACTAAGTATTTCAGGAGTTGCTCTTGCCCAAGATCGCTTTGAAGAAGACACAATTAAAATAAGACAAATTGAAGATGTAAAGCTTCACAAAACAGGAAATCCAAATACAGCAAAAAGCTTAACAAATAAATCTAGCTTAACGATTATGGAAACGCCTCAACCGCTTTCTATTGTTACGCATGAAATTATCGAGCAACAACAAGCGAAGCAATTGAGCGATGTTTTACAAAACGTAAACGGTCTTTACATTACATCAAGTCGTGGAAATTCTCAAGACAGTTTTGGTGGACGTGGTTTTTCTTTAGGGAATGACAATATGTTCAAAAATGGTGTTCGTGTAAACAGCGGAACGTTCCCAGAAGTAAGCGGACTAGAACGTGTTGAAGTTTTGAAAGGCGCTAATGCCATGATGTACGGAAATACAGCTGCCGGCGGTGTAATAAACATGGTAACTAAAAAACCAAGATTCGAATTTGGCGGAAGTGTTGGTCTAAGTGCAGGAAGCTGGAATACGTACAAACCTACAATCGATATTTATGGGCCGCTTTCTAAAGATGTTGCTTTCCGTGTTAATGGAACGTACGAAACGGCTGAGAGCTATCGTGATGGTGTGGAGTCTCAGAAATACTATTTCAACCCTTCGTTCTTATTCAACATTGGAGAAAAGTCTCAATTAATTGTTGAAGCCGATTATTTAAAGCATGATTTCACACCTGATTTCGGAATTGGATCGATTACCAACAAAGATAATTCATATGCTTTATTGAAAAATGTAGGACGAAATGTTTTCTTCGGAACGGATTGGCAATATCAAAATGTACAACAAGCATCTACTAACGTAACATTCAATCATCAAATTAATGATAATTGGACTTTGAACGCCGTTGCTTCGTATCAGAATTATACCAAAGATTATTTTTCTTCAGAACGTGTACAATGGGCTTACGATGCGAAAGATCGATTATTTTGGAAGAGACCTTTCAATAAAACATACAACGAACAAAACTACGGTTCTGCCCAAGTGAATGTGAATGGAGAATTTTCTACAGGAAAAATTTCACACAAATTATTAGTTGGCGCTGATGCGGATTACAGCCAATCAGATTCATACAGTTATACATTACCAACGATAAACAATACATTGTATTTAGATGATCCTTCAACTTGGGCTTCAATTGCTCAACCAGAATCAACCCGAAATACAAAAAACAGAATCAACACAAGAAGAGTTGGAGCCTATGCACAAGATTTTATTGGTTTAACAGATAAAATTAAAGTTCTAGCAGGTTTACGTTGGTCGTATTTGGAGAATATGCCAACCATCCAAACTAACTTTAAAAAAGGAACTAAAGAACTTTTAGGAAACACGGCGACTTATGATCAAGCTTTTTCACCGAAAGTAGGTTTAGTGTACATGCCGAATGATAATTTATCAGTTTTCGGAACCTATACCAATTCCTTCGTAACCAATACAGGATATACATCGGATGGATTTGGATCGATCAATACGTCATTACCTGATCAAGATGTTCAAAACCAATTGGCAAGTTTAGAAGTGAAAGCATTAAAGCCAACAACCATCGATCAATATGAAGTTGGTGTAAAGAAAAATTTCTGGAATGGAGGTTTAGCGGTAAACGTAACAGCGTATCAAATTCTATACAATAACTACTACCAAACCTATTGGTTTGAAAATTCAAAAGGACAAGTTGTTACCTCTCAAGATTCAAGCTTGAAAGCTTTTGCAGGAAAAATGAGAAGCCGCGGAGTTGAATTGGACATTACAGGAAATCCAACGAATTCACTTTCTATTATTGGAGGTTTCTCTTATAACAATGCGGTGTATTTGGACACACCAGAAAATGGATATGTTGAAAAACAGAGATTGGTAAGAACACCGGCTACAACTGCCAACTTATCCGTTTTTTATAAATTCCAAAGTGAATTGAAAGGATTGAAAATCGGAACTGGAATTTACTATATCGGCGATAGAATCGCTGGTTGGAATGATACGAAATCTACGTTAATTTCCAGAAAAGACGTTTCGAGAATGATGCCTTTGGACGATTATGCAACGGTTGCATTAAGCGTTGGTTACGAATGGAAAAAATACAGCATTCAAGCTCGTTTGAACAATGTGTTTAATGCTTTGAACTACAATGTTCACGAAAACTATTCGGTAAACCCAATTCCTCCAAGGAATTTCTATTTAACGTTTAACTATAAGTTATTCTAAAAACACAAATGAAACAAAAAAAAGATCCTCAATTTTGAGGATCTTTTTTTATTTAAAGATTTGAAAAGTATTAAAGCATTTTCAAATTATTCACTTCTAATTCGGTAAGAATTCTCCAGTGACCGCGTTTTACATTCTTCTTCGTAAGTCCTGCAAACGTTACTCGATCTAAAGTTTCTACTTCATATCCTAATTTTTGGAAGATACGTCTGATAACACGGTTCCAACCAATATGAATTTCGATTCCGATTTCATTTTTTGGTTTTCCTTCGATAAACGAAACGCTATCCACTTCCGCAACACCTTCTTCCAAACGAACACCGTTTTGGATTGCTGCTAAATCTTCTCCAGATAATTTACGATCTAAAACAACATGGTAGATTTTTCTCACGTTAAATGAAGGATGCGTCAACTTTTTAGTTAAATGTCCGTCATTCGTTAACAAAATAACCCCAGTCGTAGAACGATCCAAACGTCCAACAGGATACAAACGATATGGTGAAGCGTTTGCCACCAATTCCATAACCGTTTTTCTAGCTTTGTCGTCTTTGGTTGTTGAGATGTAGCCTTTTGGTTTGTTCAAAAGAACGTACACATTTTTTTCAGGAGTAATTGGTTGTCCGTCGAAAACAACTTTGTCTTCTTTCTGAACTTGGTACCCCATTTCAGAAATTACTTTTCCATTGACTTCAACTAAACCTTGAGTGATGAATTGATCTGCTTCTCTCCTACTGCAAATACCCGAGTTTGCGATGTATTTATTCAGACGGATGGTATCTTTATGAAGATCTTTATCAATTTTATTTTGCTTTCTTTTCTGTACGTACGAATTTACGCGATCATTTTGGTGATCGAAATTTTTCTTAAAAGGTTTACGATCTCCTTCACGAAGGTCTCCTTTTTCGTACTTCTTTCTGCTGTCGAAATTTCTAGAGCTTTGAGAACTTGGCCCATTTGTGCTTTTACTGATTCTTGGTCGTTTGGGTCTTCCTGATCCTTTCCCCTCTATGCTCATTATGTAAAAAATTTTTGCAAAAATACAACATAGTTTCCATTATTGAACCTTGAATCTAAAAATATTAACATTTGTACTAGTAAAATGAAAACAAAAAATCCAATCTGGTGAAAGATTGGATTTTACGTATTTTGAAATCGAATTCTCGATTATCCTTTAATAGCTCTGATTTTCTCAGTAAGAGCTGGAATAATTTGGAACGCGTCTCCAACAACTCCATAATCTGCAGATTTGAAAAAAGGAGCTTCTGGATCGTTATTAATTACCACAATCGTTTTCGATGAGTTTACTCCTGCTAAATGCTGGATTGCTCCCGAAATTCCTACGGCGATGTACAAGTTTGGAGAAATCGCTTTCCCTGTTTGCCCAACGTGCTCAGAGTGAGGTCTCCATCCGATATCAGAAACAGGTTTAGAACATGCTGTTGCCGCACCTAAAAGGTTGGCTAAATCTTCGATCATCCCCCAGTTTTCTGGACCTTTCATCCCTCTACCTGCAGAAACAACAACTTCAGCTTCTTTCAAATCTAATTTTCCAGAAGATTGTTCGTGTGAAATAACTTTCGTATCATCATTTGACAAGGTCATTTCTTTCACTTCTTCAGAACCTGCAACCGGATTCTCTTTAACACCATAAGCATTTTGAGAAACTGTTACTACTACATTTGCTAAATCTGATTTCGCATGCATAAATCCTTTTCCAGAAAAAGCTCTTCTTTTTACTTGGAATGGTGCCAAATTTTCAGGTGTATCAATTGCATTCGTAATCAAAGCATAATTTTTTGCTACTGAAAACATCGGTGCAATGGATGAAGCGTCTGTTGTATGTGGGAAAACAACGATATTCCCATCCACTATATCCCCAATTGCTTGAGCGAAAGCTTTCGGCGAAAAAGAAGCTAAACCAGAATCTTTAACATTAACAACTTTCGTAGCTCCATATTTATATAAAGCGTCTGAAGAATCTGTTGGGTTAATCGTAATTGCTGTTACGGTATCTCCTGCTTTATCAGCAATTGCTTTTGCATAAGAAACGGCTTCAAAAGCGGCTTTCTTATAAACTCCATTTATATTTTCTGCGTATACGTATACTGCCATTTTTCTAAGTTTTAAAAGTTAATTAAATTACTTTAGCTTCTTCGTGTAACAAACGTACCAACTCATCAAGATTATCTGCTGCAACCATTTTCACCGCTGCTCTTGGTGGAACGCTATCGTAAGAAACTCCTTCTACATGAACTTCTGTAGAAACAGGCTCTACAACTTGCAAAGGCTTTGTTCTTGCAGACATAATCCCTCTCATGTTCGGAATAATTAATTCTTTCTCATCCACTAAACCTTTCTGTCCTGCAACTACCGCTGGAAGTTTTACAGAAATTGTTTCTTTACCGCCTTCAATTTCACGAACTGCAGTAGCTTCGCCTCCATTAACGTCAAATCCAACAGCCGCATTTACGAATGGTTGATCCAACAATTGAGCAATCATTCCTGGAACCGAACCACCGTTATAGTCGATAGATTCTTTACCACACAAGATAAGATCGTAACCACCTGCTTGCGCAACGCTTACAATTTCTTTTGCTGTAGAATAGCTGTCTTTCGGATCTAGATTAACACGAACTGCATCATCAGCACCAATTGCTAATGCTTTTCTGATCACAGGTTCTGTATCTGTATTTCCTACATTAACTACGGTAACTTTCGCTCCGTTTGCAGCTTGCAATTTAATCGCTTTTGTTAAAGCGAATTCATCCAACGGATTAATTACCCACTGAATTCCGTTTTTATCAAATGCAGATTTGTCTGCAGTAAAATTAATCTTAGAAGTAGTATCAGGAACACTACTTATACAAACTAATATTTTCATAAGTGATGTATTGTTTTTAAAGTTTGATTTTGGTAAAGATAAACATAAAAGTATTATGCATGCATAATATTTATTAAAATTTTATATTCCATACATAAAATACTAATTCCCAGTCTTCAATGGCCGAATTTCGATCTTACTAGGAAGGATTGTAGAGCTCATTTTCAGAATATCCATAACTAAAATCCCAACATCTTCTGGAGTGATTTTCCATGAATCTTTTTCCGAAGGTTCGTTATTATTAAAGTGCGAAGTCACCGATCCTGGTAATATCGTGGTCACTTTCACATCGTCTTTTCGAAGGTCTAACATCGCAGCTTGTGTGAAACCTACAACACCAAATTTGGATGCATTGTAGCCACTTCCCTTTTCAAAGAAATTAATTCCAGCCAAAGAAGCAATCGAAATAAAATAGCCTTTATGTTCTTTCAATTGAGGAACAGATGCTTTTAGCGTATGAAAAACACCTGTTAAATTGGTATCAATCATCGCGTTCCATTCGTCCAATTCCATTTCGTAAACGCTTTTGAAAATTCCTAAACCGGCATTAGCAATGCTAACATCCAATTTTCCAAATTTCGAAACGATTGCTGAAATTGCTTTCACTTCATCTTCATAATTCGTTACATCCGAAACCAAACCTAAAACTTGATCTGAAATCTTTAACAAACCTGAAACCGCTTCATCAACTCCTTGCTGATTTCTCCCACTTATTGCAACTTGATACCCGTTTTTCAACAAAACTTCGGCAATTCCATAGCCAATTCCCTTTGTGCCACCTGTGATATAAACCACTTTTGAACTCATACTTTCTATTTTGTTTAAAGATACAATTTTGACTGCTTTTGAAACGAGGTTTTAACAAACTTTAAAACAAAAAAAGCAGCCTTATCGACTGCTTTTATTATATTTGATTTGAACTTCTTATGCTTTTGAATAATTTTCAAAAAACAACGGAATACTTTCAATTCCTTTATAGAAGTTAAACAAACCATAATGCTCGTTTGGTGAGTGAATCGCATCCGAATCCAATCCGAATCCCATTAACACTGATTTTGCACCTAAAACTTTCTCGAACATCGCTGTAATAGGAATACTTCCACCACTTCTGTACGGTAAAACTTCTTTTCCAAACGCTTGTTCCATTGCTTGTTTAGCAGCCAAAAATTCTTTGGTATCGCTAGGTAAAACGTACGGCATTCCTCCGTGATGCGGACGAACCGTTACTTTTACATTATCTGGAGCAATTTTCTCGAAATATTTCGTGAATTTTTCAGTGATTTCTTCTGGAGTTTGATACGGAACCAAACGCATTGAAATTTTCGCAAATGCTTTTGAAGGAATCACCGTTTTCGCTCCCTCACCTGTGTAGCCACCCCAAATTCCGTTGCAGTCTAAGGTTGGACGAATGGATGTTCTTTCCAAAGTTGTATAACCTTCTTCGCCTTCAACACCTTTCAATCCAATTGATTTTTTGAATTCCTCAGGATTGTCTTTCAACTTGTTCATATCCGCTCTTTCGGCATCAGAAACAACTTCAACATTATCGTAGAATCCATCAATGGTGATATGTCCTTTGTCATCAATTAAATCCGCAATCATTCTTGATAAAACGTGAATCGGATTTGGAACCGCTCCACCGTACAAACCAGAATGTAAATCACGATTTGGACCTTCTACTTCAACTTCAACATAACTCAAGCCACGAAGTCCCGTCGTTACCGTTGGTTGCTCGTTAGAATAAATATGCGTATCCGAAATCAAGATGCAATCGCAAGCTAATTTTTCCTTATTTTCATTAACAAAATCACCTAAACTGACCGATCCAACTTCTTCTTCCCCTTCTAAAATAAATTTCACATTACAAGGAAGCGTATCCGTTTTCATCATCGCTTCAAACGCTTTCACGTGCATGAAAAACTGACCCTTATCATCGGCAGAGCCACGAGCGAAAATTGCTCCATCTGGGTGAAGTTCTGTTTTTTCAATATATGGTTCAAAAGGAGGCTTCTTCCATAAATCCAATGGATCCGGTGGTTGAACATCATAATGTCCGTACACTAGAACTGTTGGCAAGTTTTTATCTAGAATTTTCTCTCCATAAACAATAGGATACCCTTTCGTTTGACAAACTTCTACTTGATCAGCACCCGCATTTTTTAGATGCTCTGCAACTTTATCTGCACATTGCAATACTTCATTTTTATACGCTGGATCCGCAGAAATAGAAGCAATTCGAAGCAACTCGAAAAGCTCTTCAACATAACGATCTTTGTTTTGATTAATGTAATCTAATGTCTTTTGCATTTAATTTTGATTTGGGTTAAAATTAAAAAAAATGTCTTGCAAAAGCAAGACATTCTATGATATAAAAAGTACTTTTATTTTGTAAACCGAACGGCTAATCTTCTATCTTTAGCTCTTTCGGCATCGCTTGCATCTGCAGGAACCGTAGCAAATTTGCTTCCGTAACCTTCCGCAGAAACAACTTGTGCTCCAACACCTAATTTACCAAGTTCAGCACTGATAAATTTAGCTCTTTCGGTTGAAATTTTAGTATTAACGGCTTCATCACCTGTTTTATCTGTATATCCACCAATTTTGATTTTTGAATCTGGATATGCTTTCAAGATAGCGGCTAAGTTCTTCAACTGTACATCAGAACCTGCTTCTAATTGTGTAGAAGATCCCATTTTGAATGTAATATTATCAAAATCAAACCAACGATCTTTCAAAGCGGCATCATCCGCTGCTTTTGTGTACGAACCATCTTTTAAGAAAGTAATCAATTGAGATTCCATCCCGTTTGCTTTTCCTTTAAGAGCAACTCCGTTCAAATCAACATCAACCAAAGCCGCGTGTTCTCCCGCTCCTGAAGCGTGTGCAGCATCATGCTCACCACCTTGATAATCTTCAGAATAACGTTCAACACCATCTTCTAATTTGATTCTCCCTTTATTCCCTCCGTCTGGAACTTTTTTACAACTTACGACTAGAGCTGCGATAGATATCCCTAATAATACTTTTTTCATTATTGTAAATTTAATTTTCCAAAAATAGCAAATAAACTGAGTTAAGACCAAACATTTTCCCAATTTTCATCCCAAATTTTGCCTGATTTTTCGTATTTTCGTCTGTTAGAATTGCTAATAGAATATGGCATACGATATAGAACAAGAAAATAAGGAAATCTCTGCTCGATACAAAGATTTGATTTCCAATACCTACCGCACACTTGATGAAGAAAATAACAAACTCATTCGTAAAGCTTTTGACATTGCCCTAGACGCGCACAAAGATCAAAGGAGAAAAACGGGTGAACCTTATATCTTCCATCCTATTGCTGTTGCTAAAATTGTCGCTGAGGAAATTGGTCTCGGTGCAACTTCCATTGCTTGTGCACTTTTGCACGATGTTATCGAAGATTCTGATTATACGTACGATGATCTCAGGAAAATTTTTGGTAAGAAAATCGCTGATATCGTTCAAGGTTTAACAAAGATCTCGGTGATGACCAATCAAAATATTTCTGCTCAATCGGAAAATTATCGTAAACTTTTATTGACACTTTCAGAAGATTTCCGAGTTATATTGGTAAAAATTGCAGACCGACTTCACAATATGCGAACGTTGGACAGCATGGCGCCGGACAAACAAAAGAAAATTGCTTCAGAAACTGTTTATATTTACTCGCCTTTGGCTCACCGTTTAGGTCTGTACAATATTAAATCTGAACTTGAAGATCTTTCCTTAAAATACAACAATCCAGATGTTTATAATGAAATTGTAAGCAAACTAGAACTTGCCGAAGAGCAACGTGAAAAATATATTGAAGAGTTTAAAAAAGAAGTTTCGGAGCAGTTAAGTGCCGAAGGTTTAAATTTCAGTATTAAAGGTCGAGCAAAAGCAATTTCCTCTATTTATCGAAAAATGCTGAAGCAAGGTGTTACCTTCGAAGAAGTTTTTGACAATTATGCTATTCGAATTACGTATAAATCAGATTTGAAAAACGAGAAATTTCTCGCTTGGAAAATTTATTCGATTGTTACCGACCTTTATCATTCGAATCCGTCGCGAATGCGTGATTGGATTACCCAGCCTCGAGCAACAGGTTACGAAAGTTTGCATTTAACGGTTTTAGGTCCTGATAAAAAATGGATTGAGGTGCAAATTCGTTCTGAAAGAATGGATGATATTGCGGAAAAAGGCGTTGCAGCACATTACAAATACAAAGAAGGCTTCAAAAAACAAGAAGAAATTAATTCCGATGAAAAGAATTTTGAGCATTGGGTAAAGGAAATACGTGAGGTTTTAGAAAATCAGCAATCCTACTCCACCAATGATTTCTTGGATGATATTAAGCTTAATTTATATTCCAAAGAAGTTTTTGTTTTTACACCAAAAGGTGAGATTAAAATTCTTCCGAAAGGTGCAACGGCATTGGATTTTGCTTTCTCCGTGCACTCGGATTTAGGAATGAAGTGTTTGGGTGCAAAAGTTAATGGAAAATTAGTTCCGATTTCCTATGTGCTTCAAAATGGCGATCAAATGGACATTTTATCGTCTCAAAATCAGAAACCCAAAATCGATTGGTTGGATTTTGTAGTAACGTCCAAAGCCAAATCAAAAATCAAGGCTTTCTTAAATTCTGAAAAAAGTTCGCTTGTTGAAGAAGGAAAAGAGATTATGCAACGAAAACTTCGTCATGCGAAATTAAATTTCAATGATGAGGAAATCAACAAAATGCAAAAATTCTTCGGCCTAAAAACATCTCAAGACTTATTTTTAGGATTCCAAGATGGAAGTTTGGATGCCTCGAGCATCAGAAAATATGTGGAAAGTAAAAATGTATTGAATAATCTACTTTCCAGATTCCGAAAGTCTCCAAATAAAAATAGCACCTACGAAGAAGCTCCAGAAACCAATCTCGACATGATTGTTTTTGGAAAAGATGAGGAAAAATTAAACTATACCTTTGCAAAATGTTGTACGGTTCTTCCAGGTGACAAAATTTTTGGATTCATCACGATTTCGGAAGGAATCAAAGTTCATAGTGACAACTGTCCTAATGCTATTAACCTACGTGCACAATACGATTATCGTGTAATTCCAGCGAAATGGGTGAACGAAGAAAGCTTCAAAAATAGAATTAAAATCGAAATTGAAGGTCTCGACCGTATGGGGATGATTAACGACATTACCCAAGTTATTTCCAATTCCATGAACTTGGATATGAAGAGTATGTCCATAGAATCCAACAATGGAATTTTCACTGGAAGTATCAATTTGGAAGTTAAAAATAGAAGTCAGCTCGAAGAAACCTTTAAAAAACTTAAAAATATTACCGGAGTTTCCAAAGTGAAGAGACTCTAAACCTATAAATAGAATTCATGACATTAACTCAGTATTTCAACAAATTTTTCCACAGTTCTCAATCATCAGGAATCCTTTTAATTCTTTGCGTTTTGGTTTCGCTACTCGTTGCCAATTCCGAATGGGGAATTCCTTTTCAAAATTTTCTAGACAAAAAAGTCGGTACCGAAATCTTCCATCTAAACTACAGCGTTAGCGTTTGGATAAACGACGGCTTGATGGCGATTTTCTTCTTACTTGTTGGTTTAGAAATAAAACGGGAAATTGTTGAAGGAGAATTGTCAAGCTTTAAAAACGCGTCACTGCCTATTTTCGCCGCAATTGGTGGAATGGTTGTTCCTGCAGGAATTTTCTATTTGTTGAATTACGGAACTCCTTACGCGAACGGTTGGGGAATCCCGATGGCGACTGACATTGCGTTTTCGTTAGCAATCGTCTCTATGCTTGGGAGTAAAGTTCCGGCGTCGGTGAAAATTTTCCTTGCAGCATTAGCTATTGTTGATGATTTGGGCGCGATTTTAGTCATTGCCATTTTCTACACAGACAATCTAGAATGGATGTATTTAGGACTTTCGGGATTGGTTATTTTAGTATTGATTGCATTAAATTATTTCAAAGTAACAAAGCATATTTTCTATATCGTTCCCGGTATTTTATTGTGGTATTTCATGCATCATTCTGGAATTCACGCCACTATTGCTGGCGTTTTATTAGCATTCACCATTCCAACCAATGTTTCAGTAACGGAAATTTCACCACTTGAAAAGTTAGAACAGAAGCTTCATCTTCCGGTGAATTTTATCATTATGCCAATTTTCGCTTTAGCCAACACCAACATTATGTTCCAAAAAGGCATGGTTGAAGGTTTATTTTCAACCTTTGGTTTAGGAATTATTCTTGGACTTTTTGCTGGAAAAGTGATCGGAATTTGCGCCTTTTCTTTCGTTGCCATCAAATCTAAAATCAGTTCGCTCCCACTTCACAGCAATTGGGCTCATATGATTGGGACAGGATTTTTGGCGGGAATTGGATTTACAATGTCAATTTTCATTGCCTTACTTTCCTTTAAAGGTCATGCGGAAATTCAAGCGGAGGGTAAATTTGCGATTCTATTTGCTTCCATCATTTCGGGATTTGCTGGCTATATCATTTTGAGTAAAGCTGCAAAAAAGTATCCGATGAAAGATATCGAAACGAATTTGTAATTAATTTTTGTTGAATTTTAAACTTCCGTTGCGGAAGTATTTAGTTCCGATTCTTGATTTCGAGCGGCCATTTCGTCGGCAATCATCTTTTCAAGACGCATTTTCTTTAATGTGATGTTCAACTCGTTCCCCAAAAGAATGAGAATGATGTTGATATTCACCCAAATCATAACGATGATAATGGAACCAATTGATCCATAGAAAACGTTGTATCTTGCGAAATTTGAAAGATAGATTGCAAAGAAATACGTTAACGCAATAAATAAAATTGTTGTTAAAACCGCTCCGGGAACGGCTTCTTTCCATCGCGTGATTTTCAAACAACCGACCCAATAGAAAAGGCTTAGCAAAACAAAATAGAAAACAGGGAATGAGAAATACCCAATAATTTTCGAAAGGTTTTGTACTAGCCACGACAATTCGAAATTTGGGGTGAAAAGTTTTAAAACAACTTCACTGTAGTAAATTCCAAGAAAGGTTAAAATAATCAAAGCGATGAACGCAATCGTTATCACCATAGAAATGGTGTATTCCTTGAGAAAATTACGCTTTAAATTCGTGTTTTCGTTAAATCCATTGATCAAAGAATGCGTTCCGTTTGTCCCAAAAATTAAAGCGAACAAAATCGTTAGATTGTTAATGTTTTTCAGGTTTGGAATAATATAATTCTCCAAATAATCGGTTACGTCGTACAAAATGTTTTCGGGAAGAATATTCGGGAGGAGAACATCAAAAATGTAAAACTGCAGTTTATCGTAATGCGGTAGAAACGGCAAGAGCGAAAGCATGAACAATAAGAACGGAAAAAGACTCAAGAAAAAAGCCCACGAAATGCTCGCAGCCTGCTTCCCTATTTGGTTTTTAAAAATACCCGAACCATAAACTTCGAATAACTTGAAAAGTGAAATTCCTAAAAAAGGAATGTAAATACTGTTCAGAAATTTCTTGATTTTGGTTAAGATCTTCGGAGTTTTCACCGCCATTGCTCTATATTTGCATAACAAAGATATAAAATGAGAATCAATTTGCTCTGCATTGGTAAAACAGATGATCGAGAAATCAAAAATTTAATCAATTATTACCTTCCTAGGCTTCCAAAACATTGGAATTTTGAGATGGTGGAGATTCCAGATGTCAAAAATTCTAAAAATCTAAGTCCCGATCAAATCAAAAAAGAAGAAGCCAAGTTATTTCTGAATCATTTTGAACCAGGTGATTATCTAATCATTTTGGACGAAAAGGGCAAACAATTTACGAGTCGCGAATTTGCTCAAAAACTAGATTTCCACATGGGAAATTCGGTTAAACGAATTCAACTTGTTATTGGTGGTGCTTATGGTTTTGCTGATGAAATTTATCAAAAAGCCAACGAAAAAATGGCGCTTTCTAAAATGACATTTACTCACCAAATGGTACGCTTATTTATTGTAGAACAAATTTACAGAGCGCATCAAATACTAGCGGGAAAGCCGTATCACAACGATTAATTTTTCTTGAAATACTGCTTGGCGATGACATTCTTTGCCAATGTCGCAAAAAATCCTCCAAGTAAAAATCCTATTAAAGCTCCGAACAAAATATCCATTGGAAAATGGACGCCTAAGTAAATTCGGCTGTAGGAAACCACAGCTGCCCAAACGAATAAAATGTACGGTAAAGCTTTGATTTTGTTTTTCAACAAAATAGAAATGTAGGTTGCTAGAAAAAATGTATTGGAAGCGTGCGCAGAATAAAAACCGAATCGACCACCGCATTTAACTTCACGAACCAAACCATCAATAGTTGGATCATGACATGGGCGAAAACGCATAATTCCATGTTTGAAAATACTGGCCAACTGGTCAGAAACTGTTACGCCTAATGCAATGAAAATGAAAATGAAAATTAAGGAGTTGAGTTTGAAATTTCGGAAAAGCAAGTACGCTAAAATAAAATAGAACGGAATCCAGATCCAAACTTCGGAAATAAGTATCCAAAAAGGATCAAACGTTTTGTTTCCGAAATTATTGAGATAGATCAATAATGCTTTATCTTCCTGAATTAGTTCGTACATCGTATCAATTATCTACTTACAGGGCCTTCGTGAGTTATGTCGTCTTGAGGTTTTAGTTTTGCTGTTTCATCAGCAACGTCATCCAACGGATTTTTCACATCATTAAACTGACTCATCGGATTGAAATCTTTTGCGGCATCTTTTACCTTTTCAATCTCTTTTTTGATTTCAGAAACCGGATTATCCGTTTCCTTCATAATTTCTGTTTTGATATCTTCTACCGCACCACGCATTTTGCGCATTCCTTGTCCTAGATCACGGGCAATAGACGGTAGTTTATCTGGGCCGAATAACACGATGATTACCAAGGCAATCAACAACATTTCACCAATACTCAATTCCATACTGCGAAAGTACAAAAGTTTCTAAATTAAATAAATCAAAAAAATCATTTTTAAGATGATTTTAATACAATTATGCTTTAAAAGTTCGTCGAACTAGAAAAATACTAATAACAAACAAGATAAAAGCTAGGAAAAATGGCGCTCCCGGAAACTTCATCGGCGCTTCATCATGCGTAAAATAATAAAACAACTGTGTCATTAATGGTGGACCAATAATAGATGTTCCACTCATTAAACTAGTTAAAGCACCTTGCAATTCTCCTTGACTGTTCGCAGGAACCGCTTTTGTAATAATAGACTGCAAGGAAGGGCCGCAAATTCCACCCAGACAATACGGAACAAGAAAAGCAAACATCATCCAACTTTCCGTAACAAAAGCAAATAACAACATTCCAAAGGCATACAAAGCCAAACCAACGTAAACACTATTATAATCACCCAAACGAGGTGTTGTCCAACGAATTAAACCGCCTTGCACCAAACCAATCACCAACCCCATTACACCAAGCGAGATCCCAACCATCTTTTCATCCCAATTGAATTCGTACATGGTGAAATAACTCCAGTTACTTTGCACCGCATGTCCACCAATATAAATTAAAACTAAAGCCGTAATTAAACCAGAAAGCTGCGGATGTTTTCTCAAAAATTTAAATGAACCTACAGGATTTGCACGTTTCCAATCAAAAGGACGCCTTTTTTCTTGAGGTAAACTCTCGGGAAGAATAAAATAACCGTAAATAAAATTGATAAAACACAATACAGCCGCCGCGTAAAACGGAACTCGAGGTCCATAAGCACCAAGCAAACCACCGATTACTGGACCAATAATAAATCCAACCCCAAATGCGGCACCTATAAGTCCAAAATTCTTTGCCCGATCTTCATCTGTTGATATATCAGCAATATAAGCACTTGCAGTCGTAATACTTGCGCCCGTAATTCCAGCGATAATTCGACCAACAAAAAGCCACCAAATACTTGGAGCCAAAGCCAAAAAGACATAATCGACCGCAAAACCAAACAAGGAGATCAGAATAATCGGGCGTCGGCCGTATTTATCACTCAAATTTCCAACAATTGGCGAGAAAATAAATTGTACAAAAGCATACGCAAAACTCAGCCAACCTCCATATTTAGAAGCTTCACTGATATCGGCATGAATTAACTCCTCAATCAATTTCGGGATTACAGGGATAATAATTCCCCATCCCGTAATATCGATGAGCATGGTGATAAAGATAAAACCGATGGCGGCTTGTTTGTTTTTCATTTTCATAAGCGGCTGTAAAGATAAACTGAATTCTAAAAATATAGCGTATTTCCTAAAATTTTGAAACGAATTTGAGTTTATAAACAAATGCAAGTCTTGACCTATATCAATGCAAAAGGAAATCAAAACCCCTACCTTTGTGTAAAATTTAGAAAAAATGAAAGTAGATATTTGGAGTGACACTCGGTGTCCGTTTTGTTTTGTCGGCAAACGAAATTTTGAAAATGCGTTGGCTCAATTTCCAGATGCAAAAAAAATCGAAGTTAATTGGCATAGTTTCCAACTGGATCCCACGATTGTTACCCAACCTGAAAAAGATCCATACGAGTTTCTGGCAGAGATTAAAGGACTTTCTTTGGATCAAATCAAAGGAATGCACGAACATCTAATTCAATCGGGAAAAGCGGTTGGTATTGATTTTAATTTTGATGAATCGAAAGTGGCGAATTCATTTCGTTCCCAAATGCTTCTTCAATTAGCAAAAACCAAAGGAAAAGCCAATGAAATGGAAGAATTGCTTTTTGAAGCGCAGTTTTTGAATGGTCAAAATGTTGACGATCCTTCTGTTTTGGTTGAATTAGGCGAAAAAGCTGGCATTTCGAAAGAGGAAGTTCTTAGCGGAATTGAATCGGATGATTTTAAATTTGCCGTAAATCAAGATATTCAAATGGCTAATAATCTAGGTATTCGCGGTGTTCCGTTCTTTATTTTTAATGATAAATATGCGGTTTCTGGCGCGCAACCTGAAGCGTTATTTTTAGAAGTTTTAGAAAAATCATATAGTGAATTCAAAGCTGGAGATTCTGGTTTGAAAATTATCAACGAAGGCGAATCTTGCGATATTAATGGAAATTGCAACTAAAAAATAGCATAACTAATTTTGAAAAAGCTGAAGTTTACCTTCGGCTTTTTTTATCTTAAAACTTCTCGAAGATTCCGTTTAAAAGCAAAAAAATAACTCCAATAAAAATCCAAAATCGAAGGACATTCATCAGCCAAAAAATACGTTTGATTCTGAAGTGAAAAACGGGCCATAACGAGGCTGCTAAAACTAAAGCCGAAAGACTAAAATAAATGACAACGAAATTAAATCTAGGTGCAAAAACCACAACCAAATACGCAACAAGCGCATTCAAAACTAAAAGAATTGAAATCACAACGGTTGTTTTCTTAAATCCAATCTTTAATGGTATGGTTGAATAGCCAAAAAGCTTGTCGGGACGCATGGTTAAAATGTCTTTCATAATATCTATAATCCACAAAAGCAGAAATAGAAAAGCGGCCATCCAAAACAATTTCCACGAAAAGTGTTGATAATACACCAATAATCCAAAAAACGGATACAATGATAATGAAACGTAGGTAAGATTATTAATGATGAAGATCTTGCTCAACTTATGGCTGTAAAACCACATCACAAACTGATAAATAAGGAAAAAAACAAAAATTCGCCACGACAAAATTCCAGCTATACTCAATGAAACGGCATTGAGAATCACATACATGTACAGAAAATATTTCTGTTTCAAAAAACTCTGCAACTTAGAACGAAAAGGTTTCTGAATTTTATCTTTTTCAAGATCGTAAAACTGATTGATTAATCCGCCTGCGGCAATGCTCAACAACGAACAAAAAATGATGCCGTGAACTTTGATATCAAAAACAAAACTTCTCAAACTTTCTTCTTGATTAAACAAAAAAAACGTAGAAACGTAAAGTCCGAAAGTGAAAAATATTAAAACAAAAAAACGTGCTCCCAGCAGCAAACTGATGAATTGCGAGAATCGATAAATCAAATTTTTATTTTGATTCATGCAGCTGAGTTTTATGTTTTAGAAATTCGAGGATAGAAACTAAAATCGATAGATCACCTCTTTTTGAAAACCTTCGAGCATTTTTTCGGCTTGGTCATAATCTTTGGTAAAACCTAAGATATAGCCTCCACCACCGCTACCACAAAGTTTTAAATAATACGCATTGGTATCCAAACCTTTTTTCCAAACATTGTAAATGCTTTCCGGAATCATCGGTTTGAAATGTTCATACGCCCAAACAGATAGTTTTTTCAAGTTTCTGAAAAACGGGTTCATCTCTTTCTTCAAAAATGCATCAATACACGCATTATTATAGCGGATAAACTCTTCTTTCATCGTTTTGCGGAAACCTTCGGTTTTCATTTTTTCAAAGAAAATCTGTACCATCGGTCCCGTCTCACCTACCATACCTGAGTCAATTAAAAAGATCGCTCCTTTTCCTTGCTCTCCTTGCGGAATATTCACCTTATCTACGTTTTCACGATTTTCAATAAGGATTGGAAGGTTCATATAACAAATCAACGGATCAATTCCTGAACTGGTTCCATGGAAATAACTTTCTAGTTTTCCGAAAACCTTTTTCAGCTCTTTTAATTCGTTTTTTGAGATTTCGTCTGGAGTTCGTTTTGTAAACGAATATTTTTCAAAAATAGCAGCCACCAAAGCTCCTGAACTTCCAACTCCATATCCTTGCGGAATATTCGAGTCGAAAAACAATCCTTTCGAAATATCTTTCTTGAAAGCGGAAACATTTAATTTGAAATTTTCTGGAAGTTCCAAATCAGCCAAATATTCAGCATAGCGCTGTAAATGCTCGTTGGATTTCTTTTCAAAATCTGAAAAGTCTTTTGAAAACTTCAAAGTCCCTTTGTAGAAGCTATAAGGCAAGGTAAGACCTTGGGAATCCTCTATAATTCCGTATTCACCGAAAAGTAAAATTTTTGCGTAGAATAAAGGGTTGGTCATGTAGTTACTATTTTGTTGCAAAATTACTAAAAATCAGCCAATAAGATACAATAATCGCACCAGAAATTACATCTTCCTATTTGTGATTTTTAATAACTACAAATCGAATAAGAAGAATTCCTAACGCAAAGAATATAGACATTGCAATAAACGCATATTGCATGTTTCCAAATTTCTGAATAAACACCGTGAAAATAAGCATTCCACAAATAATTGCAAGCTTTTCTAATACATCATAAAAACTGAAAAACGTGGTATTTTCCATGGAATTTTCCGGCAATAATTTGGAATACGTGGAACGTGACATCGCCTGTAAGCCGCCCATAACCAAGCCAATAAAACCTGCTAAAATGTAAAACTGCATTTGCATGTTCGGGTTTTCTTTCTTCAATAAATAAGCCGATAAACAACATGCAATCCAAATAACTCCAGCGATCGAAATAACGTTTTTATTTCCGATTCGTTTCGACAATTTAGAGAAAATAAAGGCCCCAAAAATTGCAATAATTTGAATAACCAGAATCGTGATAATCAACTTGTATTTATCTTCCTGCTTTGGAAAAACCATCGTACTTCCAAAAGGCGTTGCCATTAAGAAAATCGTTTGCATCCCAACACTGTAAAAGAAGAAACTGGATAAGAAGAATTTTAAATTTCGGTTTGCAAAGAGTTTGTTTCCAACCTTGAAAAGTTCTCTAAAACTTTCTTTGGCTACATCAATATAAAAGCTGATATTATCCTTTAAAACTTCAAAAAAACCACCTTGTTCCTCGTGTCTTTTGAAAATATTCTTGTAATTAAGCAAGACCAAATCCTTTGGTAATTTATCACTAACATTTCCAAATTGAGGTAAGTTTTTGAACGTATATTGAGAAAAACCAAACCACCAAGCTCCTGTCAATAGGAATGTAATTCGGATCATAATATTTTGTTGTTTCGGGTCTGTTGTTATTCCTTGAATTAAAAACAAACAAATAATCAACAAAACAACCGATCCCACATACCCATAAATATAGCCTTTTGCGGAAAGTGAATCTTGCTTATCAGGCGTTGCAATATCGGGTAAAAAGGAGTTGTAGAAAACCAAACTCCCCCAGAAACCGACGCTGGCTGTAATACTAAATAATAAACCTAAAAAGACGTTTTCCATCCCTGTAAATAAGGCTAATCCCATACAAGATGTCGCTCCCAAATAACAGAAAAACTGAAGAAAAGATTTTTTGTTCCCAATGGTATCCGCCAAGGAGGATAAAAATGGGGAAATCAAAACAACTAAAAAGAATGAAATAGCATACGAAAAACTTAAAACTGCGTCGGGCTCATAATGCTCTCCGAAAATTTTAATCATATGACGTACGGGAATTTCCTGATACTCATTTGCGGCTTCCACAAATTCTTTTTTATTGAATTTGGTGGTAAGAATCGTATAGTAAATAGGAAAAATAGTAGATGTAATTACCAATGAATATACCGAATTTGCCCAGTCATATGTGGCCCAAGCCTTCATTATTTTCGGGTTATTCTTGATATTCTTTTGCGCCAAAGCATCGTTTGTCTCAGACATTCTTCAAAAATTGTTTAAACAAAAATAAAAAAACCATTAAGATAAACACGAAAATAATCGTGAATTATGCTTAATGGCTATATTTTTATGGAAATTGGCTTACGCCATGTTCTCAATCACAATGGCAGAAGCTCCTCCACCACCGTTGCAGATTGCTGCTGCACCGTATTTTCCGCTGTTCTGTTTTAGAACGTTAATCAATGTTACGATGATTCTAGAACCTGAACTTCCCAGTGGGTGACCTAAAGAAACCGCACCACCGTTCACATTCACTTTAGCTCCATCTAAACCTAAAATTTTATTATTCGCTAAACCAACTACAGAAAACGCTTCGTTGAACTCGAAAAAGTCAATATCAGAAACTTCCAAACCAGCTTTTTTCAAAGCAATTGGAAGCGCTTTTGCAGGCGCTGTTGTAAACCACTCTGGCTCTTGCGCTGCATCCGCATACGAAACGATTTTTGCTAAAGGTTTCAATCCTAGTTCTTCCATTTTTTCTTTGGAAACTAAAATTAAAGCCGAAGCTCCATCGTTAATTGTCGAAGCATTCGCTGCTGTTACCGTTCCACCATCTCTTTGGAAAGCCGGTGGCAACGAACCAATTTTATCGAATTTCACGTTTTTATATTCTTCGTCTTCTGCAAAGATTACAGGATCACCTTTTCTTTGAGGAACCGAAACCGGAACTACTTCATTCGCAAATTTTCCATCCGCCCAAGCCTGTGATGATCTTTTGTACGATTGAATCGCAAATTGATCTTGATCTTCTCTTGAAAACTCATATTTTGAAGCACATTTCTCAGCGAAATTTCCCATATGTTGTCCGTGGAATGCATCAAGTAAACCATCGCGAAGCATTCCATCTTGCATTTTGATTTCACCCAATTTTACTCCATTTCTTCCATCTAAATAATGTGGAATACGAGACATATTTTCCATTCCACCAGCAACGATAACGTCAACATCTCCAGCTTTAATTGCTTGAGCGCCCATCATTACGGCTTTCATACCAGAAGCACACACTTTATTTACGGTTGTACAAGGTGTTTCGTTGGATAAACCTGCTCCTAAAGCAGCTTGTCTCGCTGGCGCTTGACCTTCTCCTGCTTGGATTACATTTCCCATATACACTTCTTGAACAGCGTTTGGGTCTAGGCTAATTTTTTCTAAAGCTCCTTTAATTGCTGCAGTCCCCAATTGTGGTGCAGGCACGGAAGATAAACTTCCCATAAAACTTCCCATCGGCGTTCTTACTGCCGATACGATGAAAACTTCTTTCATATTCTTAATTAATCTTTTTTTGTTTGAAAAATGAGGAAAATAATAAGACAACTGCACCTATCAAGATTACTTGCCAGCCCCATTTTAAAGTCACCATTCCTGTCGCAAGATTCTTCAACTTTGCAATAGGAATAAAGGAAAAGAAATCGTTGGTTTGATAGCGAACGGCATACATACTAAAAGCCATGTGAACCAAGAGCAGAACCGCTCCTATCCTCACGACTTTCGAATGTTGAAATACAATTCCTAACAAACACAATAAGCAAATAGCCCAAAAACTAATTGCTAAATAATGATCGGTTTCCCAAAAATTCCAATTTCCCAAAATTGGAACATGCACTAATGGAAGAAAGCTTCCGATGAAGGCTAAAAATAGCGCAAAGTACTGTGTATAGGGTATTATCTTCATAATTCTCTCTTTGCCAAGATACAAAAAAAAACGCACTTTCAAAAAGTGCATTTGCTTATTTTAATGAGTGGCTTTCGCCATTTCTTCGGGATTATGTTTATGCTTAAAGATAAACGCAAACAAGATGGTAACCACTAATGCATAGCCTGCAAAAATATACCAAGAGGTCTTCCAACCTTCTAATTGAGCTCCTAAATCGGTTTGACTAAACACAAAATGATTTACAATTTCTTGTGCTCCAAGCATTCCTAAAGTTGCACCAAAACCGTTGGTCATCATCATAAAAACACCTTGAGCTGATGAACGAATATCTTTATCCGTTTCGTTATCCACATACAATGAACCCGAAACATTAAAGAAATCAAATGCAATTCCGTACACGATCATGGAGATAATGAACATCCAAACACCTGTTCCTGGATTTCCTAATCCGAATAATCCGAAACGTAAAACCCAGCCTACCATCGCCATTAACATTACGGTTTTGATCCCGAAACGCTTCAAGAAAAAGGGAATTAACAAAATACACAAGGTTTCCGAAACTTGAGAAAGAGAGATTAACGCATTCGCATTATTCGCTCCCCACGTATTTGCATATTCTGGGACGCTTTTAAACGTTGTAATAAACGGATTTGCGTATCCATTGGTAATTTGCAACGAAACACCTAACAACATCGAGAAGACAAAGAAAATCGCCATCTTACGATCTTTGAACAAGGAGAATGCTTTTAAACCTAAAGCTTCATTCAACGTTTTCTTTTCTCTTGATTTATCTACTGGACAATTCGGTAATGTGAAGCTATACAAGAACAAAACAATTCCTAAAATCCCTGAAACATAAAACTGATTGTAATCGGATTGGAAACTTTTAAACGTTCCTTCGCCCGAGAAATTGAAACTAAAACTTCCGTCTTGAGTTCCAAAGAAATTTACAAACAACATCGCGACAATAAAACCAACCGTTCCGAATGTTCTAATCGGTGGAAACGCTTTAATAGTGTTGAGATTGTTTTGTTTTAGAATAGTATACGCTGTAGAATTGGACAAAGCAATCGTAGGCATAAAGAACGCCACACTTAAAGAATACAAGGTGAAAATCGTTGTAAAATCTACATCTGCACCCGAAGTTTGTCCATAATATCCAGCAGCGATAATAAATACAGCAGCAAGGAGATGATTAATACCTAATAATCGTTGAACGGGAATCCATCGATCGGCAATGATACCCATAATAGCCGGCATAAAGATGGAAACAATTCCTTGCATGGCATAAAATAATCCGATTTTCGGACCCAATCCCACAGAACCTAGATAATTACCCATTGAGGTAAGATAAGCCCCCCAAACGGCAAACTCCAAGAAGTTCATTATGGTTAAACGTAACTTTACATTCATATAGCGTACACGTATTTATTTAGTCAATTTTCTTTTTTCTGCGTTTGATTTCTTCTTGAATTTCAAGCGCTGTGTCATAATCTTCGTCACGAACAGCACAATCTAAAAGATTTTGCAAATCTTCCATCGTAAGATCGCTAAAACCTCCAGCAGCAATAGGTTCGTCTGAAATTTCTTCGGCATCTTCAGGCTTTGAAGCATCTTCAATATCCAATAAAATTCCAGCCTCGTTAAGAACTTGTGAAGTGGTATAGATAGGCGCATCGAAACGAACTGCCATGGCTACAGCATCCGAAGTTCGAGCATCCAAAACCAATTCTTCTTTGGATTCGTTATTTACAAAATTAATGTTCGAAAAAAAGACACCATCTACAATCTGATAAATCACCACTGAAGAAAGTGTATAATTGGCTAATTCTACAAATTTTGAAAATAAATCATGCGTTAATGGTCGTGGTGGATTAATATCCTTTTCTAACCCCAATGATATGGACTGCGCTTCAAAATTACCGATAACAACAGGCAATTTTACCGATGTTTCTTCATCTTCTAATAACAAAGCGTATGCCCCAGATTGGGTTTGGCTATAGGAAATACCACGAATTATCAATCTCTTAAAATCCATGAAGCAAATATAGGATAATTAGCGTATCACACCGAGACTTTTATTAAAAAATGAAACCAAAAAAAAGTCCTTTAGCAAAAACTAAAGGACTCTTTTATGTTGTATAACTAAATTTATTTAGCCGTTGTGGTTTTACCCGTAACTTTTTCCTCTTTACCTTTCCCTTTCAACGTGTCATACGCAATTGCAGATGCTACGAAGATTGATGAATATGCACCGAAACCAATACCGATTAACAACGCGAAGATAAATCCTCTCAAGTTGTCACCACCAAAGATGAAGATTGCTAACAATACTAATAATGTCGTAAATGTTGTGTTGAATGTTCTACCCAATGTACTTGAAATAGAGTCATCAAACAATCCTGCTAAAGTGATAGATTTTTTCTCACGTAAATACTCTCGAATTCTGTCGAAGATAATTACGGTATCATTCAAGGAATATCCAATTACGGTAAGAATTGCCGCAATGAAATCCTGATTGATTTCTAAGTTGAAAGGCATCACTTTGTATAATAATGAGTACGCACCGATTACGATTATAGCATCGTGGAATAACGATACAACCGCTCCTAATGAGAACTGCCATTTGTTGAATCTAAACAAGATATAGATGAAGATTCCCGCTAATGCAGCAGCAACTGCTAATGTACCACGGTATTTAATATCTTCTGCTACAGAAGGTCCAACTTTCGCCGAAGAAACAATTCCATAGTGATCTTTATCTGCCGATTTGAAATCTTGAATCGTTGTTTTAGCTGGTAAGAATGGTTTTAAACCTTGGAATAGTTTATTTTCAATTTCTTGGTCAGCTGCTAATGATTCATCATCAATTTTGTAGTCTGTTGTAATTTTCAATTGGTTATCTGTACCAAATGTTTTTACATCAACTGTATTATTTTTTCCGTCTTTCGTTACAAACAATTTAGATAAAGCATCTTTCGCTTGATCCGAATCGATTGTTTTTTCCAACTTCACAACGTAGTTTCTACCTCCTTCAAAGTCAACGCCGAATTTAAATCCGTTTGTGAACATTGAAGCAACACAAATACCAGTAAGAACTAAAGAGAAGATGTATGCATATTTTCTTTTTCCAATAAAGTCGATCCAAATATTACGGAACATATTCTTCGTTGGAGCCGTCCAAACCGAAAGTTGTTTTCCTTTTTCAAGTCTGTTGAAGATCATTACCCTAGCCAAACCAACGTTGGTAAAGAACGTCATCACAATACCGATAATTAACGTTACAGCAAAACCTTTAATTGGTCCCGTACCGAAAACTAACAATACAACTGCCGTTAGAATTGTCGTTAAGTGACCATCTAAGATCGCCGAGAATGCATGTTTGAAACCATCTTTATAGGCTTGCATAATGTTTTTCCCTGCAAATAATTCTTCCTTCGTCCTTTCGTAAATAATTACGTTGGTATCCACTGCCATCGCCATGGATAAAACAATACCTGCGATACCTGGAAGCGTTAACGTAAAGTCTCCCGAATCCATAATACCGAAGATGTAGAACAAGTTGATGATCATCGCGATTACCGCATAAACACCCGCTCCACCGTAATAGAAAATAATGTAGATAATCATTACTGCAAAAGCAACGATAAATGACATTAAACCTGCATTAATAGACTCTTGTCCTAAGGATGGTCCTACAACATCTGCTTGTACTACTTTGGCACCAGCCGGCAATTTTCCTGCTCCTAAAACGTTTACTAAGTCTTGTGCCTCGTTCAATGAGAAGTTTCCAGAGATCTGGGTTCTACCATTAGGAATTACACTTACAACGTTTGGTGCCGTATATACGTGACCATCTAACGTAACCGCAACTGGTTTGTTTACGTTTCTTTCGGTCATTGTTTTCCATTCTTTTGCTCCTTTAGAATCCATCTGCATATCTACAACTACTCTACCCATTTGGTCGTAGTTGATGTTTGATGTTTCTACTGCTCCATCTACTGGTGCTTTCTTTTGAGGATTCCCACGAATTGCATATAATACCAAATGCTCTGGACTGCTAGATTCTGGCTTGTACCCCCACATAAACTCCGTATAACGCATGTTTATTGGTCTTGCTTTGATAGCAACAGCACTGTTCAAAACCTTATTAACCATCGCTGTATCTGCCAAGTTTACATTTGCAATACCGTTAGACTGCAATTCTTTTGAAGTTAAAGCTTTGATTAAGTTGGTGTTTTTATCAACACCCATAGAATCTCCTTTTGCAGCGATTACTGATTGTAATTGCTCTAAATATGGAGCCACTTCGTTTACTTGCTGTACCTCCCAAAATTGAAGTTTTGCAGAAGATTGAAGCATTTTTTTAACTCTATCGATATCTTTGATACCTGGCATTTCTACAGAAATTCTTGCGGTACCTGGTACTCTTTGTACGTTCGGTTGTACAGCACCAATCTTGTCAATACGCGTTTTGATAACCTCAAACGCCGTTCCTACTGACTGGTCAATTTTTGTACGAACGATTTTTTTAACTTGATCGTCTGTTGTGTTGTATTTTACCTCAGTAAGCGTCGTGTTTCCGAATACTTCTGGGTCTGCAAGTTTCAAACCAGCATTTTTTTCCTTATTTACGGCATCAAACTGATCAAAGAAAATATCGATGTACGCTTTGTTCGCAGTCGTTTTTTGGAGTTTGTCTGATCTATCCAACGCTTCAACCACTACTGGGTTTGCTGTATAGTTGGTTAAATCATTCACCAAATCTCTTTGGTTGATCTCTAATAAAACGTTGATCCCTCCTTTTAAGTCAAGACCTAGTTTCATTTCTTTCTCCTTCGCTCGGGAATAGTACAACTTGGTGAAACCAAGATTTAGTGTGTCTTCTTTGAGTTTTTTAATTTCCTTTTCATTGCCGTTTGCAGCTTCTATCTTTCTTTCAATGCGGCTTGCATACCAAGTTGGCAACAATTCATTGAAACAGATAAGGCCCAAAACGATCGCAATCGTAATAATAAATCCTTTTCCTTGCATATGAATACAACATTAATTTTATAGTCGGCAAATATAATGAAATTCTTCATAGTTTAAGATTTTTTTAAGACAATCTCAGACTTGATTTCGTGCATTTTCAAATGTTTAGCTTAAAATTTAATTTCCATCTCAATCAAATTAAAAAATGTGAATCGAAAATTGAAATTGATAAAACAAAAAAGCAGAACCAAAGTTCTGCTCTATTCTCTATTTTTTTTAAAGTAAATTTCGTTAAATCGTCATCGAAAAAATTCTAGTTTCAGGCTTACTGCGTAACATTCTCAAATCAAACGTCATCGCTACATTTCGTGTAAATGCACGACCTTTTTCAGTGATTTTAATTCCGTTTTCTTCAATAATAACCAAACCATCTTCCTGCATTTCTTCAAGTTGAATCAACGAGTTATCCAATTCGGAAACAAAATTTTGGGCATCCCAAGACGTTTCCAAACGGCACATTAAATTCAAAATATGTTTTCTAATTAGCAAATCTTCTTCTGACAGAATATGGCCTTTCACAACTGGAATTTCACCCTCTTCAACCAATTTTTGATATTCTTCAACCGATTTTTCATTTTGTGCAAAAACATACCACGAATCGGAAATGGAACTCATCCCCAAACCAACCATTAACTGGGTTTTACTTGATGAATATCCCATAAAATTACGGTGAATTTTACCATTAATCATCGACTGGTACAAATCATCATGCTCCAAAGCAAAATGGTCCATTCCCACTTCTTTATAACCTAAATCTTCTAAAAGTTGCTTTCCGTTTTCGTATAATTTTCTTTTCTCTTCGCCACTCGGAAGGTCTTTTTCATCAAAACCACGTTGTCCAACTCCTTTAATCCAAGGAACATGAGCGTATGAATAAAATGCCAAACGATCGGGTTTCAATTCCATAGTTTTACGAATCGTGTTTTCCATACTTTCCCAATTGGAAAATGGCAAGCCAAAAACCAAATCATGCGAAATACTCACATAACCAATTTCACGTGCCCATTCGGTAACGTTTTTCACATTTTCAAAAGGCTGAACTCGATTAATCGCTTTTTGGACTGTTGGATTGTAATCTTGAACTCCAAAACTGCATCGTCTAAAACCTAAATCATACAAAACCTGCAAATGCTCACGGGTTGTATTATTTGGATGTCCTTCAAAACTAAATTCGGGTTCTTCCGCAATATCTGAAATTGAAAAAATCCCTTCCAATAAGGTTTTCAAATTGTCAGGCGAAAAGAACGTCGGCGTTCCGCCACCTAAATGCAATTCTTTAATTTTAGGTTTTCTTCCAAACAAATCAACATATAATTTCCATTCTTTGAGAACGGTTTCTATGTATGGGGTTTCTACAGAATGTTGTTTTGTAATACGCTTGTGACATGCACAAAATGTACATAAAGCTTCGCAAAAAGGAAGGTGAATATAAATTGAAATTCCTTCAGAATCATTGGATTCATTAAATGATCGAACGACTGAAGATTCCCATGCTTTTTTATCAAAATTTTCCAAATCCCAATACGGAACCGTTGGATACGACGTGTACCTCGGACCTGGAATATTGTATTTGTCTATTAAAGAATTCATGTTGCAAAATTACGGAATAAAGAATGGATTATCCCCTATGAATCGAACTGATATTTATTATCAATTAAAAGTCATTTTGGAGATTTTGTTATTCCCTGCAAGAATCACCGTGTTATAATCTTGCCATTCGCAAGCGTAAAAACCAGTTTCATTGGAGATTTTCGTCCACGTTTTACCAGCATCTTTAGAATACGAAATATGCTGATCTCCAATTGCTAAAATCTCTTTCCCTTTTGTTCTTGGACGAAATTTAACACAAGTAGAATATCCTGCATTCTTTCCAGATGCCTGAATTTGCCAAGTTTTCCCACCATCCTTAGTCGTTGCAATATTGTTTTCGTTTCCTGATTGATTTTTATAATCGCCTCCAACAGCAATTCCGAATTTAGAATCATAAAAATCGATGGAATAAATTCCAGTACTCGCCGTTCCTTGAATAAAAGGCGTTTCGTAAGCCGTCCATTGGTATGGGTTTTTCCAATTAAATTTAAAAATTCGAGATTTCATACCGCCTGTTGCAATCCACACATTGTCTTTTACCATTGCAATATTTGAATTACTCGCCGCAAAATGAGCTTCTCCTTGCGCATAATTTGGCAACTTCGCTTTGCTTTTATCAAAAAATTTCTTCGACGTTATTCTAAACAAAGGTCGGCCGTCATTATAGGGATCACTTATAGCCAAACTATTTTTTCGTTTGGTTTTGGAAACTTTATGAGAATCAAAAAAAACTTCACTTTGAGCATATCGATCCAAAGATGAAACTTTTAGATTAGAAGAAACATTTTTGAAAACCGCTGGAGAACCAATATTTACCGTCGTAAAAGCATTTTCAGGATACAATGCAATGGTTCTAAAGTCCTGATTTAAAGAATCTAAACGAACTTGTTTTTGATTTTTAGGATTGGAAATATCCACATATCCAAACTTGGATTGAGAACCCGCGTACCATACTTTTCCTCTCCAAATCTCAATTGCTCGAATACTAATTTGGTCTTCCAATAATGTTTCAAATTTTACATTTTGAGAAAACCCAAGCGCAGAAATTGTTAAACCAAAAATCAAGAATGTTTTTTTCATGGTGCAAAAATAAAAATTCCGCATGGTATGCGGAATTTCTTTTGATATTATTTTTTTACTTAATCTTTGGAATCAGGATCTTTATTGTCGATATCAATTTCAATATCTTCTAAAGGCTGTTGTTCTGCTTTAAACGTCTCCCCAAAACCTCCATTTTGAAGCTTCGAATGTTTTTTCGAATACAAGAAATAAACGATAATTCCAAGAACAACCCAAATAAATGATAATTGTAATGCTAATTTATCCAAAGTAATAATCAAATAAATATTAATTAAAACTCCGCAAGCAACAATTACATTCACAAAAGGAACTTTGAAAGGTCTAATCAAATTCGGTTCTTTTCTTCTTAAAACCCAAACAGCGATACACACCATCGTAAAAGCGAACAACGTTCCGAAACTTGTCATGTGAGCAAGTGTTGAAATTGGCGTCATAGAAGCGACAACTGATACAACACAACCTAAAAGAACGATTCCTTTTACTGGAGTTTGTGTTTTAGGATGTACTTCTCCAAAGAATTTCGGAATCAAACCATCTTTCGCCATTCCCATGAAAATTCTTGATTGTCCCATGATCATAACCATGATTACTGAAATTAATCCAACAGTCGCTGCAATGGTAATAATATTACTTGCCCAGTGCTTTCCTGCAACTTCAAATGCATAGGCAACAGGCGCTTTAATCGCTTCTGGATAAGGACCTTGCGGATCGAATAATTTGTAATCCATCATACCAGTTAATACTAAAGAAACAGCAATATAAAGTACCGTACAAATTAATAATGAAGCGATAATTGCAAATGGAACATCCTTTTTCGGATTAATTGCTTCTCCAGCTTGTGTTGAAACGGCATCAAAACCAATATAGGCGAAGAAAATTGCGGCGGCTCCAGAGATAATCCCATGCAAACCATAAGCAGAAGCTTCTTCCCCAT
Organism: Kaistella sp. CFF1-2; assembly: GCF_059509915.1. Lineage (NCBI taxonomy): Bacteria > Pseudomonadati > Bacteroidota > Flavobacteriia > Flavobacteriales > Weeksellaceae > Kaistella > Kaistella sp. CFF1-2. The sequence continues at coordinate 323,376 of NZ_JCAKLF010000001.1, forward strand.
TTGGCATTACCAATGTTTTTTCTTCAGGAATAAAAGGAATCCAATTATCAGGAATTACATAAAAAGCACCAACAACCACCACGAAGACAACAGCTGAAGTTTTTAATAATACAATTAAGTTATTTGTTTTAGCCGCTTCTTTAGTTCCTTTTGCAACCAAAGCTGTAATTAGTAGTACAATTACAAAAGCCGGCAGATTCATAGAAAACCCTTCACCGGTATAACTTATAGGGTCATTTGTAAGATAATCTGGAAGATGAACTCCAAACATCTTGAGAAATTTATTAAAATATCCGGACCAGGAAACGGCGACCGCCATACTTGCCATCGCATATTCGAGGATTAAACACCAACCCAATCCCCAAGCAAAAATCTCACCTACAGTTCCGTATGCATAAGCATAAGCTGAACCTTCCACAGGAATAATTGATGAAAATTCCGCGTAACATAAAGCGGCAAAAATACAAGCGATACCCGCAACAACGAATGATAAAGCAAGTGCAGGTCCTGCATGGTAATAAGCTCCCGTACCCGTTAGAACGAAAATCCCTCCTCCGATAATGGCACCAACACCGATTGCTGTTAAACTCCATTTACCCAAAACGCGTTTCAGTTCGCTTTTCTTCATTTCAGCTTCATAAGCGCTGATGGGTTTTTTAATCCAAATATTAGACATAAAGTGATTTGATAAAATTAATTTCACGAAAATATAAATTAATTCGGAATGTTAACGTTTATTAAGATTTTTTTTTCAAAAAATGTATGTATTCGTCATTAGTTGATTCAATATGTTATCAAGTTAATATTTAGATTTTACGAATTCAAATTGAATATAAAACAGAAATCAAATCATTTTTTTACTAAATCTAAAACGTGTTTATCACTAATAAATCAACTAAATTATAATACAACTATACTACAAATAATCTAAAATTTAAATTATGAAAAGGCATTGGGATTTCGAAAAATTTTGAATTAATTTAGTCCACTGAAAAACAAAGCCCTTGGATTTATACGAATTATTCTTAAAACCGTACGAAACCTATACAACGACTCAAATCGCAATTGAAGCAATTGCCGTCGTTTTTGGAATTTTAAGTGTTTACTTTTCCATCAAGAAAAATATTTGGGTGTACCCTACTGGGATCATTTCTACCTCACTTTATGTGTATATCCTTTTTGTTTTTGGTCTTTTAGGAGATTGTCTTATCAATGTCTATTACACAATTATGAGTGTTTATGGCTGGATTTTGTGGTCCAAGCATACGAATGATCAAATTCATATTTCTGTTTCTTGGGCTACGAAAAAAGATTGGATCGTGTCGGGAGTTCTTTTCGTGCTAAGTTTACTTTTGGTCACATTCGTTTATTACTACAAGCCTTTTATTGATAATAATTTTTCTCATGTAAATGTTGAGCTCGGTTTGTATCATCTCGATTGGGCAAATTGGATCGATATTTTTGTTACCGCATTACTTTTAGTTGGAATGTGGTTAATGGCCAAAAGGCGCATTGAGAACTGGATTTTCTGGATTATTGCCGATATAATATCGATACCCATGTATATTTATAAAGGACTTGGATTAACTTCGGTTCAATATTTGGTATTTACCATAATGGCTATCATTGGATACCAAGAATGGAAAAAAAGTTTAAAAGAGAATTAATTAAAAAAGTCATGAAAAATTTATTGAAAATATCTATTGGTTTAGTATTGATGGGATCATTAACATCTTGTGTTATTTACCCAGACAATTATTCAGGGAACGAGCAATATTATGATCCGTACTACCAAGGAGGATACTACTACGCACCACAATCCTATTACGGAAACGGTGGTTATTATGGAAATGATGGATATTATTATCGTGATAATTTCAACTATTATTATGATAACGGAGCTCCTTATTATTATGGGGTAAATCGTCAAAAGATTTACGTTCAGAGAAACGATTATTATTATAACAACAATAATAATGGATACAATAATGGATATAGAGATACAACGACCAACCGAAATACGAATACGAACAACGGACCTGGGTTTAATGCGAGCAGCAACAGACCGAATAACGTAAATTCGAATTCAAATAACAATTCGTCAGGACGTTATCCTTCTACAAACCAAAATAATACGAGTACGAATAGAAATGGTGGCGGAGGTTTCAGAACCAACACGCAACAACAGCAGCAACAAAACACACAATCTAATAGAAGTTCTTCAAACTCAGGATTTAGACAAAACGCATCAAGCCGTTCTAATTCTCAGCCCACAAGAACTGAAAATACGACAGTACAAAGAAATGTTGCCCCACAGAACTCAAACTCCAATTCGAATTCCAACTCAAATACGAATACTAGAGGGAATAATTCGAGCAGAACGAGAACAGGCGATAATAGATAATTTATTGATCTAAGGTATTAAAGTGAACAAATTCTTTTTGTAATTTTGTTCACTTTTCTTTTTAATATATATGGAATTTTACAAATATCAAGGAACAGGAAACGATTTTATCCTGATTGATAATCGAGATCAGCAATTTCCTAAAGAGCAACCAACGATTGAACGCTTATGCGATCGCCGATTCGGGATTGGTGGCGACGGATTGATTCTTTTAGAACACGATAACGCTTCTGATTTCCGCATGGTGTATTACAATTCGGACGGAAACGAAAGTACGATGTGTGGCAATGGAGGTCGATGTATAGTCGCTTTCGCTCATTTTCTGAATGTTTTCGATAAAAAAACATTGTTCAATGCAATCGATGGACTACACGAAGCAGAAATTGATGGAAATATTGTTAAACTTAAAATGATTAACGTTTCCGAAATCAATAAAGATGAAAATAATTTCGTTTTAAATACGGGTTCACCTCACTTTGTACAATACGTTTCCGATTTAAAAAATCTAGATGTTTATAAAGAAGGCTACGCCGTGCGAAATTCTGACACGTATAAAAAGGAAGGTATCAACGTCAATTTTGTTGAAAAAACAGGAAACAGTGATTTGTTTGTTCGGACCTACGAACGTGGTGTTGAAGATGAAACTTTCAGTTGTGGAACGGGCGCAACAGCCGCTGCCCTATCATTAATGAGTCAAGAAAACACCAATGAAGTTGCTATTCAAGTTTTAGGTGGAAAACTGAAAGTTTATGCCGAAAAAGAAGGTGATGCTTTCAAAAATATTTGGCTTGAAGGTCCTGCAGATCAAGTTTTTAAAGGAAAAATTTCCCTATAACGTATTCTATGAAAAAAGTCGTATTAATCATATTGTTAGTTGTAATCGCCATTGCGGGATATTTCGGCATTCGCTATTACACAAAAAACATGTCTAATAACGTTGCAAAAGATGGTTATTTATTAATTCCGTCTAATGCGAAATTTGAACAAATTTTAGATTCAATTAAACCGTATTTGAAAGATCCAGAAAGTTTCAAAGCCGTAGCTTTGGACAAAAATATGAATCAATATTTCAAAGGCGGGCGTTACGCAATTAAAGACGGAGCCGATAACCGAGAGTTAGTCAACATGATTAAAGCGGGAAATCAAACTCCAGATCAATTCCGAATTGGAGATTTTTATGATGTCTATCAAATGGTAGGTCGAGTAAGTCGAAAAACGGAAGCCGATTCGGCGACTTTTGCAAAAAGCTTAGATCAAATTGCGATAAAAGAAGGCTATCAAAATGCTGAAGATTTAAAGAAATATTTCTTTATCGATACCTATCAATTCTTTTGGACCGTAACTCCAGAAGAGTTTTTCAAGAAATTCCAAGATCAGTATAATGAATTTTGGAATGCGGAACGCGTAGCGAAAGAAAAACAAAGTGGATTAACCCGAAATCAGATTTATGCTTTGGCCTCCATCGTTTATAAAGAATCAGGTGGAAAAACGGATGAGCAAAAGACGATTGCAGGTTTGTATCTCAACAGATACCATAAAGGAATGAAGTTGCAAAGTGATCCAACGGTAATTTACGCTGTAAACAAAGCCAATAATTTTCAGTCAAAAATTAGACGTGTTTTGTATAAGGATTTGCGAACACCTTCGCCATACAACACCTACTCCAATGCAGGAATTCCTCCAGGACCAATTTGCGTTGTTGATAAAAACTCTGTGGATGCAGTTCTTAATGCAGAATCGAATAAGTATATCTTCATGTGTGCTGATCCTAAAAGACCAGGATTACATAAATTTACCGATAATGATGCGGAACATGCACGAAATGCAAAAGAGTATCAAGATTGGTTGAATTCGAAAAATATCAAGAATTAAAAATCATTATTTAGAATTATTCTAAAAAAGAGACGGAGTTTAACTTTTCGTCTTTTTTTTCGTCTAATACCATTGTAAACTATAGAATTTATGAGTACTCAAATTGAATTTTCTTCAATTATCAAAAAACGAACTTTAGGATTAGTATTTGTGTTAGGAGCAGCCAGCATGGCCTTCGCACAAGAAAAAGTAAATGTAGGTGGAAAAATTGTAGACAATGCAAACCAAGCGATTCCTTATGCTTCGGTTACTTTCTCCAACAAAACCAATAAATTATTAAGCGACGCTGTACTTACCGATGAAAGCGGAAGTTACCAAGTTGCCCTAGTTCCAGGCCAATACGAAGTTAGTATTGAAGCCATTGACTATAAAAAACTAGTCACAGATCGATCGATCACAGCAGGAAAAAATGATGGTAATTTCACCATTACTAAAGAAGCTGGACAAACATTAACGCCCACTCAAAATATTGAAGGGGTAACAATTGTAGCGGCATCAACAAAACCTTACAAAGTTGAATTAGACAAGAAAACCTATAACGTAAGTGCCGACTTATTAAGCAAGGGAGGAAACTTACAAGATGTTTTGCAAAACGTACCTTCGGTGTCTGTTGATACAGATGGAACGGTAACGATGAGAGGAAATTCGAATGTTCGATTCTTAATTAATGGAAAACCATCTTCCCTACTTGGAATTGATGACGGAGCCAATGCGCTTCAATCAATCCCGTCTGAAAGTATTGATCGTATCGAAGTGATTACCAATCCATCTTCAAAATACGAAGCTTCAGGAACTGCCGGAATCTTAAATATTATCTTGAAGAAAGAGAAAAAAGCTGGATTTAATGGTAGCGTAACAGGATCTATTGGATATCTTCCGAGAACAAACCTGAACGCCAACTTAAATTGGAGAAAAGGTGATTGGACTTGGTATGTGAACGGTGGTGGTGGTTACCAAAAAGGTGAAAGTACCAGCAAAAATTACATGACAAGAAAAGAAGATCCATCTTCTTTAACTTCGGATAAATTCCCGTTCATTAAATCATCAAATCAGGATGGAAAAAGTACTCGTGAGGGTGAAAACTATAATTTAACTGCAGGATTTGTTCGTGACATTGGCGAGAAAACATCCATTAATTTTTCAGGAATGATCCGTACATTCGATAATGATTCGGATAATCTAAACCGTTACGGAGAAAAAATCTACAGTGATGCATCTAATTTTCAAGATGTGGTTAGAGAAAGACAAAGTATAGGAAACAACAATAACCTTGCAACTCAAATCGATTTTGGGATCGATCAAAAATTGGATGATAAAGGACAAAACCTATCGGTTTCTGGAAGTTTCCAAACTAATAAAACGGATGGAGACAATCAAATTCTACAAAACTTCTTCGTAAACAATATCATTCAGAATACCGGTAATTCCGTTAATAATGTAATGACTGATTCTAAATCTACTACATTCATTGGAAAAGCAGATTACGAACTTCCTTTAGGTGAAAATTCAAGAATTGAAGCTGGTGCGAGATACGATTACAATAAAAATACGTACGATTATTTTGTAAACCAAAGTGATGATGGCGGACCTCTTTTCCAACGTTATGATTTTACAAGTAACACCGTTTATGCAGAAAATATTTTAGGACTTTACGCTCAGTTTAAGAGTAAAATCGGAGAAAAATTTGCTTATCAATTAGGTTTAAGAAGTGAAATGTCAAAAATTGATATTGATTTCAATAACTATGATACCAATGGAAATCCAGCGCACACGCCAACTGTAAATAAAAACTACACCAAGTTTTTCCCAACTGTTTTCTTAAGCTATAATATTACAGATGATAGTCAATTCTTAGTCAATTATTCTAGAAGAATTAATCGTCCTAGAGCATTTTCTATGATTCCGTTTATGTCATTTGATGACGATAGAAACTATTTCAGAGGAAATCCAGATTTGAACCCGAGTTATGAGAACTCATTTGAATTTGGATATAGCATTGCTAAAAAGAAATTTACCATCAACCCAACTTTATACTACAAAAAGTCGGAGGATGAGCAGAATAGATATCAATACCTTGATGACTCGAATGCAATTAATACCATTCCAGTTAACGTCGGATCAGAAAACAATTATGGTTTAGATTTAAACGGTACCTACGATCCATTCACTTGGTGGAAAATGATGTTTTCAGCCGATTTATATGGATATAAAAACACAGGAACGTACAATATGTTCCCGAATGATCCAACGAAAGAAATGGACTTTTCGGGTGATGGTTTTTCTTACAGATTGCGTTTAACAAACACGTTTAGACCAAACAAAAATCTGAATTTACAAATTCAAAGTTTCTACAGAGCTGGAGAAAAAACAGCAATGATGAACCGTAAAGCGATGTATGGAATTGATTTTGGAGCAACGCAAACCATTTGGAAAGGAAATGGAACCTTAGCTTTTAACGTTCGAGATATTTTCAATACTAGAAAAATGCGTGTAGATACCAATTCTCAGCAGTTTACAAGAAGTATGGAAATGCAATGGATGCCAAGACAATTCTCACTTTCTTTAACGTATAGATTCAAACAAGGAGATCGTGTTGAAACCAAAAAGCAGAAAAAAGACATTAACAACAATTACTCTGGCGACGACGAAATGGGCGGCGGTCAAATGTAAAAAATCAATAAATCCTGAAAGTAGTTTCAGGATTTTTTTATAATATTACTACTCGAAAAAAAATCACAGTCAACCGAAAATTTTCATGAAAAAATCATTGTTCCTTATTGGGCAACTCGCTCTTGTACTTTCTGCAAGCGCTTTGGCTTCCAATTATGCGAGCTCGCAAACAACGACCATTGCGCCGCAATCCAATACCAAAACAGCATCTATCACATCAGCAAAGATGCTTAACGAAACCCTAGTTGAAGTTCAATTTTCAGATTCCAAGAAAATGCTTGTGGATTTTTATGGAAAAGGAATTTTCAGAATGTTTCAAGATCCAAATTCTGAATTAGGACTTCGAAATCCTGCAGCAAAGCCAGAAGCACAGATTTTGGTTAATCAGCCAAGAAAGAATCCCGGAAAAATTCAAATAAAAGAAGATGGAAACTCGTTAGTTATCGCCTCAGAAGCCATTTCTATTCAGTTTAATAAATCGGCAGCAACGTTTATTGTTACGGATTTGAAAAGGAATAAAGTTATTCTAGAATCTGTTGAGCCTTTAAAATTTGAAAAAGGTAGAACAACCGTTACTTTCAAAGAAAATCCAAATGAATATTTCTTCGGAGGTGGCGTTCAAAACGGCCGCTTCTCACATAAAGGAAAAACGATTGCCATTGAAAATCAAAATTCGTGGACGGATGGTGGTGTTGCCTCACCTACTCCATTTTATTGGTCAACCAATGGGTATGGCTTGATGTGGTACACCTTCAAAAAAGGGAAATACGATTTCGGAACTCAGAATTCTAAGAAAGTAAAAATTAGCCATGATGATAATTATGCTGATTTCTTTATCATGGTCAATGACGGAGTTGTCCCGCTTTTGAACGATTTTTATCAATTAACAGGAAATCCTGTTTTGTTACCAAAAATGAGTTTGTACGAAGGACATCTTAATGCCTACAATCGTGATTATTGGAAAGAAGACGAAAAAGGAATCTTATTTGAAGATGGTAAAAAATATAAGGAAAGTCAAAAAGATCAAACAGGAATCAAAGAATCCTTAAATGGAGAAAAAAACAACTATCAATTTTCTGCAAGAGCTGTAATTGACCGCTATAATAAACACGATATGCCATTAGGTTGGATTCTTCCAAATGACGGTTATGGTGCAGGTTATGGACAAGAAGAAACTCTAGATGGAAATATTAAAAACCTGAAAACTTTTGGCGAATACGCCAAGAAAAATGGAGTTGAAATTGGTTTGTGGACGCAATCTGATTTGCATCCAAAAGAAGGTGTAAGCGCTTTATTGCAGCGTGATATCGTAAAAGAAGTTGGTGAAGCTGGCGTTCGTGTTCTAAAAACCGATGTTGCGTGGGTTGGGCCAGGTTACTCTTTTGGTTTGAATGGTATTACTGACGTTGCTCAAATCATGACGAAACACGGGAATAATGCAAGACCATTCATTATTTCTTTGGATGGATGGGCTGGAACGCAGCGTTATGCAGGGATTTGGAGTGGTGACCAAACGGGTGGAGTTTGGGAGTATATTCGTTTCCACATTCCGACGTATATCGGAAGTGGGTTGTCAGGTCAACCCAATATCACTTCCGATGTAGATGGTATTTTCGGTGGAAAAAATGTAGCAGTCAATGTTCGAGATTTCCAATGGAAAGCCTTTACACCAATACAATTAAATATGGATGGCTGGGGAAGTAATCCGAAATATCCGCAAGCATTGGACGAACCAGCAACTTCCATCAATAGAAATTATTTGAAGTGGAAATCCGAGTTGGTTCCGTATGCCTACTCTATTGCGAAAGAGTCTGTTGATGGTCTTCCCGTGATTCGTGCGATGTTCACAGAAGAGCAAAATCCGTACACATTGGGTAAGAAAACCCAATACCAATTTATGTATGGACCAAATATTTTGGTAGCACCAATTTATCAAGAAACAAAGGCTGATAAAGAAGGAAACGATATTCGAAATCAAATCTATTTACCGAAAGGAAAATGGATGGATTATTTTTCAGGAGAAATTTACGAGGGTAACAAAATCATCAACAATATTAATGCGCCACTTTGGAAACTTCCTGTTTTCGTGAAATTGGGAGCGATTATTCCGCTAACGAATCCCAATAATAATCCATCTCAAATTGATAAGACACGTCGAATTTATGAGATTTATCCATCTGGAAAATCAACTTTTACAGAATATGATGATGATGGAACAACGCAAGAATACTTGAATGGTAAAGGAGCAAAAACAAAAGTTGATGTTGAAGATTCTAAAAATTCAGTAAAAATTGCAATCAACAAAACGGAAGGTCATTTTAAAGGAATGGTTGTTGAAAAAGCTACAGAACTGAGAATCAAAACGTCTCAAAAACCAGAAAAAGTAAGTGCGAAAATCAATCGTAAAAAAGTAAAACTTACGGAAGTAAAATCGCTTGCTGAATTAGAAAAAGTAGATCAAGGATATTTCTTTAATTCTGAACCCGAATTCAATCGATTTGCAACCGCAAATACAGAATTCGCAAAGAAAAAATTGACTTTACCGTCCGAATTGGTTATTAAACTTCCAAAAACGGACACAAAGAAGAATACAATTGATGTCGAAATCAAAGGGTTTCAGTTAAACTCTAAAACACCACTTCAAGTAAAAACGGGAAGTTTAGCAAGTTTTAATTCTGCTGAAATTAAACCTGAAAACACAACCGCTTATACCGTTAAACCAACTTGGAAATCGGTAGATAACGCCGATTACTACGAAGTTGAATTTGAAAACATGCTGTATTCAACAATCAAAGATTCAGAATATCTAATAGACGGATTATCGCCAAGTATGGATTACGAAGTGAAAGTTCGTGCCGTGAACAAAGAAAATACTTCCGATTGGATAAGTGTAAAAGCCAAAACGAAAACCGATCCATTACAATTTGCAATAAAAGGAGCAACTGCGGAAACAACATATGGCGACCAAAGTGGATTCCCAATTTCGAAATTATTTGATGGTGACGAAGGAAGTATATGGCATACGAAATACGCGGTGAAGAAAGTTCCGTTTGATGTGGTTATTGATTTAAAATCAGTAAACCAACTTGATAAAATTCAGTATTTACCGAGAACGGATGGTAAAAACGGAATTATCTTGAAAGGAAAAATCTTTGCAAGCACCGATAAGAAAACATGGAAGGAAATTTCTGATTTCAAATGGGAAAATAATTCCGAAGTAAAAGAGCTTGTTTTTGGACAAAAAATCACCGCTCGTTACATGAAAATTGAAGTTGCTGAAAGTATTGGAAACTTCGGAACGGGGCGTGAATTATACATTTTCAAAGTTCCTGGAACCGAGTCTGTTTATCCTGGAGACATCAACAACGATAAGAAAATTGACAGTAACGACCTTACTTCCTACACGAACTATACTGGTTTGAGAGCTGGTGATGCCGATTTTGAAGGTTATGTAAGCAATGGTGATGTCAATAAAAATGGATTGATTGACGCTTATGACATCAGCCAAGTTACCACACAATTGGAAGGTGGAATTACGAATTTGGAAGAAACAGATTTGGAAGGAAGTTTAGATTTCAAATCAGATAAAACGAAATATCAAACGGGAGATTTAGTAACAATTACCGTTTCTTCGAAGGATTTCAAAGATGTGAATGCGTTGAGTTTTGCAATTCCATACAACCAAACCGAATTGGAATACGTACAAGTAAAACCATTGGGAATGAAAAATATGGAAAACTTAACCAACGATCGACTTCACTCTAATGGTAAAAAAGCTTTGTATCCGACGTTTGTGAACTTGGGTGACCAACCCCAATTGGAAGGAAATACGGAGTTAATGCAAATCATTTTCCGAGCGAAACAACCGATTACGTATCAGCTGAAACCACAAGATATTATCTTAGTCGATCAGCGATTAAATTCAAAATAAAACAAAAAGCGAGGTGGAAATTCCACCTCGCTTTCTGTTTCAATACGTCGAGATTAATTTGCTCTCGATTCCAAATACTTTTGCCATTGCCAAGTCGTTCTCAACGCTTCTTCCAAGGTTGTTTCCGACTTCCAATTTAATTCTCTTTCGGCTTTATCTGCATTCGCATACGCAATCGTGATATCACCAGCGCGACGCTCACAGATTTGATACGGAACTTGAACATCATTCGCCGATTCAAAAGCTTGTACAACTTCTAAAACTGATGAACCTTGCCCCGTTCCCAAATTATAAATATCAATAACGGTAGATTCCGTTTCAGCCATTAATTTCTGCAACGCTTTTACGTGTGCTTTCGCTAAATCAACCACATAAATATAATCACGAACCGCCGTTCCATCATTCGTTGGATAATCGTCACCCCAAATGTTTAGTTTTTCACGAATTCCTGCCGCCGTTTGCGTCACATACGGAACTAAATTATTAGGAATACCGATAGGTAATTCGCCCAACAAAGCTGTTGGATGTGCTCCAATTGGATTGAAATAACGTAATAAACAAATTTTCTTTTCATGTCCAAGTGCGAAATCTTTTAAAATCTCCTCGCCCATTTGTTTTGTTTTTCCGTAAACACTTTCCGGCATTTTCAGAGGCGTATTCTCATCAATTGGCATTTCATCCGCTTGTCCATAAACTGTACATGAAGAAGAAAAAATGAAATTTGAAATATTTCTTTGTTTGAATTCTTGAAGAATATTAATCAACGAAAATAAATTGTTTTCGTAATAATCAATTGGCTTTTCTTGACTTTCTCCAACTGCCTTAAACGCCGCGAAATTAATGCAACCTTGAATATCATGCGCATCAAAAACTTGATTCAACAATTCTTTTCTTTTCAAATCAAAAGGATAGAAAATCGGTTTCTTACCCGTAATTTCTTCAATATTTTGTAGAATAAATTTCTCCGAATTGGAAAGATCATCTACGATCACCACGTTGAAATTCGCATTCAATAATTCTACCACAGTATGCGAACCAATATAACCTAATCCGCCAGTTACTAATATCGTCATTGTCTTTTTTATATTTAAAAAGCTATCCAAATCTGAATAGCTCAAGTTTTATTTTATTAAGAATTCATGAATTCTAAAACGGCTTCGGTAATGTACGTCAGCTGCTCTTCGTCCAATTCGGTATGCATTGGTAATGAAATTACTTCTGTTAAAAGCTTGTCTGTATTCACAAAATCGGCATCGTTGCTTTCTTGGTAATACGCTTTTTGCTTTCTCAATGCCACTGGATAATAAATCATTGCCGGAACTTCTTTATCTGCTAAAAAAGCTTGCAATTCATTTCGTTTTCCATTCAAAATTCTCAAGGTATATTGATGAAAAACGTGTGTTGAATTCGGATCACGAACCGGAACTAAAATATGTGGATGCTCTTGAAAAGCTTCATCATAGAAATCGGCAGCTTTTCTTCTCGCTTCATTATACAAATCCAATTGTGGTAGTTTCTTTCTAAGAACGGCAGCTTGTACGCTATCCAAGCGGGAATTCACACCAACTTCATCATGATAATAACGCTCATACATTCCGTGGTTTACAATTCCGCGAATACGATGCACAATTTCATCATCATTGGTGAAAATAGCACCACCATCACCATAACATCCTAAATTTTTCGAAGGAAAAAACGACGTGGTACCAATAGTTCCCATCGTTCCAGACTTTTTCACTTCACCATTAGCAAACGTATATTCTGCACCAATAGCTTGGGCATTATCTTCAATAACGTACAGATTATGTTCTTTCGCGATTTTTAGAATTTCCTCCATGTTGGCGCACTGTCCAAACAAATGAACCGGAATAATCGCTTTTGTTTTATCCGTTATTGCTGCTTTTAATTTATCGGTATCAATCGTAAATGTGTTGTAATCAACATCAACTAAAACAGATTTCAGTTTCAATAAATGGATCACTTCAACGGTTGCTGCAAAAGTGAAATCTGCCGTAATAATTTCATCACCTTCTTTTAAATCCAACGCCATTAACGCAATTTGCAACGCATCCGTTCCGTTTGCACAAGGAATAACATGCTTTACATCTTGATATTCTTCTAATTCTTTTTGAAACAATTTTACCTCGGGACCGTTGATAAATGCTGCAGAATCCATCACATTAAGAACCGCATTATCTACATCATTTTTTATCTTGTAATATTGACTCTGTAAGTCAACCATTTGAATTTTCTTCATAAAAAAAATTTGTGTCGTAAATTTAGTGTTTTCAATCGGGAATCTCTAATTTTATTCAATGAAATTCTAAAGTAAAAAACACATGAAAACAATCTACATCTTCTGTATTCTTTCCTTTTTTACGAATCTGAAAGCACAAAACGAATTTATTTTTTTATTTTTTAAAGATAAACCAAACAAAGCGCAGTTTTACGCCAATCCATCTGCTGAATTAAGTCAATTTTCTTTGGATAGAAGGGCAAAAATGAACATTCCCCTAGCCGATTCGGATGCACCTTTGGAGAAGTCTTACGTTACTTCATTGCAGCAATTAGGTTTTACAATTACCGCTCAATCAAAGTGGTTAAACGGTGTTGGACTAGAAATTAACACTTCGCAACTGGCTCAAATTCAAAACCTTGCTTTTGTAGATCACGTTGAATCTTTTGTGAAAAATCAAGCAGCAAAAAATGCAATTCAAAAAACGAAATCGAAATTTGAAAACTCAAAAGCGAATAAAAATTTAAATTATGGAGTTACACAAAGTCAATTGGAGCAAATTAATATCAAAGCCTTGCATGACTTAGGTTATACAGGAAAAAACGTTCGAATTGCCGTTATTGACGTTGGTTTTCCAACGGTAGATACAGGAAGTACATTTGCTAAAATTCGAAATCAAAATCAAATCAAAGAAACCTATAATTTCGTTTCTCGATCTTCTAATGTTTATGATCCAAATTTAAATGCTCATGGAACAGCATGTCTAGGAATTTTAGCGGGTTCTATTGAAAACACCTTCGTAGGAAGTGCTCCCGATGCCGATTACTACTTGTATGTCACCGAAGTTAATGATCAAGAAATTCCAGCGGAAGAGTTGTATTGGATTGAAGCTGCAGAACAAGCGGATCGCTCTGGCGTTGATGTTATTTCGTCGTCATTAGGCTACGCCAATGGTTTTGATGATCCTCGTTACGACTATACTTATTCTTCAATGAATGGTAAAACATCGTTTATCGCTCGCGGTGCAAAAATCGCCACCGATAAAGGAATTTTAGTAGCCAATGCCATCGGAAATGAAGGCAATAAGACTTGGCATTACTTGGTTTCGCCTTCGGATGTTCCACAAGTTTTTAGCGTTGGAGGCGTTGATGTTTCGGGAAATCCATCGGTTTTTTCATCGTTTGGTCCCAATGCCGATGGTGTAACAAAACCTGATGGAAGCGCACGTGGTACAGCAACCTATTTAACCATCGATAATTCGTATTTTAGTGGAAACGGAACTTCATTCGCAACACCGTTGGTCGCTGGCGGTTTTGCTTGTTTGATTCAAGCTTCACCCAATCAAAAGATAGATGAATTACAAGATAAAATTCGGAAAACCGCTTCGTTATACCCGTCAACAACAGATCAATTAGGAAATGGAATTGTCAATTTTTATGCGGCGTATCAAAGCGTTTTAGCTACTCACGAAAATCCATTTAAGAATGATGTAAAAATCGCTCCAAATCCAGTGAAATCGAGCTTTAAAATTCAAACCAATTTTAAAATTCTGAATGTTGAAGTTTATGATAGTTCTGGACGACTAGTCAAATCATTTCCAAATCAAGAATCCTATTCATTAGAAAGTTTTTCCAAAGGAATTTATCATATAAAAATTCAATCGGAAAAAGGAACTTCTATTGAAAAACTAATCAAAGAATAAAAAAAGAACCTTCAAAGCAACTGAAGGTTCTAGTATAATTATTGTATAAAAATTGTACTTAAGCCGAGTTTCTACCTGCATTAATATTTCCGAATAAGGAACGAATAACGAGTTTTTCGTAAACATCTTTGAGTTCGTCTTCTTGTTGAATTTTCATCAACGCATATTGCTGAATCGTCAATAATGGAAGAACAATTTTTTCGCGAATTTTCACGGATTTACGTGACATGGGTTCATCTTGTTGAAGCATTGTATAGCCCGTCAATTCCAACATAATGCTTTTCGATAGTTCAAATTCATCATGAAGGACATTCCAAAATGCGCCAAAACGAGCGTTGGATTTCATGTACGAAGTCAACGGAAAATAGGTTTTATTCATACTCATCATCGAGTTCAGAACTAAGGTTTTGAAAAACGCAGATTCTCTAAACAAAGCTTTCAAATCATCAAAACGACCTTCTTCTTTCAATTGATTCAAAGCGAAACCAAAGCCATAAAAACCTGGCACATTTTGCTTCAATTGTGACCACGAACCGACAAAAGGAATCGCTCGTAAATCTTCAAACTTAAGTTGATCATCACCACCACGTTTGGAAGGACGACTTCCAATATTGGTTTTCCCGTAATACGGAAGCGTGCTCATCTCCTGTAAATACGGAACAAACATTGGATGCGCCTTCAAATCTGAATATTTTTTATAACTAATCTCCGCCAATTCTTCAATTAACGCTCGATTCTTTTTACAAAGCTCATTTTTAGCACTGTAGAAAACCGCGGTTTCAATTCCCGCAGTCAAAAGTTGCTCAAAATTATATTTCGCTTGATCCACATTTCCATAAACGCTGGTAATCGTTTGTCCTTGAATGGTTAATTCAATTTTATTATTTGCAATCGTATTTCCCTGTGATGCGTAGAAGTCGTGTGTTTTTCCACCACCACGAGCTGGTGGTCCGCCACGACCATCAAAGAAAATAACGCTAATTCCATTTTCTTCCGAAACCGAAGTTAATCGCTCTTTCGTTGTATAAATTTCCCAATTCGCTTTCAGATAACCACCATCTTTCGTTCCATCAGAAAAACCTAACATGATGGTTTGATTTTTCTTACGGCGAGCCAAATGATCGATGTATAGCGGATTTTGATACAAATTTCGCATCACTTCCTCCGCTTGATCAAGACCTTCCATCGTTTCAAAAAGAGGAATAATGTCCATCTTGATTTCGTCATCTTGATAGCCAGCAACTTTAAACAAAGCCAAAACATTCAATACGTCTTTCACTTCACTCGAATTAGAAATAATGTAGCGATACATTCCACGCTCACCATTCGTTTTCTGAATGTCTTTTATTTGAACAATATTTTTCAGTGTATCTTGAGTCGTTTCAGAATACGTATCAAATGGTAAATGTGTTTTAGCTTGAATTAATTTTTCAAATTTTTCATCATTTGAAGCCGTTGTATTTGGAAATTCAGCTTCAAAAATTTCATCAATAACCGATTGATGCACACGACTATCTTGACGAATATCCAAAGTCGCGAAGTGAGTTCCGAAAATTTTCACTCGATCTCGGAATTCATGTAACAAGTCGATAAACAAGGAATTATGTTCTTCAACAAGAATTTTTTCCGCTTCACTAATCTTGTTCAAAATGATTTCAGAGTCCAAATGTAAATTATCAAACATCGCTTGATAAATATGGTCATTAAGCTCGGTAAGAACTTCTGCAACACCTCGAAAACTCATTCTACGACGAATTTCTTTCAAATGCGCGTAATATTCTTTAATAATCGACGAACGCAATTCTTGAGCGACAGAACGGGTGACATCGGCCGTCACAAATGGATTTCCGTCACGATCTCCTCCAGGCCAGAATCCCAGTTGAAAAACATCTTCATGAATATGCGTTTTCCCATCACCAAACATGGTGTTGATTTTCGTGTACAACTCACCAATTGTGTCATAATAAACATAACGCAAGTAATAAATAATGCTCAATGCCTCGTCAAAAGGAGTTGGTTTTTCTTTATTGACGAACGGCGTTTTCCCTAATTGCTGCAACAAAACATCAATATCAGAAATCGAATCATTAAGAACCGCTTGTCGCAAATCATGGATAATATGCTGAACAGAAGACGGATAAAACTGCGTTGGATGCGCTGTAAACACCATTTTCACTGCAAAATGCTGCAATTTCTCACGAACCTTTTCTAACTGATGTTCTTGCATCGTTCTTTCATGCAAATTCATCAAGGTTCCGTTGTCACTATCCGAATGAAGTTGCGGAAAAGCCGCGTCTTCAATAGAATCAAAAAGAACGACTTGTCTTTCGATGTACTGAATTATTTTAAACAAAAGATCAATCTTTTGCTCGTCGGTTTTCAGGTCGGTATGATTTTTAAAAAAGGTTTCTACAATAGCCAAAGGCGTTTTTTCTTCTTCATATCCCACCCGACTTTCCTCGGTAAGAAACGGGAGCAACATCCCAATGTTAGTCATTTTATCATAAGGCAAGCTCATGAAAAGCGCATTGTAAATTTGGAATTTGTTTTCTACAACTTGCCGAAATTGTTCTTTCTTCTGATCGTTTAGCATACTTCATTTTTTAGCACAAAAAAAGAGTGCGGAAAGAATCTCGCACTCGATTTTTTGTTTATTTCCAAACAAATTTATAAAATAATTTGTCAGTTTTTAAAGATCAGAGGTAAAATTTCATTTTTATTCAATCCATACTTTCGAATTTCTTCGTCTGAGAATTTCTGTGAATAAAAATTAGCATCGACTTCAAAGCCTACACTCTTCAAACGATCAAAATAATCCATTCCATACCAACGAACATGATCGTACTGTCCGAAATGCTTTTGACGCTCTTTTGGATCGGTAATTGTGAAATCCTCGTAGGTTTTTTCCAATGAAATTTTCATCGGAACCTGAACAATTCCCCATCCACCTTTTTTCATCACACGATACAACTCGGACATCGCTTTTGTATCGTCTTGAATATGCTCTAAAACATGGTTGCAAATAACCACATCAAACGATTCATTTTCAAAAGGAAGATCCAAAATATCTGCTTTGACATCCACAATTGGCGAAAATAAATCGGCAGACGTGTAGTCCAAATTCTTCATTTTTTTAAATTTCCTTAAAAACTCTTGTTCAGGAGCAATATGAAGAACTTTTATTTTTTTTGAAAAGAATTCGGTTTCGTTTTGCAAATACAACCACATCTGACGATGCCTTTCCAAAGATAACGTTCCTGGAGAAAGTGCATTTTCTCTTTGTTTTCCGTATCCGTATGGCAAAAATTTGCGGTAACCTTTTCCATCAATCGGATCAAGGAACTTATCACCCTTGAAAAATTGATAAATTAACGGACGAGCCGCAATACTCAATTGAATGAGAACAGGTCTCGGTAAAGTATTGAGTAATATTTTAGAAAGCTTTTTCACTAAATACGTGTATTACCAATCGTATTGGAAGGCTTTTTCTTCGTCACTTACAATTCCCAATGCATCGTAAATATATTGGAACGTCGAAAGCAAGACCGGTTTCCCGTTGATAATCGTCACATCATGCTCAAAATGTGCAGAAGGCTTCTTATCTAAAGTCGTTACTGTCCAACCATCTTTATGGAACTCTACTTTTTCGGTTCCTAAATTCACCATCGGTTCAATCGCAAGGGTAATTCCGTCTTTTAAAACTTTTCCGCTTCCTTTTCTTCCGTAATTCGGAACTTGAGGATCTTCATGCATTGTTCTACCAACTCCATGCCCGACCAACTCACGAACGACACCATAGCCTTCGTTTTCGCAATAGGTTTGGATGGCATTAGAAATATCTCCTACTCGCTTTCCACGAACACATTGTTCGATTCCTTTGTACAAAGATTCTTTGGTGATTTTTAATAATTTTTTTGTTTCAGGAGCAACTTCTCCAACCTCAAATGTATAAGCGTGATCTCCAACTAAACCGTTCAGGAAAGTTCCGCAATCCACCGAAATAATTTCTCCATCTTCTAAGGGAACATCCGTTGGAAAACCGTGTACAACTTGCTCGTTAGGCGACATACATAAAGTGTTTGGAAAACCTCCGTATCCTAAAAAAGCAGGTTCGGCTCCATGATCTTTAATGTAGTCATAAGCCAATTTGTCTAAATATTTGGTCGTAACTCCTGGTTTGATTTCTTTCGCTAGCATACCCAAGGTTTTAGAAACCAATTGCGCTGCTTCACGCATCAAATAGAGTTCTTCTAATGTTTTTAAATGAATCATTTAGTATAATTTTAAAGAAGATATTCTGCTTACCAGAACAAACCTTTCTTTTTATCTTTTTTCAATTTGGAATAGGCCAAAACCTCTCTTCCTTCAACACGAAATTCAATTTTCTCGTTGATAATGTTGTAAATTTCTCCCCATCCTGGAAAACCACCTAGATTTCGGTCGTCAATAAACAAATCTGCATCCAACTTACGAGATTGTGTTGCCGAATCAAAAACTTCACCTTCAAAACTAGAGTTTACGGCGTAAAACTCAATTCCGTTTTTACGACAAAACTCAACAGCATCTTGCAAGGTTTGACCGTGACGGTACGTCCATAAAATCAAACGATAACCTTCAGCTTGAAGTTGTTTTAAAGTTTCGAAAACAAACGTTTTTGGTTTCCCAATTCCCGGATAGGCATCATCTACGATCGTTCCGTCAAAATCTACAGCAATTTTTTTATTACTTTTCAACATGGAAATTAATTTAATGGATGCAAAGATACTAAAATCCACAAAAAATGGCTGATTTCTCAGCCATCTTAATTTTTATCTTCGTTTACGATCGTACCCATTTAAAATTATACGACGTATCTGGAGTTGTAATTCTGTCCGTAATACGTTGCAAACGGTCTGGTAGCTTCAATAAATATTCTCTTGCGCGTTCTGCAGAATCATTCAGTCCTGTCACCGATTCGATTTTCCAAGTATCCAATAAATCCTTCAAAATATTGATATAATCTTGCGCAGTATAAACGGAGCAACGTTGAGCTGCATCCGAAAAATGCTGCCACAATTCGCCAACTTTCTGACCTGATTCACGCATTAAATGTGCTGGCATAACAATTTTGCTCTTCATCATTCCTTCGAAAGCCTTCATCATTTCGGAAGGATCCATTTGGAAAATTTCATTCACAAAAGTTTGATATGCTTTGGCGTGACGTGCTTCATCAGCAGCGATAACACCACACATTTGAGCTAATTTTTTGTTTCCACTTTGCTTCGCCAAAGTTCCTACACGACGGTGCGAAATATTGGTTGCTGTCTCTTGAAAACTCGTATATACAAAATTACGATACGGATCACTTCCGGTTTCAATATCAAAACCATCACTAATCAAATATTGCGTTGTAATCTCCATTTCTCGCATGTTGACGCGACCACACAAATACAAATATTTTCCAAGTAAATCTCCGTGTCTATTCTCTTCTGCTGTCCAGTTTCTAGTCCACTTTGACCAACTGTTATTTTCTTGCTGATTCACTCCATCAATACCCATAATCCAAGATTCGTATGTTGGTAGAGCTTCCTCTGTAATACAGTCTCCAATAAGCGTTACAAATAAATCGTATGGCATTTCGTGCGCAAATTCACGAAGTTCATTAAGATCCTCAACGAAAGAATCTTTTGAGCTATCGGGTAAAAAGTCTGATGGTTGCCAAATCTTTTCAATTGGCGTTAAAAATGAAGAAATGTATTCGTCCATTTTTTTACCAATGGTTTCCATGACTTCAAGTTTGGTGAAGGATAAGTTCATTCTGTTTGTTTATTGTTAAGGCAAAAATACAAATTACAATGCAATGCATATTAGTAAAACTAAAAAAAGCCGAAAGTAATTCGGCTCTAAAATACTATTATTTCGTTAAAGTATCGATAAACACTAGGAAATAATTACATTTCCTGACATTTGTTCAGGAACTTCCACACCCATCGCAACTAAAATCGAAGGCGCCAAATCTCCTAATTTACCAGGTTTTAAATGCCAAGTTCTTTCTTTATCCATCACAATTAACGGAACCAAATTCGTAGAATGCTGTGTATTTGGACTTCCATCAGGATTAATCATCACATCAGAATTCCCATGATCGGCAAGAATAAATACCGTATATCCATTTTCATAAGCGGCTGTCGCCACTTTTTGAATGCATTGATCTACCGTTTCGGCTGCCTTTACTGCTGCAGAAAAAACGCCCGTATGCCCAACCATATCTGTATTTGCAAAGTTTAAAACAACAAAATCAGGTTTTCCTGCTTCCAATTCTGGAACAATCTTTTCGGTAATATCGTATGCCGCCATTTCAGGTTTTAAATCGTAGGTTGCAACGTCTTTCGGACTTGGACAAAGAATTCTACTTTCTCCAACGAAAGGTTCTTCCCGTCCACCCGAGAAAAAGAAAGTTACGTGAGGATATTTCTCCGTTTCTGCAACACGAATTTGTGTTTTCCCATTGGCTTCAAGAATTTCGCCCAAAGTATGACTCAACACTTCTTCATCAAATACAACATGAACTTTTTTGAATTCACTATCGTAGTTTGTTAAAGTCACATAATACAAATCTAATTTCTGCATTCCATACTCTGGAAAATCTTGCTGTGTAAGGACTTCTGTAATTTCACGTCCACGATCTGTTCTAAAATTAAAACAAACCACCACATCTCCATTTTGAATGGTTGCTACAGGATTATTTCCTTCGTTTAAACAAACAATTGGCTTAATAAATTCATCCGTAACATCAGCATCATACGACTTTTGAATCGCGTCTAAAACATTGAAAGTAGTTTCACCTACTCCATTAACCATGACATCATACGCCAATTTCACACGCTCCCAACGCTTATCACGATCCATCGCATAATATCTTCCAACAACGGTTGCTAATTTACCAACCGAATGCTCCATGTGAATCAACAATTCTTCAATAAAACCTTTACCAGACTTCGGATCACAGTCGCGACCGTCTGTAAATGCATGAACATATACGCGATCATTAAATCCGAATTCATGAGCCGCCGTTAACAAACCTTTTAAATGGTTAATATGGGAATGAACCCCTCCATTAGAACACAAACCAATGAAATGAACATTAACATTTTCTTTCATCGCGTATTCAAAAGCAGCAACGATTTCTTTTTCCTTTCCTAAACTTCCGTTTTCAACCGCCATATTGAGTTTAACCAAATTTTGATAAACTACTCTTCCGGCACCTAAATTCATGTGTCCAACCTCCGAATTCCCCATCTGTCCAGCAGGCAAACCCACAGCCAAACCGCTCGCTTCAAGCGTTGTGTGCGGGAATTTCTCATAACAAGAATCTATAAAAGGAGTTTTTGCTTGCGCTATTGCTGAAACTTCAGGATTCGGACCTAATCCCCAACCATCTAAAATGGCTAAAAGTGCTTTATTTGACATTGATTTTCTTCGCTTTAAATTGTAACAAACAAATTTACAAATTCTAAAATGGATTTTCAACAGACTTTTGATGATATTTTTAGGCTTTATTTTTTTTGAATTGCTTAATTTTAGCCTTTCAATACAAGACTATGGATTTACGAGATCAATTAAAAAATCTTTTCCCAGAACACGAAGAACAGGATTTTGAGATGCCCGAAGAAAAATTCGAGCAAAAGGAACCTTTGATTTGTAAATTTGAAAAAAAAGGCCGCAATGGCAAGCCCGTAACCCTTATTGAAGGTTTTGAAGGAAGCGATGAAGACTTAAAAATTATCTCAAAAAAAATAAAGACAACCCTAGGAATTGGTGGTTCTGAAAAAGATGGAACCATAATTATCCAAGGGGACAACAGAGATAAAATCATGAAAATCCTAAAAGACATGGGTTACAAAACCAAACGTGTTGGCGGCTAACCTAGTTCTCAAACAATTTAAAAATAAAAATTAGACGATATGCTTAATAAACTTGCAGCTTCTGAGCTGGTTCTTAATGATGATGGAAGTGTCTATCACTTGAATTTATTACCCGAAGATATTGCCCACAAAATCATTTTAGTTGGCGATCCAGATCGTGTTTCGAGGGTTTCGAAATATTTTGATTCTATTGAAATCAAAAAGAATAAACGTGAATTTTACACGCATACCGGAATGTTACGCGGTGAGCGAATCACTGTAATGTCATCTGGAATTGGCACTGAGAACATCGATATCGTAATGAACGAATTGGATGCTTTGGTGAATATTGACTTAAAAGAAAAGGAATTCAAAACCAATCATACATCGCTTGAACTTTTCCGTTTGGGAACGTGTGGAAGTGTAAATCCGGATATTCAAGTAGATAATATGTTAGTTACTCAAAATGTTGTTGGACTAGATGGTTTGCTACATTTTTACCAAGATTATCAGTTTGAAAATGAGTTTTCAAAGAATTTCCTAGAAAAATTCCCGTACGAGAAAATTAAGCCAATGTTGTATTTTTCGGATTGGGCAGAAGAAATCTCTCCTTATTATAAAGATGCAAAATACCACGGAAACACAGCGACTTTTCCAGGTTTCTATGCACCGCAAGGAAGACAATTGCGTCTAAAGGCACTGGATGATCAGTTTTTAGAAACATTGAATGATCTTGGCGTAAGTAATTTCGAAATGGAAACATCAGCTATTTATGGACTTTCAAAGCTTTTAGGTCACAAAGCATTAACCGTAAACTGCGTCATTGCTAACCGAAGAAGAGGCGAATTTGCTTCTGACCATCATGCATCAGAAAAAATGATGATTGAGTGGGTTTTGGAGCGAATTATTCCTTAGGAAAATAGTAATAAAAATATTTTTCCACGAGTTTCGGGCGGCCTTTGGCCGCCCGAAACTCGTGGAAACTCAATCAAAAAAAATCTACTTTCGAGTATGACAATTTAAAATATGATCGTTCACCATCCCTGTCGCTTGCATATGCGCATAAACAACGGTTGGCCCCAAAAATTTAAAACCTCGTTTTTTCAAATCTTTAGCCCAACGATCGGAAATTTCTGTTGTTGCAGGAACATCCTTTAATGAATTCGGTTTATTGTCAATGGGCTTTCCACCAACAAAATCCCACATGTATTTTGAAAAACTCCCGAACTCTTTTTGAACTTCGATAAACGCTTTTGCATTGTTAATCGTCGCCAAAACTTTTAATCGATTACGGACAATTCCTTCATCTTGCATTAACGCTTCAATCTTTTGATCATCGTATTTTGCAATCTTTTTATAATTGAATTTATCAAACGCTTTACGGAATGAATCGCGCTTCTTTAAAATCGTATACCAACTTAGCCCTGCTTGAAAGCTTTCAAGAATCAAAAACTCAAAAATAGTTTCATCATCATATACAGGACTTCCCCACTCAGAATCGTGATAATCCCTATACAAATCATCTTTTTCACACCATCCACAACGTACTATTTCGTTCATTTTCAAATGTT
This sequence comes from Kaistella sp. CFF1-2, assembly GCF_059509915.1. NCBI lineage: Bacteria > Pseudomonadati > Bacteroidota > Flavobacteriia > Flavobacteriales > Weeksellaceae > Kaistella > Kaistella sp. CFF1-2. The sequence continues at coordinate 347,645 of NZ_JCAKLF010000001.1, forward strand.
TTTAAAATTGTAAATCAAAATTTATATAATTCGCATATTAAGATTTATTTAACGCTTAATATTTTAGAAAGGTAGTAATAATCTCTAATTTTAGGGTACAAAAGTGATAAAGTTTAACCCAAAAACCTTAAAAAAATGGACAATTCAGATTTCAATAAAGCAGAAAATGCAGTAAATGAAGCAAAATGGAAAATTGATCAGTATGCTGATAGAGTAAAAGATTATATCCGTGATCAAAAAGCTAAAAACCAAGAAGCAACGCAAGAAGGTTGGTTTGATCAGGTAAAAAATAACGTTTCTGACGCTTGGGAAGACACGAAAGACGCAGCAGGTCAAGCATGGGAAAACACCAAAAGCTGGGCAGATGAAGCTTGGGATAAGACGAAAGATGCCGCTGAAGATGTAAAAGCGGAGATTAAAAAATCGACAAACTAAAATTCATCACAATAACATACAAGGCTATTTCGATAACGGAATAGCCTTGTATTTTTTTTATTTCAATGATTTTAAAACCTCAATAAATCGATCGACTTCCTCTTCTGGTGTTGCCCAAGAAGTTATCAAACGTATTGCCGACTTTTCTTCATTAATTTTCGTCCAAACATAAAAGTCAAATTGTTGCGCTAAGACTTCAATTTCCTGATTTTTTAGAATGGGAAAAATCTGATTGGTTGCTGTATCAGAAAGCAATTCAAAATTCAAATCTAAAAAAGCTTGCTTTACCTTCATCGCTTGCTGATTGGCTTTTCGAGCTAATTCAAAGTATAAATCAGATTCAAATAAAGCCAAAAACTGCAAACCTAAAACACGACCTTTAGCTAATAAAGCACCATTTTGTTTCAAATGAAAATCAAAATCTTGGGAAATAATTGGATTGGTAATGATAATTGCTTCACCAAACAAAGCTCCGTTTTTAGTTCCTCCAACGTAAAAAGCATCAGTTAACTTAGCAATATCAGCCAATGTCAAATCCGATGATTCCGCAGTTAATGCATGTCCTAGACGCGCTCCATCCATAAATAGGAACATATTTTTGGATTGGCAAAACGAATACAAAGCTTTCAATTCTGATTTCGTATAAATGGTTCCTAATTCCGTAGAATTGGAAATATAAACCATTTTTGGTCGTACTTGATGCGGAAAATTGGTATGCTCATCTAAAATTAGTTGAATATCGCTTGGGTTTAATTTTCCATCATCGGACAAAACGCCATGAACTTTGTGTCCTGTATTTTCAATTGCTCCCGTTTCATTCGTATTGATATGTCCAGTATAAGCGGAAATAACGCTTTCATACGGCTTTAACGCTGCGCCAATAACTAAAAGATTCGCTAAAGTCCCACCCGAAACAAAAAATATATTAGACTTGGGAGCTTCACATTGTGAGCGTAAAACTTGTTTCGCATTTTCGCAATATTCATCCAATCCATAACCATTTTGCTGTGTCATATTATGTTCCAAAAGCTTTTGAAGCACTTGTGGATGCGCACCTTCGGAATAATCATTTTTAAAAGAAAATTTCATAGCGTAAAAGTAAATAAAATCATACTTCAAACGCATTTTTACCCATAAATACTTCCTATCTTTGTAAGGAAAACAAACCTAGATACATATATGAGCAAATTATCAGACCGCATCAACAGATTGAGTTACTCCCAAACCTTTGTTATGAGTAATAAAGCGAGGGAAATGAAAGCAGAAGGAATAGATGTCATCAGCTTAACACTTGGAGAGCCTGATTTTGATGTCCCTGATAATATAAAGGAAGCCGCTTTTAAAGCAATTAATGAAAATTTTAGCCATTATTCGCCGGTTCCAGGATTTTTGGATCTTCGAAAAGCGATTGCTCATAAATTAAAGCGTGATAACAATTTAGACTACGCTCCTACCCAAATTTGCGTTTCAAATGGCGCAAAGCAATCCATTATTAATATTTTGATGGCCTTGGTAAACGATGGTGACGAAGTGATTTTGCCAGTTCCATTTTGGGTGAGTTATGAAGAAATGGTGAAAATGGTAGGCGGAAAAGCCGTTTTGGTGAAATCTTCTTACGTTAATGATTTTAAAATTACAGCGGAACAACTAGAAGCGGCTATTACAGACAAAACGAAAGTTATTCTGTATTCATCACCTTGTAATCCATCTGGAAGTTACTACACGTATGATGAATTAAAATCCATTGCAAAAGTTGTCGAAAAATATCCGCATGTAACCGTGATTTCCGATGAAATCTACGAATACATTAATTATGAAACGACTCACAAATCAATAGTCGCAGTTCATCCAGAAATCTACGAACAAGTTGCGATTGTCAACGGAATGTCAAAAGGTTATGCGATGACTGGTTGGAGAATTGGATATTCAGCCGCTCCGGAATGGTTAGCAAAAGCGTGCGATAAAGTTCAGGGTCAAATGACCAGCGGAGCCAATACGGTTGCTCAGCAAGCTTCTATTACTGCTTTAATGACAGATCCAAAGGAATATCGTTACATGATTGATGAATTCAGAAAACGAAGAGATTTGGTTTTTGATTTAATGAAGGAAATCCCTGGTTTTAAAGTTCTACTTCCGAAGTCGGCGTTTTATTTCTTCCCAGATATTTCTTTTTATTTAGGAAAATCAATTAATGGTATTGAAATTAAAAACTCGGACGACTTTGCGATGTTTTTATTAGAACAAGCTCATGTTGCATGCGTTGGTGGTGTCTCTTTTGGGAGCCCAGAATGTATCAGATTCTCATATGCAGCATCTGAAGAAGAGCTCAAAGAAGCAATGAAAAGGCTTAAAACATGCTTAGAAACAGCTGAAATCCGCTAAATAAGTTTGATAGATTTTATAAATCGATTTTAATTTGTTTGATAGATAATTATATATATCTTTGCATCAGTAAATAATCACAGAACTAACATCAAAAAAAATTATAAAATTATGTCATTAGTAGGAAAAAAATTCCCAAATGTAGCAATCGATGCCATGTCAGAAATGGGGGACAATTTAAGAATTAACGTTTTAGAAGAAGCGGTAAACAACGAGCAAAAAATCGTTCTTTTCTGGTATCCAAAAGACTTTACATTCGTATGCCCTACAGAATTACACGCTTTCCAAGAAGCTTCTGAAGAGTTCGCAAAAAGAAACACGAAAGTTATCGGTGCTTCTTGCGACACAAACGAAGTACACTTCGCATGGTTGAACACACCAAAAGATCACGGAGGTATTGAAGGAGTAACGTACCCAATTTTAGCTGATACGCACAGACAACTGGCTAATATGTTAGGAATTGTTGATCAAGATTTCGAATTCGATGAAGAAGGAAACGAAATTTTCACAGGATCTAACGTTACGTACAGAGCAACGTATTTAATCGATGAGACTGGAAAAATTTTCCACGAGTCAGTAAACGATATGCCTCTTGGTAGAAACGTAAAAGAATATTTAAGATTAATCGACGCTTACACGCACGTACAAAAGAACGGAGAAGTTTGCCCTGCAAACTGGGAAGAAGGAAAAGAAGCGATGAGTGCTGACAGAAAGTCTACAGCTGAATATTTAGCTAAGCATTAATCTCAACCCACAGAATGAGGTTTGAGATGATTTTCAAACCTCATTTTTTTTAACCTCAAATTTTTATACCATGTTCACAGAAATTACAGAAGATAATTTACAAGAATTAATCGCTAATAACGACAAAGTTGTTGTACAATACGGAGCAACTTGGTGCGGAAACTGCCGAATTATGAAGCCAAAATTCAAAAAATTGGCTACAGAAAACGAAAACGTACCATTCTTATATGTTGATGCAGAAAAGTTTCCCGAAAGTAGAAAATTAGCGAACGTAAGCAACTTACCTACATTTGCAACCTTTGTAGGCGGACAATTGAAAGGCGAAGTACAAACAAACAAAGCAGAAGTTTTAACAGATTTAGTTCATGAAGTTACCTCTAATTAAGCATCTTACTCAATTTATTGAGAATAACGATGAAGATTACATTGTAGAAACCATAGAAGTTTTAGAACACATCACAGAACTTCCTTCCTTGAAAGATGAAGAATTGGACGTTGTGGGTGAATTAATTTCTAACCTTTATGGCGCTCTCGAAGTTAAAAAAATGACCCGCGAAGGGAAAGATCAAAAAGAAGCTCTTAACGAGTTTATGAAACGAGTAATGGGAAGTATTGATAAATAATCTCCACTTCTAAAGCATAAAAAAGGTAGACCAATCGGTCTACCTTTTTTATTAATCGTCGTAACGATCGTAGTATTTTTTGTTCTTTTTATACTTTTTGTTTTTATGGTGGTGATCATTTTTGTAGTATTTCTTTTGTTGACCAGGTGCATAATCTTTTGCACTTCCACCATAAATTTTCTTCGCTTGTCCAGGAGGTAATTTCTTACCATTTCTGTAACCTCCGTAACCATATGTATCATTACCACCATAACGGTAGATTCTACCATCTCGGTACACATTACCATTTAAGTCTCTATAGATTTGTCCAGATTTGTAAGTACCACCATCTGGAGCTCGATATACTCTACCGTTGTTTCCGTAATATCCATTATCATAGGTTGTACAAGCAATCACAATTGAACCTACGAAAAATGACATTAGAATAATTTTTAAACTTTTCATAACACTAAAATTTCACATTATGAATAGTTACGATCCAAGGATAATGCCAAAACCTTACAAATTCCACAATCAGTCGATTCCTACTTCTTTACTTCGGCGCTCTAATAAAACAACATCTTCCCAACGACCATTGAGTTTTCCCATCTTTTCACGAATACCCACTTTTCTAAAACCAGCTTTTTGATGTAGTGAAATACTTCCTTCATTTTGCGGGAAAATTCCCGCTTGAAGCAACCAAATTCCATGTTCTTCGGAATCTTTAATTAGTTTTTGAAGCAACATCGTTCCCAAGCCCAATCGTTGAAAATCTTGGTGAATATAAACACTTACTTCCGCGACTCCGGCATAACAATCCCTCTTGCTGATTGGTTTTATCGCCACCCAACCAACGATTTTATCCTCTGAATTTTCGATGACAAAACGAGAAAAATTATAAAATTCAATATCCCAAGCGTCCCACGTAGGAACGCTGGTTTCAAAAGTAGCCAAACCGTATTCAATTCCTTGTTTAAAAATTTCTAAAACACTTTTACCATCATCAATGGTCATGCGTCTAATTTCAAAGTTATTGGTGTTCATTTTCTGATTTAATTGAAATTAAAATTACTAAAAAACTCAACACAAAATAAAACCGATTTGAAAAAATCAAATCGGTTCGAGTCATTAAAAATAATAGATAGGATTCACGGATCTCTGGAAATGAACTTTCTCATCCTAATCCACAACAAATTTAGTTGTAATCATGAAATCCTACTACAGGAAAAACACCTTTTTTAGGGCTTTATTTGAAATTTAATTCATTTCTTTCTTCAAGAATTTCCCTGTTAATGATTTCTTACTTTTTATAATATCTTCTGGAGTTCCTTGAGCAATGATTTGTCCACCATGTTTTCCACCTTCCGGACCAACATCAATAATATGATCTGCTAATTTTATGACATCCATATTATGCTCAATAATAATGAATGAATTTCCTAAATCAACCAAACGATTAATCGCTTCCATCAGGATTTTCACATCCTCAAAATGCAGTCCAGTTGTTGGTTCATCCAAAATATAAAGCGTATTTCCAGTTGCTTTTTTAGCTAATTCTGTTGCTAACTTAATTCGCTGCGCTTCCCCACCCGACAAGGTTGTCGATTGTTGACCTAACGTTACATAACCTAAACCAATTTCTTGTAAAGTTTTCACTTTAGCGAATATTTTTGGAATCGGTTGGAAAAAATCTACCGCTTCATCAATCGTCATTTCCAAAACATCTGAAATCGATTTTCCTTTATAACGAACTTCCAAGGTTTCTCTGTTAAAACGCTTTCCATGACACGTTTCGCAATGTACATAAACGTCTGGCAAGAAATTCATTTCAATAACTTTTAACCCGCCTCCTTGACAGGTTTCACAACGTCCACCTTTCACATTAAATGAAAAACGACCAGGCTTGTAACCTCTAATTTTCGATTCTGGAAGTTCAGAAAACAAATTTCGAATATCCGTAAACATTCCCGTATACGTTGCTGGATTTGATCGTGGAGTTCGACCAATAGGCGTTTGATCAACATCAACAATTTTGTCGATATTCTCTATACCTTCAATTTTCTTGTATGGTAACGGCTCTTGAACGGCTCTATAAAAATGTCGGTTCAAAATAGGATACAACGTTCCATTAATCAAAGAAGATTTTCCACTACCTGAAATCCCCGTAACAACAGCTAATAACCCCAATGGAACTTCTAAAGTAACATTCTTTAAATTGTTTCCAGAAGCACCTTTAAGAACAATTTTCTTCCCGTTTCCTTTTCTTCTTTCCTTCGGAATTTCAATATTTTTCTTGCCGTTTAAATACTGCGCAGTAATTGTATCAGCTTTTGTCAAATCTTTTGGTTTCCCTTGCCAAAGCACTTCTCCACCAAATTTTCCTGCTTTTGGACCAATATCTAAAACTTCATCCGCCTCCAAAATCATGTCTTTATCGTGCTCAACAACCAAAACGGAGTTTCCAATATCTCGTAGATTCTTAAGCGAATTAATCAAACGTTCGTTATCTCGTTGATGTAAACCAATACTCGGCTCATCCAAAATATACAATACATTTACTAATTGCGAACCAATTTGCGTCGCCAAACGAATCCTCTGTGATTCGCCTCCAGAAAGAGTTCTCGAACTTCGGCTTAAACTTAAATAATCCAAACCAACATCTAAAAGGAATTGCAAACGAGTAGAAATTTCTTTCAAAATTTCGTAGGCAATAATTTTATTTTTTTCGGAAAAACTCCCTTCAACTTCCGCTAACCAATCTTTGAAATCAGCTAAACTTAATGCGCTAACTTCGGCAATATTTTTTCCGTCAATTTTAAAACTTAAACTCGATTGTTGCAAACGAGCACCATGACATTCCGGACACGTTTCTTCCGTTGTATAACGTCTTTCAAGCAAAACTGCGTCGTAACTTTCCTTATCTTCAATCATTTCGCTGATGATTGAAATTAGTCCGTCGAAATTCAGTTTTACTTTCTTCGAAATCCCAGCATACGTTAAATCCTTCGTAAATTCTTTATGAATTCCGTTGTAAATAAAATCCAATGCTTCTTTTGAAATTTTCTCAAACGGAGTCGATAAATCCAAACCAAAAGTTTCTAAAATTAATTTGATTTGAGCGACAATCCATTTGTTTGATTTAATATCTTCCAAAGGCAACAAAGCACCATTACTGATGGATAATTTACCATTTTCGACAAAATAATCTGGATTCACTCGCTTGATCGTTCCCAAACCTTTACAATTCGGGCAACTTCCTTTGGGTGAATTAAAAGAAAACGTATTCGGCTCTGGAACCGCCATGGACATTCCTGTATCGTCGTCCATCAAATTTTTAGAAAAATACTCCACTTCGTCATTCCCCATAATTTGGATTCCAATCGTCCCCTCGCCCATTTCCATGGCTGTGCGAAGGGACTTCTCCATGCGGGTTTCTGTTGCGTTTTCGCCAATAATCCAGCGATCAACCACAATATCAATATCGTGGGTTTTATATCGGTCAAGCTTTAAATCGTATTCAATATCTTGTAATTCGCCATCAATTCTAGCTTGAGAATAGCCTTTCTTCGCCATTTGAACGAACAATTCATGATAATGTCCTTTTCTTGCTCGAATAACAGGCGAAAGCAACAACACTTTTTTTCCTGAGAAATTGGTTTTGATGATTTCTAAAATCTGCTCTTCTGTATAACTAACTAGTTTTCTTCCTGTTGTCAAGGAATACGCGTCCGAAACTCTTGCATATAACAATCGCAAAAAGTCATACAATTCCGTAATGGTTCCAACTGTAGAACGTGGATTTTTATTCGTTGTCTTTTGTTCAATGGCAATTACGGGAGAAAGTCCATCAATTTTATCAACATCAGGTCGTTCCAAACCACCTAAAAACTGTCTTGCATAAGCTGAAAACGTTTCAATATATCGTCTTTGCCCTTCTGCAAAAATCGTATCAAAAGCCAAAGATGATTTTCCGCTTCCCGAAAGACCAGTAATGACCACCAATTCGTTTCTAGGAATGCGAACATTGATATTTTTAAGGTTATGTTCGCGAGCGCCATAAACCTCTATATATTCTTTATTTTCAGTATTTTTCATGAGAATTTCTCCTACCTGCTTCAGTTAAAATTGAAACGTGCAAATTTACGAATTTCTACCAAGAAAACCTTTCATTCTTAATTTAAAATCAGAAATATCCTACCCAAAGTATCCTAATTTTTATCATTTTTAAATTCAACTAAACTTTTCGTCGAATTCCGTTAAAATTACTACCTTTAGAGAAGATTTTAAATACAGAAAGCCCTTTGGCCTAAATTATTTTCTTAAAAATTCAAAACCCTGTTAGTGATATGAAAAAAATACTTTTTCCAACCGATTTTTCTGAAACTGCCAACAATGCCTTTATTTATGCTATTCATCTTGCAAAAAGTTTGGAAGCCGATTTAATTGTCTTGCATACGTTTGAACGACCTGTAATTTCTAGTTTACATGGTGGTCGCCCCGAACTTTTGGAAGACGTTTACACCAGCATCGAAATGAACCAGTTTGATCATTTTAAAGCTGAAGTTCCCAAAATGCGTGAAATAGCCGAAAAATATAATCTTCAAGATACAAACATGTCGTTTGTTTTCGAGAATGGCTTATTAGTGCATGTCATTAAAAACATTGTACGTAAGGAAAAAGTAGATCTTATCGTGATGGGAACCAGCGGTGCGAGTGGATTTTTGAAAAAATTCTGGGGAACCAACACCGTAAACACCATTCAAGCTTTGAATGTACCGGTTTTAAGTGTTCCGCATTATGCGAAATTCCATTCAATAAAAAATATCGGATTAACAACAACCTTTAAAGAATCAGACAAGCCAATTGTTGCTGCCGTTTTGAAAGCTGCAGCTTATTATGATGGAAAAGTAAAATGCTTGCATCTTATGGAATACAGCGGAAATATGGACCGTAAGCAAGCAGACGCGGATAAACATATTAAAGAATGGACTCAACTTTTTGACAATCCAAGGTTGGAATTTTTTGTTGAAAAAACAGACGATATGAAAAAATCCGTAATTCAATTTGTAGCTAACGAGAATATCGATATGCTAGTTGTTGTAAAACGAAATCTAAGTTTCGTAGATTCCATGTTCTACTCTAGTTTGAGTAAAATGCTCGCAACGACCGTAACCATACCACTTATGATCGTTCGTGAACCTGGAAATAAAGTTAAAGACCACTAAATACAAAAGCTTTCTAAATTTTAGAAAGCTTTTGTGTGGATAAGTTAAAATAAGATTCATCTAAAATACATTTTGAAAAAGTATCTTTGCGCTATGAAATCATCACATTCTTTTATTACAAAACTAGCGTGTTTATCGCTATTAGTAAGTCATATATCGGTTTTCGCTTGGGGATTAACAGGCCACCGTGTGATCGCTGAAATTGCAGAAAATCATTTAAGTTGCAAATCAAAAAGACAAATCAAAAAGCTTTTAGGAAAAGAAAAGTTGGCTTATTGGGCAAACTGGCCAGACTTTATCAAATCGGATACAACTGGAGTTTGGAAAGAAGCTGGTGCTTGGCATTACGTAAACATTGAACCAAGTGCAGACTTCAAAACTTTTGAAACCGAGTTAAAGAAACAAGCTGGACCAAGTTTGTACAATCAATTATATGTTTTGCAAAGCAAACTAAAGAACAAAAACTTACCTGAAAATGAGCGTAAAAATGCTTTGGTATTTGTTATTCACATGATGGGTGATCTTGCACAACCAATGCACACGGGAAGAGCTGGGGATTTGGGTGGTAACAAAATTCAAATGACGTATTTTGGAGATAAAACTAACTTACATTCACTTTGGGACGGAAAACTAATTGATTCGCAAAAATATAGTTATACCGAATATGCGAAGCTTTTGGATATCAAAACCAGAAAAGAAAGAAAAGCGATCCAAGCAGGAACTTTGGAAGATTGGCTTTTTGACTCTCATAAAATTGCGAATAAAATTTATGCGCAAACCCCAGCCGATTCTAAATTATCGTACGATTATCAATATAAATTCAATGATACGATGGAAAGACAATTATTGTACGGAGGATTGCGATTGGCTAAATTCTTAAACGACACTTTTAAATAAAGAGATTCAACTAATGAAATACACAATAGGTTTAGAAACACATATGTTCTTAAACCTATTTTTTTTTGCTTAAAATCATAAAATTTCAAATAAAAGTGGATCAAGTGTAACCTTTTGGCAATTCTCATCGTATATATAATTGTAGCCCTACAAATAAAGGGTGAATTTGTACATGAGACAGTTAAAGATTACAAAACAGGTTACCAACAGGGAAACCGCATCGCTTGACAAGTATTTGCAGGAAATCGGTAAAGTAGAATTGATTACTGCGGATGAAGAAGTAGAATTGGCTCAACGAATTCGCGCCGGTGATAGAGCCGCTCTTGAGAAATTAATTAAAGCGAACCTTCGTTTCGTAGTTTCCGTATCTAAACAGTATCAAAACCAAGGACTTTCCCTTCCTGACCTTATTAATGAAGGTAACTTAGGATTGATGAAAGCAGCAAAAAGATACGACGAAACTAGAGGTTTCAAATTTATCTCATATGCGGTATGGTGGATTCGTCAGTCTATTTTACAAGCTCTTGCAGAGCAGTCAAGAATTGTAAGATTGCCTTTGAACAAAATTGGATCAATCAACAAAATCAACAAAGCGTACGCCCACTTAGAGCAAGAAAACGAAAGACCGCCATCTCCAGAAGAATTGGCAGAAGTGCTTGACATGAGTGAGGAAGACATCAAGGAATCCATGAAAAATAGTGGTAGACACTTATCTATGGATGCGCCGCTTGTTGAAGGTGAAGACTCTAACTTGTACGACGTATTACGTTCCGGAGAATCTCCAAGTCCAGACAAAGATTTGATGCTAGAATCTCTTCAAATTGAGATCGAAAGAGCATTACAAACATTAACTCCAAGAGAGGCAGACTTAGTGAGATTGTATTTCGGATTGAATGGAAAACACCCAATGACTTTAGAAGAAATTGGTGAAACATTCGACCTAACGAGAGAACGTGTTCGTCAGATCAAAGAAAAAGCAATCAAAAGATTGAAACACAATTCCAGAAGCAAGATCCTAAAATCTTATTTAGGAAAATAATTGAATACGGTAAAAATGCAAAGCAGAGCTCACAGCTCTGCTTTTTATATGATTTGAATTTTAAATTTTCCCTGGTTTAAAATTCTTTTTAGCTAACTCTTTTCGTACTCGGCTTAAACTTTCTGGTGTAATTCCCAAGTACGAAGCCACCATCCATTGCGGAACTCGAAGCATAATATCCGGATACATTTTCACAAATTTCAAATAGCGTTCTTCGGCTGTATCCGATAAAAGTGAATTAATACGATCTTGCAGAGCGCGAATATGTTTATGAAGCAATAAATCATTATTATCCACCGTTTCAGGAAATTTTTCATGCATTTCGTTAAAGAAATCAGGTTTTAACATCCAAACTTCAGAATCTTCTGTTGCGTCTATAAAATATTTGGATTTTTCGTTAAAATACATTGAGGAACGATCTCCGATTAACCAATTTTCTGGAGCAAACTGAACAATATGCTCTTTCCCTTGTTCATCAATGGAATACATTCGCAGCAAGCCTTTCTCTACAAAAACATTGTCATGACAAATTTCCCCTTCACGAAGCAAAAATTCACCTTTTTTAATCTTTTTAAGATGGTAATGTTGTTCGCAAGAAACAATTTGATCTACAGGAACTCCCAACACTTTAGAGAGATAATTCGAAATATTAACCACAGTATATACTTTGTTGTGCTACAAATTAAATAAATAATCGGTGAACAATCAATTATTTGAGGCAGATTATCTATAATTTTCGTATTTTTGCACCTTATAAAACAATTTGAGAAACGTATGATCAAAATCACACTTCCAGACGGAAGCATCAAGGAATTTGAAAAAGCGGTAACTCCGCTTGAAGTAGCAAAATCTATCAGTGAAGGTTTGGCGAGAAACACCATTTCTGCAATCGTAAACGGAACGCAAGTGGAAGTCACGACACCAATCGAAGAAGATGCCACGGTTCAGTTGCTTACCTGGAATGATGATATGGGGAAAAAAGCATTTTGGCATTCATCTGCCCACTTGCTAGCTCAAGCGATTCAGGAATTTTATCCGGAAGCGAAACTAACCATTGGTCCTGCAATAGAAAATGGTTTTTACTACGATGTTGATTTTGGAGATGAATCTTTAAGCGAAAAAGATTTCGAAAAAATCGAAAAGAAAATGATTGAGAATGCGAAAAAAGATTCCACGTTCCAATTATATCCCGTTTCTAAAGCGGAAGCGCTAAAAACGTATGCTGGAAACCAATACAAAACCGAACTAATTGACAACCTAAACGACGGAGAAATTACGTTTGTAACCCATGATAACTTCACCGATTTATGTCGTGGTGGTCACATCCCAGCAACAGGAATTGTAAAAGCAGCTAAAATTTTGAACGCTGCCGGTGCCTATTGGAGAGGAGATGAAAAAAATAAGCAGCTTACTCGTGTTTACGGAATCACATTCCCTAAGCAAAAAGAATTGACGGAATATTTAGAAAGATTAGAGGAAGCAAAAAGAAGAGATCACAGAAAATTAGGTAAGGAACTGGGAATTTTCACTTTTTCAGAAAAAGTTGGCCTAGGATTACCATTGTGGCTACCAAAAGGAGCTTCACTAAGAAAGAAATTAGAAGATTTCCTTTCTAAAGCTCAGAAAAAAGCAGGGTATGAATTCGTTATGACTCCGCATATTGGAGCTAAAGAATTGTACATCACCTCTGGACACTGGGATAAATACGGAGAAGATTCTTTCCAACCGATTAAAACCCCAAATGAAGGTGAAGAGTTTTTGCTAAAACCAATGAACTGTCCGCACCACTGCGAAATTTACAAAGCGCAACAATGGTCGTACAGAGATTTACCAAAAAGATATGCAGAGTTCGGTACCGTGTATCGTTACGAGCAGTCTGGTGAGTTGCATGGGTTGACTCGAGTTCGTGGATTCACTCAGGATGATGCGCACCTTTTCTGTACTCCAGATCAGCTTTTGTCTGAGTTTGAAAAAACAATTGATTTGGTTCTTTATGTATTTGGTTCTTTAGGATTTGAAGATTTTACAACGCAAGTTTCTTTAAGAGACCCTGAAAACAAACAAAAATATATTGGTAGTGATGAAAACTGGGAGAAAGCAGAAAATGCAATTATCACAGCCGCAAAAAATAAAAATCTAAAAACAGTAGTAGAATACGGAGAAGCCGCATTCTACGGTCCGAAATTGGACTTCATGGTGAAAGATGCTCTAGGAAGAAGCTGGCAGCTTGGAACCATCCAAGTAGATTACAACCTACCAGAACGTTTTGATCTTTGGTATACAGGAAGCGACAACGAAAAACACAGACCTGTGATGATTCACAGAGCGCCGTTTGGTTCTATGGAACGTTTCGTTGCAATCTTGCTAGAAAACACTGCTGGAGACTTCCCATTGTGGTTAAGTCCAGACCAATACATCATTTTGCCAATCAGCGAAAAATATGTAGACTACGCAAAAAAAGTTTCTCAATTATTAGAAATTAACGATATTAGCGGTCTAGTTGACGAGCGAAACGAGAAGACAGGAAAAAAGATTCGCGATGCCGAGTTAAAGAAAATTCCATTTATGTTAGTTGTTGGTGAAAATGAAGAGCAAGATGGTACGGTTTCTGTTAGAAGACGTGGTGAAGGAGATTTAGGCGTAATGAAAATGGATGATTTTGTTACGTACTTTAAAAAAGCAGCGGAAACAGGATTTGAATTTAAAGGATAGAAAACCAAATTCGTCCAAAAAAAAGCGAGAAAATCTCGCGACAAAATAGAAGTTAACTTTAAAATATAAAACAATAGCACAGAAATTTAGCAGTAGAGGAAGAGGACCAATGCGTCGCCCTGTACAAGAAGATTTACATCAGATTAACGACAAAATCCGAGCGAAAGAAGTTCGTTTGGTAGGTGATAACGTTGAGCCAGGAGTTTATCCATTAGCGAAAGCACAGCAAATTGCAAAAGAGCAAGAATTGGATCTTGTGGTAATCTCTGACAAGTCGGAGCCGTATATCACACGTATCTTAGATTATAAAAAATTCTTGTACGAGCAGAAGAAGAAACAAAAAGAGCTTAAAGCAAAACAAGTAAAAGTGGTGGTTAAGGAAATCCGTTTCGGACCTCAAACTGATGATCACGATTACGAGTTCAAAAAGAAGCATGCTGAAAAGTTCTTGGAAGAAGGTTCTAAACTAAAAACCTACGTTTTCTTCAAAGGTCGTTCTATTGTCTTCAAAGATCAAGGAGAAATTTTACTTTTGAAACTTGCTCAAGAACTAGAGCACGTTGGTAAGGTAGACCAACTTCCAAAGCTTGAAGGGAAAAGAATGATTATGATGATGAGCCCTAAGAAGCCAGCGAAATAGTTTTCGCACCCTCAAAGTAAAGCTTAAAAAACAGTATAAAATAAGAGATTTTCTGTCGAGAATCTCTTATTTGCATGCATACGAAAAGACTTTTATAGGTTTATCTCTATGAAAGGCTTCAGATTGCGGAATTTTTTGTAATTTTGCAGTCTGTTATGCGTAAGGGATAGTAGCGGTTACCCCACAATGAGCTGCGAAGCAGCGAAATGAGGAGTATAAGCGAATAGCCCGGTCTCGAGCGAGCGAATGAAACGAAGTGGAATGAGCGAACGAAGAGATACACCCAAAGAAAAATATTGATAACAAAACATAAAAAAGCAGAACAATGCCAAAATTAAAAACGAAATCAGGTGCTAAGAAACGTTTTGCTCTAACCGGAACAGGTAAGATCAAAAGAAAAAACGCTTACAAAAGCCACATATTGACTAAGAAAGAAACGAAGCAAAAGAGAAATCTTACGCAAACTTCTTATGTTGCTAAAGTGGACGAGAAAAGTGTACAACGTCAATTAGCAATAAAGTAGTTTTTATAACCTTATATCGGTTTATAAGAATTCGAAAAACAAATTCACAATTTTAACCCTGAATTGGAGCCCAAAAGAATGTTGAAATATAACATCGCACAATTCAAAAAAACAATTTAAATTATGCCAAGATCAGTAAACGCTGTAGCGTCTAGAGCGCGCAGAAAAAAAGTGCTAAAACAAGCTAAAGGTTTTTTCGGTAGAAGAAAGAACGTTTGGACTGTAGCTAAAAACGCGGTAGAAAAAGCAATGCAATATGCTTACCGTGGTAGAAAAGAGAAGAAAAGAAACTTCAGAGCTCTTTGGATTACCAGAATTAACGCTGGTGCTAGAGAACACGGAATGTCTTACTCTCAGTTCATGGGAGCTCTTAAGAAAAACAACATCGAATTGAACAGAAAAGTTCTTGCAGACCTTGCAATGAACCACCCTGAAGCTTTCAAAGCTGTTGTAGATCAAGTAAAATAATATCAACTTTTTGTTATCAATATAAAATCCCAAGCCTTTGGCTTGGGATTTTTCTTTCGACTACGTTTGAAAATTATTTCGATCGACTTTTCAAAACGGCTTCAATATCTTCCAGTTGAAAGCCTTTGGCTTTCAATAAAATCAAATAATGATAGAGCAAATCTGCTGCTTCATTAACAAATAAATCATCATTAGAATCTTTGGCTTCGATAACCAATTCTACAGCCTCCTCGCCTACTTTCTGTGCAACTTTATTCATTCCTCTTTCAAACAAGGAATACGTATATGAACCGCTTTCTTTGGTGTCAATTTTCTTAGAAATCGTTTCTTGCAAATCGTACACAAAACCTTTGGTTTCCTTTTCGCCAAAACATGAAAAACTTCCCGTATGACAAACCACATTCGTTGGCTTTACCTTAATCAATAAACAATCATTGTCGCAATCAATTTGAATGGATTGTACCCAAAGAAAATTACCCGACCTCTCACCTTTCGTCCACAATCTATTTTTAGTTCGGCTAAAAAAAGTGACTTTTCCTTCTTGTTCCGTTTTGTCAAATGCTTCCTGATTCATAAAGCCTTGCATAAGCACTTGCAACGTTACCGAATCCTGAATAATCACAGGAACAAGACCATTTCCTTTATCAAAATTTATATTCATCGTACTGGGATTTCTTGTTTTTTTAAATAGGTTTTTAATTCTGGAATTGGGATTTCGGAAAAGTGAAAAACACTCGCTGCCAAAGCTCCCGTTGCTTTTGTCTTTTCAAAAACATCTTGAAAATCTTCCTTAGAACCAGCACCACCCGAAGCAATAACTGGAATAGAAACCAAATCAGCAACTTGTTTTGTAATCTCCAAATCAAAACCCGCTTTAGTTCCATCTGCATTCATGGAGGTTAATAGGATTTCACCCGCACCCAAATTTTCAATTTCTTTCGCCCATTCAAGGGTTTTCAACTCGGTTGCTTCTCTTCCACCTTTTACATGAACTAAATGAACGCCGTTAACTTCTTTGGTATCAATAGCCACTACAACGCATTGTGAACCAAATTCATTTGCTATATCTTGAATCAATTGCGGACTTTTCACCGCCGATGAATTGATACTGATTTTATCGGCACCGGCTTTTAGTAGTTTGGAAACATCAGAAATAGATGAAATTCCACCACCGACCGTAAAAGGAATACTTAATTCAGCAGAAATTTTCTCAACCAAATCCACTAAGGTTTTTCTATTTTCAACCGTCGCTGTAATATCCAAAAACACCAATTCGTCAGCACCTTGCTCTTCGTAGCGTTTTGCCAATTCGACAGGATCGCCCGCTTTAACAAGGTTTATAAAATTGACTCCCTTCACCGTTTCACCATCTTTGATATCCAAACATGGAATAATTCGTTTTTTTAACATAACTCTGAATTCAATTTCTGGAGTTCTTGCATCGATATTTTTCCTTCATAAATAGCTTTTCCAATGATGGTTCCGAAACACCCGATTTCTTTCATTTTAACTACATCAGCAGCATTCGAAATTCCGCCACTTGCAATTAATTTCGCATTGGTTTTCTCTAAAATTTCTTCATAAAGTTCCGTCGAAGGACCAGCCAACATGCCATCTTTAGCGATGTCAGTACAAATGACCGTGTTCAAACCATTCTTTTGATAGGATTGAATAAATTCAACTACATCCAAATCGCTTTCTTCCAACCAGCCTGAAGTTTTGATAATTCTATTTAAACAATCCGCACCCAAAATCAGTTTCTCAGAACCGTATTCCGTTAGTAACTGCAAACAGAAATCTCGATCTGAAACTGCAATAGATCCAATGGTAATTTGATTCGCTCCCGAATTAAAAGCCAATTCAACATCCGACTTGGATTTAATTCCACCGCCAAAATCAAGTTTTAAATTCGTATTGGAAGCAAGACTTTCCAAAACTTTAGCATTAACAATATGCTTTGCTTTGGCGCCATCCAAATCAACCAGATGCAAATACTGAATTCCAATATCTTCAAAGGCTTTCGCCACTTCTAACGGATTTTCATTATAGACCTTTTGTGTTGCGTAATCGCCTTTCGAGAGCCGAACGCATTTACCATCAATAATATCAATTGCAGGAATTATTTTCATAGTTTAAAGTTTTAAAAAATTTGACAAAATTTTTACCCCTATACCACTCGATTTTTCGGGGTGAAATTGAGTTGCATAGAAATTATCTTTTTGTAAGGCAGCACTGTATGGCAAAATATAATCGCATTTTGCAATTGTATACTTTGACAATTCACAGTAATAAGAATGTACAAAATAAACATCTTCAATTTCTGAAACGCCTTTAAACAAAGGAGATTCTAAATCAAAGACGGTATTCCATCCCATATGCGGAATAATTCCAGAACTCGGAAAACGTTTAACATTCACGTCAAAAATTTTCATGCCAATGGTATTTCCTTCTTCAATTTGATTACACATTAATTGCTGTCCCAAACAAATTCCTAAAACGGGTTGTTTTAAGTTCGGAATCAGTTGATCTAAACTTTTTTCTTTGAGGAAATTCATCGCTGAAGATGCTTCACCAACACCCGGAAAAATAACTTTATCTGCCGATTTAAGTTCTTCAAAATCACTTGTAATTATAGGTTCAGTTCCTAAACGTCGTAACGCATTTCGCACCGAAGCAACGTTTCCTGCGTTGTATTCAACTATCGCTACTTTCATATTATAAACTTCCTTTGGTTGAAGGCAAATTAAAATTAGAATCCGTTTGTGCCACCGCCATTTTTATCGCTTTTGCAAAAGCTTTGAAAATGCTTTCAATCTTGTGATGCTCGTTCTCGCCTTTTACTTTGATGTTGAGATTCGATTTGGAAGCATCTGTAAACGATTTAAAAAAGTGGAAAAACATTTCTGTGGGTACATCGCCGATTTTTTCACGTTGAAATTGCGCATCCCAAACCAACCAAGGTCGTCCGCCAAAATCAATGGCTACTTGCGCCAAACACTCGTCCATAGGCAGCAAAAAGCCGTAACGCTCAATTCCTTTTTTACTTCCTAAAGCCTTTGCAATAGCTTCTCCCAGAACAATCGCAGTATCTTCAATCGTATGATGTTCATCGACTTCCAAATCGCCTTTGACATTAACTGTTAAATCCAAATTTCCGTGACGCGCAATTTGATCCAACATATGATCAAAAAAGGATAAACCGGTGTTGATATTTGCGACTCCTTGACCATCCAAATTCACTTCAAGATCGATTTCCGTTTCTTTTGTTTTGCGAGAAACCTTTGCTTTACGAGGTTGAGCTTTCAAATATTGATAAATTTCTGTCCAAGAATTTGTCGTCAATTCCGCATCTGAATCTTCTTCATTTGTAATAAAAATAGCTTTTGAACCTAAGTTTTTTGCTAATTGAATATCTGTCTTTCGATCGCCAATAACATACGAATTAGCCAAATCGTAATTTCCATAAATGTATTTTCCCAAAAGTCCAACTCCAGGTTTTCTTGTAGAAAGATTTTCACTCTCAAAACTTCGATCAATAAAGATATCTTGAAAAATGATACCTTCATTTTCAAATGCTTGAAGCATTTTTTCTTGAGGTTTTATAAAATCTGCTTCAGGAAAACTTTCCGTTCCCAAACCATCTTGATTGGTTACCATCACCAACTCATAATCCAATTCGCGAGCAATTTTGGCTAAATTCTGAAAAACACCTTGCAAAAACTCCAGTTTCTCTAAAGAATCCACTTGAAAGTCTGTTGGTGGTTCTACAATTAAAGTTCCATCACGATCGATAAATAGTACTTTTTTCATATTACAATTGGCTAAGTGTTTTGATTAATTGGTTATTTTCTTCTTCCGATCCGACGTTGATTCTCAACGCGTTTGGAATGCTCGGAAATCGTTTGCTTGTCAAAATTTTAGATTCAACAAGTTTTGAATACAAGTTTTCACAGTTAGAAAACTCAACTAAGAAAAAATTGGCATCTGATGGATAGATTTTTGTCACACAAGAAAGCTTTTCTAGTTCTGCTTTTAGCTTTGCTTTCTCTGATTTTATTTTTTGAATATTAGCTTGTATTTCTGCTTCATTTTCTAGCAACTCAAGAGCCGTTTGAAGATTCGCA
This sequence comes from Kaistella sp. CFF1-2, assembly GCF_059509915.1. Taxonomy (NCBI): domain Bacteria; kingdom Pseudomonadati; phylum Bacteroidota; class Flavobacteriia; order Flavobacteriales; family Weeksellaceae; genus Kaistella; species Kaistella sp. CFF1-2. The sequence goes on from NZ_JCAKLF010000001.1 coordinate 367,436, forward strand.
TTACTCATGTTATAAGGAGACTTCACAGTTTGAATAAGTTGGGTTATAAAAGGCGAGGCAACTGCCATTCCTATTCGTAAACCTGCCATTCCATATGCTTTTGAAAGTGTTTTTAACACTATTAAATTTGGAAAGTCATTGAGATAATTTAATGCCGATTCTTTATCCGAAAATTCTACATACGCTTCGTCTACAACTACAATTCCCTTAAAATTTTCGACATAATAGCGAACATCCGAAATGGAAATTCCTGTTGGATTGTTTGGCGTACATAAGAACAAAACTTTTGCTTTTTGATTCTTTAATTTAGATTGAAATTCTTCTTTCTGTAAATCAAAACTCTCATCCAAATTAAGTTTGATCACAGGGTTTTCATTCACTGCAGCATAAAACTCATACATCGCAAAAGAAGGATTCAGAACAGCAATGGCATCTTTTTGAGGAGAACAAAAAATATTGATAATCAAATCAATCAATTCATCACTTCCATTCCCTAAACTCAATTGATTACTTGAAATCGAGTTGATTTGTGCTAATTTCTCTTTCAACTTCTTTTGTGTAGAATCCGGATAACGATTGTACGTGCCAAAAGGATTTTCGTTAGCATCCAAAAAGACGTAATCATCACATTCTATTGAATCACGAAAACTGATGTAAGGCTTCAAAGCCAATATGTTGGGGCGAACCAAAGATTCAATTGTCTTAGTCATTGTTTTGATTTAAGTAGTTTAAACGAACCGAAACTGCATTTTTGTGCGCAAATAAACCTTCAGCTTCAGCCATAATCTCAATTGTTGAACCAAGATTTTGAATTCCTTTTTCTGAAATCGTCTGAAACGTTATTTTCTTCACAAAACTATCGACAGAAACGCCGCTATATTGTAACGCATTTCCATTCGTCGGTAAGGTGTGATTGGTTCCACTAGCGTAATCACCGGCACTTTCACAAGCAAAATTACCCAGGAAAACAGAACCCGCATTTTCAATTTTTGAAATAAATTCCTCTGGATTTTGAAGCGCTAAAATTAAATGTTCTGGTGCGTATTGGTTACTCAAATCAAACGCATCATCCAAATCGGCGACCAATACAAAACGACTATTAGTTAAAGCCTTTTCAGCGATTTCCTTTCTTGGTAAGCTTAAAACTTGCTTTTCCACTTCATCAATTGTCTCCTCCAAAATAGAAATTGAATTCGTAAGAAAGATAACTTGACTATCAGGTCCATGCTCCGCTTGAGACAATAAATCAGCAGCACAAAATTCGGGAACAGCCTGTTCATCAGCAATAACCAAAACTTCACTTGGACCAGCAGGCATATCAATGCTTACTCCCATTTCCGTAGCAAATTTTTTTGCTGCAGTTACGTACTGATTTCCTGGGCCAAAGATTTTATACACCTTGGGAAGCGTTTCCGTTCCTAAAGTCATCGCCGCAATTGCTTGTCCTCCACCCACTTTAAATATTTGAGTAACGCCACATAATTTCGCAGCATATAAAATTGCTGGGTTAATTTTCCCATCTTTTGAAGGAGGTGTACAAAGGATAATTTCTTTGCAACCCGCAATTTTAGCTGGAATCGCAAGCATTAAAACGGTAGAAAATAAAGGCGCGGAACCTCCAGGAATGTACAATCCAACCTTTTCAATGCCACGAGATTCTCTCCAGCAAACAATGCCTGGACTAGTTTCAACTTTTTCTGACGCTTCCGCTTGACCTTGGTGGAATTTTTGAATGTTTTGTTTCGCAACTTGAATTGCCTTTTTCAAATCAGAACTAATTAGCGTTTCCGATTCATCTAATTCATCTTGGCTAACAATTAAAGAGTCAATTTCAACTTGATCAAACTCTTTGGTTAATTCTCTCAAAGCGGTGTCTCCGTCTTTTTCAACGCGTTCAAAAATATTCTGAATAGAAAATTTTAAACTGACTTTTTCCAAAGTCGGCCTTTGGACCAAGTCTGGCCAAAGCGCTTTTGCAGGTTTTGTATATATTTTCATTGTGTTTTTTTTAAATAACCATTTTCGAAATTGGGATAATCAAAATATCTTGCGCTCCAGCATTTTTTAATGCGTCAATCACTTCCCAGAATCGATCTTCTTCAATGACAGAATGAATACTGCTCCAACCTTCTTCAGCCAAAGGAATTACGGTTGGACTTTTTAAAACAGGAAGAACTTTAGAAACCGAGTTAATCTTATCATTGGGAACATTCATCAAAATGTATTTGGTGTTTTTCGCTTTCAAAACGGAATCTATCCGAAAAACCAATTGGTTCAAAATAGAATTTGCTTCTTCAGATAAATTTGGATTTTTGGCGAGAACAGCTTCCGATTTTAAAATGGTTTTGGTTTCTCGAAGACCATTCTTAAAAAGCGTACTTCCCGAACTCACGATATCACAAATACCGTCTGCTAATCCCATATTCGGAGCTATTTCAACAGAGCCAGAGATGTAGTGAATCTCTGCTGAAATTTGATTTTCTTTTAAGAATTTTGAAAGCGTATTCGGATAAGAAGTTGCAATTTTTTTATTTTGGAAATAGGAAATATCATCCGTTTCCACTTCTTTAGGCACAGCAAGTGAAACTTTGCATTTTGAAAACCCCAATCGAACCACGACATCAATATCTTTTTCCTTTTCGATGAGCAAATTTTCACCGAGAATAGCGACATCAACAACGCCATCTGCAACATACTGAGGAATATCTGAGTTTCGAAGAAAGTAAATCTCCAAAGGAAAATTGGAAACTGCAACCTTAAGTTGATCTTTGCCGTTGTTGTAGTCGATTCCGCAATCTTTTAGCAATTGCAATGATTCTTCATAGAGTCGACCACTTTTTTGAATGGCAATTTTTAATTTACTCATGTTTTTTATTTTAAAATTTGATCTGAGTAAATCCTTTTTTCAACCTTATTTAAAAGAAAAAAACCGTCTTTACTCAGACGGTTTTCTATTATTTTTTTGTTCACTTTAAAACAACACAATACATTCCGTCCTTTAGATAGAATGATGATGATGAATTAAAATTGTTGAAATCATTTTCCGATTATTTGATACAAATGTAGAAACATTTTTGAATTCCACAAATAAAAATGTGAAAAATCTCTAATTTTATAATAGTTACTAGATAATTATATAAATCACATTACGAACGATAACATGCTAAATATTCTTTCGCAGCACGATCCCAGTTAAAAAAATCAGCACGTTCAATTAATTTTCTTTGATAAAATTCTTTCTGATTTTCAAATTGGTTTAAACCATTTTGTAGAACATTTTTCATAGAAACAGGATCAAAGTCGTCCCAATAAAAAGCGGCATCGCCACCAATTTCGGGTAACGAAGCTCGATTCGCAAGAAAAACGGGTTTTCCAAACTTCATTGCTTCAATAGGCGGCAGTCCAAAACCTTCTTGCAACGAAGGAAAAACAAAAGCCAACGCATTTTTAATGTAAAACTGCTTGCCTTCATCTGAAACTCGACCTGTTAAAAAAACACGATTTTGTAAACCTAAATTTTCAATCTCTTGTTGAACTTGAACGCCGTAGTCTTTCTTGTTATTTCCAGAAATAATCAAATACAAATCTGGAATTTCCTTCATCATTTTAATCAACGAAATAAAGTTCTTCTTAGGAAGGAAGTCTCCAATAGAATACAAAAATGGTTTATCTAAAGGAACAATTGGTTTAAAATTCTCTGTAGAAAGCAATTCTGAAATTGGATTTCCGTTGAAAATAATTTTTTCTTCAACATTGGGAACGTCAAAATATTGATGCGTATGGTCTTTTGCAAACTGCGATATATACGTAATCAGATCCGCTCTTTTCAGTTTATTTTTGAAAAGTTCGACACGTTTTTTATCCTTTCTACCTGTGCCTTCTGCAAAATTGACATCATGAACGGTTAAAATATATTTCTTCTGTTTGAAAAATGGTTCTACTGCAATATTTTGGTTCATACAATGCCACACATCATACACCTTTTTTGGACGAAACAACGCTAATCTTTGCAATTCCGAGTAGGCTGAATATTTAAATCGATTTCCAAACTCTTCAACAATGGCATCCTTACGCTTTAAATTCACATAAAAATCAAGATCGGACGTATCCATCTTCGCAAAAGACTTGAGTAAAGAGTGGTTAAAAACTCCAAATCCGCTCGACAGATTTTTAAGATTATGTGTTTCTAAAAGAACTTTTTTTGACATAAATTTTGAATCTAAAAAAAATTAAATCACTACTTTTTTGTGAATACTCAAAAGAGTCTCACACCAATGTTCAAGCGTATATCGATTGTAAATTGATTCTGGAATTGGCTCATATTTCCCATCCAAAAACAATTTTGGAATAACGATTTTTTCGACATCTTCAATCACAAAAATATTTTTAGGATTATAGAAGTCATAATTTACAATATCTATGTTGTTGGTGATCATTTTTTTCTGATACGACATTGCTTCATACACTCTAAAACTCAAGCCTTTTTGTGCATATTTTCCTTTACTTAAAATATCCAAAACGATCTCCGAATTTTGAATATACTCACCCACTTTTTCGAAACACAAAGAGTCCGAAAGAAACTCGATTTCTTTTGCAAAACCCGCAATAGGTTTGGCTTTCATCTGAATTAAAAACGGATACCCTTTCAGTTGCTGAGCAATTCGATCTAGAATTTTCAATCGATAAAAGTCCTGATTCAAAATTGTATAAGCTTTATATTTAAATTGCTGATTACTAATTTCCGTTTTCTCTTTATAATTGAAGTTCGGAAGAAACTGTAATTCCTCCCGTTTAAGCGCATCAATACGGTCAAAAGTTAAAAGTTGATCAAAAATCGTGGTGTGAAAACTCGTAATTTTCTTACGTTTTGCCGAATCGTAATTCCATCCCACCAAAATGTTTGTTGAATTCCGAATTTTAGCCAAAAGTTTGTTATTGTATTCACCAGGATTTACAATCAAAGTAAAATCCTGATTACCTTTGATAAGCTTACTGATTTCTGCATCACGGTTTTCCTTTTTCAAGTTTTTGCTTAGAAATGTTTTCGCAAAAAAATTCTTCGATTTAAAGAGAATATTTCGATGCGGAAACTGATACAAAGTTGAATTGATAAAATGCACTTCATGCCCTTGCTTCTCCAGGAATTTTGCAATTTCACCAACATAACCCCAAATATCAAAACCTAAAATGGTTATCTTCATTCTTTTTCAATTTCGATTCATCACACAGCACTAATGTTGCTGCAGTATTCAAGCAAAAATAACCAAATTTTAATGCTGAGAAGCTTTTAAATTGCTATTTTTGAAAAAAATTCTGGAGAATGGGTTTGCAAGTCAGTCAATTGTATGAAAAAAATCGAAAAGAGATAGAAAGAATCATTCATTCTTTTGAAAATGAAGGCGAAGATTTTGTCATTGGAAACCGAAACAAACTGAAATTATTTGATTTGAATGGTGAAAAAATCAACGTCAAATCTTTTAAAAAACCCAATCTCGTTAATCAAATTGCGTATAAATATTTCAGAAAATCCAAAGCGCAACGTTCTTTTGAATATGCCGAAATCCTTTTAAATAAAGGCATTAAAACGCCAAAACCCATTGGCTATTTTGAAAACTTTGGAGCTTTTGGAATTAAGGATAGTTACTATGCATCTGAGCAACTAAAAGCCAATTTCACTTTGCGAGCGTTAGTAGATGATGATCAGTTTCCGGATTACGAAAATATCCTTCGAAAATTCACCCAGTTTACATTTGACCTGCATCAACAAGGTATTGAATTTAAAGATCATTCTCCTGGCAATACATTAATCGTGGACAAAGGTGACGGAAATTATGATTTCTATTTGGTTGATCTTAACCGAATGACGTTCCATTCCGATATGACTTTTGAGCAACGAATTAAGAATTTGGGCCGACTTACACCCCATCAAAAAATGGTAAAAATAATCAGCGACGAATATGCAAAATTGTATAAAATGGATGCTGAAACCTTTTTCGATAATTTCTGGGAAGCAACGTGCAAATTTCAGTATCGTTTTTTCAGAAAAAAGATTCTAAAATCGAAGCTTAGGAAATAATACTTAATTGATCTTATCCGAAAGCCACTGATGCAGCTTTTCTTTGAACAATTCGGGTTTTAAATCTGCGTACAATTCTGAACTTGCAATATAATCGTGGACGTGAATTGATGTATTTTTTACACCATCTTCCGCCCAAGCCCACGTTTTTTTATCCACATACGGAGCGAAAATTCCAAAAGTTGGAATTCCTAACGCTTTTGAAACATTGGTTGCACCACCTTCATTACCCACAAGAACTTTACAAAAACTTGTTACCGCAATAAATTCACGAAGATTCTTCGTATCAAAATCCAATACAATTTTACTTTTCGTTTCCGTATTTAAAGATTCAAATAACGTTTTGAAATCCTCTTTTTGCGAAGGCAAATAATTGCATAAAATTTGAACATTGGAAAATTGAGCAATATCTTCCAAAACATCTTTCATAAAAGGATACGTCTTTTCTGGCGTACTTCCAAAAGTAGAAATCATCGCAATTGGTTTTGAAAAATCAACTCCAAATTTTTGCAAAAGCAGTTTTGCATTTGACTTTTCTTCTTCAGACAAATAAATCTTCGGAAAAACCTTAGAAAACGTGATTCCCAAAGGCTCTAAAACTTGTTGGCGATGTTCAATTGCTAGTGCCGTTTCTTTAGAAATTGGCTCTTTCTTACGCGAAACAGGATGAGTATACAGAAATGACAAATATGATTTACGATATCCCGACGTTTTTTTAACGCCCGATAATTTGGACAAAAGTGCCGTTCCAATTTTGCTGTAAACATCAACAATAGCATCGTATCTTTGATTTTTAATGAACTTTAAATTAGCTGAAAACGAATCTTCAAAAAGTACGAGTTGATCTATTTCAGGATTATTTTTCAAGATATCTTGATGTTTTTTGTCAATCATGAAATGCAATTCAGCATCAGGAAACTTTTTTCTCAACAAGGTAAAAAGAGAGGATGCAACCAGTACATCCCCCATAAATTTTTTCTGTATAACTAAGATTTTCATCCAATAAAAATCAATTAAACTGCTACGTTATTATCACGCAAAGCATCGTTCAACGATGTTTTTTTATCAGTAGATTCCTTTCTTTTACCAATAATCAAAGCACATGGAACTTGGTATTCTCCAGCAGGAAATTTCTTCGTATAAGAACCTGGAATAACGACCGATCTCGCAGGAACTCTTCCTTTAATTTCAACTGGCTCATCACCTGTCACATCAATAATTTTAGTAGATGCAGTTAAAACAACATTTGCGCCCAAAACCGCTTCTTTTTCGACGTGAACACCTTCCACAACGATACAACGAGAACCAACGAAAACGTTATCTTCAATAATAACTGGCGCTGCTTGAAGCGGTTCTAAAACCCCACCAATACCAACACCACCGCTTAAGTGAACGTCTTTTCCGATTTGAGCACAGCTACCCACCGTTGCCCAAGTATCAACCATCGTTCCTGAATCTACGTATGCCCCAATATTCACATACGAAGGCATCATAATTACACCCGAAGCTACAAAACTTCCTTGTCTAGCGATTGCATGAGGTACTACTCTAACACCTTTCTCTGCGTAGTTTTTCTTCAATGGAATTTTATCATGGAATTCAAAAGGTCCAACTTCAATGGTTTCCATTTTTTGAATCGGGAAATACATTACAACGGCTTTCTTCACCCATTCGTTTACTTGCCATCCGTTTTCTGTAGGCTCAGCAACACGTAATTCTCCTAAATCTAATTTTGCAACGACTTCTCTAATTGCCGCTTTACTATCTTCATTTTGTAGCAAGTCACGGTTATCCCAGATTTGCTCGATTGTTTGTTGTAATGACATTATTTTTTTATTTCTTTAAAATTTCTACTATAAAACTCGTGTGGCGTGTAAATAAGCTTTGTTCCAATATTTTTCATTTAATGAAGAAATAATCACACCTTTGGATGTAGATGCGTGTATAAACTTCACTTCACCATCATTTCCGATATCATGAACAATTCCTACGTGAGAAACTCTTCCACCACCACCCGTCGCAAAAAACAATAAATCACCAGGTTTTGCATTTCTAATATCAATGCGCTCTCCCGTGGAAGCTTGATCGGTTGATCTTCTCGGTAAATTCATATCGTTTTCTTGAAAAACCTTTACCGTAAAACCCGAACAATCAAATCCTGAAGAGGTGTTCCCGCCAAATTTATAAGGAGCACCTAAATACTTTTCAGCATCTTTCAAAATCCCTTTTACAGTTTTATCTACATTTCCTGAAAAACGAGAATCCAATGTTCGTAAATCAGCAGATTTTGTTACTGTTTTTGATGGCGTATCTGGTTTTACAACTGCTGGTTTTGATGCTCCACAAGAAGCTAAAACCGCACTAGCAAAAGCGATAAACACAGCTTTTTTCAGCATTTCTTTTTGCGATTGTAAATGTACTAAAAATAGATTGTTCATAGAAATTTTAATTGAAAGTCTAAAAATAGAAAACTTCCCTTAAAAAATCGAAATTTTAAGAAATTTTAACTATACTATAACTATAAATAAAATATACTAGAATAGGTATTGAATTTTTTCTATATTTGCTTTTCTAGAATCAGATTATGGCGAAATACAAAAGTCTTGTCGAATTAAGTGGTAGCATTGGAGATTTGGTTTTCTACAATCTTAACGGAACGCCCGTTGTTAGGAGAAAAAGCGGGTTTTCCAAAGAAGGTTATGAAAGCAACCCGAAATACCAAAAAGTGCGTGAAAACAGCCAAGAATTTGGGCATTGCTCGAAATCTGGAAAACTGATTCGGAAAACGTTGGAAGATTTCATCGGTGATTGTGAAGACAAATATTTGTATCAAAAATTTGCAAAAGTGATGACGCAAATCAAAGATTTGGATACAAAAAATGAAAAAGGAAAACGTAGGATTGAGATTGGATTGCAAAACCCTAAAGCCTACGAACTTCTTGCCGATTTTCAATTTGGAAAATTCCCTAAACTTGAAGGGATTTCTCTTGACGATGCTTTCTTCACTAAATCGTTGAGTTTTAAAGATAAACCATCAGGAAGTTCTGTTCAGCTAATTACGATGAAACCTGATTTTGTGAATCTTAATATGGACTTGAAGGAGCAAACCTTGGATTTACAAGGCAAAAAACAGGTTTACGAATTTGATACCCATTTCGGAGACGACAATGCGCCTCTACTCTACTTTCTCGTCATAAAAAGCAAAGACGAAATTTTAAATGCAGGATTTCTTGCATAAAATCATGTTTTCTAACTTCTAAAAATTTGGCTCATCCTTAGAAAATCAGGAAATTTGCACTTTCGAATTTCCCCAATTTTCTATGAGAAATAAAGCCGTTTACCACAAATTCCTACGTAAAGAAGTTTTAAATTTTTTCAAATTTAAAAGCAGCGCGAGGAGTTGGCACATCCCTATTTTGGCAGGTTTGGCTGTTGGAATTCCATTATTAACAGGTTATTATTTCAATGACATTCGTTCGGGGCTTACCGCTAGTTTAGCCGGTTTGGTGATTTTGTACACACCCACCAACGGAAATTTGTTCGAAATTATGACCAAAATGTTCGTTTGTTCTTTCGGAATGATTGTTTCTTATACGTTGGCTTTATTCTTTAGCTTCTACGATATTACGGCAATTGTAGGGTTTGGACTCATCTCTGGAGCTACGTATTTTGTCAATCGATTTTTTATTCAAAAGCCACCAGGAAGTTTCTTTTTCATTATGATTGCTTCGATGGCGATTGCCGTTCCGCATGAATTGAATGCTATTCCTAGAATGGTTGGATTGTTTACTTTAGGAACATTTACAGCTTGTTTTTTGGTTTTACTTTACAGCTTACTCTTTCTTCCAAAAGCTTTAAAAACACGCTTCAATACCCAATTTAAAGTCAATCCGTACGTTGATTTTCGAGAAGTTTTGGTAATCACTGTGTTTATGATGCTTTCCATCTTCATCGGAAAGTTTTTCAATTTAGAATATCCATATTGGATTCCCATCTCATGTTTAGCTGTTTTGCAAGGTGTTGATCAATATTCCATTTGGAAACGAGGTTTTCATCGAATTATAGGAACCTTGGCTGGAATGCTTATCGTTTGGGGAATTTTCAGTTTAACACATTCGGCTTTGGTTTTGTGCTTTTCCATTATTATTTTACAAATTATTGTGGAATTATTAATTACCCGTCATTACGCTTTAACTGTTGTTTTTCTCACGCCTTTAGGTGTTCTCTTAGCAGAAACTGGTAGTTCTCTTAGTGCAGATCCCAATCATTTATTGCAAATACGATTCTTGGAGATTATTTTAGGAAGTATTTTAGGTGTTTGTGGTGGCTGGTTCTTGTTTAATGAACGTTTGCAGTATAAGAAAAAACGTTATGAAAAGCAGTCGAAAGCAGTTGTTCAAAAAAGTTTAGACAAAAAATAAGCTGATCGTTAGATTCAGCTTACCTTTTTCATTTCAGTCGAAAATGACTTTCATGAGTGCCATTTTAAATTTTATGAAAAAATATAAAATGAGCTTCAATGGTTATTAGTATATGAATGTGTTTTTAGTACTTCAAATCTACGCCAAGAACTAAAATAAAAAAACAGGAAAAACACACTAAATAAAGGGAAATTAGCTTTAAATATTGCATTAAAGTTGATGATTATCTACTCTTTTGAGGTTGATTTTAAGGCCAATCTACTGGCTAACCAACTTACATAAAACAGCTGGAAACTATGATAAAGCATCACAGGAAGTAGAAATAGTACTTTCTGAGATTCAGGAATCCCCAAGACCATCACGAATAAACTCCCATGTACTAAGGATTTTTTGGATCCGCAGAATGTAAGTGTAATTTGATCCTCCCAAGAAAAATTGAGTTTTTTGCTGATCCAAGTTAAAATGGAATACACCACAAAAAATAATCCTAAAACAGCAAGTGCAATGATTAAAAATGAGCTTTTAGGAACGGATGAGAAAATATTTTGAAGAAACGCATCCGAAAAGCTTTTGTAAACAATTAATAATATAATCAATCGATCAAATTCAGCGATCCATTTTGCATATTTGGTCACCCATTTTTTTAAGTACGGATTCAAAATCAAACCTAAAATAATGGGCAATAAAACCTTTAGAAGTAATTGATAAATAATCTCCAATTGATCGACATTTTCAGAAGAAGCTTTCATAAAAAAGCTCATCAATAAAGGGGTCATCACAATTCCGATTAACCCGGAAATTGAGGCATTAAATATTGCTGAAGTCACATTTCCTTTCGCAATGGAAACCATAACAACTGAAGAGGAAACGGTTGACGGTAGCGCCGCCAAAAAATAAATAGAAAGCCACGTTAAAAAATACGGGCCATCCAAAACCAAGGGATAGAAAAGTACGACTAATAAAGGAAATAAAATAAAAGTTGCACTTTGAACCAAGAGATGAAGTTTCCAATTTGAAACATCGTTCAAAACTTCTTTTAAATTGAGTTTGAGGCCATAAAGTAAAAATATTCCCGCGATTCCCCAATCAATAAAGGCATCCAAATTAAAAATTTGCGCATACGAATCGTGATACGGAAACCATTTTCCGAATAAGACCATCAAAACCAATAAAAGTAAAAAGGTATTTTGCTTCGTGAAAAGCCTTGAAATACGCAACGACATAGTTTTTCCTTAAAGAACAAAGATAGGGCTTGCATTTCTTTTTACAAATCGCCTAGAGATTTCTCACATTAAAAAACAATTAGAAAGTAGTGAAATCCACAAAAACACCGATTGATACAAGTAATTTCAAATTTTAAATGAGTACATTTGACGTTCATTAAAATGCAATTATGACTTTAGGCTACACAATTATTTATGGAATGTTGGCGCTTTCATTAGCTGCACCTTTTGTGGCTCTTTATGGAGCAAAACAAATCCGAAACGGAAACATCAATAGCCATATGAAAATCCAGAAAGGGCTTTTCTTTACATGTGTTGGTGGCGTGATCTTGTTGGAGCTGCTTATTCGTATTTCTGGAGGTTCTGGAAGTCTTGTTCAAGATAGTCCTTACAAACATACATGGTACTTCAAACCTATTTTAATTGCGCACATCATAGGTGCCGTTCTCACCTATATTGTTTGGGCATATACGATATTCAAAACCAATAAAAACTTTAAGAAAAAGGAAATTCCGGGGCAATTTTCTGCGGTTCATCGAAAATTAGGATATTTCATTATTTTTGGATTATTCTATACAGGAATTACCGCATTTATTGTTTGTACACTCGCTTTTTTTCTATAAAAAAAAATCCCAATTGAAAGATTGGGATTCTATTTTTACGGATTTGTTGAAAAAATGGATGCGTTAGCAATCATCGCACGACGATTCATTTTCAGAATATCGCGAACCCATTCTGCAAAATCTTCGGGTTGAAGAACTTTTTCAGGATTCCCATCCGTCAAACCACCTTCAATACTCATGTCCGATGCAATGGTACTCGGCGTTAACGTGATTACACGGATATTTTCTTTACGCCATTCCGCCATCATTGATTGTGATAGTGAAATCACCGCCGCTTTAGACGCAGCATATGCCGACATATTCCCACCTCCTTTCAAACCTGCTGTAGAAGCAACATTCACAATATCGCCTTCCCCATTTTTCTGTAAATATGGGTGAACCGCCTTGGCCGCGTAGTACACACCAAAAAGATTGGTTTTAATTACTTGTTCCCAAGTTTCAGATGGCATTTCATCGATTTTTCCGAAGTCACCGATTCCTGCATTATTTATTAAAATATCCACACCTCCTAATTGGGAAACCAAACTATCAATACCCGCTTTTACTTCGATTTCATTATCCATGTTGAATATATGATAATAGGCATTAACACCTAATTTCTGAAGCTCTTCTACGGTAATTTTTAAATTCCCTTCATTTCTTCCGCTAACCCCTACATGCACACCTTCAGCGGCTAATGCAAGAGCAACAGCTTTTCCTAAACCTCGTCCGCCACCTGTTATGATGGCCTTTTTACCTTCTAAATTCATAATATTTACCTTAAAAATCTTTTGCAAATTTACGAATTTGCACCTTCATAACTCAACATTCTGAAGTCGAAAATCAAGAACAGGTAGTAGATAAAATCAATAACAAACCTGATGAATATTAGCCTTGTTCATTCAAAATCAGAATTCATATTTCGTAAATTTAATAAGGTAAAAACGAAGAAACCATGCAAGATCAAATTTTAAATTCGGCTCCTAAAACGACACTATTACTCTATGCATCGGTTGATGGACAAACGGAGAAAATAAGTCGTTTTATCCAGGACGAGTTAAAGGTTATGGGAAGACATTCTACGATTGAAAATATTAGCAATTTTAAAGAAAATTTGGAGGAATTTGATAAGGTTCTTTTGGCATCAAACATTCGTTATGGACTTCACCATCCCGATTTCTTAAAGTTTGTTGAAGAAAACGCACCACTCTTAAACTCGAAAAAAACCGCTTTTGTTTCCGTAAATTTAGTTGCTCGTAAAATGGAGAAACAAAGTCCAGAAACCAATCCTTACGCTCTTAAATTTTTACAATCAACCTCATGGAAACCTCAATTAACGGCTGTGTTTCCAGGTAAATTAAATTATTCGACATACCCATTCAAAGATCGAATTATGATTCAGCTAATTATGTGGTTAACGAATGGACCCACCAATGCAAAGACAAATATTGAATATACGGATTGGAAAATTGTACAAGATTTTGCAAAAAAATTCGCATCATTGTAGTGTGAAATTTTACGCCATTATTCAATATGCACTTATCGGAAATTCTTGATCAATTCTACACTCTACCCGAATCCTCAAAAAAGGAATTGGAAAGCTGTATGACTGAAGTTTCGTACCCAAAAGGCTACATTTTACTGGAAGCTGACCGAATTGAAAAAGATATTTATTTCATCAAAAAGGGAATCGTTAGAGCGTACGCTACCCCATCGGATTCGGAAGTTACCTTTTGGTTTGGGAAAGAGGGTGAAGCCGTAATCTCCATGAAAAGTTATGTTTCTAACCAAAAAGGCTATGAAGATATTGAACTTTTAGAAGCTTGTGATTTCTATAAAATTAAAGCTAAAGATTTGCAGAATCTCTTTGAAAAAGACCTTGCAATCGCCAATTGGGGACGAAAATTTGCTGAACAAGAACTCGTAAAAACCGAAGAACGTCTAATTTCTAAACTCTTTGGTACGGCTTCTGAAAGATATTTGCAACTGATGCAAGACCATCCCGACCTGCTGCAGCGTGTGGCATTGGGACATATCGCATCCTATTTAGGGATCACCCAAGTGAGCCTTAGCCGCATCCGAGCGGAAATTCGTTAGATTTATTTTTTATCATTTGATAAATTTTTTCTCCTTTTCAAAAATGATCTTTGCATCAAAATTTATAGACAATGAGTTGGATTATTTTAGTTATTGCAGGTCTCTTCGAAGTTGGATTTGCATTTTGTTTAGGAAAAGCAAAAACAGCCACCGGAAATGAAATGATCATGTGGTATGCGGGATTTTTGGTAGCCTTATTTATTAGTATGACCTTACTAATTAAAGCCACACAGACGTTACCTCTTGGTACAGCTTATGCAGTTTGGACCGGAATTGGAGCGGTAGGAACCGTCCTTGTTGGAATCTTAGTTTTTAAAGAACCGGCAACATTCATGAGAATTTTATTCTTAACCACATTAATTGGATCTATTGTTGGTTTGAAAGCGGTTTCTAGCTAAAAAATAAAATACAAAATTAAAAATTAAGGAAGGTCGGTTTTGAAGTATTTCAAAACTGACCTTTATAGTTTAATAACATAGATAACAAAACATTATTATATGTTTTAATTCAAAATATTATCTCTCTATAATTTCAAAATCCTTGATTTACTCTTATTAACAACTAAAAAATACGATTTCTTGCTCTCACCATAACCTTCAAAAATCTGATATTTAATTTCGCTCGTTGTCTTGTTTACGATTTTGGTTTCTGAAATCATTGAAAGACAACTTTCAGTTAAAAACTCTTCACTCTTTTTTATCGTCCAATTTTTATCAAAATAAATAATTCTATAGCCTTTCTCACCTTCACTTGCCCCACATTGTCCACACGCATTGTGATTGGAAATACTTTCAAAATAAAAGATAGCGCGATTTTCTTTGACATCCTCCGTTAAACTATAAAACTGATTGCCACCATAGCCCGCAAACACCTTTCGTAAATCAATTTCTTTTTGATTGGGAAGTTTAAATTTCTCCGACTTTTTACCTATAAAAATATCATCCGTATTTACTAGAATTTCTAATGTCTTCGCATTGTTTTTAAACTCGCCTTTCCTGTTTTTATTTTTGTTTTCTGAATAAAAACATCGATCGAAAGATAGCGTTTCTACAGGATGAGAACTGCGATACAAACTATCGATTGTCGAATTGGTCACAGAATTTTGAAGTTTTGCAACAACCGTTTTATGATTTTTCCCATAATTAAACAATTTCATATCGCAGCCTTTTGTGTAACCATCTAAAGGAATTTTGATTTTAAAAGTATCGTAATAATACCAACCTTCAACAAATCGATCAAAGTCATCACAATCGATGATCTCTTGGTTTTTCAGAAATATCGTTATGGGACTACCGCTAATACTGCCTTTAAATTGAATGGAGTTTTCTGCTTTTGCAACCACTTTATTCTGAGAAAAAACGGAAATTGAAAGAAGAAAAAGTATGATTATTAATGTATTTTTCATTTTAATATTTGGTTTTTATTGAATAGTTTTTATATCTACTTCACTATCAAAAATAGCAAAACAATGTTCGAATTGGAGAATATTCAATTTTCATCTACTATCAAGTACTAAATATCTGTTAGCAAAATTAATATAGCACATTAAAAAAACCTTGCTTTGGCAAGGTTTACTATTTTATTCTACGAGATCATCATTTTCTTCTTCATGATCATCTTGATCAGATAAGCTCCAATAATTGTTCTCTTCATCTTCGGAGCCTACTTCTTCCATGTCATTGTCTTCGTTGGAACCAGGAACATCCAAATTCATTTCCATATCCAGATCTTCAACGTTTTCATCATAAATAGGATTTCCATTTTCATCTAAGGAGATATGCTCCTCCTGATTAAAAATATCGTCTTCAGAATTGTAATCCATTTCTCTTAAATTACGGTCTTGCTGTTTTTTATTGTCTTCTGGTATCATACTTTTAGGTTTTCAATTCGAATATGACACCACAAAAATAGTTCCATAATCGATTCGAAATTTAAACAAGAAATTTTCACTTAAAACTCACTACACTTTCGCAAACTGCAGTTTATAATCGGTCGGACTTAGGTTCCGTTGTTTTTTGAAAAAATTGGTGAGATGACTAACATCGGTGAAACCGAACTCAAAAGCGATTTGTTTCATATTCATTTGGCCAGATTCGATGCGCCTTTCTATTAATTTTGTTTTATAATCGTTAACGTAATTTCGGTACGAAACTTCAAAATTCCTTCTAAAATAAGCACTGAAATACGTTGGTGAAATATTGAAATGCTGTGCTATATTTTCGATTCGAATTTGTTCAGGATTATAAATATTTTGGTGAATGAAAGAAATAAGATCTTCCTGGCTCGGAATGCCGTTATCAATTCGAACATTGAGCTTCAAACTTGCTTCACGAATCAATCCAAACAACGATAAAACCTGAAAAAACATAATGGGCGACGTGGTAACCTCACAAATTTGATTGTAATCTAAAATATTCTCAACCGTTTTTCTCAATATCGTTTTGCAAGGTTCATCAAAATAAAGTTTCTCCTCTTTCAACAAGGCATTTCGCATCATATCCACAGGCGAAGCCGTCATAATCGTGTCCGGACAAAGATGTTTGTTCGATTCGAAATAGCTGTCATTAAACTTGATAAACGCAAACTTCG
Organism: Kaistella sp. CFF1-2; assembly: GCF_059509915.1. Taxonomy (NCBI): domain Bacteria; kingdom Pseudomonadati; phylum Bacteroidota; class Flavobacteriia; order Flavobacteriales; family Weeksellaceae; genus Kaistella; species Kaistella sp. CFF1-2. Next base: position 384,444 of record NZ_JCAKLF010000001.1, read on the forward strand.
AGCATTTTTTAATATCAAAATAATGTTCGTCACCAGGCGAAAGCATCAACAAGTCCCCTGCTTTGTAAGGTTGAATAATTTGATTAATATGATGATCTCCACAACCTTTAAAAATATAAACCAACTCGTAATATGTATGGCTATGTCGCGGCAAAGGATATTCCATCGCTTCAAACGAATCGATTTCTAAAGATTTGAATTGCTTTCGTTTCATAGTGCAAAATTACAACAAAATAACAGATTATTACAACTATTTTAAATCCTTTATCATCTAATTTTGCAGTATTAAAATTAAAAAAAATGGAATATAGAAAATTAGGACACAGCGATTTAGAAGTTTCAGCAATTACATTTGGAGCATGGGCTGCAGGCGGCTGGATGTGGGGAAGCACTGATAGAAACGACGCTATTGAAGCCATTAAAGCATCCTACGATGAAGGTGTAACATCCATTGATACGGCACCCATTTACGGACAAGGAACGAGTGAAGAAATTGTAGGTGAAGCCATCAAAGGGATTTCGCGTGATAAAGTGCAAATCTTAACCAAATTCGGGATGCGTTGGGATTTGGCGAAAGGTGATTTTGCCATGCATAGCAAAGACAACAACGGAAAAGATATTGATGTTTACAAATACGCAGGAAAAGACAGCATTATTTACGAGGCGGAACAAAGTTTGAAACGTTTGGGAACCGACTATATCGACTTGTATCAAATCCATTGGCCAGAATCAACAACGCCGATTGATGAAACGTTCGAAGCCGTTTCACGATTGATTGAACAAGGAAAAGTACGTTTTGCAGGAGTTTGCAATTACAATGCCCAACAAATGGCAGAAGCCGAGAAAACATTGAAATTGGTTTCTAATCAAATTCCGTTCAGCATGGTGAACCGAGGTGTTGAAAAAGAAACCGTTCCGTATTGCATCGAAAACAACAAATCTATTTTGGCATACAGCCCAATGGAAAGAGGCTTGCTAACAGGGAAAATTTCTTCAGACTATAAGTTCCAAGAAGGCGATCACAGAGCCAGCTTACCACAATTTCAACCCGAATTTATCGAAAAAACCAATCAGCTTTTAGCGAAAATTAAACCTATTGCAGAAGCGCACAATGCTACTTTAGGACAACTAGTTCTTCGTTGGACGATCGAAAGACCTGGAATTACCATTGCCTTAGCGGGAGCACGAAACGCCGAGCAAGCTATTCAAAATGCAAAAGCCATCAACATCAACCTTTCCCAAGACGAATTGAAAACCATCAATGATTTAGTGGACGCATTTTAAGTTATAAGCATCAATTAAAATAATCAAAAGAGATTGCGCATTTTGCAGTCTCTTTTTTACATCTACAATTCTCTTTCTCCCAAAAGGTTTTCCCAACAAGTGGGATAGTTTATCAGCGGTGAATGGTAAATGGAAAATAGTAAATGGCGAATAATGAAAGTTGTCAATTGTTTCAAGTTTAAGGTTTCAAGTTCCCTGTCTGATCTTTCAATTGTCCATTAACAATTATCTACTATCAATTAACCAATCTCATTTTCTCATATCTAGTGTCTAATATCCAACCTCTAACAATCACAAAAAAGCCTCCAACCCCTAAAGGGGAGCTCAAGCCAAACATATCCATTATCCATTAACAATTATCCACTATCAATTAACCAGTCTCTAGTCAAAACCGACAAAGAAGAAGTCGCAATACACGGCCTTCAGCTGCGTTAGAGATGACGATCGTGAAAAAACCGACCTAATAAAAAAACCGTTAAGCAGTGAATTTTGAATGACGTTAAGAACAAAATACTGTTTGAGCGAAGCGAGTTTTATTTTGGTTAGCCATTCAAAATTCAATGTAGGTGTTTTTTATTGAGTCTTGACCTTTTTGTTACTTTTTGTGTCAAGACAAAAAGTAGTATTGTAAAAGAAATTATGAACTTTTCGTTCTTCTATTTCAAGACAAAAGATTAGCCTATCAATTTGTTGTTATAACAATATTTAAAAACAAAATATAACATTCCTACAATAGTTTAGCAGATTATTACAACAAAAACACGTCTATTACACACTACATTTGCACCTTAAAATTTCTAGATTCAAATGATCAATAAAAAAATACTACCTCTTGCATTAGGAGGATTAGCCATAGGAACCACAGAATTTGCTATTATGGGCTTACTCCCAGATATGGCGGCAACTTTTGGTGTAAGTATTCCTAAAGCGGGATTGCTAATTTCCGCCTATGCTTTAGGAGTTGTGGTTGGCGCCCCTGTATTAATTGGCTTTTCACTAAAATATCCGCCTAAAAAAGTACTGTTTTGGCTCATGGTTTTGTTCACGATATTCAATGGACTATCCATCATTGCACCCTCGTACGGTACGATGTTGCCTATTCGGTTTTTATCAGGACTGCCGCATGGCGCTTTTTTCGGAGTGGGAACCGTGGTAGCGTCATTAATTGGTGGAAAAGGAAAAGAAGCCCGCTACATCGCATTGATGTTTACCGGACTCACCGTTGCTAATCTGGCAATGGTTCCGCTTGTAACGTATATTGGACACACCTTTCATTGGCGTTGGTATTTTGCGATCGTTACGGTTATCGGACTTTTAACCATGTTTTTCATCTACAAATGGCTCCCTGATTTCGATGCAAAAGAAAACATTAATATAAAAGAAGAAATGCAGTTCCTAAAACGTAAAGAAACCTGGTTTGTACTTCTCATCACGGCAATTGGTTTTGGGGGATTGTTTACATGGTTCAGCTACATCACGCCTTTAATGACGATTGTTTCGGGAATCCAACCTCAAAATATGGCGTATATCATGATGCTTGCGGGTGGCGGAATGGTTGTTGGAAACCTTTTGGGAGGAATTCTCACCGATAAACTGGGAGCTCCAAAAACAGCAGCAACCTTATTATTCCTAATGGCAGCAGCTCTGCTGATCGTCTTTTTGTTTTCCGAAAACGTGTATATATCAATTGCCATGGTCTTCATTTGCGGTGGGTTATCGATGTCAACATCGGCGCCGCTCAATATGATGATTATGAAAGCGGCACCTGGATCAGAAATGATGGCGGCAGCCTTTATGCAAGCCGCATTTAATGTAGCCAATTCTGCGGGTGCGTTCTTTGGCGGAATTCCATTAGAAAAAGGGTTGCCCTACAACTACCCTTCTTTAGTAGGTGTTGCTATGGTTTTAATAGGTTTGATGATTACCCTAGGCTATATTAAAAACTTCGCAATGAAGAAGTCAGAAGCAATGGCTTAATTGAATAAAAATTCGAAACCCTTCCCGTTTCGGATTTTTTTTACTGCTTTCTTACATCAGCATTTTTGAGATACGACACAACGAAACTTCGAATCCCTTCCTCTCTGCAAGGATGATATTTCATTTTACATACATACCTTAAAACAAAAGCTTTTACTATATTTTTTAGTTCATCTAGTCGTTCCCATTGCGTCAGGCTTTAAAAGAATTGCCCACAAGATTATACCGGTTTACAAAACATTATCATGAGAAAACAAATACAGAGAACTCAAAAAAGGAAATTAAAAGGCTAAAGCATTCAGCACAAAGGAGTGTTTAATATTTTTTTTCTGATTTCATGGGTGTTTCAAGCCTAAAAAAGTATCTTTGTATAACTTTCATTAGAATCTCCAAAGACTTTAGCCAACATGAAAAGACAAACGCAAGTTTTACTTTTAAGTTTCCTTTATTTTTTGCTTCCGTTTAGTATTTCTGGCCAGCACCAGAAATTTCTCGATTCTTTAGAGAATCTTACGTCTTTCGAAAGACAAAGAGCGGTATTCGGATATTCAGAAGCGGCAAGCGACCTTTTAAATCGAAAAGGGCAAAGAACCATCTTTTTGGAACAAGTTCGAACGTTTGCAAATCGAAAAAACGATAAACCTCTTTTGGAGCAACTCCAGTTTATAAAGCGAAAGCAATCCGAAGTCATGGATTTCCCTAGAGCAGAAAGAGAGAAAAAATGCAAAGAAAATATAGAGAAATACAAAGATTCTAATGATTTGCTTTTTCTTGCATTTTGCCATCACGAATTAGGACAGATTCTGTTTCAGAACCAAAACTATGCACAAGCTTTTGATAATGACCTCAAGGCTTTAGAAATATACAATACCCTCGGTTACGAAAACGTTCCGAACATTGGGAAAGTCCTTCATGAAGTGGCTTTACATTACTATTTTTTCAGAGATTATGAAGAAGTAATCAAACTGATGAATATTTCCCTAAAATTCCAGCCGTTCGAAAAAGGTTTGGACATACAGCGCTATAACAATCTTGGGATGTCCTACTTACACCTGAAAAACTACGATAAAGCCGAGTTCTTTTTGAACAAAGCAATGGATGCAGCTAGCCGATACAACAACAAAATTTGGAAAGGAATCTTAAATGGAAATATAGGCGAAATGTACTATAATAAGAAGCAATACAACGCTTCGTTGGTTAATTTTCAAAAAAATTACGACTTCAACAAAAATGAAAGTCAGCACTCCACAGTCAAAATGAATTCATCCATCAATATGGCAAAAGTCTACCTGGCTTTGGGGAAAGTAACGGAAGCCTATCAGTTTCTGAAAATGGCAGAAGAGACATTGCATGTTTTAGAGTCGGATGCATCGTATGTCGGTTCAAAATACGTAGGCGACAGGCAGCAAATCGAAAATTCTAAAAAGCTTTATTTCGAAGCAAAAATTGATTTTCTAAAAAAGACCAATAATTTTCGCGAAGGCATACACTATCAAGACAGCTTAATGGCCATTCGAAAAGAAATCGAGGAAAAATACAATTCAACCATCGGAAAAATGGCATCGGATCGGTTAACCATCCAAAATAAAGAATTGCAACTGGCGGTAAAAGAACAAGAAAAAGCAAACCAACGATTTTTTTATTCTGGAATGCTGCTTGCAGTTTTAATTCCTGGTGGTTTAGGATATTTTTATTTGTACAAATCCCGTCAGAGAAAAAGCCGTCAAAACGAAAGACTGATCACAACAACTAGAATTTCGGTTTTAGAAAAACAGCAAGCCCAAAAAGAACTGGAAACCGCCCAAAAAGAAATCAATCATTTTATTCATAGAGTCAGCGAACAAAACAAAATGGTTTCTAACTTCGAGAGGGAACTAAAAAAATTGCAAGGTCTGAAAAATGAGGAACAGAACCAGATCCGAACAACCTTGAGCAAAATGAAAAAAATGAAAATCCTGACCAATGAAGATTGGATCGACTTTCAGCACCACTTCGATACGGTTTTTCCTGATTTCAAAAACAGTTTAAAAGAACACTTCCCAACAGTGACCACCTCCGAGATGCGCTATTTAATGCTTGTGAAACTCAATTTTTCCCATAAAGAAATGGCCAATGCATTAGGGGTTTCCGATACGGCCATCCGGGTAACCTGGAGTCGGGTCCGCAAAAAACTCAACGGAACCTTAGAAGATACACCTACGGATTTGGTGGATAGATTATTGACTAGAGAAAGTGCAATGCAAACTGAAGTTGTTGCTATATAGTAGTAATGGTTTTACCCACACCAACTTACGTTGGTGTTTTATACATTTACACATTTTAATTTTGGGTGCAAAAGCTTTATTTACGTATTATTAAATAAAACAAAGAAACCTGAATGGCTACCATAAAAATCGATAACCATATTTTGATTCTACATTTTTTTTTTACTTGAACCAAACAAAAAAACACCTACATTACTGCAAGTGTTTGAAATTCAATGGTGGAGAATACGGGGATCGAACCCGTCACCTTTAGACTGCCAGAAACATTTTGATATTTTTCAAATAGTTTCTTTTAGTTTCAAAATAATTGATTTTCAATACATTACAATTAAATAGTAATATTTTTGGTTTCATCAAATTTCATAAAAAAAGTACAACTGTTGTACTAATGTTGTACTTAAACCTAAAATGTTATGAAAGCTAGTGTCAAAATTGTCTGCAAAAAGAACCAATTACAAAATGGATTGTTCCCAATTTACTTACGAATAACAATCAATCGTAAATCCAAATTCTATTCGCTACCTTTTTCCTGTAAACTTACAGAATGGAATGAGAAGCAAGGCGAATTCAATACGAGATTTAGAAACCATATTTCATTTAATAAAACATTGTTGAAAATAAAAGATAAAGCTCTTGATACAATTTCAATTCTAGAAAACGATTATGAGACTTACAACTTAATCTTATTTGATAAATACTATCAAAAAGAAGATACATCAGAAAATAATTTTTGCAAAATATTTAAAAATGAAGTAAAACTACTTATCGATAATGGACAAATTGGTTATGCGGGATCAATGGAATTTACTTTAAGAACTTTAAAAAAATTCAAAAAAAACATTGAATCATTTAAGTTTGAAAATATTGATTATCAATTTCTTTCCGAATTTGAAAGTTTCTTAAGAAAAGGAGGTGCAAATGATGGAGGGATTGCTGTATATATGAAAAACATTAGAGCAATTTATAATCGTGCAATTAAATATAAAATTGTTCTATCACAATACTATCCATTTAGAGATTACAAAATTTCGAAATTCAAAAGAACAAAAATTCGTAAAGCTCTATCAATAAGTGAATTTCAAGCCCTGCTTAACTTTGATATTTCTCTTTTACCTGCAGCTAAAAATGCTCGTTACTTATATATCTTTAGCTATTATGCTCGAGGTATGAACTTTAGCGATCTAGCGGAATTAAAGTGGTCAGATATTGAAGATGATAAATTTTGCTACTCTCGAAACAAGACAAAAGCAATTCTAAAAGTTGAATTACCAGATCTCCCTATTATTAAAGAAATTCTCAATTTTTATAAAATTTATCGTCCTTTTGATACTTCTTATATTTTTCCAATTTTAAAAAAGGATGAAAAAAAATATGAAATCAAAGAATTAATGGACAGAAAAAATAGTGTTCGTTCTCATTACAATAAAGAATTAAAGAATATATTCAAAGAACTAAGTTTGCATTCCAAAATAAACTTTTATTCAGCACGACATACCTTTGCAACAACCGCAATGAGAAACAATGTTAACATTAATGTAATTAAGCAATCATTAGGTCACAAAAAGCTCAGTACTACTGAAAATTATCTTGATGATTTTACGGACAAAGAAGTCAATTCTGAAATTAATAAGATGTTTTAGTCTCAATAATCTATCTATCCAATTTAAATATATATATGAGCCTTTATCAAAGAGTCCGTATATTTCCATATTGTAAATAATAGCTCTATTATCAAAAAAAATCGCACCAGATATTTACAATTTCTTTTTCATCAAGACGATTAGCGTCATTTAATATAATAATCCAATTGTTTGAAAGCCTATCTATTATTAATCATCATCATAGAGTAAGATTCCAGTGGTCGGGTTTTCTGTGGGAGTTTTCTTACGGTCGTAGTAATTGAAATACATATCCAACTGTCCAATATCCAGATGTGTTAGTTTATCTGTTTTGATTTCGACGAATACTAAGCATTGAAGCAGATGGGTTATAAAATACCAAATCATTAAAAAATTCATCACAATCGATATGGATGCGCTTTTGACTTACTACATATGAAAAACCATTACCCAACTCCTGCAGATGAGTGATAATTTCCTGTTCGAGGTCTTTTTCATAATAAGATGCTTCATTTTTTTAATCCTAAGAACTCTAGATACATCGGATCCTTTATAATTTCTTTGGCATTGGAAGGTAGTTCCTCACTACGGTCAACGACCAAAATATCTTTCTTCTTATTATTGTTTGTTAATAGTCTTTCAATGAAATTGGAATATTCCTGCCTTTCCATTTGTTCTGAATGGTTCCTGCAATATAAAGGGCTCTCTGTTGTTGAGAATCAACACATAATAAAAATTTAAACTGCGTCCAACTCAATTGTGAATGCAATGCGTTCACAATTGAAAATATACGGTAAAGATTTGTCTGACAATATGAAAACCCATTATCATACTCCGATTGCAAAGATTCAGACATTGTTTTAATCAACTACATGCCAAAATCTACGCGGTCTTTCTAACTCTGTTCTTCATCAAAAACTCTTTTACCAATATGCTAATATATCAATGTACGTTCATGATCAAACGCAAGAATCACCTGATTGTGGGACCAGACAATAATATTTCGTATATCCTTAATAATGTTTTGACCACTGAGCATAGATATTTATGGTAATATAATTCATAGTTTTATTGTAAAAAAAAGAAAAATGCAAACGAGAAAAAAGCAAGTTAGGAAACCAAACTGACTAACGTTGTAAAGTCAACACTTCAAACAATCACCTACTCTCACCCCCTTCTTAAATTCAGAAACTCCTTTCCTTCTTTCGGATACGCGTCCCCACATTTGTTCATAATTTCGGTGTTGAGCTGCAGCTGTTTATAATCCACAACCTCATAAATCTATTGACCATCATCCCATAGTTCCTCTAGAATCGGATTTCAGTTTTGGTTTTGGGCATATGCTTTCTGAGAACTAATTGAATGAAAAAAACCAGAAAAATAAGAGAACGATCTCGAAAGCAGAAATTTCTCTGCCATTAGAAGGGAAAATCCTGATCTTCATCCCAACCATCATCATTTTCTGATTCTGTCATTTCGGACGGTACTTTCCAGTCGTGCGTCAAACTCATTAACAGTGAATACGGTAGCAAATCAGAATTTTTCCGAAAAATTTTCTGCAGACGAACATAATCCAGCATATGTTTTAAATCTATATTTATTCTTCCAAATGTGATGTAATTCTCCGCTTCGTTGACTATTGCATGCAGATGAAAGTTTACATCCGGGATTTCTTCCATACAGGCTAACATCCAAATCACTTTGGCTTCATCATCTTCAAATACTTTGTCATTTAGAAGCTTCAGATACAACGATGATTTATTACTTAGCTCAATAAATGATAAAGCATTTCTGATATTACCAAGGTAATTAGTTATTAGTCCGATGAAAGAATAATTTTTTCTATCAAATATTCTTAAATCGCCATAATGCGGTTGATATTTTCTCTGCCAATATTTTACGAATTCAAGTGAGAGGGTTCTATTTTTTTGTTGTTCATTTTCAATTTCATTAATTGCTTTGATGCAAAAATCCTTTTCAACCAACTCATCAAAAGTAAGCATATACCCTACTTTTTCATCATCACAGAATGTAATCCCATTAAAGTTGTCCAAGATATCTTCATTTGAGGAATTAAAATTATGGCAAACATAAATATCTGAGAAGTCATTCTCATCTTTAACAAAAATAAGCTCTCCGAAACAGGTCCCTTCTGAATTCACAAAAGAATAGCCAGTTTTACCTTTTGAGCAACCTTCACATTTGCCGGAGAATGCCTTGAAATCACAAATTACAGATTGGTCATCAATTAGATTTTGAAAATATTCACTATACCTTTCTACAAACAGCGATTTGGGCACATCTTGATATGTTTTATTGTCATCTAAAAGGTGGTCCAACGCGCTCGCATCCAGATTTTCGAAGGCGGAGATTATCAATTTTTTTTTGTCATTCATGAAAAATCATTTAAAATGGTAAATCTTCATCTAAAAAGTCATCTTTGACGTTGCTTCCAGACGAATTATGCTTAGGTAAACCTTTATAAGGTCTCTTTAGTTTATAAGGCCTTGTATCGTATTGCACCCCACAAGCACAGCTAAAAACATCATGAATATTCTCCATCACCATTGCTGATGCGCATTTATGACAAAAATACTCTGCTCTTTCAAGGTGACCTTCTTTGTATTCAACCAAATATCTAAGATTACTATGAATATAACCTCCTGTGAGCTCTAAATTATTAAGCCTTCTTTCGAGCATATTGTGTGAGCAGCAACTACCACAGTTTGAACATATGTACAGACCGTGACTACATTTCTTTGACTCTCGACTGTCAATAATACAACCACATTTACCATTAAGGCAATGGTTTAGATAAACCACTTTGTCTTTACAGGAACAGTTTGAATTCTGGCATTTAAATCGCACTACCGTGTAAGCTGCAAAATTTGAACTTTCAACTGGAAACAAAATATGATTACATTCATCACAATACAACTTTTCTAATAATCTATTAAACCGATTAATTAGCGAAATAAATTCGTAATACTTCCCTTTTACAACTATTCCTCCAACCGTATTTGTTGAATCTGTATTGAAGTTTAGAATCTCTAGGAAATCCAATAATGTATATTCTTCCCATTTTTCAGGTAAATGTACTGTTTCACAATTCTGAAAGCATGGCTCCCCTTTGCACCACCAAAACTCTTTTTTTAGAACTTGGTGCTTTTTATATGCTTTTATACTCTCACAATATCTAATACCAGACGGAATTACATCTCTTTTGAATTCTACCAAATGGGTATTATTAGCGTATTTGCTTCCCTCCTCATTTATAAAAAACCGGTGAGTTTTGGCAAATTCATGAACTTCTTCTTTATTTACTGTTGGCACCTGCCATTCCTTTTCATTAGGGTCCCATCTACGTCCTGTCAAAGCACGAACGCTTTCGACAAGAGTAGGATTGTAATCAAAAATAATTCTATAATAATCTCCAGCATTAATTATATCTCCTTTTGTTTTCCAATCATAAGAAGCAATTTGCCTTCCTTTACAAAATTCAAAATAATGACCCAATTTTATTTTGCAGGTTTCTTTATTCCGCATTCTTTCCAAGGCAAATTTGAAGAGTTCGCTTTCAATAAGAAATTTCTTCTGCTGATGAAAATTTCTAAGCGCCTGAATAAGAATTTCTGTAGAAATATCCACCTCAACCTCAGGGTTATAAACCTCATTCAGATTGTATAAATCCAAATCGAATCTAGATAAATTAGACAATTCATCAATTGAAAAATCAAACTTATTTATAGCTTTTAACCAGAAAAGTTTGCGGAGAATTCTAATTTGTTGCTCTGGCTTGAAATAAATGAACGCATCACATAGATCAGTGTAAGAGAAAACCTCTTCCTTATCTAAAAACCATAAAATGATTTCAAAATGGGGGTTATTTAATTCTTTAATTTGAACAGTACAATCATTATTTGCATACCATGTTATAAGTCGAAAAGCTTTAGAAAATTCAATTCTGTTTTGTAGTGCATTAGAATTGGAAAGCATACTAATAAGAATATTCCCAAGATCTTCTCTCGAAATTCTATTATTCCTTATCCAATTGTCAGTTCTTTGCTGAAAATCAACTTCGCTACTAACATATTCCCGAATTTCCAGTTCTGGAAACTTACTAGCCTTACCTGCTTCCCATAACTTCAAGAACTGGGATTTATCTTTAATGCTATGATAAACAACGTTATCAAAAAAATCAAAATTTGAACCTGCATATTCCTTTGCAAAGTCATAAAGTTTTGGAAGTCTGTAATAATCATATTCATTTCTTTCTTCTAAAACTTCAAAATAAACACAAAGAAAGTTCCAATTATTATCAAAATAACCTGGCTTCGCGTTATAATATAAATTTCTTTCTAATTCTGAGTCTGTATATTTTACAATCGTCTCCCCAAGTCTAATGTTAAAGAAAAATGCGGGTATAAGCTCAGAACGAAATAGTGTCACTAAAGAAGAAGAATCTAAATCAGCAGTAACAAAATCCTGCACTTCCTGAATTAAATATTTACAATCCTCAGGATAATTTTTGAACTTCTCATCATCCTTTTTCCAAGTACTCAATGATTCTTTAGGTATAGTATAATGCGAAATAACAAAGTCCCGCATTATCAACAGGGTATCTTCAGCGCTGTAGAGTTCATTAGTGGATTTAAGCAATTGAATTTTTTCTTCTCTATTACAATTCTTTAGAATCCTTGTTTTTTCAGTTTTTGAAGAGCTTGAATGCAAAAAAAAATATTCTTTTCTATCAGAAGGCAATAAGGAAAGGTCAAAATTTGAAATTAACCAATAATTATACAATTCTTCTGAAGAAAAATTCTTTCCAACTTCGGAAATAAGCTTTGAATAAATTTTGGTAGCATCGTCATCATTAAATACCTTTACAATATTGACAAATAAGAAATCTAAAAAGTCCTTTTGCTTGCTTACATCAAGGTTGCCCTCTAAATATCTAACAATACTACTTACTGCCTCTTGCACTTCTTTTCCAGAAAATATTTTTTTAAAAACAACCTCTAAAAGACTAAATTTTCTAATTTCTTTACCTTGGTAAACATTATTAAATCCACTTCTTGGTATATTAACTTCAATATCAACGTTGTCATTTGCTCCCAAATATTTCATCAAAGAAAAAAAGTGTTCCAATGTTTCCGCTTTTTTTGCATTAACAGCGATATTTCTTTGTTTCGTATTATCAAAGGATAGTTCAAAAACTATTGGTTCTTGTTGAGTTACAGTTTCTCCAATTATCTCAAGATTATTTTTGTGCAAAAATATATCTCCAATTTCAGGGTTTATTATAACCCCAAAACCTTTCTCAACATCAAACCATTTTACCAGACCAATATATTCCATATTTGTTTTATGTACTTTGTGACTGTGATAATACTTTACACTTCATTTTCAGATAAAAAAGATTTCATTTGTGCTTTTGTAACTGGATATTTTAAGAAATCAGATTCTCCATAACCTGGGATCCGCGCTCTGATTTTTATGCCGTCTTCTGTTAAAGTTACAATATTGGAACGACTTCCTAGTTCCATTATAAATTCACATTCCCCTCTTTTATAACCTCTCTTGCGAAGTAAACATTCTATTTGTTTTTGCGACAATTCTTTTCCATCCGGAATAGGTGTCATTAAGCACTCTAAATACCGTATCATAATTTAATAGGTTACTTGTTTCTATGCTTTGCAAGCTCCATTCTCAAATCAAAATACAATGACCTTATCCTCTCAATGGTTTGTTCAATTAGCTCAGGTTTTATGACGAAAATCTTGGAATCGAGCATGATTACCCCGTCAACGTTTGATATTTCTAAAAGATATTGCTGTGTTTCGACAAGTTTGACATCTTCCCTTAGTAAAAAACTGATATCATTAGCATTATGAACAATACTGTTTCTTATTTTACGCATTGTATCCAAAAATTTCCAGTCCTGAGATTTGAAGACGTGATCATTTACATTGCAAAATTTGGTTAAATACTTGCGAACTGCCTGCATATCATCTCCTTTTAACTCATTTACGTAAATTGGGATATTTAATTCTTTTCTTAGCTTGTCACAAATTTCCTTTAAGGATATTTCGAGTTGTGAATAAACTAAAATCAAATTAGAGTTGTTTTGAATTGACGAAAATTCACCATCCAAGTAGCTTCTTTGTTCGTTAAAGATATTTATATAATGACCTTTAATATCATATTCAAAATCACCCTCTAATCTCATCAATTCAGCATACAATGGAGATAATTCAACCACATTTTGAAGGGAGTTTTCAGGAGAATCGTCCTGTGAATTCTTTAGTTCGTCAATCTTTCTTTTTAGTTCATCAATTTTTTCTGAATTGTCTTTGATTGGTTGCTTAGATTGATCTGACAATGCTTGATTAATTGCTTCTTTTTCCTTTCGATTTATTTCATTCAGTTGTGATTCAATAAAACGATTCTGTTGTGCTAAATAATTTTTTAGGACATTAAGCGTGACTTCAGGTTGAGCAAAAAGTTTATTTACTTGCATTTTAAGTGTTTTTAATAATTATAGATTTCCGATAACTCATCTTGCAATCTGTTGAATTTTATGCAATATTAGCCTCTAACTATGCAATATTGTTGCATCTTAAATTAAAAAGGCAGACCATCATCATCTTCAGCATTCTCTTCCTCAATTTCATTATCATTTTTCTGAGATAAAACACCTTCCTGTTTATCGTTTACAAGAATCTCATTCTCAGAACTAGAAATTCTCCATGCTTTTACATCAGTATACCATTTACCATTAAACTCTCGACTCTCAATATCGAAATCAATATCATAATTTTTATTTAATTCCAATTTAGTTATGTCAATTTTGTCTCCCCAAATTGAAATGCATATTTTCTTCGGATACTGATCATTTGTTTCAACAATTATGTCTTGTTTTTTCCATTCACCGTTTTTTCCAGTTCCGGTTTGTAAAGGGAGAATTTGAAGGAGTTTTACTTGTGTTTGCATATTTCTATTTTAAAGTTTTTTAGCTCGGCATTAATTAGCATCTAATTCTAATAATTTTATAATCAGTTCTAATATTTCAACATTCATTTGAAAAGCATTAATTTTATTCTCGTCAGAAAGTAATTTTTTCGTGAAAATATTTAGTAAACTACTGTGTATGTAATCTGTTTCATTTCTAAATCTGTTGATTTTTCTAAATTTTTCTTCTAAAGAGTTTCTAATTTGTCCTTTTGAATAAGCATAAATTAATGAATAGACCTGTTCACTAAGATTAACTACTCCATCGAAATATCGCTCATCCTTAATCTTTACATTTTGAGCCTTATTTCTGGAATCAAAGTTTATTAAATAAGTTTCTTCTTTTTCCTGAAATTCAATAAAATATTCTTTATTCTTGAACTTCCAATTTCGTGTTCTATTGAACTTTGAATCCCATGTTACATTAAAATCCGTAAAAACTTTGGTAAGCTCTTCTAAAATTGACCAAAATATTAGGAAAGATAAAGATTCTTTATCATGACATAGTACATTAGCTTCAATCTGAGTTTGATTAGAAAATAACTGCGCATATCCAAGTTTCAATTTATCAATTACCCGCTGCTTAATATTCTGAACTTTCGAATCTTGAGTCTTGAAATACTTATGAGTCTCAAGAATATTCATAATTTGAAAACAAAACTTCCATATTTCATTCCTCTGTTCACCAATATGAATCAATTTCAGGAAGTTTTGCTGTAACAATTCTAGATTTTTTCTGGAGAATTCCTCAGAATATACAGTATCAGGATGTTCTTTCACATAAAATGAATCCGCACCATTTTCACGAAATGCATCAATGTACCAAATTTTATTTGAAGCAGTAAAAAGGATTACAGGAGTTGAAAAATTTTCACATTTAAAACTTTCTCTTATTTTTTTCAATAGCTTGAAACCAGAAAACTCACTCACATTATTTTTATAATGATCCTCTTCATCAAGCCTCACATCTAGAAAAATAATATCATATTTTGTCTCAATCAAATTTATTGCCTCAGAAAAGCTACTTGCTACTTTTAAAGCATTATTTTCTTTAATAACTGCTTTTTCAAGAATACTTTTCCATCCGTAATTGGCGCGATCATCAATCAATAGATATTTCATTTTTTTTGAAATTTCGTTAAATCAATTTTTCCTAGCACTTTTAATCCTTGAAGTTTTTCAGCATATTGCGCCTGTTCTGTTTTTTGTTCATTGGAAATTGGCTTATGTAACGAATTTTTTGTGATCATCCACTTAAAATAAATACGATTCAATTTTTCAAAATCGAAACCTTCAATTTCATTGAGATTGATTCCAGAATTTCTAGCCATTTGAAAAATCCCCCACTCATTGGCAACACTATGGTTGTCTCCGATATCCTTTGGCACATTCAGCTGCAACTTTTTCATTTCTGGTGAAATTTCTGATTCATCAAATTCACGAAGATTGAAATTCTTAATTTGTTCAAAGCCAACAACTGAATAATCAATTAAAAACACATTTTTTGTTTTCAATATATTAAAGTATTCACTCTGTAAAAGTTTTTTTGAATCCACAAAACTATAAATGAATATTGGCGTTAATTGATTCTGAGTTGATGTGCATCTGATATGGGTTGCCAACCTTAAACCATTAAAATCGGAAAGTGTCTGACCAAATGAAATAGGAATAAGAATTTTTTCATATTTCCGCACATCTAACCATTCGAGCGTTTTCTCATGCATCCTGTGGTCATTTGCATCCTTATTAAATAAAGTTCTGCTTTCACAAGGTAAAGAGAAAGGAGGTTCAATATCATTTCTTGATCTTATAAATAAAATATCATCATTACTGTCAATTTTAAACTCTATATGATTGAATGAATTTTTCTTTTGTAAAAAGCTTTCCTCAATTTCTTTTTCAATATCTGAATTTCTACCATATAGCAACTTATTTAAGTCATAATTACCAGTCTCTTGAAAGAAAAGTAGAAAATCGGACATATTTTGATATAAAATACTCACTGGCACACTTGCTGAATTTACTTCAAATTCCCGAGAATCATTACTACCACTAAATGTAACATAAATTGAATTGGGATTATCTTTTGCGAAGTTCAATAATTCAGTTCTTATTTCATTTACATCTTTATCTTGTTTATTTTTCTCGGAATCAAAAAAAGATTCATGAAATAAAATTACATTTCCATCTTTGAAAATTTCTTTTCTTACAGACAAGTCTGAAAATTGGCTATAGGTGTGAAAAATCTTAATGAAATCTTCTTTTTCCTTAAGCTCCTGCTTACTCCAACCAAACCCCTCCTGTCGTCTTATTTTATCGTCTATTAAATAAATCATTTCCTAAATTTTAATAAGTATTCTACACCTTTGAACTTTCCTAAAGGCTTACCTTCTCTCGGTTGCCCATTCCACAAGTTTATCTCTGCATAATTGGCACCCTCAAACTCTGCACGCAAAAATAAATCACAAAGTCCATTTATTTGATTATTAATAAGAGGTCGCATAAGTTGACCAAATGGTTTTTCAACTGTGCTGTTTATTGATTTGCCAAAAACAGAATTAATATGATGAATAGAAAAGACAATGCTGTTATCTGATACTTCCTCATAAAAATCAATGATTAATTTTGGGCGCTCTGAATTATTTTCTTCTTTAAATACTTTTCTACTAATATTTAGAATTTTTGTATAAGCCTGGAGTAATTTATCAACGTCAGTGTACAAGTTTGTAGAAATACTAAAGGAATCCGCAATCTTTATATCCGCCCACCTTTCAAAACCGTAAGATTTATTTCTAATTTCAACCATTGATTTTAGATTATTTCCTTTTTTAATATGCCATAGGGATTTAAAAAACAATACAAAATCTAAGAAAGAAATTATTTCTTTTTCAGAGTGTAAAGATTTAAACGGATTTCCCAACTTAAAACCTTCATTTTCAAAATGTTCAATATAATCCTCAGCTAGGTTTGGCATAACTCCTTGATGACTTAAAGACCAACTCAAAAGACTTGGATCGCTCCAACCAAAATTAATCTGCTGTGTAGACCAAGATCCTCCATGTAAATAATTATAGATAAGAGTGGCCATTTTCCCTCTGTAGTTAGACTTCGATTGTAGTGCTTTATAAGCTGCTTTTATTTTTTGCACATGAATTTGGAAATTGTAAGGTTGAAGTCCAAAAATATCACTTAGCATATCCGAATCAAAATCATGACATGTAGATCTTAAAACTGAATCTTGATTATAGCTCAAAAGAAATTGATATAACAAAGAAGGATCATTATATTGAGAGATAATTATCTGTTGATCATTTTTGATTTCTGCATTCCCTTGATTCTCATTTTTAAAACTAGCAAAACTTTGGTTTCCTTCTGGTATTTTAAATATTTCTTTGGAATTATTTCCGTCTAAAATTTTTATCTTATTATTATTTAATTCATCATTATCGTCAATAATTTGATTACCCATTACATTACTGTATGTCGCAGGTATTTTAGCCTCATCAACAACACTTATATCTCGATTGACAAGCTTAAAGAAACGATCACGTTGTGCAGACGTCATTTTCTTAGTCTGTAATATCTTTTTAAAAAAATCGTACCTATTCATTATCTGTGTCTCAATGTATCAATTTGGGGTTAGCAGCGCTTCCTTCAAAAAATGCAATTGCCTCAATAATACCTTTATTTTCCCACACATCAAGCAAGGAATCTATTTCATTTTCTTTTCCAATAGCTTTTTCGAACCTGGATTTAAGCAAAACATATACATGATCATTCTCTCCTTTTACCATTTTAAGGTATTGAAGCTTACCCATGATCACCGACACCATTGGATTGCCTGTATATTTAACATGACCTTTATCACGTATATAATCCTTTTGAAACAGGGCTTCAGCCTTATTTATTCCATATTTTTCAATATAGTAAATCCACATTCGAAGTTGCTTAATATACTTTTGATGTACATTAGGTTTCTCATTTACTATTACACCCGTTACTTCCTGCCTGAATCCCTTTTTCTGCAGTCGGGTTTTAGCTGGATTAATTTCCAGTTTCTGATCTTCTTCGATAATTCGGTTCAATTCCTTCAGAAATTCAGAATCTCTGAAAACATTTCTGTCTGAGGAAAAGGTGATATCATCCGCATATCTTGAATAACGGATTCTAAACCTTTTTGCCAATCCTTCCAGCCTTCTGTCAAGCGTAAGACACAGCATATTAGTTAACACCGGAGAAGCTGGACTTCCCTGCGGCAAAACAATTCTAGTTTCTTCTCCAATTTCGATTGGATGAGTACATAGAGCAGCAATAAGAAAAGCTAACTCCTCTCTCTCTTTGTCAAGGTTAAAAAATTGTTTCCAAATTCCCATTTTTACACGGTTTCTATCAAAAGAATGAAAAAAATCTTTCAAATCAATATTATAGACGTATTGTCTATTAATATGTTTTTGCGCGTTGGTAACGATAGATTTCCCTTCTACAAAACCATTTGCAGAAGAGTGAGGTTGATAAGAACATTCTAATATAACACTCAAACATTTCAAAATTGACTTCAAGCCTGATACTGGTGAATTAATTACGCGAGATTTTCCCGAACGTTTTTTGATTTCAAAGGTTGCATATCTTTTTTCAGAAATAGAAGGGTTAGCGTAATAGGTAATATGCTTTAAATCAAAAGGTTCTGATGGAACTTCACCATAAATCATTACTGCTACTTCATTTAAAAGTGTAACCAAATCATCTTTGCTTTTAAGCAAAGACAAACCTAATTTCATTTTCTTTTTTTGTTCTGTAGTCAGTTTAGTTCTCATGATTATTTTGTTTTTTCATGAGTTCGGAAACATCTGCGGTTTATTCTTTATGTATGAATTCTTATCTTATCATTTACTTATAATTTCCTTGAAAATAATAAAATATTATCCTGGAAAATAATAGAAGATACTTCTACCTAACTTAAAAATCAGCAGAAAGAAATTGTCGTACTAACTTTGCGCTCAAAAGAAATCTCCTAAAAACCTGTAAGTTAATAAGAGAAAACCTGGCTGATTGCCGATCATTGTTTCGCCTTTACAGACTACTCCCAGCAAACAAAATTCAATATTGCAGATGTTTCAATGAACTCTTTTCTTTTTCTGATGCAAACTTAGAGACTTAAAGTGCAAACTAATTGCATCATATTTTTTTTTCTGAAAATTTCAGAAAGTTATAATCTATCCCAAAATATTTATCTACTTCAAAACTTGAAAAATATTTTAAAGAATTTTCAGTTGACTTGCCTTCAGATAAATTTTTAGAAAAATTTTCTCTAAGGTATTTTAGTGCCTCCAAAACATCAACTTCCCGACGGTTAAGAAATAACGCAATTGAATTAGGAGTCTTAGAAGCATAATAGTCACCTTCATATAACCTAGAAAACATTTCATACTTATTTAAGTGATTCAAAACCTCTTTCGATAGCGCACTATCCTTATCGAATGGTTTACCTAAGTCTATATCGAAAAGTTTACAGAACCTTATGAACGAAGCATGTCTTCCAGTCAGCCTGTAAGCAACAGTTCCCATTCTCCGATTTTGACAATTCTCCATAGCCATCATACTTTTATTTATAATTATCCAATTGTTTTTTTACCCGTTCACAAATTTTTTCTGCCAATTCGCTTGGTTCTAATACAGTCATTTTATCTCCAAAAGATAAAATTAAGCTCTCTAGTTCATAATTTATTTTAACATTCAGCGTCAAAATATTTCCTTCTAACCATTGTTCGGGGTGAACTGGTTTTGTTTCCAAATAGGGAATAATATCTGATGTCACCTCTATTATGACTTTTTCTACTTGGGCATCAACTTTATTTGTCACTCCTATAATTTCGTTGAAATACTTTTCAAAATTAACATAGGTTGCTCTGTAAATTGTTTTTTCTTCAGCAAAATCTACTATTCTGTCTAATGCTAAGGTTTGTAAGTAGTCTTCATTATGGTTCCATCCAAGCAAAAACCATCTGTTATTATATTCTTTTAAATAATATGGGGAGATAGTAATGTATTTTGCATTTTCGTCTACAAACGGATGGTAATTAATTTTCAACACTTCCTGATTTATGATATTTCTATATAGCGGATGCAAGTATTCAATTCCCTTTAAGTAATCATTACTTTCAAAATTGATAATCTTATTTTGACTCATATCAATTTGCAGAGCTGTTTCAAGTTGAATTTGCATTTCATTGACCCAATCAAAACCAGGGAGCCCTTTAATTCTTGACATCGTAATCAATGCATCCTTTAAAACCGACAGTTCTGAAGCGTCCAAATCTTTTTTCATAAAAGAATAATCGGGGTCAGAATATCTGAAATATGACTTTCTGCCATCTTTAAATGCTTCAATGGGTGCATAATTTCCGCCAGAACCCTTCATAAACTCTATATCATATTGCACTGTTCTTTTTGATACAGTCATTTCAAAGCCAACGTAGTCTGAAAGTCTATCTGAACAAATTTTCATTAGATCTTCCAAAAAATACTTCCTGTGAATATTTGAAAAACATTCATCAAGAACTTGATATCTTAAAAATGCGTTTTTTGTTTCTGACATGAGTGAAACTACGGTTGCAAATAAATTTTTTTATGATGCAATACAACTGCACAATTTACAATAAATTATTGTTTTTTGACTAAGTCGACTCAAAGATTTCCGACTATATTTGAAAAACAAAACACTTCACTAAACCGGCACACTTTCTTTTGAAAACGTACAGTTAGTCTACTATAACTTATATTTAAATAAGTTGCCGTTTCTGTTGCAGAAAGAACAGGTTTAGAGTTTATGAAATTATCTTTTAGTAATTTCTTAAGCTCATTGAATTCTTGTTGAATTTGTGTTTGTGTCATAATCGTAAGTTTAAAACTAGCACGAAATAACAAGTATGAAATCAAATGCAACTAATAGAAATTACGCAGCATAACTTTTTTAATTCAGCAATTTTGGGTGCTATTGATTTAATTTCTCTTTGATTGGTAGCGGAAGTTGTACAGCCATAATTGATCTGTAAAAACCCTTTACTTTTGTAGTAATATACTCTTTCGGAAAAATCTTTTACATTTTGCTCCAAAACATGTTTTATTACTTTATGTAATAGGTAAGCTACTTTATTCTGTGGTAATGTTAAATAAAGTTCGCAAGGAGTCTTCTGAAAAACACTATTTACAAAATATTCTAAATATCCTTTTGTAAATTTATCCGCATATTTAAATTGATCTTCATCTGAAAGTTTAGTAATATCGAATGCGTGAGAATCTCTTAAAATCATATGCAAGAGATCTATTATTTTAGAAGAAGCATTATTTGGTCTTTCCCCGAAAGCTTCTACCTTCTTTTTATTGACTTCAACATTAACTATTGATTTCGGCTCAAATTTCTCCTTTAATATTTGAAAAAAATCTTTACCAACTACGTGACAGTAAATTGGCGGAATCAAAATAGATTGAGTTAAAAGGGCTAATACTAAAAATAAAGTTCCTGCTAGTATAGAGCCTTCGTAGAAAATACAAGTAAAGTAGAAAAATGTTGACGGAATAATTATTATCGAGAAAATCAAAAAGAACTTTGAATTTTGAAATTTCGTCTTTTGATTTTGAATATAATTTACAGAGTCAATAAGAAACTTACAGTAATACAAAAAAATATTTTCCATTTCAAGCGTATTTATTTGTTTTAAAAATACAAATAATTGCAATCAATTGAAAACAATAACTATCTTTGAGTCAACAAGTTTGTTGTACTTTTGTTGTACTTAAACCAAACAAAAAAACACCTACATTACTGCAAGTGTTTGAAATTCAATCGTGGAGAATACGGGGATCGAACCCGTCACCTTTAGACTGCCAGTCTAACGCTCTAGCCAGATGAGCTAATTCCCCAATTCGGTTCTGCAATGATAAGTTTTTTTTCGAAATGCACAAAATACGGCATAAAAAAACAAGCCCAAAGGCTTGTTTTAAAAATCATAGGTTTTTGGAATCCTATTTCCATCCACCACCTAGTGCACGATACAACTCGACACCGGATTGAAGTTTTGTGTATTTTGCATTGGCGATATTCAACTCTGCGTTTAAGCGGTTAACATCAGCATTAAGAACTTCTAGGAAGTTGGCCATCCCGTAGTTCACTAAATCCTGAGAAAATCCTGCGGCTTTAGAATACGCATCCAATTCCTTTTCTTTCAAATCAATAAATTGATCTTGGGAATTGAAAATCTTCAACGCATCAGAAACCTCCTTCCCTGCTGTTAATACCGTTTTACGGAAGTTTAAATACGCTTTTTCTTTGTTGATTAAACTAACATCGTAATTCGTTTGAATCTGACGTTTATTCAAAATAGGTTGAGCCAAACCAGCGACCACATTCGCAAACAACGATTTGGCACTGAATAAATGATCAATATCCACCGACTGAAGTCCAGCAGAACTCGTCAATCGCAACTGCGGATAAAATTGAGCTTTGGCAGCATTGACCATTTCGAAAGCGTTCATCAAATCAAATTCAGCTCTTTGAACATCGGGTCTGTTAGCCAATAACGAAGAGGCATAGCCTAATTCGGGTCTTGACATAGGTTGCTGACTAGCCAATGTGGTTCGGGCAATCGAGGTTCCTGGTTCACCTTTCAATAACGAAATGGTATTTTCTAAAAGCTCCATTTGCACACCTAGACTAATTAAAGAGGCTTCGGCATTGTACACTAAGGCCTGACTTTGCTGTACGGCAACTTCCGTTAACGTTCCCGCTTCTTTTAAGGCTTTGGTGGTTTCCAAATTCTTGTTACGAAGGGCAATCGTTTCAGTAATGATTTTCTTTTGCTCATCGTATGCCAACAATTGATAATAGGCGGTTGCTAAAGCGGCAACCAAACTGCTTTTCACCTGTTGATGCGTGGAAACACTTCCCAAATACGTAGCCAATTGTGCACGTTCTTGAGCTTTCATTTTACCCCAAATATCGGCTTCCCAACCAATACTGGCTGTTAAATCAAACTGGTTGATATACCGTCTTTCTCCAATGATTTGTCCCATTTGGGTATTCAAAGAAGAGGTACTGAACGTATATCCTGGTCCAACGGATAAGGTCGGCTGGTACGCAGCTTTGGCTTGTTTTAGATATGCATCGGCAGCTTCAATATTCTGCAATGCCGTACGGATATCCAGGTTGTTTTCTAAAGCTTTAGAAATATGACCTTGCAAAGTGGCATCGGTAAAAACCTCACGCCATGAAATCCCTCCCAATCCGATACTGTCACCAGCAATCTGGTCTGTACGGAAAAGTTTTTCATCCACCACATCGGTAGGCCTTTCGTATTGTTGTCTCGCCACACATGAAGAAAGCAATAATGCCATTCCTCCAACATAAAGCAAATATTTTATTTTAAAATTTTTCATAATTCTACCCTATTTTACTATTCGGAAAGATTCACTTCTTCTTTTTTCAATGGAACGATTTTTTCTTGAAGGGATTGGAAAATAATGTACAAAATCGGAATCACCAACAATCCTAAGAACGTACCAATTAACAATCCAAATGCCGCTCCTGTTGCAATAGATCGGTTACCAACGGCACCAATTCCTGATGCGAAAACCAACGGCATCAAACCAAAGATAAAGGCAAAGGACGTCATCAAAATCGGTCGTAAACGAGCCTTCGCTGCGTTAATTGCCGACATCACGATCGTTTCTCCATGATGCCTTCTCTGCACCGCAAATTCCACAATCAAGATGGCATTTTTCGCGAGTAAGCCTACGAGCATGATGAGGGCAATTTGGAAGAAAATGTTGTTTTCTAAGCCAAATAATTTCTGACTCAAATACGCTCCCATAACCCCAAGTGGTAAAGAAACAATCACCGTTAATGGTAAAATGTAACTTTCATACTGCGCCGATAAGATGAAGTAGACGAAGACCAAACTCAAAGCAAAAATCACCAACGTTTGAGATCCGGAGTTCAATTCCTCACGAGAAAGTCCCGTAAATTCAATATCGTAATTTCCACCAAGTGAACTTGCAGCAACTTCTTGGATAGCCGTAATGGCATCACCGGTACTGTATCCTTGCGCATTGGCACCCGAAATTTTTACAGAGGAGAACAAGTTATAACGGTTCACACTCTGTGGTCCATACGCTCTTTCCAACGTTACATATTGTGAAATAGGCGTCATCTCACCCGATTTTGAGCGAACAAACATCGAGTTCAAGGCGGTAGAATTTTGTCTGAATTCAGGTAATGCTTGTACCATCACTCGAAACTGCTTTCCGTATTTCGTGAAATCCGCCGTATACGTTCCTCCAATATATCCTTGCATCGTCGAAAGGATATCCGAAACCGAAACCCCAGATTGCTCTGCTAATGGAACATTAATAGACATTTGATACATCGGATATTTCGTGTTAAACGACGTTTGCGCATACTCAATTTCCGGACGTTGCATCAATTGACCTAAGAAGCCTTGAGTGGTTTGATCTAAATCGGTATATTCTCCTCCTGCTTTATCCAATAGAACAAATTCAAAACCTGCATTGGCACCAAATCCTGGTACCGAAGGTGGTTGGAAGAAAACGATTTTCGCATCGGGAATCGTCGCCGCAATTCCAAACAACTTTTTCGTAATCATTTCAACACTTTCGTCATCGCTATCACGTTTGGCAAAATCTTCCAAACGGATAAAGGCCAAACCATTATTACTACCAACACCCGCAAAGAAACCTCTACCTGATGAAATAGTTACGTTTTTTACGCCTGGAATTTTCAATGCTTTTTGTTGCATTTCTTTCAAAACAGCATACGTACGCTCCATAGAAGCACCCGCAGGTAATTCAACATTTGTAAACAAAATCCCTCGGTCTTCTGTAGGTACAAACCCTTTCTTCATAGTTGAATTAGACCAAAATAAAATGGCGAAAGTCACAACAAAAATAGCCCCAGTAACCCATTTATGACGAATTAAAAAGACAAAAGCGCGTCCGTATCGTTCGGTTCCTGTGTTAAAAGCAACATTAAATTTGTGGAAGAATTTTCCAATAAAGTTTTTCTCTTCATAGGCTTTATCGTGATGGCCTGGCTTTAATAACAAAGCACATAAAACGGGACTTAATGTTAAGGCGTTTACAGCAGAAATTAAAATCGCAACAATAAGCGTAATACCAAATTGCTGATAGAAAACCCCCGTTGGCCCTTTAATAAAGGTCACCGGGATAAATACCGCCGCCATAACAAGGGTAATCGAGATAATAGCTCCCGTAATCTCGCTCATCGCATCTACAGTTGCTTTTTTCGCATTATCAACTCCTTGCTCGAGCTTGGCATGGACGGCCTCGACGACGACAATCGCATCATCCACCACAATACCAATGGCCAATACCAAAGCAAATAGGGTCAATAAGTTCAAGGAATACCCTAATAAATTCAAGAAGAAGAACGCACCCACAATAGAAACCGGAACCGCAATGGCTGGAATCAACGTTGAACGGAAATCTTGCAAGAAGATATAAACCACGATAAATACTAAAAGAAACGCCTCAATAAGTGTATGAATTACTTTGTCAATTGAAGCTTCTAAGAATTCGTTGGTGTCAAAGTTAATGGTATATTTAATTCCTTCTGGAAAGTCTTTTTGAGCCGTTTCCAAATAGGCTTTAATATTTTGAATAATCTCTTGAGCATTAGACCCTGGAGTCTGGAAAATCCCCATACTTACCGCAGGGTTATTTCCATTTTCAGCTTTTCCTGTATAGGATAGTGCCGCCAATTCTACTCGGGCAACGTCCTTCAACATCAAGTTCTGGCCGTTTCCTAAAGCCTTAATAACAATATTATCGTATTGTTCTTCGGTATTAAATTTACCAACATACTTAATGGTATATTCGAATGAGTTTCCGGAATTCTGACCTAAAGATCCTGCAGCAGCTTCTCTTGATTGAGCCGCAATAGCACCCGTTACATCCGTTGGCTCCAAACCATACGACGCCATTTTTACAGGATCCAACCAAACTCGCATGGAATAGGTTTTCCCTCCCATAACATTGGCATCCCCAACACCGTTAATCCTTTTAATAGCCGGAACAACGTTGATGTTCATGTAATTTTGAAGGTAGGTATCATTCAGTTTCGGGTTCTCCGAATAGAACGACATATACATCAAAGCACTGGTTTGCTGCTTTTGCGTTACAACACCCGAACGTGTTACTTCACTTGGTAATAAAGGCGAAGCACGGTTAACACGGTTCTGAACGTTTACCGCAGCAATATCAGGATCAACTCCTTGTTTAAAGAAAATCTGAATCTGTGCCGAACCATCATTGGTTGCGGAAGAGGTAATGTAGTCCATCCCTTCAACCCCGTTAATCTGCTCTTCTAAAGGAACAACGACAGATTTCATCACGGTTTCGGCATTCGCACCAGTATAGTTTGCAGAAACACTCACCGTAGGCGGTGCAATATCTGGATATTGAGTCACCGGAAGCGCCATCAACCCCAAGATTCCCAATATCACAATGATAATGGAAATTACGGTGGATAGTACCGGCCTGTTTATAAACTGTTTAATCATTAGAAAATAGGTTTTACGGTTTGTACCAAACTATCCATCTTAATAGGCTTCGGAATAATTTCTAGGCCATCTTTTAGCGTGTTTACTCCTAAGGCAACTACTTTTTCACCTTTTTGGACACCAGAACTAATAATCGCCATATTATCCACGCGGTCTTTTACCTGAACGATGGTATTCTTCACCTTTTTATCGGCTCCTACTTTATAAACGTAAACAATCCCTTGCTGCTCGTACGTCGCACTTTCAGGAACAACAACGGCATTGCTATAATCGATGGGTAATTTTACCGTTCCACTGTTTCCGTTGGTTAACAATTTGGAGGCATTAGGGAAACCGGCACGGAACTGAATAGTTCCTGTATTGGCATCAACTTGACCCGTCACCGCTTCAATTCTCCCTTTTTCACCGTACGTACTTCCATTAGCCAAAGCCAGTTCAACCATAGGCATGTTTCTCAATTTTTCTGGAACTGTTGCTCCGTAAGATTTTTCTAAGAAATTTAAATACTCTTTTTCATTCATAGAGAAATACGCATACACCTCTCTCGTATCCGAAATGGTGGTTAAAGGAACTTGATCGGTTGGGCCAACTAAACTTCCCACTTTTAAAGGAAGTCTTCCCACAACTCCAGAAATAGGCGCTCTAATAACGGAATAATCAATATTCGCTTGTACGCCTTTATAGGTTGCGGTTGCTTGTTGTTGGGATGCTACGGCCTGAGCTAATTGAGCATTGGCACGAGCTAAATTGGCTTCTGCAGTTTGCAACTGAACAGAACTAATGATGTTCTTCGCAACAAGCGGTCGAAGTTTATCCACTTCCACTTTTGCAGCACTTACAGCTGCTCGAGAGGCTTGTACATTGGCTTGAGCCGCTGTAATACCTGAACGTGCAGCATCCGCATTTTCATTCAACATATTGGTCTCCAAACGAAAAAGAGGTTGTCCTTTGGATACATACTGACCTTCATCCACCAAAACTTGGGTAATATAGCCTTGGATTTTTGCACGAACATCGTTATTGACAATTCCTTGGATGGAAGCAGGAAACTCTTGGTAACCCGTTAAGTTTTTTACTTCCGCCGTAACGACTGGGGCTGGTTTTGGTCCGTCTTTTCTCATTTCTTCTTTCTTACAAGAAGCTAATGAAAGTGCTGCAAAAGACAGTATCCATAATGTATTTCTCATATTTAAAATTTGCTTAAAGATTCTTCTATATTTTTTATATTTTTCCTTAATAACGACTTATAGGCTTGCGATCGAACGGATAACTGATCCGATTTTTTCTTGTCAAATTCTTCCAAGCCTTCTATAATGTCAATTTCTTCCTTCAAACGATCAACAATTTCCACAAAACGGAGCTTCATAAAATTTTCATTCATGGAAAAGTAGCGCTTTCGATCATTCACTTTATTAAAATCAATAATCAAATTATTACTTAGCAACAAACATAAGCTGGTGGAAACCGAACTTTTACTTGCAGAGAAAATCGAGACGATTTCGTCAAATGAAAGACCTTCTCTATTAAAATCAAAAATCAGGTACCCATAGATTTTTGCTGCCAACGGCGGAAGATTGAATGTTTTTCCATACAACCGAACCATCTTGCAAAAGATGGCTTCGTCGATTTGAAATTTGTGTTTTGAATTCAATTCTTAAAAAATTTAGCTGCAAAAGTAAAAAATTAGTTCGGAACCAACCGAACCAAAATGGAAGTTTAATAAATATTTAACTTTGCTAAACCAATAAAATCAAGCTTTGCAGCGCAATTTATACCGTATTGTTTAATACTTTTTCGAATGCTTTTCGCGACGAACCTCGAAAATGGACTTCTCCACAATAAGTGTAGTTCAGCTTCTTCAAAATATGAAGCATCGCCAGATTATCAAAGTTGGTGTCCACCTTAATACTCGGTACATTTTGGGTTTTGGCAACATCTTCAATCTTCAAAAAAAGCTTCTGAGCCAAACCTTTTCCCACCGCCTTCTCCGAAATAGCAACACGATGAACAACGAGAAAATCACCATGGGTAAGCCACGCCCCTACAATATCCTCATACGCGGGTTCATCATTTTTAAGAATCGCGGCATATCCTAAAACCTCCTCATCCTCAACTAGCACATAACCAATCTCCTTTTCGATATCTTGAGCTACGGTATCGGGATTGGGATAGCCGTCCTGCCATTGCGAACTTCCATCGTTTTTCCTCCTTAAAATGGCGGCTTGCAAGAGTTCCCAAATAGCGGCTGCATCCTTTGCATAAGCTTTTCGTAAGTGGTAGTGGGTTGTTTCCATAGGTTTAAATGCTGCTTCTAATTCTACTTAATGTTTCTTGAGAGATGCCTAAATACGTCGCAATCATACCAAGCGGAGCGCGTAAAATAATATCAGGGTGCTCTTCCATCAATTTGGCGTATTTTTCCTTAGCGGTCATATACTGTAGTGAAGCAATACGATCTGCCATTTGCGTCATTAGTTTCCCTAAAATATACCGACTAAAATTGGCCGCCGAAAGGGATTGGTCGCACAGTTTCTCTAATTTCAGATAATTGCAAAATGCAATTTTCGTGTCTTCAATGGCTTCAATGGTATATTTGGTCGGCTTTTCATCAAAGAGCGTATCAATATTGGCAAAAAGCCTTCCTTCTGAATAAAAATTGGTCGTGATGTCTTTTCCACCTTCGTAATAAAAAGAGCGCACCAAACCCTTTTCTACAAAATAAACATTGCGATTCAAACTATCATGCGTGCTGATGAGTTCGCCCTTTTTCACTTCTATTGATTCGGTTTCATTTTCAAAAAACGAAAGAATAACCTCATCGGAAGGAAAAAAATCGGAAACGGTCTCTAAAAAGGTGGTCATAAACACATGAATTTCACGTAAAAATAACGTAAAAAAAAGAATTTCCCACACAGGTGGGAAATTCTTACAAACAAACAGAACTTAAAAAAGTATTACTCAGGAACATCGGTTGATGTTTCCTGAATTTCAACCTCTTTATTTTTTGAGAATCTCTTGAACAGAAATCCTATTTTTAATTTTAATGCAATCCAGCCTAACACGAAATACACCAAAGCCATAATCAACAAATGATTTATATACGGCTGATTTAAATACGATGACCCATTTTGAATCAACATAATTTTCAACGTTTCGAGATACGGCGTAAGCGGAATAATATTCGTTAAACCTTCAATAAAAGGCGGCATCGCGTATCGTGGCCATGTAAATCCACTAATAATAAAGGCGGGCGATGCAATCACCATTAATATTTGAGTAGCTTTTAACGCATTCGGAATTAAAATACTGACCAAAACACCCAAATTGGTGCATGCCAAAACAAATAAAAACGTTCCTATAAAAAACTGCGAAAGGTTATCCGGCGCAGGAATCATAAAGTATTTGCTCACCGCATAAAACATCAATACATTAATAATTGACAAGAGCCAAATAGGTAAACATTTGATGAGCATAATCAGGATTGTATAGCGTTCTTTCCCCGAATATTCACGGATAAATGAAGCGCGCTTAAACTCTTCCGAAAACGAAACCGCCATCGCCAAAAGAATAACTTGCTGCAAAACCACCGCCATCATTCCCGGCCACATAAAAATCAAATAATTACTCGTCGTGTTAAACATCGTGATGTAATTCGCTTTGAAAGGCTCGTACTTCGTTGCCGCTTGTTCAGCGTTCATTCCTTTTTTCTGCAAACCTTTCATTTCGGCTCCCGCAGAAAATGTTGCTAAAGTCAATTGCAAAGCCTTGGTAGCGAAATTGGCTGTTAAAACATTAGCCGTATTCACATAGACATTGACTTCCGGGTATTTTTGTTGAAGCATCATCGCTTCAAAACGATCCGGGATAATTACCACCGCAGCAGCTTCCGTTTTGATAACCTCATCTTTAAGATTGGCAGGTTCCTGAGCGTATTTTAAAATTTTGATACTGCTATTATCTTCCAACATATCCACCAATTGTTGGGATGTCGGGGTTTGATCGTTGTTAACCAAAATCACAGGTATATCCGTAACCTTCCCCTGTTTGTAGGTTGTCCCTATAAGCAATGCATAAACAATAGGTGCCAAAAAGAAAACCGATAACAACGTGGTATTCGAAAAAAACAGTTTAAACTCCCGTTTGAGTAAAGTGAAAAAATCTTTCATACCAACGTTTTTAGTGTTCAACAACCATCACACCCGAATTCACCAAAAGTTTAGTAACATCCTGAGATTCCGTCGGAATAACTTTGATTTCATACACCGCATCCTCAGGATTGTAATCTGGGAACGCCGTCGTAATATCGGCATACTTCGTTAATTGTTTGATGGAAACAATCTTTCCTTTAAATTTCACATCTCCATAAACCGTTTTCATCATAATATCCATACCTTTTTGGTATTTTGAAATCTTACTTTCAGGAATCGTAAATCTGAAATACGTTGATTGTGGAACATACCCGTTGAATAAAGCAAAACCAGCCGTTGCCAATTCTCCTTTACGAAGCGAAATCGTCTCAATCTCCATGTCGTTGGTTGCAATCACATACCGTTCAGAATAGGCTACACGAGCTTCTTGCAACGCGCCCATCGCTTGATTGGCTTGACCTTCGGCCATACCAATTTTCTCATAACGGGTTCCCGATTGTACATCATGCAATTCAGCATTTACCGCATCCAATTGGGCTTTCGCGCC
Source organism: Kaistella sp. CFF1-2 (assembly GCF_059509915.1). Lineage (NCBI taxonomy): Bacteria > Pseudomonadati > Bacteroidota > Flavobacteriia > Flavobacteriales > Weeksellaceae > Kaistella > Kaistella sp. CFF1-2. The sequence continues at coordinate 415,887 of NZ_JCAKLF010000001.1, forward strand.
TTGGTATTTCGCAAAAACCTCATCATAGCTCTGTGGCGACATCAAACTGTCACGATACATATTTTGAGCTCGTTGATACGATTTTCTGGCGTACGAATATTGTTCTTGCAATCCTTTTTGTTTTGCATTAAGTTGTCTTAACTGATCGGCAGTGGCTCCATTTTTAGCCATTTGAGCTTGCATCTTCGCCGCTTCGGTTGCGCCTTGAGCTTGAGCAATTTTTGCAGAAACTTCGGGTACATCAATTTTGGCAAGAGTATCTCCTACTTTTACGGTTTGCCCTTCTTCGACATAAATCTCAAGAATACGCCCCGTCACTTTCGGTGCGAACGAAATAACTTCCTTCTTGGTTTTACCGACGATAGAATCGTGCATTTCTTTTTCTTTACACGAAACAGCAGTGCCTAAAATCAATAAAGAAACTAAAGTGTATATAGAGGTTTTCATTTTCTGTTTGTTGTTTGTTGAGGTTTATTTGAACTAAATTTTTACTTAATACAATTTTTCCAATTGCAGATTTTGAGTGGATTTCATTAACTCGATGGCATTTCGACGTTGATTGAAAATAGCGGTTTGGTATTCCAATTCTGCGGTTTCCAAATCATTTTCGGCATCGATGAGGTCGGATGATTTTTTCGTTCCATAGCGGAATTCTTTTTCCACATTTTGCAACGCATTTTTCGCAATACTTCGTGCTTTGCTTTTCAACTCGATCTGCGCTTCTGCAATGTTTAGGTTGATGGTATTATTTTCTAGATTTAGTTTTAATTTCTTTTCAGCATCACGTTTTTTGTTTTCCAACATTTCCTTTTGAATCTTCGCCGTTTCTACAGCCGTTTTCCCTTCGTTACCATCCAAAATATCCCATTTGAATCCTACTCCAGCTTGGAAAAGTGGCGCAATATGCAAGGCTGATGGATCCCAATTCAATTTCGTACTAGTTCCAGGAATCAACGCTTTGGAAGTTGAAATATGATTATCGTACAGTCCAAAATACGTCAAAGATGTCAAGGCTTGCACTTTCGGAACCCACCAACGTTCTTCGGCTTTAATTTTAAATTCAGAAGCTCGAATACCGTGATCCAAAGCTTGAATTTCAGCTCTATTTTGAATGTTAGATTCTTTAGTTAAATAGTCAACACGTTTCAATTCGGGTTGAATCGCTTGAATTCGCTCTCTCTCAATTCCCGTTAACAAATGAAGATGCGTGATGAGCAATTGTTTCTTTCCTTCATATTCCACAAGTTTGGAATCCAAAGTTGCTTGAGCCAATTCTATTTTACGATGATCGTATGGTGTAATCAATCCGTATCCTAAAGCTTTATCCGCTGTTTTTCTATTGATATCCAAACGTTTTTTGGCTTCGTCTAAAACATTTTTAGTTTCAGCAATCAATGCAAATTGGTCGTAAGCTTTAGAAACTTCGGTGATAACTTCGTCTTTGGACTTGTCCATTAACTTCTGTTCGGATAGACTTTTTTCACGATTGGCTTCTTGCAGATACTTCACTTTTCCACCTGAATACAAAACCATAGAGGCCTCCGCATTTAATGCCGCAGAAAGCCCTGAAACATTTAGCGTATTGGATGATTCGGGTAAGCTCAATCCTGGAAAAACACCGGCAATGGCTGGAAGCAACGTCATTTCTGGAGTTTTATAATGTCCAGCGCCGTACATATACCCCACTTTCCCCGAAACATCTAGTTTGGGAAGAAAAACATCTTTCAGCTTTTCGTCATCCAATTGGGTAAGTTTGTTTTGTAAGACTTGGTCGGTAAGGTTCGCATCCTGAACCATGGCACTGTCCACCAATTCTTTTAACGTAGGTGCCGTCTGAGCGAATACGCTTGTCGAAAAAAGCGCGGCAGACACCAAGAAGGTTGTGCGAATTACTTTCATATGTTAGGTTGTTTGTTTGTGAGTACAAAGTTCCGACGAAAGAATTGGCTTTCCTTTGACAAATGTCAAAAAAAGCAACACCCCTAAATTATTGAAAATAATCAAAAAAAATATCCAACAATATTGCTGGATATTATATAATTATAAGAAAACGGAATGCTTACTTACTTCTCTTTTAACGATTGCATATCGATCACGAAACGATATTTCACATCCGCCTTCACCACACGATCCCACGCTTCATTAATGGTTTCCATTGAAATCATTTCCACTTCTGGGAGAACATTATGTTCGCCACAAAAATCAAGCATTTCTTGGGTTTCTTTAATTCCACCAATCATAGAACCAGCAAGGTTTTTACGCAAGCGAACCAAATCGGCACTATTTACATGAGTTAAAGGTTCAATAGCACCTACTAAAACCATCGTTCGATCACGCTTTAACAAACTGATATACGGATCAACGTTATGCCCTACTGGAATGGTGTTTAACAAGAAATCAAAGGTATTGGCTTGTGCTTTCATGGCTTCGGCATCATTAGAAATCAACACCTCATCAGCTCCTAATAGTTTGGCATCACTTCCTTTTTCGGGAGATGTGGTAATCATCACAACATGTGCACCCATAGCGTGAGCAAACTTAATTCCCATATGGCCAAGACCTCCTAAACCAATCACCCCTACTTTATCGCCTTTTTTTACATTCCAATGCACCAACGGTGACCACGTTGTAATCCCAGCACACAATAATGGAGCTGCTTTTGAAAGATCCAAACCATCCGGAATATGAAGTACAAAATTTTGATCGACCACAATTTTCTCGGAGTAACCACCAAATGTATGTCCGCCCGATATCAAATCTTTACCACCGTAGGTAAACGTCGCTCCATTTTCACAATACTGCTCCAAACCTTCATCGCATGAAGAACAATGTTGGCAAGAATCAACCATACAACCAACTCCTACTGCATCACCCACTTTAAAATGGGAAACCTCACTTCCTACAGCAATCACTTTCCCGATAATTTCATGACCAGGAACTACAGGATATCTTGCAGGACCCCACTCGCTGCGCGCCGTATGAATATCACTATGGCAAACACCACAATACAAGATATCAACAGCAACATCGGTAGGTTGCAAATCACGTCTTTCAATAGCCAAAGGCTTTAATAAATCGGTTGCTGATGTATTTCCGTATGCTTTTACTGTTTCTGACATATTTTTAAATTTTAATGAAGTAAAGGTAGGAATTTTCCATTTTTTTTGATTGTTAAGAAAGCATAAAAAAAAGTTCCAAATCTGGAACTTTCTCATTTATAATCTACTCAATGTTTCTTTGCTAATCCCTAAATAAGCAGCGAGCATCTTTTTGGGAATTCGTTGCAGGAGCTCAGGGCTTTTTTGTAAAAATTGGTTGTATCGCTCTTCAGCGGAATCTTTCATCTGCGACAATATACGATGCTGAAGATAAATAAAACCACGTTCTAATTTCTTTCTAAAAAAATTAGCAAAATCAATGTATTTCGCACATAAATCGTTTTTGGCTTTCTCGGAAAGGACCAAAACAAGACAATCTTCAACACAATCTATATTCAGAATGGCTGCTCGGCCTAAGATAATGGCGGCAAAATCACCTACCCAATAATTCTCTCTCGCAAACTGGATAATGTATTCTTTACCATTCTCATCCAATTCATAAGCTTTAATAATACCCGAAACGATAAAAAAAGAATCGCGCGTATGTTGGCCTTGCTCAATTAAAAATTCGTGTTTCTTTGCTTTCTTCACGTGGAAATGCGAGGAAATATCTTCCCACTCTTCATCGGAGAATACATAATGATCTCCGATATGCTTCCTTAAAAATTGATAAATTTCTTCTGTTTTCATGGTTAGTTAATATAAAATCAGCCAAAAGAAAAAATCCTTGGCTGATTGTTTCAAAAAAATAAAATTAGTTTCTTTCTTTTCCTAATTCTAAATCCGACTCCTGGAGATATGCATCAATAATATCAAAAGCTTTGGGCTCATCAACAAGATTCACTTGCAGCTTTAATACGGTTGCCGTAGGCGTTGTCGTAAAGGTCATATAGCCATTTTGCGTAAAACTTTCAATTCCAGCAGCATCCAATTTTGATTTGATTAATTGTACCTCCGCCGGACTATCACTCTCGAAAACCGAAACTCGTGTTTGTCTTTCCATGTTATTGAAATTTACGTCTAAAATAGGAAATTTTTACTAAAAATTTTGAGCCTCCTTTGTTAATTTTACAGATTTTTATCATACTTCTCCTTATATCGGCGATATAATTCTTTCTGATGATTGCTCAAATCAAGCTCTCTTCCATCGATAAAAGCATGGGTGACCTGATTCGTCAATTGATCCAACGCATCGCCTTCCGAAATAAACAAAGTCGCACTTTTACCTACTTCTAAACTTCCGTAATTTTGATCAATGCCCAACATTTTAGCTAGATTCAAGGTGATACTTTGTAACGCTTTTTCTTTATCCAAACCATAAGCTGCCGTTGTTCCTGCCAAAAAAGGAAGATTTCGAGAATCTGAAAAGTCCTTTCGCGCCGAATAATCTAAACCATGGAGAATTCCTTTATCAGCAACCATTTTTGCAAATTCATATTGAATTCTTGGCGATGAAGAATCATTTGGTGGCAACGAATGCGGATTGGTAACAATGAGCGGAAAACCACTTTTTTTGATTTCATCCAAAGCGCCTATTAACTGGGCATCTCCTAACAAAACGACTTTTTTGATTTGGTGATCTTTTGCAAATTTGATCACTTCAATTGCGTCATTCGATGTTGTTACATCCACAAAAACGGTTTTATCACCAGTTAATGCCGGTTTTATCGCTTCTAATTTATAATCCTTGGTTCCTGAGTTGGGTTGATAGGATTTTGCGCGAACAAACAAGGATTTAATTTCATTTAAATTTCGAGCACGCATTTCTGCAAAATCTTTATTTCGTTTTTCATCCGTAAAACGACGTACTTGCGGCCATGACAAATGAAGAACATTGTCTTTGGCTACAACCGCATCTTCCCAATTCCACGCATCCAAATTCATAATAGAAGATGTCCCTCTAAAAACGCCGCCCGCAAGAACAGGCTGCGTTAGCAAAACGCCATTCGTACGAACCGTAGGAATTACGTGACTATCGGTATTAAAGGCAATCATCGTACGCACTTCTGGAACTATCGAATTGGACTCATAGATATCGGCCGTTGCTTTTGTTGCAGCAATTTCTACCAAACCTAATGAATTGTTCACCAAAATAAATCCAGGATATACGTGTTTCCCTGAAGCATTAATCACTTTTGCATTGGAAGGAACATTCGCATTAATTCCTACAATCTTTCCTTGATCAAAAATAATCGTTGCGTTTTGCAATACCAAACCTGTTGCGGTATGAAGTGTCGCATTCGTAATCGCAATTGGCTGACTTTGTTTCACTGCGGGAACGGGACGCTGTCCGTACATCCAGCCAGAAATCCAAAGGGACAATCCCAAAACTTTATTGATATATCGTTTCATAAATTTTCAATTACTAATTAATGTTCGTGTAAGTGTCCTTCTTCTTCCAACGTATCGCAATGATAAAGAACCGGCGCTTCTTTTTTCACTTCCTGAGTGTTTCCTTTCTTCGCATCATCCGAATACAACATCTTTTGTATAATTCGGTTTTTCTCATCTTTAACTCGTTGATCTTTTGCAGCTTGCGTATCCGCATCAAAATAAAGAACTCCGTCTACAAACGTTTTATTCACCGTTGCATACACACTTAAAGGATTATCCGTCCACAAAACCAAATCGGCGTCTTTTCCAACTTCAATACTTCCAACTTTGTTTTCGATTTGAAGCATTTTTGCTGGATTTAGTGTGACCATTTTCCATGCTTCTTCTTGAGGTACATTTCCGTATTTCACTGTTTTTCCTGCCTCCTGATTCAGTCGTCTTGCCATTTCGGCATCGTCTGAATTAATCGCTGTATTAACACCTGCTTGAAGTAGCAATGCCGCATTGTAAGGGATCGCATCGCGAACTTCTTCCTTATACGCCCACCAATCGGAGAATGTGGATGCATTAACCCCATGTTTCTTCATTTTATCTGCCACTTTGTAGCCTTCTAAAATATGTGTAAACGTTTTCACTTTAAAATTGAATTTATCCGCAACATCCATCAACATGTTAATTTCACTTTGAACATACGAGTGACATGTGATGAAACGCTGCGATTTCAAAATCTCCAACATCGTTTCTAAACGAAGATCTTTACGATAGTTTTTATTAACTGCTTTTTCTTTTTCGTATTCTGAAGCGCGCGTGAACCAAAAATCAAAAGATTGCTCGACACCACCTCGAGACTGTGGAAAACGATTCGGGCTATTCCCCCAATTACTTTGCTTCACATTTTCACCTAAAGCGAATTTGATGTATGGCTTTGCGCCTTCAAACTTCATATCATCCATATTTCCACCCCAACGGAATTTCAACATCGAAGATTGACCACCAATCGGATTTGCCGAGCCATGCAATTGCTGTGCAGCGGTTACACCACCTACCAATTGTCTGTAGAAATTGATATCATCTGGATTCACCGCATCAGCCATTCGAACTTCACCGGAGTTGTTAGAGCCCGACTCGTTCACACCTCTTGAAAGTCCAATATGCGTGTGCTCATCAATAATCCCGTTTGTTAAATGGTAGTTACTTCCATCGATAACAACCGCTCCCGAGGCGGAAAGATTTTCACCAACTTGAACAATTTTCCCTTTAGAAACTTTTACATCCAAATTCTTCGCAATTCCTTTGGAGGTGTTCGTCCAAACCGTTGCATTTTTAATTAAATAATCCTTCTGCGTTGGCCGTGTTTCCTCGCCAAATGCCGTAAAAGGATACCAAACTTTCCCAACTTCTTGTGGTGATTGCTCTTTGGCTTTTGGCTTTTCAGCAACCATCTCTTTTACGAATTGAATATTTACAGGAACACTTCTCCCGTTTTTGTCAATCGCTTGCACGGTTTGATTTTTGAAATTGGCAACAGGATAGGAAATTCGATAATTCTGAATGGAATCATTTGGAAGTTTCAAATCCATCACCACTTTATAATCAGCAACCGTTAATTTTGCTTTTCCTTTTTTATCGTTTTGAAGAATTTCGGCTTCAGGCTTCCCCGCTTTTCCTTTAATCTTCAAATCATACTGTTGATTATTTAAACTTACTTTATACTCACCCCGCAAATCCGCATCTGGAATTTTATTGATTAAATTCTGTCTTCCTAAAACCCAGTTTTCATAAATCGTCGCATCCTTATTGAACAAATCGTCCGAAACCAAGATGAAATTCGCATAAGCTCCTTTGGTTAACTTTCCTAAGTTTTGTTCTTTCAATAAATTGGCAGGAAGTTCTGTTAAGGATTGCAGGATTTCTTCTTTTGAAAGCCCTTTCTCATTCAGTTCTCTTATTTTCGTTAAGAAGGATTTCTTGTCCTTTAGTTTATTTAGCGTAAACGCAAACGGAACTTTTTCTTTAGCTAAATACACGGCATTATACGGTGCCAATTCCCAATGCTTCAAATCAGAAACATCCACATCATCCGCCTCCAAAGGATCAAGAACTTGATACGGCTTTGGATATTCCAGAGGAAGAATCACGGTTCCTTGCGTTGCTTTAATTTCTTTCGCACGTTGATATTCGTCACCAGAACCTAAGAAAACAAATTGGAATCCAGCTTCGTCACCAATTTTATCAGCTCGTAAAACATCCCATTTTTCGGATGTTTCAATAATGGTTGGTAGCTTTTTGTATTGATTAAATGCTTCCAAATTCGTGTTCTTTCCTTCTGCCGAACCGCCTTTTGCATACCAATCGGCATCGATGTACAATTGTCTCAACAAGGCAATAGAACCTACCAAAGACGATGGATAGGCTTGTCTCGAACTTCCTTTTTGGAAAGACAACAAAAATGCAGCATCTTCTTTAATAACTTTGTCGGCAGCCAAACCATCACCCAAGCCAATAAGAACCGCCGAGCCACGAACAATTCCGTCTTCGTTAAAACTTAAAACCGAACCAAAGCCTTGCTGCAAATAGTCTTCATGATCTTTTCCAAGGTTGGTGAAATAATTCACCGCTCGAGTATCCGCTTTTACAGCATCGTTATACGCGGAAGCCGTCGCCTCGGTTGGAACATAAATGCTTCCTGAATTGTACGTGCTTCTTTTCGACTTTTCTACACCGACATTCGTATACGGATCGATAAATGACGGATAAACATAACCGCCCTTACCATCGATGACTACGGCGTCTTTAGGCACGACCACTTTCCCTGAAGCGACCACTTTTCCTTCTTTAAAAACCAAAGTTGCATTCTCAACTTTGGTTTTATAATCTTGATACAAAGTAACGTTGGTTACCGCATAAACGCTCTTGTCTTTTCCCTTCGTGTCATTGGGCCAATAGCCCACTTGAGCCTGACTAAAAAATAAAACGCCAAGAGAAAACACAGAAAGTATTTTCTTGATCATATAAATAGTTTTTTGATGATTCTCAATTCTCTTTAAAAACCATACGAAATGGTAATTCTGAAATATTTTTCTAATATAATACAAAAAACCAAATACTAAACTACAATTCATAAAAATAACCGTACATTTTTGCACGGTTATTAGTATTTGAGTCAAATTTAACAATTATCCTTAAGAGAGAATCTTTTTTATCGCTTGAATTGCTAAATCAATTTCCTGTTCTGAAACATTAAGATGCGGACGGAAACGCAACGATTGCGTTCCACATCCAAGAATAATGATTCTTTCGTCATACAAGGCTTTTTGAAGCTGATCTCGTTGTTCACCAGAAGGAAGATCAATGGCACACATCAAACCCTTTCCTCTAGGATTAGAAAGCTTTTCAGGAAACTGTTTTGCTAATTCTTGAAGTTGAGTTAGTAAATAATTCCCTACCATTCGGGCATTTTCTACTAAATTTTCTTTTTCAATAACTTCTAAAACCAATTGCAAACGAAGCATATCAATAAAATTCCCTCCAAAAGTTGAATTAATTCTCGAACTTTCTCGGAAAACATTATTTGGAATTTGATCGAACTTTTCTTTATTAGCTAAAACCCCACAAACTTGCGTTTTCTTACCAAAAGCCAAAATATCAGGCTGAATTGGCAAATGTTGGAATGCCCACATTTTCCCTGTAATTCCGATTCCCGTTTGTACTTCATCAAAAATCAGCAACACCTCATTGCTGTCACATAAATCGCGTAAGCCAACTAAAAACTCGTCTCTAAAATGATTATCACCGCCTTCCGCTTGAATCGGTTCAATAATCACACAAGCGACTTTATTTTCGTTCATAATAATCGCTTCTTGAATGTGCAATAAAGCCAATTGCTCTTGCTGCATCGTCTCCTCTAAACCTTCTTCTGTAATAGGAAAATGAAGTTTAGGATTGATAATTCGTGGCCAATCAAACTTGGGGAAATACTCATATTTTCTAGGGTCGGCTGTATTGGTTAAACTCAACGTGTATCCGCTTCGACCATGAAAAGCTTGCTTGAAGTGAATACAAATTCCAGCTTCCACTTGAATATCATTTTCAAAATTCTTTCTAGTTTTCCAGTCAAAACAAGCTTTCATCGCGTTTTCAACGCCTAAAGTGCCTCCAGAAATGAAAAATGCATATTGCAATTCTTCAGGAATCGCCACGCGTTCAAAAACCTTCATAAACTCAGCATATTCTTCCGAATAAACATCCGCTAACGTTGGTTTGTTAATAGCCATTTTTCCCAACCAAGCCGATTTCTCAACAAGATACGGATGATTGTAGCCAATAGCTCCCGAAGCAAACATGGAAAACATATCCAAATAATCTTGCCCCGAAACCCGATCATGAATCCAAGATCCATGGGATTTTTCAAAGTTCATTATAAAGTCGAAACCATCGGCCAGAATATGCTTTCCGAGGATTTCTTTAACATGATTAGTCGCTATAGGTTGCGACGCAATTGCATCATTCATATAATAATAGTGTTTGGTGTTGTGTGTATAAATTGGTGTTTAAATATCGAATTTGATTCCTTGCGCTAACGGCAATGTTGTGGAATAATTTATCGTATTCGTCTGTCGGCGCATATAATACTTCCAAACATCCGAACCGGATTCTCTTCCACCACCGGTTTCTTTCTCACCACCAAAGGCTCCGCCAATTTCAGCTCCAGAAGTACCGATATTAACATTCGCAATTCCGCAATCCGAACCAGCGTTAGACAAGAACAATTCAGATTCTCTCAAATTCTGAGTCATAATCGCAGAACTTAAACCTTGCGGAACGTCATTCTGCATCGCAATCGCCTCATCCAAGGTTTTGTATTTCATAATATATAAAATCGGTGCAAACGTCTCGTGTTGAACGATTTCAAAAGAGTTTTTCACTTCAGCGATGCATGGCTTCACATAACAACCCGACTCATACCCTTTTCCTTTTAAAACTTCGCCTTCAACAATAAATTTACCGCCTTCTTTTTTACATTTCTTAATCGCTTCCTCGTATTGAGCAACCGCTTGAGTATCGATTAATGGACCAACATGATTATTTTCATTTAATGGATCCCCGATTTTCAATTGACCATAAGCCTTAACCAAACGCTTTTTCACTTCGTTGTAAACGCTCTCATGAATAATCAATCTTCGAGTCGAAGTACAACGTTGTCCAGCCGTACCAACAGCTCCGAAAACCGCTCCAATAATAGACATATCCAAGTCGGCATGTTCCGAAATAATGATTGCATTATTTCCGCCTAATTCTAAAATGGATTTTCCAAAACGCTGCGCTACATTCACGCCAACTGTTCTTCCAACACGGGTAGAGCCTGTAAATGAAATTAACGCCGAACGTTTATCCTGAACCAATAAATCACCAATATGATGATCGCCCACAAGCATCGAAGAAATACCTTCCGGCATTTTGTTCTCCTTTAAAACTTGGGCGATGATATTTTGACAAGCAATGGCACACAAAGGTGTTTTTTCGGAAGGTTTCCAAACCGTAACATTTCCACAGATCCAAGCTAGCGCTGTATTCCACGACCAAACTGCTACTGGAAAATTGAAAGCCGAAATAACCCCAACAATTCCTATCGGATGATACTGCTCGTACATACGATGTCCAGGACGTTCCGAATGCATTGTATAGCCGTGAAGTTGACGAGACAATCCTACAGCAAAATCGCAGATATCAATCATTTCTTGCACTTCACCAAGACCTTCTTGCAAAGATTTACCCATTTCGTAGGAAACTAATTTCCCTAAATCATCTTTATATTCTCGTAATTTTTGCCCAAATTGACGTACCAATTCACCACGTTTTGGAGAAGGAATTTGTCGAAACTCTAGATAAGCCTTTTCAGCCGTAGCCATCACTTTTTGATAATCCTTTTCTGAAGCCGTCTTAATTTTTGCAATCAGTTTTCCATCCGTTGGCGAATAGGATTCTAACAAATCCCCGGTTGCAAAGTTTTTTCCACCCACAGAAACTCCTTTATTTTCATCAAGAATTCCTAACGATTTTAGTGTTTTTTCAATACCTGTTTCTTTCTTGGTTTTTGCCATAAAAATAGTTTGTTGATTTCCTAAATATACTGCTATTCTTAGAATTGGAAGAAAATTAAACCTTAAAATGCTGTTAAATCTCAGCTTTACAAATCGAAAACTTGAGTATCTTTGAGCCACAAATCACCAATAAATGAATGAACCTCAGGAAAAAACAACTGAAAATACTTCCAAATGGAAAAAATGGGTTGCGAAATTCGGGATCGGAGGAATAATTTTTTTTACGGTAAAAGGAATCATTTCTACCACTTTAATTTATTTTTTGGGTAAAAATGCTTGGGAAATAATCCAGAATTATTTTGCTAATCTTTTCTAACCTTTAGACAGATTTGTCTCGAATCACTTCACCGATTGGCTTATTTTGAATAATTGATTCCAGCCAAGAAATCACATCCAAATACACAAAATCTCTACTATTAAATGGATTTTCTTGCATTTGAATGTATTGTTTTAGATACTTTTCTGCAAGCTTTTTGCGATCACTAGCAAAAGCTTCTGAAATTTCAGAAAACGCCTTAATCGTTAAATGATGAAAATCGGTTGCCAGCTTCATTTTTTTAAAGAACTTTTGAGATTCTTCCATAAATTCATCGAGATTCTCATCCATTCCAGAATCAATCATCACCATAATGGCCAAAAGTCGGGAATTAAACAACAAATCGTCTTTTACCACCGTCTTTTTATGGTAAATAATTTGGAAAAGTTCGTTCAAACATTTATCATATTCCCGATTTCCCATATACGCAGACGCAATTTTGAAATGGAGAATTAAAATATGATGTTCATCTACTTTAAAATCTTGAAAAGCATTATCTGCATTGATTTCCTGAATCAATTTTTCAGATTCTTGATAATTTCCTGTTAAGAAAACTCGGTTCATTCGGGCATTGAACAAAACCGTAAACAAAACGGATTCTATGTTTTCGTTTTTGGGAAGTTTGTCTCCAACAACCAGTTCTAATTTATTCAGCCAAAACTCAAATCGCTTTCGCTTTCTCAACAAAAACAACGTGTTTAGTAAATACGAGTTCCCTTTCAAAAACCAAACGGGATGATTGACAATCATCTCGGGGTGCGAATAAAACAAATCCACCCATTGAAGCGAGTATTTATAGGCATTGATATGATCTTGAAGCAATAAATACTTCCAAACATGTGCTTTATAAAACCATAATTTTTCCCGAAAACCCATTAAATGCAAATCGGTTTTGGGTATATGAGAATCAAAAAAATGCTGAATTCTACTCTTGTCTTGATTGTTCTTGGCAAAACCGTTTGACAACATCATGCTAAACAGTTTTAGAGACAAATTGGAAAGTTTAGAATTCAAAGCGTTGACTTTTCCCAATCGTTTTGCATCGGCAATTAAATCATCAGCTCGCGAAGCAATACTCCGTGTAATATATTGAGATTCAATTACTTTTTCAAATTCAACAATCTCATAAGCAATATCTTTTTCTTCTAAATCAATCGCTGTTTGTTTGGTTTTATCCAAGATTTTCAAACTCTGCTTATACAAACCTTTGTTGTATAAAATCGTTGCAAAATCCATTTGTTCACGCAACAGAATTCGATTGTTCATATTGCTTGGATTCATTTTCAAACTAAACAAAATCTGCTTGTACAAATGCGCTTTAAGATTCGATAGTTGCTGTTTGGTTGTAATTTTTCGTTCTAAGATTTTCTTCTCATCGTATTCCGGCATTTTATCCAAAACATCGAACAACAACAGAAATTTGGCATCCGAGTTAATTCCTAATCGATTCACGAAAAGGCGAAATTGTCGTTTTTCCGACTTGGAAAGCGACTGAATTAACGCTAATAAAGGATCTTTTTGTATTTCTGCCATCGTAATTTACAACCTTATAAGTTTTTGAAATTCAATATTTTAACCTTAAAAATCATTTTTTTGATATTGTAACGCTTCACAAAATAAAGGATTTCTAAAAAACTATTCCCAATAGATTTGTTCAAAATTATCAAAAAAAGAACATCATGTCTACAGAAAAAATTCAAATTTTTGACACTACGTTGCGAGATGGCGAACAAGTTCCCGGATGCAAGTTAAACAAACAACAAAAAATTCGAATTGCCGAAAAACTTGATGAACTCGGTGTAGATATTATTGAGGCTGGTTTCCCTATTTCAAGTCCAGGTGATTTTGAAGCAGTGGACGCTATTGCTCAAATGGTGAAAAACGCAACCGTTTGTGGCTTAACAAGAGCCAATAAAAAAGATATTGAAGTTGCAGCTAAAGCTTTAGAAAAAGCAAAAAAGCCGAGAATACATACGGGAATTGGAACTTCGGAAAGTCATATGAAGTTTAAATTCAATGCCAGTCCACAAGAGATTATTGATCGTGCAGCAGAAGCGGTTGCGTACGCAAAAACGTTTGTTGATGATGTTGAATTCTATGCAGAAGACGCAGGACGCTCTGAAAATTTGTTTTTAGCACAAGTTTGCGCCGAAGTGATTAAAGCGGGTGCAACAGTTTTAAACATTCCTGACACAACGGGCTATTGCCTTCCAGAGGACTACGGAACAAAAATTAAATATCTAAAAACACATGTTCCCAATGTTGATTCGATAATTCTTTCTTGCCATTGTCATAACGATTTAGGTTTGGCAACGGCGAATTCCATCGCTGGAATCCGAAACGGTGCAAGACAAATAGAATGTACGATTAACGGAATTGGTGAGCGTGCGGGAAACACGTCTATGGAAGAAGTGGTGATGATTTTAAAACAACATCCGTATCTTAATTTTCATACTGATATTAACACGAGAATGCTTACAGAAATGAGCAATTTGGTTTCGGAAAATATGGGAATGATTGTTCAACCAAACAAAGCCATTGTAGGTTCTAACGCTTTCGCGCACTCATCCGGAATCCATCAAGATGGGGTTATTAAGAATAGAGAAACCTATGAAATCATTGATCCAGCAGATGTTGGTGTTAATGAGTCATCCATTATTTTAACAGCAAGAAGCGGTCGCTCTGCCTTAGCATATCGATTCAAAAATATCGGGTTTGAAGTTTCAAAACTTGAGTTAGATTATTTGTATCAACACTTTTTAGAAATTGCCGATACCAAGAAAGAAGTTGGCAATGACGATTTGAAGTTTATGATGCACGAGTTTCAATTTTCTAACCGCTCCAATATTATTTAATCCATGGGAAAAACCTTATTTGACAAAGTTTGGGATGCACACGTTGTTGAGTCTATCGAAAACGGACCCCAAATTATTTATATCGATCGACATTTAATTCACGAAGTGACCAGTCCGCAAGCATTTGATGAATTGGAAAGCAGAAATATCCCTTTATTTCGTCCAAATCAAGTGACGGCAACGGCAGATCATAACGTACCAACATTAAATCAGCATTTACCAATTGTTGATGAACTTTCAAGAAATCAAGTTGCTCAATTAGGAAAAAATTGTGAAAAATACGGCGTTGAATATTGGGGATTAGGCCACGAAAACCAGGGAATTGTTCACATTATTGCTCCTGAATTGGGAATTACACAACCTGGGATGAGTATCGTTTGTGGTGACAGCCATACCTCTACTCACGGCGCTTTTGGAGCGATTGCATTTGGAATCGGAACAAGCCAAGTGGCGATGGTTTTTGCAAGCCAATGTTTGTTGATGAACAAGCCAAAATCCATGCGCGTGAACGTAAATGGAAAATTAGGAAAAAACGTTCTTCCGAAAGATGTCATTCTGTATATAATTTCCAAAGTTGGAACCGATGCTGGTACAGGTTTTTTCTGCGAATATGCAGGAAACGTTTTCGAAGAAATGAGCATGGAAGGGCGAATGACGGTTTGTAATATGAGTATTGAAATGGGTGCTCGTGGTGGAATGATCGCTCCTGACCAAACGACTTTTGATTATGTTGAAGGAAAAAAATACGCACCAAAAGGCGAAGAATTTGATAAAAAAGTGGCGTACTGGAAAACATTAAAAACAGATGACGATGCCGTTTTTGATTTAGAATATCATTTTAATGCGGAGGACATTCAGCCGATGGTGACGTACGGAACAAACCCCGGGATGGGAATCAGTATTTACGATGAAATTCCGAAAGCGGATTCGGATTCGGAACAAAAAGCATTGCAGTATATGGGACTTTCGTCTGGACAAAAAATGTCTGAAATCCAAGTAAACTACGTCTTTATTGGAAGTTGCACGAATGCACGAATTGAAGATTTCCGTTCCGCAGCAGACTACATTAAAGGAAAAAAGAAAGCAGAAAACATTACAGCGCTTATTGTTCCTGGCTCCTTCCACGTTGCCCAACAAATTAAAAACGAAGGTTTAGACGCTATTTTTTCACAAGCAGGATTTCAAATCCGAGAAGCGGGATGCTCGGCTTGTTTAGCGATGAATGAAGATAAAATTCCTGAAGGTGAATATTGTGTGTCCACATCCAACCGAAATTTCGAAGGAAGACAAGGTCCTGGAGCGCGAACACTTTTAGCAAGTCCACTTACCGCAGCCATTGCTGCGATTGAAGGAAAAATAGCCATCAACCCAAATTAAGTTCATGAAAAAATTAACCCATTTGGAATCCACGGCGGTTCCTTTAGAAATAGAGAATATTGATACCGATCAAATTATTCCGGCGCGCTTTTTAAAAAGCATTAGTAAAGAAGGTTTTGGCGAGAATTTATTTCGTGATTGGAGGTTCCAAAAAGATGGAAATCCGAATTCGGAATTCGTTTTAAACAATCCGAATTATCAAGGTGAAATTTTAGTCGCTGGAAACAACTTCGGCTGTGGAAGTAGCCGTGAACACGCTGCTTGGGCATTAACTGATTACGGTTTCCGAGTTGTTATTTCAAGTTTTTTTGCCGATATTTTTAAAGGCAACGCTTTGAATAATGGATTGCTTCCCATTCAAGTTTCAGATGAATTTTTAAAAGAATTACTGAATGAAATCAAGCAAAATCCGGAAATACAATTGGAAGTTGATTTACCCAATCAAACACTATCCTATTCAAAAAACAAAACAACTTTTGACATTGATGGTTACAAGAAAATCTGCTTAATGGAAGGCTATGACGATCTCGATTTCTTATTGAATAAAAAGGAAGCGATCGAAAAATTTGAGCAACAACGAACAGTCACCTACTAAAAAATAAAAATGGAAAAGAAAAAATACAAAATAGCCTTATTAGCAGGTGATGGAATTGGTCCTGAAGTAGTTAACGAATCCGTAAAGGTTTTGCAAACCATTGAAAAGCAATATCCAATTGAATTCGAATTTTTACCAGCTGTTGTGGGCGCTCAAGCGATTTACGAAATCGGAAATCCGCTTCCTGATCAGACATTGGCGATTTGCCATGGAGCTGATGCAGTATTGTTTGGAGCTATCGGTGATCCAAGTTTTGATCAAAATCCAGATGCGAAAGTCCGTCCCGAGCAAGGTTTACTGAAACTCCGTTCTGAGTTGGGCTTATTTGCGAATATTAGACCCATAAAAGCCTATAAAACCTTAGCAGGAATCAGTCCACTAAAACCAGAAATCATCGAAGATACCGACATGGAAATCTATCGTGAATTGGTAAGCGGAATCTATTTCGGTGAGAAAAATACCAGCGAAGATGGAAATTCAGCGTACGATATTTGTTCGTATCAAAAATCAGAAATTGAAAAAATCGCACATTTAGCATTTCAAGCAGCAGAAAAAAGACGCAAAAAAGTAACGTTGGTAGATAAAGCCAATGTTTTGGAAACGTCTCGACTGTGGAGAAAAACGTGTCAAGAAATTGCGAAAGACTATCCGAACGTAAGTTTAGATTTCCTTTTTGTAGACAATGCAGCAATGCAAATGATTCTTAATCCAAAGCAGTTTGATGTTATCCTTACAGAAAATATGTTTGGAGATATTATTTCAGACGAAGGAAGCGTTATTGGGGGGTCTATCGGACTTTTACCTTCCGCTTCCATCGGAGAAAAAACAGGAATGTTCGAGCCTATTCACGGTTCGTATCCGCAAGCCAAAGGACAAAATATCGCCAATCCAATGGCTTCTATCTTGAGTACAGCTATGATGATGGATTATTTGGGCGAGAAAACCATTGCAGGACATATCGTTTTTGCAGTTGAACAAGCCATTCACAATGGAGTTGTTTCGGTGGATTTAAATCCGAGAAAGAATTTTTCCACCACATTTATCGGAGAGTACATTTGCAAATCTCTCCTTCACGATGCCGAAATTTTTCATCACGAAAATATCGAAATCGGAAAATCGACTATAATTTAGCATAATAGTAATGCGATAGTATATAGTGTATAAATTGTTTGTAGAAAACGCCGCTGTGAAGCCGGCGTTTTTTTATTTTTTATAGTCAGATTTCGCAATCCAATATTCCACATTCACTTTACTCGGTTCACCATAATACGTCACTTCGATTTCTTGATACGCCTTTGCTCCTAGCCTTTCCATGGCAATTCGAGAACGAACATTGTCTTTTCCAACGTGAAACTTCACCAAATCAACGTCATTAAAAATATAGTTAAGCATTAGCTTTTTCACTTCTGCATTGATGCCTTTTCCCCAAGAATCGGTTCCATAAAAAGTATAGCCAATAAATATTGAATTATCCTCCAAATTGAAATCATAAAAACGCGTACTTCCTAGGGCTTCGTTGCTTTTTTTATTCAAAATTAGAAACGCACCACCCGATTCCATCGCGCCTTTAAAAAAGTTTTGAAAAACTTCGCGTTGCCACCGATCTTTATTAGGATGCAGCTCCCAGACTTTCGGATCAGAAGCCACGAGATACAATGGCTCAAAATCCTCATCCTTTAAAGGACGTAAAATCCAGTTTTCATTTTCCAAAATCGGCTGTAGATTCATATTCAAAATTTTGATTAAAGATAAAAAGAGATTTTCAAATAATTAAAAATCTCTCTTACACAGGTTATTAGTTTTTGTTTTTAGGTTATAAAGTTCTTACCATCAAAAGGTTTTTAGTTTTGGTTTAACTCAAATGTAGTAGAATTACAAGTAAACATTCAAAAAAAGAGGTGGACAATGGGGTGGATATTTTCAAATTATTGATTTACATGTATTTAAATTAATTACTAAATAAAAAAAACGACCAAAAAACGTAGTTTTTGAACAAAATATACTTAAATTCGAATTAAAAAAAAGCATTTTTAAGCCTTTGAATATCAATTTTTTGGACTAGTTGGAAATAAATAGTCTAAAATATCAAGCAAAAACTATTTTCATGAAACTGCAATTTGAACAAATACATTCTGATTTTCCATACGAACTTTTATTGTTGGCGGATGAAACCCTAGAAGCGATTGACCGGTATCTTTTTCAATCGGAAGTCTTTTTGGTAAAATGGAATACAGAAAATGTGAGTATATTTTGTCTCTATGAAATCAATCTTCAAAATGTAGAACTCAAAAATATTGCGATTGCGGAAAAACATCAAAATCAAGGTTTAGGTGGAAAAATTTTAGAGTATATTAAAGAAATTTCGAAACCAAAATACCAAAAAATCATTGTAGGAACAGGAGATTCCAGCTTCTCACAAATTCGATTTTATGAGCGAAATAGCTTTAAAAAATTTGGTATTCGAGAGAATTTCTTTCTTGAAAATTATCCAGAACCCATTATTGAAAACGGAGTCCACTTAAAAGATATGGTTTTACTGAAATTTGAATTCTAAATATCTCTCCTAGTTTCTAGAACAAAATCGCTTTCTCTAGCTCCAATAGCTTTTGTTTACGCCAGATTCCGCCGCCGTATCCCGTTAATTTCCCGTCGCTACCAATAACACGATGACACGGAATAATAATGGAAATTTTATTCAAACCATTGGCATTAGCAACAGCGCGGACTCCATTAGGATTTCCCAAAATCACCGCTTGTTCCTGATAACTACGCGTAGTTCCGTACGGAATTCCACGCAAAACCGTCCAAACTTGCTTTTGAAAATCAGTTCCTACAGGCGCTAGCGGAACGGTAAAATCAATCAATTTCCCTTCGAAATACAACGCCAATTCTTTCTCTAAAAGTTTAAAATGCAGATTTTCACCTTGAACAATTGTTGCATCAAAATGCTTTGAAATCTGCTTCAATTCAGTTGGTAACGCTTTTCTATCGGAGAATTCCAGCATGCAAATTCCTTCCTGAGTTGCGCACGCAACCATCGTTCCAATGGGCGTTTCAATTCGTTTTAAATCAATTACTTTTTCCATTTTCGAATTTTTGGGCGAAACTCCAAATACCGTTTTGAAACCGTCATTAAATCCGCTCAAACTTTCATAACCACTATCCAATGCTGTATCCAAAACATTTTCTCCTTGTTGCAATTTCTTGAAAGCTGAATTCAGTTTTAACATTCGCTGAAATGCATGAAACGTCATTCCGTGGTTTTTCAAAAACCATCTGCGAACCGTTGCTGGTTCCAAATTTCGATCACGTAAATCTTGATCTTTCAATTTCAAAGCAGGATCGGCAATCACTTCATCGATTAACTTTTGAATTGAAGCAGGCGTTTCATCAGGCTTTCCAAGCGGATTGCAAATTTTACAAGGTCGATATCCTTTTAAAATGGGTTCTTTGGTGTTGTCAAAGAATTCTACATTTTCGAATTTCGGTTTTCTCGCCGTACATGTTGGACGACAAAAGATACCCGTTGTTTTTACCGCCATCCAAAAAACACCTTCAAAATCAGCATTCTTATCGCAAGAAGCTTGATACATTATCTCGTTGGAAATCTTCATTTTTTTTATTTCAAAAATAGATTACAACTTCAAATGGCTGCAACCGAAAAATGAACAACTATATTTTATTCGGGTAAAGCGCGCCATTTTCTAATTACTGCGGTGTATAAATACAATCCTACAAAACCAGCTATCAAGAAAAGTAAACTGTAGGTTTCTGCGGTATAATATTCTAAAATCCCTTTGCATTTTGAAATGGATTCATTTGGTTTTAAATTCGCTTTACAAATGTCGGTTTGAACCATCGTAATTAAGCCCAAAATAGAAAAAGGAATAACCAACATAAAATTCATGCTGATAACAACAGCGATGGAGTTAATAAACTTCGTAATGATTTTGTGTCCAAAAATGGAGAGCAACAAAATCCCTGATGTCAAAAGCAAAATAAATACAGTAACAATATACCCAACCCCAGAACTTCGAGAAATAGACCCCAAAATAACGCCTACCAAGGTAACGATCAAAATGAGTACGCCAACCGTTACAAATGAAAATAATAAGGCCGGTAAACTTGTTACTCGGAAGCTAAAAATAAGCATGGAAAGAACAAAACTTAACCATAAAAAAATATGAACCGTTTCTTTGAAAAATGGATTCAACTTGATTACTTCAACATTTTCTAATAAATCTTTTAAATGCTGACTTTCGTAATAGTATTTGGTCAGGTTTCTTTCATAATATTTTTGCGGACTTAACTCATTATCAAAATTCGGATTAAACGAACGAATGGAGTTTTCATTCTCAACCACCGCACCATTTGCAACAACGGCTGCTGCCGCTGCAGCATCTACAGCTGTTGTCGTAGTATAATCTTCGTAAGCACTTGCCGATGGATATATTTCACGTTCACTTTGTTTTATAAATTTCTTAACTTCAAAAGTATCCGGATGATACACCATGGAAGTCCAATCTTTAGCGGTGAGATTGGTTTTGATTTGATACTCTTTTGAAAGTGTCAAAAACTGAGTAAACAAAGCTTCAATTTCATTTGGATTTTTTCTTTCCAATAATTCGGTAACGGATTTATTCAAAGCAAATCGTGCTTTTCCGATTTCCGAATCTGAACCTTCGTCGTTAACCAAAGCATCAGGATAAGATTCATCAATTTCATAATTAGAAGTTGATGGTCCGTAAGGAACTCTTCCACCGCTATAAAATAATGTGGAATAATTGGTGTATGCTAACTTTTCCGTTTTTAAATAAGGCGACACGTCCACAACGCGCTTTTTAAAGTAAAAAACGTAAGAATTTCCTTTACGGATGGAATATGCGACGGGCTTTTTCTCGTTACGTTCCGGCTGCGGAACCAACCACTGTCCACGACTATTTTTCTCCGTAGCAACTTTTGAATACAACTCAAAAAACTGATAAACACGAGCATGATTCACAAAATATTTTTCGGTACGAATAACATGCTCTGGTCTCGTCTCACAATACAAATCAGAAAATACCTTCGGATAGCGTTTTTCGCTTAAATCATAGTTAATGTATTCTTGCGATAAAAATGCGGCAGATTTGTTGATCAACTCTACATTTTTGGCCATTTCATCATCGGGATATTTCGAGTTGATAAACGTTCGGAATCCCAACATATACGACCAATAAAAACTCGTAGAAACCAAAATAATCACAAAATATTGCACAAACTGACCAAACATTTGCGCTTTCGAAATGGGATAAAAGTTTTTGAATGCGTTATTTTTAAACATATTCACCAACCAAACCACCAAAATTAACAAGGTGATTATAATGCTAATGTAGATCATTCCACCACGGAAAAAATCATCAACAGCATTGGAATAATGTAGACTTTTCGGGTCCGAATGCGAGAAATAGCCAATAACGAAAAATAGCGCATGAACGAGTAATGCGGTAAGCAAAACCCAAACAATTTTGGTGTTCCAAATCGTGGGATAACGTTCAAGGATATACTGATTTATTTTTTTGATACGATCGTTCATAAAGTTGTAATCTGAAATTTGAAAACTAAGAATTCACAAAAAAGCGCCTTGTAGATGCCGAAATATTTCGGATGTATGTAATCTCTTTTTGAGATTGCCCCAAAGCCAATAAAACCTGGCTAAATGAGGTTTCTCCACTTAATGTTGCGATAAAAATTCCGCCATTGTAGGTTAAGTTTTCCAAAGCAAAACCGGTAAATAGTTGAAGTAACTCTTCTCTAGAATTTGCGGTATCAATTTCTAAAATTAGTTGGGAGGTTTCACGTTCGTTTTTCTCCAAATTACTTCTATATTGACCGTTTTTCAAGAAAATAACTTCATCTGAAATCTTTTCAACTTCGTACAATTGTTGCGAACTTAAAATAAGTGCAATCGGATTATTTACCGAGTTGCAAATCTCCTTCAAATCCTCTAAAATCACCTGTTGCGCCAAGACATCTAAATTCGCCAAAGGCTCATCCAGTAAGAGAATTTCAGGTTTTCGAAGTAAAGTTCTAGCCAACTCAAAACGCATTTTGTATCCAGAAGACAATTCACTCCATTTCAAATGTTTGTAATTCCACAAACCGAGACGCGCAATCATCATCAAAGTTCTCGTTTCGTTTTCTTCAGGTGAAAAGCCGTAATTGGACAAAACAAATTTGAGATTATCTTTCAAACTTCCGTACCATTTTTCCGTTCGTTGGGGGATGTAGATAAGTTTTGTTTTCAACTCATAATCACTTGGATTGGATTGCGAAAAGTGAAAATTCAGATTCCCTCTATCAAAAGAAAGTTCTTTCGCTAAAATTCGAAGTAACGTTGTTTTCCCATTTCCATTCTCGCCTACCAAACCGTAAACTTGTCCTTTTTTGATTTCAACAGAAACAGGACCTAAAGCAAAACGCTTATTTCCATAGGATTTTTGAATATCCTGCGCTTGCAGAACCCAAGAATCTCCCGAAACTTCATTAATAGCTACGTGCGCAATTTCTTCTAAAAACTGAAGACTTTTTTGGATAAACTCATCGATCTGTTCTGGATGATTTTCCTTCCAATCTGTGATGGCAATTGCTTTGTTGTACAACGCCATATTTTGAGTATCCATTGTACAATTGAGCATTTTGCGAAACCCTAAAGCCGTATCCCTATTTTCAAAATAGTTGCGTGCTTCTTTCACTCGAATTTGATGTTTTGTCATGGTGAAAAATGATTTTTCATTTAATGAACTCAGAAAACTGAAATTTAAATTAAGAATAGAACTTACTTTTCTCGCTCAATCTTTTTCACTTCGTTTATTTTCTCAATCATTCTGGTAATTTTATCTGCTTTTGCCACCTGTATCGGAACAGAAACTTTGCTAGCATCCCATTCAATATCGAGACTTAACTGGTTATCTGAAACGATCTTTAAGTCCATTGTAAACCATTCTTGTTTTGCGGTTAATTTCTGAACTGGAACCGTAACATCAACAACATTCAATTTTTCATCAAAACTAAAAGCGCCCCAACTTTGAGAATCTTTATTCAAAATAATTTTCCATTCGTTGGCTTGAGGAACGATGTATAAACCGTATGTTCCAGCTGCGACCTCTTTTCCACCAAAAGTGACCGCTTGACCAAACGTAATTTTTGACGAAGAATTGGCTCCAGCGCGCCAAACTTTTCCGTAAGGAACTAAATCTCCAAAAACGACACGACCTTTTACTGCAGGCCTTCCATAATCTAATGTTACTTTAGAAATGGAAAATTGTTGTTCAATTTTTTTACGTGGACTTGCGGCAGGAACCGAATAATCTTGAGCTGTAAGGCTTAATGCCACACCAAAACAAAGTGCAACTAGGAACTTTTTCATTTTCTTTTTTTTTAAAGATAGTAATTTCTCCCTTTCGTAACGTTCAAACATAAAAAAAACCGACTAAAAAAGTCGGTTTTACTTCTGAAGAAACTTCTATTTATTTTTTCCTTTTCCGTTTGAATTTCCATGTCCAGCGTGAGCTTTCGCTTTCCCATTGTCATGACTTGAATTCGAAGATTTTTTAGTCGATCTATAAATTGGCGTTGTTTTGTTTCCTTTATTTTGATATGGCTTATAATTATTTTTGTTTCGATTATAAACCGCTACTGGATTTTGTCCTTTGTAGTATTTATTTTTAAACTTCGTATATTTTGTTGTTCCAAAAATACGTTCCATTTCATTGTAACGATCCGTTCTCCAACGATCTGGATTTGATCCATAAACACGATTCCAAGAGTTATAATCATCGTATCTATTGTTCAGTGCGAATAATTGATCTTTCTGCTGCGGACTTAAAACTAAATCAGCAATAACCGCCGTCCAATCATAATCATTAATACTTCTTCGATAATCATTATAATACTCTGATTGTGAAAATCCTAAAGTGAAGCTTCCCACTAATAGGAATAAGGTAACTATCTTTTTCATTTTTTTAATTGTTTGGTTTCTATCACATTGCCAAGTATAATGCCATAAATTTCCAAAAAATGTTAAAACAAGCTATAGAACGGTGTTCCATATATAAAGAAACACCAAAAAACTTATCTTTGAAGCTTACATCTAAAATATGAATTCAAAATTCTTGTATCCACTACTAGCATTGGTATTTTCTAATATAATCGATGCGCAGCAAACTATTCCTTTTCATTTAACGAAATACAATAATATTTTGGTTAAAACTGTAATCAATAAAAAAGATTCGTTGGATTTAATGTTTCAAATTGCAGCAGATGCGAGCTCAATTTCACCCGAACGAAAGCATAAAGTAACGAGTTTAAAATTCGACGACAACGACATTAGCTATGGAAATACCATTTCTATTGGAAATCTGGAATGGAAAACCATGCGTTTTTTCAACAACGAATTATCGGGTCACGAATCGGACGGGAAACTGGGAACGTCTGTTTTCGCTGGAAAAGCATTTGCAATCAACTACGATAAAAATGAATTTCAAATTTTTGATCAAAATCCAAGCACAAAAGGCTATACCGAGCTTCCTTTAAAAATAAAAAATGGGCAATTTTTTATCACAGCCAAAAGTTTAATCGACGGCAAAGAATACGAATCGGAATTTCTTTTGCAGTCTGGCTATTCAGGTGGAATTTTATTTAGCAATGATTTTGCAGATGCCCATAATCTCAACAAACATCTAAAATCAACTTCTGAAAAAACGTTGAAAAATTCGCAAGGGCAAAGCGTCACAACTAAACAAGCTGTTTTATCACAACTAAAAATCGGCAAGTACAAACTGAAAAACGTAGGTGCTGGTTATTTTACGGGCGAACTAAAAATGCAGCATAACAGCTACTTTGCAGCGGATGTTATGAAACGTTTTAATTGGATTTTTGACATAAAGCGTGAGAAAGTTTACATAAAACCGAGTAAGTATTTTAATGAAGCTTATTTGAAAATTTAAATTTCAGTGATTCATTTTAGATGATTTAATTCCAGCGGCGGCTTCGCCGCCGCTGGAATTAAAAAAAGCCTCACAAACGACAACGTATGTGAGGCTTTACATTTATAGGGTTTGTAAACAAGCTATTTTACAGATTTAATTTGAATTTTCCCTTTACTTTCGTGATACAATCTGCAAGTTGGCACATTTCTTTTGTCTGTGCAATCTTTTGAAAAAGCATAAACAAAAGTAAGAACATCGCCCTCTTTTCTATCCTTTACCAACCAGTCGTTACATACCAAGTAATCGCCTTTTCCAGCAAATCTCACATACGTTCCTGTACAATCTCTAACGATTGTTCCTAATTCTGAACTTTCCGGAATCATGCTTGTGCACGATGTTAGTGCTAAACCTCCAACAAGTAAACTTAAAAATATTTTTTTCATAGTATTAATTTTAACTCAAATTTATAAAATAATTCAATACAATAACTGAAAATTAAACTACCATAAATCATATTTTAAAAATAATACATGAAAATATCGATAAATACTAAAATTATTTTCACTTTTAATTTTAAAACACTTTAAATTTTACTTTCAGCGTTTCTTGTTTTCGGCGACGGCTTCGCCGCCGCTGAAACTATAAAAATAAAACAAAAAAACACCTAACGCTTTTAAACGTTAGGTGTTTGTATTTCAATTTACTTCCTAAGAAGCATTTTTTACATTTGCTCCATTTTGAATGTCATGCTTTCAATAACATTTAAAATTGCTCCTACAGTATCCATCGATGTTAAACAAGGAACTCCATTTTCCACACTCATTCTTCGGATTTGGAAACCATCTCTTTCCGCTTGTTTTCCTTTGGTAGTCGTGTTAACAACGTATTGAACTTTCCCTTTTTGGATCAAGTCAATCAAGTTAACATCTTCCTCTCCTATTTTATATCCGATTTTTGCGTGAACTCCGTGCTCTTCAAAGAATTTTGCTGTTCCTTCCGTTGCCCAAATTCTAAATCCAACATCGTTGAAACGTCTTGCTAATTCTACAGCCTCTTCCTTATCATTATCAGCTACTGTGAACAAAATTGCTCCATACGTAGGAACTTTTCTTCCCGCTCCGATTAAACCTTTGTACAACGCTTTTTCCAACGTTTCGTCTTTCCCCATAACTTCACCCGTTGATTTCATCTCTGGGCCTAAGGAAATATCTACTTTTGACAACTTGCTGAACGAGAAAACAGGAACTTTTACATACACGCCTTCTTTATTCGGAACCAAACCATTTTTGTAACCTAGGTCGGTTAATTTAGCTCCTAAAACAGCTTTCGTTGCTAGATTAGCCATTGGCACATCCGTAATTTTTGATAAGAAAGGAACTGTTCTCGAAGACCTAGGGTTCACCTCGATAACATAGACGTTTCCATCTGAAATTACATATTGTATATTCATTAAACCTATAATATTCAGTCCTTTAGCTAAACGTTCGGTATAATCAACCAACGTATCAATTTGGGTCTGACTTAATTTTTGAGGAGGATACACGGCGATCGAGTCTCCAGAGTGAACTCCAGCTCTTTCGATATGCTCCATAATCCCAGGAATAATCACCGTTTCACCATCACAAATCGCATCCACTTCCACTTCTTGACCTGTCAAATAACGGTCGATAAGTACGGGATGTTCTGGACTCGCTTCTACCGCGTGCTCCATGTAGTGCGCTAGTTCGGTTTGATTGTACACAATTTCCATGGCACGACCTCCAAGAACGTAACTTGGACGAACCAAAACCGGATATCCAATTTCATTTGCAATCGCAATCGCTTCTTCTTTTGAAGTCGATGTTTTTCCTAAAGGCTGTGGAATTCCTAAGTCCTGAAGCGCTTTTTCGAATTTATCTCTGTTCTCCGCTCTATCAAGGTCTTCAAGCGAAGTTCCTAGGATTTGAACGCCATGTGAAGCTAATTTATCAGCCAAATTAATTGCTGTTTGACCTCCAAACTGAACCACAACACCTTTTGGCTTTTCCAAATCGATGATGTTCATAACATCTTCTTCGGTTAATGGCTCAAAATAAAGTTTATCCGAAATAGAGAAGTCTGTAGAAACTGTTTCTGGATTGGAGTTGATGATAATCGCTTCATACCCCATTTCCTTAATCGCCCAAACTGAGTGAACGGTCGCGTAGTCAAATTCTACACCTTGTCCGATTCGGATTGGTCCAGATCCTAAAACGATGATCTTCTCTTTGTCTGTAACGACGCTTTCATTCTCCTCCTCGTAGGTTCCGTAGAAATACGGTGTTTCCGATTCAAATTCAGCAGCACATGTATCTACCATTTTATAAACTGGAATTACCCCGTTTTCTTTTCTGAATTGGTACACTTCGCGGTTAGAAACACCCCACAAATATCCAATATTCACATCGGAGAAACCTAGTTTTTTAGCTTCTAAAAGTACTTCCTTATTGAATTTATTTTCTTTTATCTTCGTTTCAAAATCAATTAATTTTTTGATTTTCCAAATGAAGAATTTATCAATTTTACTCCATTCTACAATTTGTTCCCAATTGTATCCTCTTCGTAAAGCATCACCAATGATGAACAATCTTTCGTCATCACAAACGCGAATTCTTCTTTCGATTTCCTCGTCAGTAAGCGCTTCTGCTTGTTTCTTTTTCAAACCAAGGTGACGAATTCCCGTTTCTAGTGAGCGAATCGCTTTTTGCAGTGATTCTTCAAAATTTCTTCCGATTGCCATTACTTCACCAGTCGCTTTCATCTGTGTTGAAAGACGTCTATCAGCCGTTTCAAACTTATCGAATGGGAATCTTGGAAATTTAGTTACTACATAATCCAAAGCCGGTTCGAAACACGCGTACGTCTTTCCAGTAACTGGATTCATGATTTCGTCAAGCGTTAAACCAACTGCAATTTTCGCAGCGATTTTCGCAATTGGATATCCCGTTGCTTTCGATGCTAAAGCTGATGAACGTGAAACTCTTGGATTAACCTCGATAATATAATATTCAAATGAATGAGGATCTAAAGCCAACTGAACGTTACAACCTCCTTCAATTCCCAAAGCTCGGATGATTTTCAGCGAAGCGTTTCTCAACAATTGGTATTCTCTATCCGAAAGCGTTTGTGAAGGTGCAACGACGATAGAATCCCCTGTGTGAACTCCCACTGGATCGATGTTTTCCATATTACAAACCACAATGGCATTGTCGTTGGAATCTCGCATTACTTCGTATTCAATCTCTTTGAAACCAGCGATGGACTTTTCAATCAAACACTGTGTTACAGGAGAATATTTCAATCCTAATTCGGTGATTTCTTTTAATTCTGCTTCGGTAGCTGCGATCCCACCTCCAGTTCCTCCCATTGTAAACGCAGGACGAACGATTACTGGATATCCGATGGAATCTGCAAATTTCAAAGCTCCTTCAACCGTTGTAACAATATCCGATTCTGGAACTGGCTCGTTTAATTCGCGCATTAATTCACGGAACAAATCTCTATCTTCTGCTCTGTTAATTGCAGAAAGCTTCGTTCCTAGAACTTCCACTTTACATTCTTCAAGAATTCCTGAATTTTCTAGAGCTACCGCCATATTCAGACCTGTTTGTCCACCTAACGTTGGCAACAAAGCATCTGGACGTTCTTTTCTAATAATTCGCGATACAAATTCTAAAGAAATGGGTTCTATATATACTTTATCCGCAATTTCAACATCCGTCATGATGGTTGCAGGATTCGAGTTGATTAGGATAACTTTGTAGCCTTCTTCTTTTAATGAAAGACATGCTTGAGTTCCTGAGTAATCAAATTCTGCTGCTTGACCAATAATAATTGGACCTGAACCGATTACTAAAATTGTTTTTATATCTGTGCGTTTTGCCATGTTGTTTTTAGATATGAGACGCTAGATGTCAGATTTCAGACTTTCTAGCATTCGTGTTTTACTTTTTTAAATTAGATTTGAAAGTGTAAATCATTCTTTGAATTTCATTGAGATTTACAATTAAGCTGTTCACTTTTTCAGCATTTAGTAAATTTAATTCCTTTAATAAAATTAACTGCGTTTGTAATTCGAAAGAAGAAGCATTTGCTATTCCAAGAAAGTGATAAAACTCTCGGTCATTATTTCTTCCAGCACCTTCTGCAATATTTGAAGGAATTGAGATCACAGACCTTTTGATTTGAGAAATTAGTCCAAACTTTTCATCGTTAGGTAGTTCCGCACAAATAAAGTAAACCTCTTTTGCAAGTTCAATTGATTTTTGCCAGAAAATAAGTTTCTCAAAATTATGCATAAAAATCTGTTATCTGATGTCTAAAATCTGAAATCTTAATTACTTTTTAAACCCTTTCATCAACTCAATAAACTCATCGAATAAATAATTCGCGTCTTCTGGACCTGGGCTTGCTTCTGGATGGTATTGTACCGAAAACACAGGGTGAATCTTATGTTTAACCCCTTCATTCGTTCGGTCATTCAAAGCAATGTGCGTTTCAACCAAATCTGTATTTTTCAACGATTCTTGATCAACCGCATAACCGTGATTCTGTGATGTAATGGCTACTTTATTCTTTTCTAAATCCAATACTGGGTGATTTCCACCTCTGTGACCGAATTTTAGTTTAAACGTTTTCGCACCACAAGCTAAAGCGATTAATTGATGTCCTAAACAAATTCCGAAAATTGGAACTTTTCCGATCAATTGTCTAATTGTTTCGTGGATATGTGGAACATCTTCCGGATCTCCAGGACCGTTAGAAAGCATGATTCCGTCCGGATCCATCAGCAAAATATCTTCCGCGCTGGTATCTTGTGAAACAACGATGATATCGCAGTTTCGCATGGATAATTCTCGGATAATCCCGAGTTTGGACCCGAAATCCATTAAAACTACTTTAAAACCTCTACCAGGATTGGCAAAAGGCGTTTTTGTAGAAACTTCTTCTACTTGATTTATTGGGAACGTTGTACTGCTAAGCTCTTCAACAACCGTATTTTCATCTGCATCCGCATTAACAATTTTCCCTTTAACAACACCTGAATTTCTCAGAATTCTCGTTAATTTTCGTGTATCAATTCCTGAAATTCCTGAAAGTTTCTTTTTCTGAAACAATTCATCAAGGGTCATTTGGGTTCTAAAATTAGATGGCAAATCACACAATTCCTTTACGATAAGACCTTTAATCGCTGGTTCGATACTTTCGTAATCATCTCTATTGATCCCGTAATTCCCTATTAATGGGTAGGTCATACAAACGATTTGTCCGCAATACGAAGGGTCGGAAATCAGCTCCTGATATCCCGTCATCCCTGTATTGAAAACAACTTCTCCGGCCGTATCTTGTTCCGCTCCAAAGCCTTCGCCATGAAATACTTCGCCAGATTCTAAAATTAATTTCTTTTTCATTCTACTTTTTATCATTTTGCTTACGTTGCAGCAACGCTTTTTCTTTTTATTTTACTTCACTAAAGGTATATCCTTGCTTCTCCAAAAGGTGTTTAATGATCGCCATTCTAGCATAAACGCCGTTTTCCATTTGCTTGAAAATACGGGAACGTTTTCCTTCTACTAGGTCGCTGTCAATTTCCACTCCTCTATTAATTGGTGCCGGATGCATGATGATTGCTTCTTCTTTCATCATTTGCTCTCTTTCCTTGGTCAATCCATATCTTCTGTGATACGATTCTAGAGAAAGATCCATTTTATCTTCATGTCTTTCATGTTGAATTCTCAACAAAATCAAAACATCAACTTCTTTTACTAAATTATCTAATTGCAAGAACGTTCCGTTAATAATTGTTCCTTCATCAAACCAAGCTGATGGCCCAGAGAAATACACTTTCGCTCCAAGTTTCCTTAATGCTTCTGCGTCAGATTTTGCAACACGGCTGTGTTTTACATCACCAACAATTCCTACTTTCAATCCTTCGAACTTTCCAAACTCTTGATAAATCGTTAAAAGATCAAGCATACATTGTGATGGATGATTTCCTTTTCCATCTCCTGCGTTGATAATTGGAATTTTAATGGTATCTAATTCTTTATAATAAGCATCTTGAATGTGACGAATTACGACTAAATTCACCCCAATCGATTCTAAAGTACGCACCGTGTCATAAAGACTTTCTCCTTTATTGATAGAACTTGTCGAAGCTTCGAACGGAATTACGGACAAACCTAGTTTTCGTTCCGCCACTTCAAAACTTGTTTTGGTACGTGTGGAGTTTTCAAAAAATAAATTAGCAGCAAACAATTCTTGGTCTGCTTTCACTGTTTTTCCTTCGGCAAATTGAGTCGCATCTTGAAGGAGTTTTTCAATGGTACTTACTGTTAATTCGGCAGTTGTAAACATAGCTTTTTCGTTTTATGCAAAAAAAAACGAAGCCCAAAAAAAAGCTTCGTTATTAAAATTATCGTTTTCGGCAGCATTGCCTATGAAAATATCGTCAAAAAATACTTCCGTGTTCATTAGGTGCAAAGATATAACTTTCTATAAAAACTACCTAATAAGATTTTTCATAATTTTCGTTAAATACTTTTGCTAATTTATTATATATTTGCTTAATTAGTATATATTTATGCAAAACTCTTGCCCTAAATGCCAAGACAACGAGGTTGTAAAAGCTGGAATTATTAATGAAAGACAGCGCTACCATTGCAAAAACTGTAAATATTATTTTACCGTAAAAAAACTAGGTAAGCAAATAGATGACTATTTCGTTACCAAAGCTTTACAACTGTACTTGGAAGGTTTAAGCTTTCGCGAAATTGAGCGAATTATTGGGGTTTCACACGTTACTATAAGTTCATGGATCAAGAAATACAACATCAAACGTCCTCCACTTTCAGAATTTCATACATCATACAAAGTTTTCAAACAAAATGAATTAATCGAGTTCATGCAAAATGAAAACAACATCAAAGGAAGTGGCTTAATCATTACTGAATTTGGCGATAAGTATATGATGATTAAGTGGGAACGTTTTAAAAAATAAAATTAAATTTTTAAAACGATAGTATTACCATAAATATATATTAAATTTTATTCATCTGAATTTTAATTTCAATTTAGGGAACACAAAAATCACCTAGAAAAATTAAGAATCAATGAAAAAATATCTCATTTACGTAGGAATTCTATCATTATCACTTTCTAATATTCTGCAAGCTCAAGAAGTAAGCAACGAAGAACTTTTAAAGAGAATTGAAGCTTTAGAAGCTGAAAAAGCAAAAGCCAAAGAATGGGATATTTCTTTGTATGGATGGGTTCGCAGTGATTATATATTTGATTCTCGTCAATCGGCTTATGTCCGAGAGTATAATCTCAACCTCTACCCTTTAGATGAAAAACTTGATGCTAATGGTGATGATATTAATGCTGCTGGTGGTAGCAATTTCCTTTCTATTACCTCACGAGTTGGTGTAAAATTTCGAGGCCCTAATGTTTGGGGAGCAAAAGCAAGTGGTTTCATTGAAGGAGATTTTTTTGGAAATACAGAACTTAACAAAACATCTTCAGGTTCTGGAAGTATTGGATTGTTCCGATTGCGACATGCGGTTGCGACCTTAGAATGGGAGAAAACGGCCGTAAGTTTTGGACAAACGTGGTATCCATCGTTCATTCCTGAAGTATATCCAGGAGTAGCCAATTTCAATACGGGAATCCTTTTCAATCCCTTCGGTTGGGCGGGACAAGTGAAAATCACCCAAAAACTAACTCCTGAATTATCTTTAACAGCTGTAGCTTATAAGAATCGAGAATTTCAAACAGCAAGTGCAACTGGAGCATCACCTAATAGCGCGACATTTAACTCCTCAATTCCAACGTTGCATGCTCAACTTCAATATAAAAACAAAAATATAGTAGCCGGAATTGCTGCTGAATATCAGTCATTAAAACCTGTTATTGAATCAAACGCTTTGGTATCCGAAGAAAAAGTGAACTCAGCAAATTACTTAGCCTATTTCAAATATTCTAACGACAAAATCATTGCAAAAGTCTACGGGATAACCGGTGGAAATCTAAATCATTTCGTAATGTTGGGCGGTTTTGCAGGCTACACAGAAGCCAATGGCCAAGAGTCTTACAAACCGACCAAAACGACGGCGGCATGGGTTGACATGGCTAGTGCCAACGCTAAAATTGCTCCAGGCGTGTTTTTCGGATATACAAAAAATGGCGGTGTTGATGAAAATTTCAAAACCCTGTATATCCGAGGAAATTCTGGAAATCGCATTGTTGATGAAGTATGGCGTGCTTCCGCACGAGTGGAGTTCAAACAAAACAAATTCAACATCGCACCAGAACTGGAATATACAGCAGCAAAATGGGGAGATACCAACGCCAAGGGACAAGCTGCAAACAACATCAAAAATGTAGGAAATTTTCGTGGAATGGTTCGCGTGATGTATTCATTCTAAAAAAAATTTAAATCCAAATAAACCAAAAAAATCAAATAATATGAGTCAAGAAAACTACTCTTCTGAAGCGGAGCCAGCCGTTTCAGAAAAGCAAAAAAACAGAACCATTTGGGGCGTGATTATGGCGTCTTCATTGGGAACCCTTATTGAATGGTATGATTTCTATATTTTCGGAAGTCTTGCCATTGTTTTATCAACCAAATTTTTCCCAGCAGACAATCCTACTGCCGCATTTTTATCAACATTAGCAACTTTTGCTGCTGGGTTTGTTGTTCGTCCTTTCGGAGCCTTATTTTTCGGAAGATTAGGAGACATGATCGGGCGAAAATACACGTTCTTGGTCACCCTAATCATCATGGGAGTTTCCACTTTCCTAATCGGCTGTACACCATCGTATGAAACGATTGGTTATGCCGCTCCAGTTATCGTTTTAATCCTAAGATTATTACAAGGTTTAGCCTTAGGTGGTGAATACGGCGGCGCTGCGACCTATGTTGCGGAATACGCTCAACCTGGAAGAAGAGGTTATTGGACTTCATGGATTCAAACTACGGCAACAGCAGGTTTATTCATTTCACTTATCGTTATTTTAGTTACAAAATCATCTTTAACAGCGGAAGAATTTGATAGTTGGGGATGGAGAATTCCATTTTGGATTTCTATTTTAATGGTTGGTGTTTCGTACATCATCAGACGAAATATGAAAGAATCTCCACTTTTTGCAAAGGCCAAAAAAGAAGGAAAAACATCAACAAATCCTTTAAAAGAATCTTTCGGAAACAAATTCAATTTCAAATTTGTTCTATTAGCTTTATTTGGAGCAGTCATGGGACAAGGTGTTATTTGGTACACCGGTCAGTTTTACGCCATGAGTTTCATGCAAAAAACCATGAACCTAGAATCTGCACAAGTGGACTCTTTAATGGCGCTTGCCCTCTTCTTAGGAACGCCTTTCTTTGTTCTCTTCGGGTGGCTATCAGATAAAATCGGAAGGAAACCAATTATTCTCATCGGTATTTTGGTTGCCATTATATCCTATCGTCCGATTTATGATAAAATGTATAAACTAGCCGATACATCCCAAAAAACGGTTCTTGCAAATGGAATTTCAGACAAAAGAACAGCCGTTGCTCATGCTAAAATCGCTGGTGATAGTACAATTACTTTCCATCATGAAACCAAATACGAAGATGGATTTGTTGTAAAAAAAGATAGCATTGTTCATTTTTCACCTGCAGGACCAGTCATGAAAGATGGAAAAGTGGAAGAACCAAAAGTAAACACAGCGATAACTGTTGATCCAGACACACGTTGGACTTTAGTATTCCTCGTTTTTATCCAAGTCATTTTCGTAACTATGGTTTATGGACCGATCGCTGCTTTCTTGGTTGAAATGTTCCCCGTTCGAATCCGATACACGTCCATGTCACTGCCATATCACATTGGTAATGGGGTTTTTGGAGGACTTTTACCGGCGGTTTCTACCTATTTGGTTACTTCTGCAAAAACATCAGGACACTCGCAGTGGTACTTGGAAGGGCTTTGGTATCCGATAATTGTTGGCGCAATATGTTTCATTATTGGTTTAATCTACCTAAATGGAAAAGACAAAAATGTCGAATAATTAAACTCGAATATTCAACAATAAAACAAGAAAATCCTGAGAATTTTTTCTCATTCTAAATTTAAAATTCTCAGGTTAAACAAACTTAAAATTAAGTAAATTTAAAAAGTTATTACAATGGACAGTATTAAAAAAATATTAGGAATCGTTTGGATTCTTTTGGCAGCCGTAGTTCTATACTTCGGACTAACAGAAATGGGTGTTCCAAAGCTAACTTCCGATCACCAAGAAGATAAAGTATTCGGAATTATCATTGTGTTTATCCTTTTACCCATCGTGGTTGGCGGTTTAGGCGTATTCGGTTGGTACGCGTTAAAAGGCGAATATTCTAAAGAGAATATGTAATTAAGTAGTAAAAAAAAAAAAATCAGATTCAAATTTGCAAAAATTAGATCTTGATTCTAAACAAGGAACATGAAAAAAAGGCATCAGCAAAAATTAGTAATTTTAAGTTTTCTCTTGTTGGTGCTTTTTAATGTTCCGATTTTATTTCTATTCAATTCCTCGGAATCGATTCTTGGATTGCCCGCTATTTATGCATATATCTTTATCGTTTGGCTGGGTTCTAGTATAG
This sequence comes from Kaistella sp. CFF1-2, assembly GCF_059509915.1. Lineage (NCBI taxonomy): Bacteria > Pseudomonadati > Bacteroidota > Flavobacteriia > Flavobacteriales > Weeksellaceae > Kaistella > Kaistella sp. CFF1-2. Next base: position 452,174 of record NZ_JCAKLF010000001.1, read on the forward strand.
CATCGTATTTCGTTTTCAAAAAATTTGATGAGTAGTTCGGTTTTATTCATATTGGTTATTATCTACCTTGGTTTATTGTTTCTCATTGCGTACACCGCAGAAAAAAAGAAGGGAAACTTTTGGCTGAACAATCCGTATATCTACTCTTTATCATTGGCGGTCTATTGCACGGCTTGGACCTATTACGGAAGTATTGGTGTGGCCGCAAATTCCGGTTTGGAATATTTAGCAATTTATATTGGTCCTGTCATCATCATTCCAGCGTGGATTGTGATCAATAAAAAGATCTTACGAATTGCACGAGTTCATAAAATCTCATCGATTGCTGATTTTATTTCGCTTCGCTACGGAAATAGCCGTTTAATGGGCGCAATTGTAGCCATTGTATGCATTGCAGCGATTATTCCGTATATCGGTTTGCAGATTAAAGCCATATCAGAAACATTCCATCTTTTAACGGAAACACCCGACTCTACTAATATTTTCACCGATTCGGCAACCTATGTGGTTTTGATAATTGCGATATTTTCCTCGTATTATGGAACCAAATATGTTGATGCTTCCGAAAAAAGATTAGGAATTATTTCGGCCGTTGCAGTTGAAAGTTTTTTAAAACTCATTTTCTTCATTATTCTTGGACTTTTCGTTGTTTATGGTGTGTTTAATGGTTTTGATGATTTGTATTCGAAAGCTGCAAAACTCCCTTTATTCAACAAAAAAAATACATTTTCTGGAATAGAGAGCGGTATTAATTGGTTTTTCATGACCTTGATTTCGATGTCGGCCATATTTTTATTGCCAAGACAGTTTCACACCGCAATCGTAGAAAACCGAAAGGAAAAGCATATTCACACGGCGATTTGGCTCTTCCCACTCTATTTATTATTGATTAACATTTTTGTTTTTCCAATCGCTTGGGGCGGAAATGTTTTATTCGAAGACCAAAACGTGAATCCAGAATTTTATTCCATATTGATCCCACAAAAATTCGGAACTCTTTTAATTACCAGCATGGTATTTTTAGGGGGATTAAGTGCGTGTATTTCGATGATCATTATTTCAAGTATTTCGCTATCCATCATGCTTTCCAATAACATTATCATTCCGTACGGCTGGCTTGATCGTTTTAAAAAGAAAGATGAAATAGATAACAATAATTCAATTATGAATATCCGAAAATTCGGAATTTTCTTTTTGATTATCAGCAGTTTCATTTTTTACAAATACCTCACTTCTCCATTTTCACTATTCTCAATAGGAATGATATCTTTTGTACTTATCGCTCAATTGGGACCTTCCTTTTTTGGTGCGTTTTTTTGGCGAAGAGGAACTTTTTATGGTGCGGTAGCGGGCTTGGTTTCTGGAATCGTAATATGTTATATGTTCTTAATTCTCCCAACGTATTTTCCACAAATTGAGCAAAATTCTATTTTTCAAGCGCTACAAATTCCGTATTTGGATGAGATTGCTAATGTATTTTTTTGGAGCATTTTGGTGAATATCATCTTATATGCTACCATTTCCGTAAGTACAATTGGGAATTATCGCGAACGTAATTTAGCCGAAATCTATGTTGATATTGATGATTATATTCAAAATCATGAAAACGCTTTTATTTGGAAAGGATCTGCAAATGTATCGGATATTCGTAAAATATTAGTTCGCTTTTTAGGTGAAAAGAAAACCGAGCAAGCCTTAAAAATTTTCAATATCAAATACGATATTCCTTCCGACAATAATGCTGCAGATGCGCGTTTTATCAAGTTTTCAGAAAATCTTTTAAGTGGTAGAATTGGCACTGCATCGGCGAAAATCCTCATAGAAGGGGTCGCCAAAGAAGAACATATTGCTCTTCCCGAAGTTTTAAAAATTCTCGAAGAATCTAAGGAAAACATCAGTATTAATAAGCAATTGCAAGAAAAATCATCAGAACTGCAAATTCTATCCAACGAACTTCAAAATGCTAATGAAAGTTTGTTAATAAAAGACAAACAAAAAGATGAGTTTTTGGATTCTGTTGCCCATGAACTTCGAACTCCAATTACAGCCATCAGAGCGACTTCGGAGATCCTTTTGGATGATGAAGATATGCCTTCAGATATTAAAAAAGACTTTTTAGAGAACATCATTTCCGAGTCGGATCGTTTGGCAGAAATCATTAATGATATTTTGTATTTAGATAAATTAGAAACCGGAAATCTCCCATTACAAAAGGGAAAACACAATATTTTAGAAACCTATTTAAAAGCCGTAAAACCTTTGCTCAATTTGATGGATCAAAAAAATCTTCATCATTCTGAAGTTAATTTGCTAGAGCAAGAGGTTTACGTTTATGATGAAAACAAATTAATTCAAGTTTTCCAGAATATCTTAGGAAATGCTGTAAAATTCACTTTAGAAAAAGGAATGATACAAACCAAATTCAAAGAGAATGAAGAGAGTTTGATCATTAGTATTTTCAATACTGGAAAACCTATTGAAGAAGAAGACTTACACTATATTTTTGATAAATTTTATCAAAGTAAAAATCAAAACATTAGAAAACCTTTAGGAAGCGGCCTTGGCTTAGCAATTTGCAAACGCATCATTGATGCCCACGAAGGTGAAATTTCTGTTAAAAATAAGAGTCTAGGAGTGGTTTTTGAGATCATTTTAAAAAAATAATCTTAAATTATTCCAACCAAAATAGACATAGTCACAACTAAATGAAAGAACGATATGCAAAAAATACTTATTGCAGATGATGAACACAAAATTGTAATGACGCTAGAATACGCCTTTCGCAAGGCGGGTTACGAAATCTTCATCGCAAGAGACGGAACCGAAGTTTTAGAAATCATTCAAAACGATAAGCCAGATCTGATTTTGTTGGATATTATGATGCCAAAGCTGGATGGATTTTCAACGTTAAATCATATAAAAAGTCAAGAAAAATTCAAGGATATTAAAGTAATTTTTCTATCAGCAAAAGCGGGAGAAAACGATATTCAAAAGGGATTAGACTTAGGCGCTGATGATTATATCACCAAGCCCTATTCCATCAAAAAGCTGCTTGAACGCGTTGAAGAACTTTTGACGTAATCGAGCAGAACACCACCTAAATAAACAAAAGAAAATATGAAATCTCAAGAAATGTTCGACCAAAGTGTCGAAAACAAAGAGCAATTTTGGGCCGAACAAGCCGACAAAATATCTTGGTTCAAAAAACCAGAAACCATTCTTTCTGAAGATAAAAATGGATATCCAATTTGGTTTCCTGATGGTGAAACAAATGCATGTTATTTAGCCGTTGACCGTCATGTAGAAGCAGGTTTTGGCGATCAAATCGCTTACATTTATGATTCGCCAGTAACGGATGTTATTGAAAAAATTAGCTTTAAAGATTTACAAGAACGGGTTTCAAAATTCGCGGGTGGACTTCAGAATTTAGGTTTATCCAAAGGCGATACGGTTGTTATTTATATGCCGATGATTCCAGAAGCTGCTTATGCGATGCTTGCTTGCGCGCGTTTGGGAATTATTCATTCTGTTGTTTTCGGTGGATTTGCACCACATGAACTGGCTATTCGTATTGACGATTGTCTTCCTAAGGCCATTATCACGGCAAGTGCTGGTGTAGAAATCAAGAAACGAATCCCCTATTTACCGTACGTGAAAGAGGCTTATAATTTAGCTGAAAACAAGGTGGATCACATCATTGCTTATGACAGACAACTTTGGGGCAATAAAATTGATTGGGAAAAAGAAAGCTTATTAACTAATTTTCAATCACTTATAGATACATCTGATCCAGCTGATTGTGTCCCAGTAGAATCAACTCATCCGTTGTATGTTTTGTACACTTCAGGAACAACAGGAAAGCCTAAAGGTGTCATTCGAGATACAGGCGGCTATGCAACGGCTTTAAAATTCTCCATGTCTCAAATTTATGGGTTGAAAGAAGGTGAAGTTTTTTGGGCAGCCTCGGATATTGGTTGGGTTGTTGGGCATTCTTTTATTATTTATGGCCCGTTGATTAATCGTAATACTTCGGTTATTTTTGAAGGAAAACCAATTATGACTCCTGATGCAGGAACCACGTGGCGAGTGATAGATAACCATAAAGTTTCTGTAATGTTTTGTGCTCCAACAGCGATTAGAGCAATTAAAAAGGACGACCCTGAAGGTGAATTAATAAAAAAATACGATATTTCTTCCCTCAGAACGCAGTTTTTGGCTGGAGAACGTTGTGATGTAGCGACTTTAGACTGGTATCAGGAAAAAATTGGAGTTCCCGCAATTGATCATTGGTGGCAAACAGAAAGCGGCTGGCCCATGTTAGCGTTAATGCCCGGTGTTGAAGAAGTTCAAATAAAGAGAGCCTCGGCTGGAAAACCAATTCCAGGTTATGATATTAAAATTTTTGACGAAGATGGATACGAATTAGAAGAGCATCACGAAGGGTTCTTGGTGATTAAACTTCCTCTTCCTCCAGGAACATTATCTGGAATTTGGGGCGATCAGGAACGATTTAAATTCGGATATTTATCAAAATTTCCAGGATATTATTTCTCAGGAGACGGCGCAATCCGCGATGAAGACGGCTATATCTTCATCACGGGTCGTGTTGATGACATTATTAATGTAGCTGGTCACCGCTTGTCAACAGCGGAAATGGAAGAAGCCGTTTCTAGCCATAAGGATGTTGCTGAATGTTGTGTGGTTGGAATTGATGACGATTTGAAAGGTCAAATTCCATTTGGATTGGCTGTACTAAAATCAAATTCGAAAACAACAGAAGAGGATGTTGAACGTGAAATTGTACAAATCGCTCGTGAAAAAATTGGAGCGGTCGCTTGTCTTAGAAACATTATGATAGTCAATAGATTACCTAAAACACGTTCAGGTAAAATTCTCAGAAAATTAATTCGAACTATGTTGGACGGAAAAGAATTTCAAATTCCTTCAACTATCGATGATGAAGCCATTATTGGGGAAATAGAATCCAAATTAGAAGAATATAGAGCTAAGCAGAAAAAATAACATAAAATAACAAAAAGAAAAATGAATAATTATGAAATAAGTGATCTTCCAGATTACTTTAAACAATACAAAAAATCCATTAAAAACCCGAAAAAATTCTGGGACAAAATAGCGGATGAAAACTTTGTTTGGTATCAACGTTGGACCAAAGTTTTTGATGTTGATATGGAAGAAGCCCAAATTAAATGGTTTAAAAATGCAAAACTGAACATCACCAAAAACTGCTTAGATCGACATCTATCCGAAAGAGGTGATAAAACTGCAATTATTTGGGAACCGAACAACCCAAAAGAAGAAGCACAACATATTACCTACCGTGATTTGTATGAAAGAGTCAATAAAATGGCGAATGTTTTAACGGACTTAGGTGTAAAACGTGGCGATCGAGTTTGTATTTATTTACCAATGATTCCGGAATTAGCTGTAACCATGCTTGCTTGTGCAAAAATGGGTGCTGTGCATTCGGTTATTTTTGCAGGATTCTCTGCTTCTGCAGTTTCTTCTCGTGTCAACGATTGTGAAGCAAAGCTAATCATCACATCTGATGGTAGTTATAGAGGCAACAAAGCTATTGACTTAAAAGGGATTATCGACGAAGCTGTAGAGAAGTGTCCTACAGTAGAAAAAGTTCTGGTTGTCAACCGAACTAATACCGAAATCAAAATTAAAGAAGGTCGAGATATTCTACTGAAAGACGTTTATCCAAAAGCTTCTGCTGATTTTGTTACTAAAATTATGGACGCAGAAGATCCGTTATTCATCCTTTATACTTCAGGTTCTACTGGAAAACCGAAAGGAATGCTTCATACATGCGCTGGATACATGGTTTATTCTGCATATACATTCAAAAACGTATTCAATTATAAAGAAAACGATATTTATTGGTGTACGGCGGATATCGGCTGGATTACGGGACATTCTTATATCGTTTACGGACCGTTATTAAATGGAGCGACAACGGTGATTTTTGAAGGTGTTCCGACATACCCTGAGCCCGATCGTTTTTGGGAAGTTATCGAGAAACACAAAGTTTCTCAATTCTACACCGCACCTACGGCGATTCGATCGCTTGCAAAAGAAAGTTACGAATGGGTTGAAAAGCACGATTTAAGCAGCCTTCGCGTTATTGGATCTGTTGGAGAACCTATTAATGATGAAGCTTGGCATTGGTACAATGATCACGTTGGTCAGAAAAAATGCCCGATTGTAGATACATGGTGGCAAACTGAAACGGGTGGAATTATGATTTCGCCGATTCCATTTGTCACACCTACAAAACCAACGTATGCAACTCTTCCACTTCCGGGAATCCAGCCTGTTTTAATGGACGAAAAACGTAATGAAATTTCTGGAAATCAAGTTGATGGAAACCTCTGCATTCGTTTTCCTTGGCCTGGAATTGCACGAACGATTTGGGGCGACCATCAACGTTATAAGGAAACCTATTTCACCGCCTTTCCAGGTAAATATTTCACTGGTGATGGTGCTTTGCGAGACGAGGTTGGCTACTACCGAATTACAGGTCGTGTCGATGATGTGATTATCGTTTCTGGACATAATTTAGGAACTGCTCCGATTGAAGACAGTGTTAATTTACATCCAGCTGTTGCTGAATCCGCAATCGTTGGTTATCCGCATGATATCAAAGGGAACGGCTTGTACGGTTATGTAATTTTGAAAGAAACTGGCGAAACGAGAGATCGTGAAAATTTACGCAAAGAAATAAATCAGGTGATTACGGAAACCATTGGTCCTATTGCGAAATTAGATAAGATTCAGTTTGTTTCTGGCTTACCAAAAACGCGTTCTGGTAAGATTATGAGACGTATTTTACGAAAAATTGCCGAAGGTGATTTCTCCAATTTTGGTGATATTTCAACTTTATTGAATCCAGAAATTGTGGATGAAATTAAAGATGAAAAAATATAATAATTCCCTATTTTACATCATTTCCAACGAAAACCTCACTTTGGTGAGGTTTTCTATTTTATAGATTTCAAAAGAATTTTCCCGCTAGAATCTTGCGTTGCAATAAGATAGTTTTCGCCACCATCTTGCAGTTTATACTTTTTCTTGATTTCTTCCGGTTTCAAAGGATAATTTTTTGAAATTATATTAAACTTCTCTCCTTTTTTAAGTTCTTTTCCGCTAATTTTATCAACGTTTAAAACACGACCTGGAAAATCATCAATATGTTTATTTGAAGTATATAATTGCGTATTTGAATGTAATTTTTGAATTCTGAATTGTTTTGAAACTAAATTAAAAGCTCCCGATTTTAAAATTGAATTATTCGGAATGTAAAGATAATTTTGAACCTCAGAAAATTTTGCATCCACTTTTTCATCACCCATTTCAAATTCAAAATTTGGTTCTGAAGCTTCTAAATTCACGCAAACAATTCGTGTAGAATCTGATGTCTCCCGCTTCAATAAAACCAAGACTTCCTTCACTTCATTTCGAACACCAACAATGTGAATTTCTGCCAAATTTCGAAGTTCATTTTTCAAATACTGCAAATCAATTAGAGGCGACAATTTTATTAAAATCTGCGGTGCGATTTTCAAAAGCTGCTCTTGAATTTCCAAAATATTTGGTGACAAATCTTCTAACAAAAAGACTTTCTTTTTCGTAGAATCTCGTCTTGCGGGATCAAAATAAATCGCATCAAAATTTTCATTTTCATTCAAAATAAAATCCTCAATTTTACTTGAATTAAATTCTGCATCCTGTTGTAAAATAGACCAATTATATTTCACTAACTCAAGTAAAGATTCATCTAAATCATTTAACAATACTTTAGAAAATTTTTGTGCAAAATAATAGGCATCAACTCCAAATCCTGAAGTTAAATCCGCAAAAGATTCCCCTTGAATAATTTTCGATTTATATCGTGCTGTTGATTCCGAACTACTCTGTTCTAAATTTAAATGCGGTGGAAAAATAATATCCGAGCGATCCAAAAACGGAAACTTTTTTGATGCTATTTTTCGACCTTGAATCTGCTGAACCAACTCCAAACTTGACACGTCTTTAAACGGCGATTTTTTCAATAACAAAGAATGCAAATCCGAATTCAGATTTGCATTGATATAGTCTTGTACTGATTTTTCTAAAATCTTCGTATTCACGTCAAATTTTATTTATTCATACGCTTCCGCCCAACGAACCGCTTGAATTTTATCTTTAGAATACAATTGCCCGATGTTCTTTGTAATGTCCTTCGTTGGATACAGATTCACTCCGATAAGTTTAATTTTACCATCAGAAACCCATTTTTGTTCTTCCGTCGCTTGCTTAAAAACATCATTTTGAATTTTCCCAACTTTCATCGCCTCAGAAAAACCACCCAGCGCCTCCAATTCTAAGAAATAGTCCCACGCTTTCTGGGCGATTTGTTGAGTTAAATCTTCAACATAATAACTTCCATTACCCGCATCTTCAAAAACATTAATAATGCTTTCGTACGCTAAGACAATTTGTTGTTTAAATGAAATCTCATCCGATAATTTGGTTGGATTTTTCATTTTGAAATTATTGGCAAAAACAGCATCAGCACCTCCAATCATTCCAGCCGCTAATTCCAAGGTAGAACGAATGAGGTTATTTTCTTCATCATCGATTGCTTTGTTTCGAAGTGACGTTTCTGCAAAAATATAAGCTAGTTGATCTTTACCCAACTCTTGTGACAACTGATTGAAAACTAATTTACAAGCTCTTATTTTTGCAATTTCAAAGAAATAATTTGGTCCAATTGCAATTTTAGTAACTAGAGAATCTAAAATGGAACTATCAAATTTCTCTACCAAATCTTTGGTTTTGGCTAATGCGATTCCCAATTGCTGCGCAATACTTGCACCCGCATTTTGAAAGAAACTCACATCAACTCCAATACTTCGCTCAAAACCTTTTTCTAGAAGCTCTTTCGCTAGATTTGCATCAAGCTCACCCGTTTCAGAAGTGAAAACATCAACCAAAGAAAGATATCGATTGGCATCATCTGGAATTATATGCTCTGCCAACGCTTTATTGTCAATAAACAATACTTTATCCTCCAAACCTTCTACATTTTGGTGCAATAAAAACGCAAAAGCATCTTGTTCCCATTCTTCATGATATTCGGAAACCAAATTGGTATTTTCTTCAATTTTTGGAAGAGTAACAAGTGGTTTTACCTCTTGATGATAATACGGCCTAACCTCTAATCCCTCCAAATTCTCTTTTTGAAGAATTTCTAGATAATTATCGGTTTTCAATTGTTTTTTAACAAGCGTTTCCCACTCTTGCAATCCAGCTTTTTCGAACATAGTATTGTGAAATTATTTAGTCGTATTTGCACTATCAGCAACCAAAATAAAGATCTCTTCATTTGGTTTCTTCATGAAATAATTTTCGCGAGCAAATTTTTCCTTTTCATCTTTATTATTCATCAATCGGTTATAAAACTCGGAATTCTTCTCGTATTCTGTTTTATAATACTCCAATTGATCTTCGTATTTATTCACTTCTTGATTTAGCTCATTAACAACCAAAAACGAAGTACTATCAAAGAAAACCATCCAAATCAAAAACAAAAAAATTGTAATTGTATATTTATTCAAAACGTATTTCTGAATAAATTTTAAAGCCGACGATTTGGGCGTTATTTCTTTGATAAGTTTCGGTTTCATATTAATGCACTTTTTTTAGTGAATTATTGATCACAGTCGTTAAAAAGTCAATAGCAACATTGTTGTGTTTCATATTTGGAACAATAAGATCCGCTTCATTCTTAGACGGCTCTATAAATTCCTGATGCATAGGCTTTAAGGTCGTTTGATAACGGTGTAAAACTTCGTTCAAATCACGTCCTCTCTCTTGCGTATCTCTTCGAATCCTACGAATCAAACGCTCATCCGAATCGGCATGAACAAAAACCTTTAAATCAAGTTCTTTTAGCAATTCCTTATTCGTTAAAACCAAAATCCCTTCTACAATAAGAACATTTTTAGGCTCCACCAAAACAAAATCTCCAGTTCTAGAGTGCGTTACAAAACTGTACACAGGCTGCTCTATCGTTTCTTTATTCTTCAGCATTTTCACTTGCTCAAGAAGCAAATCGAAATCGATGGATTTAGGATGATCGTAATTCAATTTTTCTCTTTCAGAAAGCGACAAATGTTGATTGTCGTGGTAGTAATTATCTTGTGAAAGAACATTAACCCCTTCCGCATTTAATTGTTGAAGTATTTTATTTACGACTGTCGTTTTTCCGGATCCAGTCCCTCCCGCAATTCCTATTACAAGCATGAAATAATTTTTTACAAATATACGAACTTATGAAATGTAATTCTGGAAAAAATTTCAAAAAAAATGTATTAAAGTATTATTTAAATAAATTTCATAACTATCTATTAATTAGATGTTAAAATATAATTTACTTAAACTATAACTTTACACTTTAGGTTTTTGCTCAATACCGAAAATATAGAAGACAACCGCTTGTACTCTAGCGAAAAATTCGCGAACTTGGTTACGATAAAAACTCTCTTTTTTATATACATCTTGCGCATCAAAACCAAGCGCATTGAGGTTATTATTACGAGCATAAAACAACGCTCGAAGGTTATGAAAACCCTGAGAAACGATGATGATATTTTTCTCGTGGTAGATATTTTTGACATTCTCAATTGAAATTTGCGTCTTAAATCCTTTCGGATCTTCAATAATCACATTTTCAGGAATCCCTTCTTCATACGCTAAATAACGCTTCATAGCCGCAGGTTCATCGTACCCTTTACTCTTCTCCCCACTTACAATAATCTTTTTGATTTTCCCGTGATGATACAAAAGCGCTGTGGCATCCATTCTTGCGACGAAGTAAGGATTGGCGACACCTGAACGCATTTTTGGAGAAGTCCCTAGCACTAAAGCCGTTTCTCTTGGTGGAATTTTAGAAATCTTCGTATAGGTTCGTCCGTTCGTTAAGGCGTACACCCAAATATTAGCCAACATCATTAAGACGATGGATAATTCCCCAACTCGGAACCCGATTTTTACTATGTTTCCAAATTTATTCAACTAAATCAAAATTTACTTTGATGTTTTTACTTAAAACAACTGACATACAAGCTAAAATATGGCCTTTTTCCACTTCTTTTTCCGTGAGATATTCATTTTCCAACAACTCCACATCACCTTCAATTAATTTACATTCGCAGCTTCCACATATCCCACTTTTACAGGAATATGGAACGGGAAACTTCTGTTCTAAAAGCTGTTGCAGAAGTCTTGTTTTATTATTTTCTAACTTCGTTTGATAAGAAGATCCTAGAATTTTGAAATCAACATCAATATCGGTAATCAATGGAAATTCAATCTCTTGCGGATAAATATCTTCGTTAAACTCTTCAAAGAGTTCAAAATGAATATTTTTTTTCGGTATTCCATTTTCGAAACATGCATTCGCTAACGTTTTAATCATCTCTCCTTTTCCACAAATCAAAACTTCATCCACAGCATCCCAGATCGTTGATTCTTCATCCGTATCATCCAAATGCAAGATTTGATTGATAATGAGTTTCAATTTATGTTCATCCAAACGCCCAAATAACAAATGATCATCCACCTGTTCCCTAGAAATAAAGTAGAACACTTGAAAACGATTTGCATATTGCTTTGCCAGCGCATCAATTTCGTCACGAAAAGCAATGTCTTCACGCGTTTTGTTCCCGTAAAACAAGAACAAACGTGTGCGTGGCTCGGACTGTAAAATATTTTTGAAATGACTTAAAATTGGTGTAATTCCGATTCCTGATACAAAACCTAAAATCGTTCTAAACTCATGCGGTTTCGAAACCAAAGTAAATCGTCCCTGAGGCTCTCCAACTTGAATTATAGAGCCAATTTCTTGTTCCACAAGCCCGTTTACCGAACTTTTATCTGAATTTATTTTTATGGCAATAGTCAATTTTGCTTCGTACGGAGCCGAAGTCATTGAATAGTCGTTAATAAACGTTTCACCCTTGAATTGATACTGAATTGGGATGTATTGCCCTGCCTGAAACTGAAAAACCGATTGCAAAGAAGATGGAATTTCAAATTCTAATGCAAAGGTATTTTTGGTTAGCTGTTGCTTTTTCGCTAATTTTAGGCCATGAAAGTGGATTTGTCTGCCTTTATTGTAGATCTTTTCCATATTTGATAATCCAAAAATAGGTAATATTTTTATTATGAAAAAGTTAATTTTCCCTTTGATTGCTGCACTCGTATTGGTTGCATGTAAAAAGGAAGAAACCACAACAACAAATTCGGAAAACCCAAGTGATTCTATCACAACAGTAGAAACGCCAGAAGTTTCTACAGCGGCATTAGAAGAGTTTTCACCAGAACAAACGACGCAATTACTTCAAAGTAAAAACGATACACTTTACGTAACTAATTTTTTTGCGACTTGGTGCGGACCTTGTGTTAAGGAAATCCCGCATTTCAAAGAAAAAATGGAGCAAATGAAAGGACAACCTGTTAAGTTCACCTTTGTTAATTTAGATAGCAAAACCGATTGGGGAACGCTTGTAAGCCCGTTCGTTGATGAACACGGAATCCGCAACCAAACGATACTTTTGGATGGAAATATGCTAGATGAAAACTTTTTCAGCTCGAATTTTAAAACGTGGAAAGGCGAATTTATTCCTTTTACAATTTTGAGAAAAGGGGATAAAGTTCAGGAAGTGAATGGAAGTATTTCGAAAGAAGAACTTGAAAATCAAATTCAAGCTTTTCAATAATTTCATTTTTGCTAAAGAAATTCAATAACGAATGGACAAGAATTTTAAAATACTCCTAGGAATTTTAGTGATTCTTGTCTTTTTTGCGTTGTTTTGGAACCTTTCAACAGGTTTTATTTCCTTAAATTTTTCCGACTTTTGGAATTCTCAAAGTGCAAACTCGGATGTTGCTGAATTACGTTTACAACGTGTAATAGCTGTTTTTTTAGCTGGAATTTCCATTCCTACATCTGGGTTTTTATTGCAAGAATATTTTCAAAATCCTTTGGCAGGACCTGAAGTTTTAGGGATCACTTCTGTGGCAAGTTTAATGGTCGCTTGCTACATTTTCATGTCGCAAGATTTGGTTCTACCTGAGTTTTTGCAGAACAGTTTTTTAAATATTAGTGCCATTTTAGGAAGTTTGATAATGCTTTTGGTCTTATTAACCTTCTCAAGGCGAATTTCCAATTCTTCATTCTTGATCATTTTTGGATTTTTGATTTCCGCATTATCAGGAGCGATCATTTCTCTGATGCAATTCTATGCAAACAATCAAAGTTTAAAAAATTACGTACTGTGGAGTTTCGGAGCCAATAACCAACTGTCTAACAACCAACTAACTGTTTTAGGAATTAGTGTTTTAGTAGGACTTTTCATCTGTTTTAAGACGATAAAACCTTTAATGGGAAATGCTTTGGGAAAACAATATGCAATGAGCATCGGAGTCAACCTTAACCATCTTAAGTATTTGATAATCATCGCTTCCTCCCTTTTATCTGCATCCGTTACGGCATTTTTAGGACCGGTTTTATTTATTGGAATTGTCATTCCTCATTTTGGGCGAATGCTGTATAATCCAGCCAAGCTATGGCAACAATGGATGATCAACATTCTTATGGGAATTTTAGTTATGGAAGTATTTTCATCTATTTCAGAAATTCTGAGTATTCCAATTAATATTATTAGTTCAATATTCGGGATTCCGGTGATTATTTTCATGTTGTTAAAAGGAAAAACCTTGTCGTAATGAGCTATTTAGAATTACAAAAAATTTCGATTGGGTATAAAACACCACTTATTTCAGATACGAATGCAAAACTGAATTTAGGTGATGTTTGTCTTCTTATTGGAAATAATGGCGTTGGAAAAACAACATTAATTAAATCCATTCTTCATCAGTTGGAATTATTTCATGGAAAAATAATTCTGAACAAAAAGGACATTCAAACACTTTCTACGGAGCAAATTGCACAAGAAATAGCTGTTGTGTTTTCAAAAGCTCAAATTCCTTCATATTACACGGTTCGCGATCTTATTTCTTTAGGAAAATACATTCATTATCCCTATTATTTTCAGCTAAAACAAGAAGATCTGGATGAAGTTCAACATATCATTGATGATCTCGAATTACAACCTTATCAAGATGTTTTGTTAACTAATTTATCCGATGGAAATCTTCAAAAAGCCTTTATTGGAAGAGCTATTGCACAGAATTCACCCATTCTAATTCTTGATGAGCCTACAACTCATTTGGACGAATCTAACAAGATAATTATACTACAACTATTACGAAAACTTGCAAAGCAGCATAACAAGCTTATTCTGTTCTCATCACATGATTGGCGATTAGCCAAGGAGTTTTCAGATAAAATTTGGTATGTCCTCAACCAAAAACTACATTCTGGAATTACGGAAGATATTTTGAATCAGCACCAAGAATTGACTAAAATTTCACTTTTCTCGTTCAGCGAAAACTTTAAACCACCTTATATTTCAGCACCTAATTTAGAGACTGAAATACTATACTCTTTTCTTCAAAAAAATCATCAAAAAGACCTTTCTGAGTTTAAATTTGAATTCAGCGACGGAATTTGGCTCATATCACAATCAAATTCTCAATACAAAGCGTCAAGTTTTGCAGAAATGGATGAAATATTGAAAAATATCCATTAAATCAACATTCTAAAACGGTTTAAAAAGTATTATGCATGCATAGTATTATGCATTGAATATTTTTTAAAACCTTGATTTCCATTATTTTAACAAAAATTAACAAAACAAAAAGTATTATGCATGCATAATATTAGTATTTTTGGGATATGTCACAAACCACAAATTAAGATGGCACAAAATCCAAAAGACAAAATTGAAAACATCGATCTTATTCTGAAGCAAACTTGGATTTCGGTTTCTAAAATGTATTCCGAGATGGCTCAAGAATATGATTCGACCGCAGTTCAAGCATTAACGCTGCTAAAAATCGATCCTAAACAAGGAACTCGAAGCACCAATTTGGGACCCAAAATGGCAATTGAACCCACCTCTTTAACAAGAATAATCAAGCTTTTAGAAGATAACGGCTATATCTATAAGGAAAAAACCAAAGTAGATAAACGCGAAGTGATTATTAAACTCACTGAAAAAGGGCTGAATTATCGAAATATTTCTAAAGACACCGTTGTGAATTTCAACTCGCGTGTGATGGAAAAGATCCCACAAGAAAAACTTCAAGTTTTTAAGGAAGTAATGAGTGAGATTATGCAAATTTCCATTGAACTTTCAACTAAAAAATAATTAGAATCATAATGTAGTCGAAAGGCTTCATTATTCAGTAATAGAAAATAAATAATATCATAATGAAAAGACGAATCAAACACGTTACAGTATTAGGTTCCGGAATCATGGGAAGCGGTATTGCTGCGCACTTTGCAAACATTGGCGTGGAAGTATTGCTTTTGGACATCGTTCCGTTTGAACTGAACGAAGCTGAACAGAAAAAAGGTTTGACTAAAGAAGACAAAGCCGTTCGTAACAGAATTGCAACCGAAAATTTAGGAAAACTTCAGAAAGCAAGTCCTGCACTACTCTATTCGCCAAGTTTTGCGAGCAGAATTAAAGTAGGAAACTTCGACGACGATATGAAGAAAATCGCGAATACCGATTGGATTATCGAAGTTGTGGTAGAAAGATTGGACATCAAAAAATCGGTTTACGAAAAGATCGAGCAATTCCGCAAGCCTGGAACTTTGGTTTCGTCGAATACATCGGGGATTCCAATTCATCTTTTAACAGAAGGCAGAAGCGATGATTTCAAAGATTATTTCGCAGGAACGCACTTCTTCAATCCTGTTCGTTATTTGCCGTTGTTGGAGATTATTCCAACGCCGCACACACTTCCTGAAGTTGTAGATTTCTACATGTCTTACGGCGCAAAATTCCTTGGAAAAACCACTGTTTTGGCGAAAGATACGCCTGCGTTTATCGCGAACAGAATCGGTGTTTTTGGAATTATGAACATCTTTAATACCATTCAGAAATTAGGTTTAAACATTTCTGATGTTGATAAATTGACAGGACCAGTTATCGGTCGTCCAAAATCAGCGACTTTCCGTACGGCGGATGTTGTTGGATTAGATACGTTGGTTCACGTGGCAAACGGCGTTCGCGAAAGCGGTGTTGAACAAGATATGTTCAAAGATCAGTTCGCAATGCCAAGTTACATCGATTTCTTAACGACGAATAATTTCTTAGGTTCGAAATCGGGTCAAGGTTTCTTCAAAAAAGTGAAAAACGCTGAAGGAAATTCAGAAATTCTAAGATTAAATCTTGATACTTTAGAATACGAAGCGCAAGGAAAAGTAAGTTTCCCAACTTTAGAATTAACGAAAACTATTGAAAAACCTTTGGATCGTTTCAAAGTGTTAATCGGTGGTAAAGATAAAGCGGGTGAATTCTACAGATTGACTTTAGGATCGATGTTTGCGTACGTTTCGCACAAAGTTCCTGAAATTTCTGATGACATCTATAAAATCGACGACGCGATGAAAGCTGGTTTCGGTTGGGAAAATGGACCTTTCGAAATTTGGGACGCGGTTGGCGTTCAAAATGGTGTAGAATTGGCTAAAGAAGCGGGTTACGAAGTTTCGGATTGGGCTAAAGAATTGGCTTCTAAAAATGAAACATTCTATAAAGTTAATGATGAAGGTCAAAGTACATTCTACGATAAAAACTCAGGAAACTACGATCAAATCCCTGGTCAAGAAGCCTTTATTATCCTTGATAATATCAGAAAAAACAAAACACTTTGGAGCAACTCTGGAGCTTCGATTGAAGATTTAGGCGACGGAATTATCAACTTCGAAATTCATTCTAAAATGAATTCTTTGGGTGGTGAAGTTTTGGACGGACTAAACCGTGCAATCGACCTTGCAGAAAAAGAATACGACGGATTGGTTATCGGAAATCAAGGTACAAACTTCTCTGTTGGTGCAAATTTAGCGATGATCATGATGATGGCGGTTGACCAAGACTGGGACGACCTAAATATGGCGATTGCGTACTTCCAAAACTCAATGATGAGAGTTCGTTATTCGTCAATTCCAGTTGTGGTAGCGCCTCACACGATGACTTTGGGTGGTGGTTGCGAAATGACGCTTCACGCTGACCGCGTTGTTGCCGCTGCAGAAACCTATATCGGATTGG
Source organism: Kaistella sp. CFF1-2 (assembly GCF_059509915.1). Classification (NCBI taxonomy): domain Bacteria; kingdom Pseudomonadati; phylum Bacteroidota; class Flavobacteriia; order Flavobacteriales; family Weeksellaceae; genus Kaistella; species Kaistella sp. CFF1-2. The sequence goes on from NZ_JCAKLF010000001.1 coordinate 469,426, forward strand.
TGGAACTTGGCGTTGGGGTAATTCCTGGCGGTGGTGGTACCAAAGAAATGACGTTGAGAACGTGTCGTGATTTTGTAAAAGATGACGTGAAAACCAACAGACTTCGTGATGCTTTCATGAATATCGCAATGGCAAAAGTAGCTACTTCGGCTTACGAAGCTTACGATATGGGAATTTTGGAGCACGGAAAAGACATCGTAGTTGTTGATAAAAAACGTCAAATTGCTGAAGCTAAAAAAGTTGCAAAATTAATGGCTGAGCAAGGTTACACACAACCCATCGAAGAAACCGTTACTGTTCTTGGAAAAGATGCTTTGGGAATGTTCTACGTTGGAACTGACCAAATGCTTGCCGGAAATTTCATTTCAGAATACGACAAGAAAATTGCAGACAAGCTAGCAAACGTAATGGTAGGAGGAAATCTTTCTGAGCCGACTGCCGTTTCCGAAAGATATTTACTGAATCTTGAAAGAGAAACTTTCCTTTCCCTTTGCGGCGAAAGAAAAACCCTTGAGAGAATTCAGCACATGTTACAAACTGGTAAACCGTTGCGTAATTGATTGTACGATGTAAAAAGTACAATGTACAATGTATTTTGAATTAAAATAATTTTTAAGATGCACAATTTTAGAGAATTGGAAGTTTGGAAAAAATCGATTGAATTAACAACAATTTATTACAAAGTTTCTAAATCTTTTCCAAAAGAAGAATTGTTCGGTTTAACTTCTCAATCACGCAGAAGTTTGGTTTCAGTTCCTTCAAATATAGCAGAAGGAGCAGGAAGAGATACAGACAAACAATTTGTTCAGTTTCTATCAATCGCTTTGGCTTCATCATTTGAGTTTGAAACACAATTATTAATTTCTTTCAACCTCGAATATGTAAATCTTGAAAATTTTGAATTGCTTTTAAATCACTTGAAACATGTTCAAAATATGCTTGTCAAATTAATTAACAACTTTAAATAATCCTGTACATTGTACTTTTTACATTGTACATAATACAAAAAAACAATGAAAACAGCATACATCATAAAAGGCTACCGTACTGCGGTTGGAAAGGCTCCAAAAGGATCTTTACGCTTTACAAGACCCGACGAAATGGCGGCTACAGTTATTGAAAAACTAATGGCTGAAGTTCCGCAATTAGATAAAAACAGAATCGACGATCTTATCGTTGGAAACGCAATGCCAGAAGCAGAACAAGGCTTGAACGTTGCTCGTTTAATCTCTTTAATGGGATTAAATACTGATAAAGTTCCGGGCGTTACAATTAACAGATATTGCGCATCAGGATCGGAGGCTATTGCGATTGCAACGGCAAAAATCCAATCAGGAATGGCAGATTGTATCATCGCAGGTGGTACAGAATCCATGAGTTATATTCCAATGGGTGGCTACAAACCCGTTCCAGATCCGATTTTAGCAAAATCAAATCCTGATTATTATTGGGGAATGGGCTATACAGCGGAAGCGGTTGCTAAGGAATTCAATGTTTCGAGAGCAGCTCAGGACGAATTTGCATTTAATTCACATCAAAAAGCTTTGAAAGCTATTGCTGAAGGGAGATTCAAAGACCAAATCGTTCCCGTTCCTGTTGAATATACGTTCGTAGATGATAATCAAAAATTGCAATCAAAGAAATTTGATTTCGCAATGGATGAAGGTCCTAGAGCAGACACTTCTTTGGAAGGCTTGGCTAAATTAAGACCCGTTTTCGCGCAAGGCGGAAGCGTAACAGCAGGAAATTCTTCTCAAATGTCAGACGGCGCGGCTTTCGTAATCGTAATGTCTGAAGAAATGGTGAAAGAACTTGGATTGGAACCAGAAGCAAGATTAGTTTCTTACGCTGCAGCAGGTTTAGAGCCAAGAATTATGGGAATGGGACCAGTTTACGCAGTTCCAAAAGCATTAAAACAAGCTGGACTTCAATTAAATGATATCGAATTAATCGAACTTAACGAAGCATTTGCGTCTCAATCGGTTGCCGTTATCAACGAATTGGGAATCAATCCAGAAATCACGAACGTAAACGGAGGCGCAATCGCACTTGGTCACCCACTTGGATGTACAGGCGCAAAATTGGCGGTTCAGCTATTCGACGAAATGAAAAAACGCGGCAACAAATACGGAATGGTAACCATGTGCGTGGGAACTGGACAAGGAGCGGCAGCGATTTACGAGTTACTTTAAGAGGAAAGAGGAAAGAGGAAAGAACAAAGAAAAAAGATTGAAGAAGCCAGATGAAGCATAATTTCAAAAATCTGAATATTTGGAAATTGTCAATTGAATTGACAAATGAAATTTATGCGGTTTCTGATTTTTTTCCAAAAAATGAAGAATTTGGATTGAAATCTCAAATCCGAAGATGCGCCGTTTCTGTTCCTTCCAACATTGCGGAAGGATCGAGTCGCAGTTCTGATAAAGATTTTAATAGATTTTTAGAGATTAGTCTCGGTTCTCTTTTCGAACTTCAAACTCAACTTATCATAGCAAATGCGAGAAATTACATTAACAACGAAAATTTTAATCAAATCGAACTAAGAATAATTGAATTACAAAAGATGATCTCGGGCTTTCAAAATAATTTGCTCTTGAGATGAGTCTTTTCTCTTTCATCTTTCTTCTTTCATCAAAATGTAAAATTAAAAAAATAAAATAATGGCAAATTTAATTGGCGGCGAGTTCCTAATTAAGGAAATCCCAGCAAACGAAATCTTCTCTTTGGAGGAGCTAAATGAAGAACAAAAAATGCTTCGCGACTCTGCAAAAGAGTTTATCGACAGAGAAGTTGTTCCGAATAGAGAAAAATTCGAACATAAAGATTATGCATTCACAGAAGAATGTATGAAAAAATTAGGAGAAATGGGAATGTTGGGAATCACCGTTCCTGAGCAATACGGCGGTATGGGAATGGGCTTCATCAACACGATGTTGGCTTGCGACTACCTTTCTGGTGCAACTGGATCATTGGCTACAGCTTTCGGTGCGCACACGGGAATTGGGACCCTTCCTACCCTTTTGTACGGTTCTGAGGAATTAAAAGCGAAATATCTTCCAGATTTGGCAGCAGGAACAAAATTCGGAGCATACTGTTTGACAGAGCCAGATGCAGGTTCGGATGCGAATTCAGGAAAAACAAAAGCGGTTCTTTCGGCTGATGGAAAACATTATATCATCAACGGACAAAAAATGTGGATTTCTAACGCAGGTTTTGCAGATACTTTCACGCTTTTCGCGAAAATTGATGATGATAAAAACATTACTGGTTTCGTTATTAATCGTTCTGAATTGGAAGATCCAAACTCTTTAACTTTAGGAGAAGAAGAGCACAAATTGGGTATCCGTGCGTCTTCTACAAGACAAGTTTTCTTCAACGACATGAAAGTTCCAGTGGAAAATATGTTAGGGGAAAGAAATAACGGTTTCAAAATCGCTTTAAATGCATTGAACGTTGGTCGTATCAAGTTGGCTGCGGCTTGTTTGGATGCGCAAAGAAGAATTTTAAATCATTCAATTCAATATTCTAACGAGAGAAAACAATTTGGTGTTTCGATTTCAACTTTCGGAGCTATCAGAAAAAAATTAGCTGAAATGGCGACTGGAACATTCGTTTCAGAATCAGGTTCTTATCGTGCTGCAAAAGATGTTCAGGATAAAATCGACGATTTGGTTGCTGGTGGAATGAACCACCAAGAAGCAGAATTGAAAGGTGTTGAAGAATTTGCGGTTGAATGTTCAATTCTAAAAGTTTTCGTATCAGATTTAGCACAACATACAGCGGATGAAGGTATCCAAATCTATGGCGGAATGGGCTTCTCAGAAGATACACCAATGGAAGCAGCTTGGAGAGATTCAAGAATTTCAAGAATTTATGAAGGAACCAACGAAATCAACAGACTTCTTGCAGTTGGAATGCTAATTAAGCGTGCTATGAAAGGGCAATTAGACCTTTTAACTCCTGCAATGGCGATTTCTAAAGAGTTGATGGGAATTCCATCTTTCGAAGTTCCAGATTATTCGGCTTACATGAGCGAAGAGAAAGCAATCATCGCCAACTTGAAAAAAGTATTCTTGATGGTTTCTGGTGCAGCGCTTCAGAAATATATGATGGATATTGAGAAACAACAACATTTATTGCTAAACGCTTCTGAAATTTTAAACCAAATTTACATGGCAGAATCTGCAATCTTAAGAGCTGAAAAACACTTCTCAGCGGATTCAGTAGAAGCTGCAATGGCTCAATTGAACCTTTATAAAGCAACTGAAAAAATAATTTCGGCGGCTAAAGAGGGTATCGTTTCTTTCGCAGAAGGCGACGAGCAAAGAATGATGTTGTCTGGTCTTAGAAGATTCACGAAATACACCAACACTCCAAACATTGTAGCACTTACAGAGAAAATTGCTGCGCATTACGTGGAGAAAGGGAATTACTAGACAATAGATTTCGAGAGTGGAGATTTGAGATTTAAACTCAAAAAACTTAAACTCGAAACAATAAAAAAACCTCGCGATTGCGAGGTTTTTTTATATCTAAACTATTCAAACAAAAATTTTAATGGCATCGAAATTGGACTCAAAAAACAATTCCTTATTTATAAATCTAAAAAATAATAGCCTATGTTTTTTTGGGTATCTCAATTAAAAGAAGCTTTTTACCCTGCAAATCACTTGCAAAATCCGGTAAAAAAAGACAATCCGATGACGGTGAATATTATCAGGACTCAGTCTAGAACAGCATTTTTTACAATTAATTCTAAAAAATCATTTACTGAATATTGGGATACAATTGACCAAAAAAAGATTCCAAAAAAATTATGGACTTCCGAAATGAAGGATTTTTCCAATCAAAAAATTCAGGAAACTCCAGCTCCTTCGTTTATGTTTAAATTTACCATCGTTGGTTGGATTTTTACCGCGGCTATAATTGGCTTTTTTGTGTATTTGATTTACGATTCCGTGAAGCCCGATGCACCGAAATCAGCAAAATATATCTCTATGGAAAAAGCACCACAAGCTGGCGACATTTATTTTGGTCGGTTTGAAGCGTTTACAAAGCCAGGCGATCGTATTGCATCAGATGTTGGTTTTGGCTGGTTTAAAATCTCCCAAGTCAATGGGGATACCTATACCATTTCGAAATCAAAGGAAATGAGTGATGGTTATAAGGCAAAAGAGCAACTGAACAATACCGAATTTGAAACAAACGGAACTCCAGCAAAGATTACAGAACAAGCAGGCTATATGCTCAATTTAAAGGCAACAGACGGTAAAATGGAAATCTATTTCACGGATAAAAAATAAAAAAACCTCGCAATGGCGAGGTTTTTTTTATTATCGTTCACCCAAAGTCGAAATAAAAGTTTCAAAAGTTTTCCTAAATTTTTCTAGACTTTCAGTTCCCGAATTGATCATTTTTCCTGATTTATAAACTTCATATTTCCCATTATCAGGACTTTTTGTATCGCTTTTCCAGATAATACCTCTATCTATTTTACCTTGGCTATCCGTTTTTAACCAAGCGGTAGCTTGTGGTTCAAATTTTTCGGCGTAGCTACCTTTATAAATTTTTAAAAGCGCATCTTCTTGTGAAAAGAATTTGGCAACATCATCAAAAATTGAGTCTAGAGAATTTAAAGTTGGATCAATATTCAATCGGTGAAAGAGCTTAAAAATTTTATCTGGATTATCATTTCCTAATTTTTCATAATCCATGACCAACAGGTTATAAAAAAAGGCATTCTTGTCATAAGAACCCGTGATAAAAGCATTTTTCGGTAAATTAGAACGATCAAAATCAATGGTCTCAATAGAAAGTATCGGATGTTTTTTATAGAAGAACGTTTTGAATTGCTTCCCATTTTTCAGCCCAAATTTCAGTAAAGAGTTTTCATCATTAATGCTTCTAGCGACAACTTCAGTATCCGTTTTGGTAAAAACTAAATGATTCCCATAATTTTCCGCCATCACCGAAACAACGAGACTATCTAGTTTGTTGCCTTTATACTTTTTATAAACTTGCCCACTTTCTATCTTGATGGTTTCTGTTTTTTGAGCTTTGATGTAACTCGATAATAGAATTGAAATAACGATAAACACTATTTTCTTACTCATTTGATCTGTTTTTAAGTATACTAAATGTACTTCTTTTTTGAAAAAAATAAATCGTTTTACTCTGTAAAAAAATACTTTGTATCTTTAAACAAATTAATTGTGATGAAAAAAGTATATTCACTTTTAGCGTTAGGAATCGTTTTCTTAGGTTATGCGCAAACAACTCCTAAAACTCCAGAGCTTAAAAATAATTTAGACGCTTCTAAACTTAACTTTAAGCCATTACCAAAATTAGAAAGCTTAAGTAAGCCAAAATTGGTGGATTCTTTTAATAAAAAGCCGAACGACTCGCAATTGTATGCATCATTAAAAGCTCCTAAGAGAAATGACGACTTGTTTACTATTCCTAATTTGCAAAAACCGGTTGCGAAAGCACCAGTAACAGACGATTTACTTAAACAAGTAGAAAAAAAATAGACTCTCTTTTAAGAAAGTCTATGTTTATTTTAACGAATCGTATAGCCAATTCCCACATGGAACCAGCGTCCCGGCATTGGCACACCGAAGGCTTCGGTATATTTTGTATTCGTTAGGTTGTTAATTGAAAGCGACCAATCAAAATTTCGGTATTGATACTTCCACTTGGCATCCAAAAGATGGTAACTTCCTGTTGTTACACGCTCCAAATAGCGGTATGAAAGCTGTTGATTGAAGTTTTTAAACAACTCCAAATCTGCTTTTGCGATAAACTGATGTCTTAAGTTTTCTGCAACGGATTTAGAAATCAAATTTCCCATATCCAATTTCGTATCCAAATACGTATAACTCACATTAAATCGAGAATTCAAAAATGTTGGAAACGCTTTTTCCACTTCCACTTCAGCACCTTTAGTATCTACTTTTGCTATATTTTGAGCTTTCCAAACGCTATTTTCGGTTTCTTTAATCCAATCAATTGCATTATCCGTATTTCGAGTGAAAACGCTGGTTTTAAATGTGAAATTTTCTCGTTGATAACGGTATCCAACTTCTGCTGACAAGGCTTTCTCTGCTTGTAAATTCGGATTTCCTTCTTCGGTTTTACTCACATAATACAAGTCCGTAAACGATGGAATTCGATGTACTTTTCCAATATTTCCGTAAAACTGATGGTGAGTGTTGATTTGATAGCCCACATCCAAACCAGGATAGAAGTAATCGCCACCAATATCGTATTTGGCCCAAGAAACACCTGGTGAAATTTTCAATTTGTTTTGCAATGCAGAAAAATGATGTTCAAAAAACACTTGCGTACCGAATCGATCACGCTTTCCAAGATTATTAGACTCTAAAAACTCTTTTCTCACTTCCACACCCAAACCGGTAATCCCTAGTTTGGAATGATAACTCGCGTTCACTTCCCCACCAACATTGTTTCCAATGTGCATATTTCGGTAGATTTCGGGTTTATGACGGTCGTACAGATAAAAATCCTGACCGCGACGCCAGTACACATTCGCATTTACATCCCAATTATTCAGACGTTGTTCATAGGTAATTCCCACAATCGATGCCTGTGTTTCTTCATATTGTTCCGTTGCTTTTGGCGAAGCGTAGAAACCATTCGCACCAAATTCTTTCTCAGAAAAACCTACTTGAAAACCTAACTTTCCGTTGTTGATTTTGTATTGGTTTTGGTAAAAAACATTTTGAATTTGATAATCTGTATTATGACGATAACCATCTGATGCTCCACGATTCACTTGCAACAAATGCTGTAATTTATCCGAACCAAAAGTTGACGTTAAACCCATAGAATAGGTCTTGTAATCGCCTACTTCAACCCCAATTCGCGCTTGCTCTTGTGCCGACGTTTTGGTGATAATATTAATCGCTCCCGTATAAGCACTAAAGCCGAAACGTCTTGCTGTAGGGCCTTTAATCAATTCAATTCGCTCCACAGAAGCCAAATCAACGGGAATATGAAGAGAATTATGTCCTGTTTGTGCATCATTCATTCGGATTCCATTGATGAGGATTAATACCTGCTCAAAAGAACCACCACGAAGTGAGATATCACTTTGTACCCCTTGTGCACCTCTCCTACGAATGTCCATTCCAGTAAATTGCTGTAAAAGCTCATCAATACTTTGCGCTGGTGATTTTGCAATTTCTTCTTGACTAATAACTTTGATGTTTTCAATGGCATTACGGTATTCCGTCTTGATAAACTTACCGTGAAGCAGTACCTGTTCTATGTCATTCTCTACTTGCGCATGGATGGAAACCGCAGAAAGAACGAATAGGGCAAACCAATTTTTTCGATTCATTTTTTAACTATTTTTCAATTCCATTTAGACAGATAAATCATTTAAGAAGTAGCTATTTAAAGGATATGTACAGATTATTTCGGCGCAAATGTATATAAAAAAATCGTAAAAAGAATGCTTTTTTCTAGAAATTATTCAATGCATAAAAAAAGAGGCTCCAATGGAACCCCTAAGAAATTGTTTATTTTCTTCTCATCAAATGTGTAACAAAACTTCTGAAAAAATTTCTCATTTTATTACGGCATTTAATAGCACAATATTAAAAAATAAGTTTCATTTTAACAAGATGCTTCTTCTACTTCTTATGTAATCTGATGGAATTTCCGTATTTTTGCAGATGGCAAATTTCGGTTTGCTCTATTCTTTATTTAATGAGAAATCAACCTATGGTTACTGAAAATCAAGTCGATATAAAAAAACAAATTTTCGTAAAAAATGCGCACCTCAATAATTTAAAACATATTGATGTGCTCATTCCGAAAAATAAATTGGTGGTGATTACTGGTGTCTCAGGAAGTGGAAAATCTTCCCTAGCTTTTGACACCATTTATGCTGAAGGTCAACGTCGTTATGTGGAAAGTTTAAGTTCGTATGCGCGTCAGTTTTTAGGAAAATTAGAAAAACCAAAAGTAGATGACATTAAAGGTCTAGCGCCTTCAATTGCCATTCAACAGAAAGTAATCTCGTCTAATCCACGATCAACGGTAGGAACATCCACCGAAGTTTACGACTATCTAAAACTTCTTTACGCTCGTATTGGCCGTACTTTTTCGCCGGTTTCTGGAGAAGAAGTAAAAAAAGATTCTGTTTCAGATGTTATTGATTTTATTCAAGCAGCACCAAAAAATACTGTTTTCATCCTTCGAACACCTTTAGAATTTGAAATTGATTCCTTTCAAGAAAACTTGAATACGCTAAAAGTTTCAGGTTTTACTCGTTTGGAAGTTAATGGAAATATCGCTGGAATTGAAGATTTGGAGAGTTTTGGTTTTGTACCGACGAAAGAAATGGATATCCAATTGGTGATTGACCGTTTCTCCTACGAAGAAGATGAAAACTTCCTTCAGCGTTTGGCAGACTCTGTACAAATGGCATTCTATGAAGGTCATGGCTATTGTTCGTTGAAAAATTCGGATACGGGTGATGTCAAAGAATTTTCGAATAAATTCGAAATGGATGGCATTGAATTCTTAGAACCGAATGTTCATTTCTTTAGTTTTAATAACCCTTACGGGGCTTGTCCAACATGCGAAGGCTATGGAAAAGTTATCGGAATTGATGAAGATTTGGTGGTTCCCAACAAATCACTTTCGGTTTTCGAAGATGCCATTGCACCTTGGAAAGGCGATTCGATGAGCGAATGGAAACGTTCTTTTATCAAAAAAGCAGGCAACTTCCCTATTCATAAGCCGTATCATCAATTAGATAAAGAGCAAAAAGCCTTTTTATGGAAAGGTGATAAATCGAAAAGCTTTCCAGGAATAGATAATTTCTTCCGCATGTTGGAGGAAAATTTGTATAAAATCCAGTATCGAGTGATGCTTTCCCGCTATCGTGGAAAAACATTATGTCCCGATTGTGAAGGTTTGCGTTTACGCCCTGAAACAGAATGGGTAAAAATCGATGGACACACCATTCAATCGATGATTGAGCTTCCTTTGGATGAACTTTTACCCTTAATTAAAAGTTTGAATCTAAACGAATACGAAGCTACCGTTGCCAAGCGATTGGTGTACGAAATTGAAACTCGATTGGAGTTTCTTACTAAAGTTGGTTTAGGCTACCTCACTTTGAACCGAACCTCCAATACCCTTTCTGGAGGAGAAAGTCAAAGAATTAATTTGGCGACAAGTTTAGGAAGTTCGTTGGTAGGTTCTATCTATATTTTGGACGAACCTTCTATTGGATTGCACTCTCGTGATACCGAAAACTTAATTCAAGTCTTAAAAAATCTTCGGGATTTAGGAAATACCGTTATCGTTGTTGAGCATGATGAAGACGTGATGCGAGCGGCAGATTACATAATTGATATCGGTCCAGAAGCAGGATATTTAGGCGGTGAACTGGTTTTTGCAGGTGATTTTAAAGATTTGAAAAAAGCCAACACGCTTACTTCTGAATATTTAATGGGACAATTGGAAATTGAAGTTCCGAAATCGAGACGAAAGCCAAAAGAATGGATTCACATTAAAGGCGCTCGTGAAAACAACTTGAAAAACATTGATATTGACGTTCCACTAGAGTCTTTGGTGGTTATTTCTGGTGTTTCAGGCTCCGGAAAATCGACCTTGATGAAGGAAATCCTTGCCAACGATATTCAAATTCAGTTAGGAATGGGTGGTAAAAAAGGAGATTACGACAGCGTTGAGTTCCCTAAAAAACTCATTAAAAATATTGAATTAATAGATCAAAACCCAATTGGAAAATCATCTCGATCTAATCCTGTAACCTATTTGAAAGCGTATGATGATATTCGGGATTTGTTTTTCAAACAAAAGGGTGCCAAATTATTAGGTTTGAAACCGAAACATTTTTCATTCAATGTCGATGGTGGACGATGCGACGAATGTAAAGGTGAAGGCGTTATTACCGTTTCCATGCAGTTTATGGCAGATATTGAATTGGAATGCGAAACCTGCCACGGAACGCGTTTTAAAAACGAAATCCTTGAAGTAAAATTCGACGAGAAAAATATTTCTGATATCCTAAAAATGACGGTTGATGAAGCGATTGCGTTTTTCAGTGATAACAAAGAAGAAAAAATTGTGACTAAGCTAAAACCGCTTCAGGAAGTTGGTTTAGGTTATTTGCAACTTGGACAAAGTTCATCTACCCTTTCTGGTGGAGAAGCGCAGCGAGTAAAGCTTGCCTCATTCTTGGTGAAAGGAGTAACCAACGATAAATCCTTATTTATTTTTGATGAACCTTCTACAGGACTGCATTTTCATGATATTCAGAAATTATTGAAATCCTTACAAGCTTTGATTAATTTGGGCCATTCTGTTCTCGTTATTGAGCATCAACCTGATATTATCAAAACGGCGGATTGGATTATCGATATTGGCCCCGAAGCCGGTAAATACGGTGGAGAAGTCGTTTTTGAAGGAACACCGGAAGATTTAGTGAAAAATAAGAAATCACACACGGCAAAATTTATTGCCGAAAAATTATAACGTACAGATACTTTAAAATCTAGGTTTTCCACATTTTTTTGTGGATAACGTGTTAATTTTAACATTTAATTCATTTGAAGTTTCATTTTATTTTCTATATTTGAGTAACAAATGATTCGAAATGGATATCAAACTGTCCTTTGAAATTGAAAAAGTAATCAACGAATTAAACTTGAATAAGATTTAAGCATAGCATTGTCGGCTATGCTTTTTTTGTGATGTATAACTAAAAAAATGAGATGTTTTATCTACTGAGTCTGCTTCTAAAGAGTAGGCTCTTTTTTTTGCCTAAACTTGAAATTCTAAAACTATTCAGGAAAATTACAAAAATTCAATTCCCTATTTTGGCACTTTACTTGAATTTAAAAACCGAATTTAAAAATATTTGATATGAAAAATTTGATGAAAGTATTGGCAACCCTAGTCGTTTTAGCCATGAGTGCTGTTGTTTTTACAGCGTGTTCTAGTGATGATGATCCAGCAGATAATGATTTCTTCGCAGGAACTTACAAAGGAAAAGTGTCATACAACACAGGAACAGCAACTGGAAACATTTCATCCGATGATGGAAGCGTATTTGTGACTAAGATCGCAAGTGGAACAAAATACAATTTTGCATTCTCTAACGGAATTCCTGATTTAGTAGGTGTTGAGTTTGAGAAAAAAGGCGACAACACGTTAGTAAGTGTGGGAGCAACAGAAGCAGAATTCATTAGAATTGACAACAAAAGCCTAAACATGGTTTACAAAAAAGATGGTAAAACATGGACTGCGGTTAATGCAACTAGAAACTAAAAACCATATTCTAAATAGGAGAACCTGATTTTTTAATCAGGTTTTTTTTATGCTTTTTAATATATTTCAACAAAAAAGCAGCTCTTTCGAGCTGCTTTTATATGATAACGAACGAATATTAACGGGTATTTTTTCCGTCAACGATAATTCGATCTTTTCTATTGGCCAATTCCCAAGCCGTTGCAAAAACCAACTTCGCTCTTTTTTCCAATAAAGGATAATCAATTTTATCTGGCGTATCTGTTGGTTTGTGGTAATCCTCGTGGATTCCATCAAAATAGAATGCTACCGGAATATTATTCTTTGCAAAGTTGTAGTGATCCGAACGGTAATACAAACGCATTGGATCTTTTGGATCGTCGTATTTGTAATTCAGCTCCAAATTTACGGTTGTTTTGTTGGCATTCTCATTGATTTTTTTCAATTCTGAGCTCAACATTTCAGATCCAATAACATACACATAATCTTTCCCTCTATTTTCTGGATCATCACGACCAATCATGTCGATATTTAAATTGGCAACCGTTTTATCCAATGGAAAAATTGGGAACTTTGAATAGTAATCGGAACCCAACAAACCGTGCTCTTCACCCGTTACCAAAAGGAATAAAATAGAACGCTTTGGTCCTTTACCCGATTTCTTTGCACTTTGGAACGCTTCCGCCAATTCCATTACCGCAACCGTTCCTGAACCGTCGTCATCCGCTCCAGGATAAACCACTCCTTTTTTCGTTCCCACATGATCGTAGTGCGCCGAAATAACAATCACCTCATCAGGATGTTCAGAACCCTCGATGTATGCTAAGATGTTTTCCGATTCTGGTAAGGTCGTTCTTCCTGTTTTCAAATATTCTGAAGGAACTTTCTGGAAATACGAAGACATCATTGGTGGATGCCCAATTCCTCTTTCTTTATAATATTTAGTGATATAGGCCGCTGCTTTTTTCATTCCTTCGCTGCCCGTATCACGTCCTTGCATTTCGTTGGATGCAACAACATACAAGTTTTTCTTAAGCTCGTCTGCCTTAATTGTTGAAATTGTTTTTTTAAACGCCGAGCCGTCTAAACCATAATTTACCGCACAACTCTGCATCAACGCAAAAGCAGCAGCTCCCAAGATAATTTTTGAATACTTCATATACTGTGATTGTTTTTATCGAATTCTATCGAGTGATAGGTCACGAAAATAAGCAAAAATGTTACAAATAAAAACACACATGGAGAAAAATAATCTTTTTTCATTCTCAAATTCTAAATAAAAGTGAAATCTTTTTAAGATATATTGAAAAATCATTTCTATTTTTTCTTCTGAATAATTATCTCGAAATTTGCAGTTCGTCCCAAAAAAAGAACCCGTTCATGAAGTTGTGTATTGCAGAAAAACCAAGTGTTGCCCGAGATATCGCCAAAGTTTTAGGTGCTACCACCTCCAAACAAGGCTATATGGAAGGAAACGGCTATTGGGTAACGTGGACGTTTGGGCATTTGTGCACCCTGAAAGAACCCCATGATTACGCTCCTGAGCTTAAATCTTGGAATCTTATCTTTCTCCCGATTATTCCGAAAAACTTTGGAATTAAAGTCATAGACAATCCTGGCGTTCAACGGCAATTTGAAGTAATTGAAAAACTAGTTGAAGACTGCGAAGAAGTCATTAACTGTGGGGATGCTGGACAAGAAGGAGAACTCATTCAGCGTTGGGTTTTGCAGAAAGCAAAAAACAAGAAACCCATGAAACGCTTGTGGATTTCTTCCCTAACCGAAGATGCCATTATTGAAGGATTTGAAAATCTTAAACCTGCGGAGAACTATCAAAATCTGTATTTAGCGGGTAATGCTCGAGCCATTGGCGATTGGTTGTTGGGCATCAATGCGACGCGACTTTTTACAAAAAAATTTGGTGCTAACAAAGCTGTTTTATCTATTGGACGCGTTCAAACACCGACTTTAGCGATGTTGGTTCAGCGTCAGAAAGAGATTAACGCTTTTCAATCCGAAGAATATTGGGAACTGAAAACGCAGTATCGAGAGGTGATTTTCAATGCTGCTATCGATCGACTAAAAACAATAGACCGAGCCGAAAAAGGTTTGGATTATCTAAAACAAAATCCTTTTGAAATTGTCGGTTTCGAAATCAAAGAAGGAAAAGAGAAAAATCCACGTTTGTTTGATTTGACCGGACTTCAAGTTGAAGCCAATAAAAAATACGGGTACTCCGCAGAACATACGCTAAATTATATTCAAAGTTTATACGAAAAAAAGCATGTGACCTATCCACGTGTGGACACCACATACCTTTCTGAGAATTTGCATCCAAAAATTGGAGGAATTTTACGAAGTATGAAAATTTATCAAACTTTGGTTTCCCCTTTATTGGAAGCTCCTATCCCAAAAACCAAAGCTGTTTTTGATGATACTAAAGTCACCGATCACCACGCGATTATTCCTACTGAAATTCCGCCTGGTCAGAATTTAACCAAGGAAGAAAAATTGGTTTACGATTTAATTGCACGACGTTTTATTGCTGTTTTCTATCCAGAGTGTAAAATTTCGAATACGTTGGTAGAAGCGCAAGTTGGAACCATTCCTTTTAAGGCCAGTGGAAAGCAGATTTTAGAACCTGGTTGGCGTCTTGTGTACGAAAAAGACAAAAAAGAAAGCTCGGACAAGGAAAAAGATGAAGAGCAAAATATTCCAGCGTTTGAAGTTGGTGAATCTGGTCCACACGAACCGTTTATTCATCAAGGAAAAACAACACCTCCAAAACCATACACTGAAGCAACTTTGCTGCGAGCGATGGAAACGGCAGGAAAGCAGGTGGAAGACGAAGAACTTCGTGAAATGTTGAAAAATAACGGTATTGGACGACCTTCTACCCGAGCGAATATTATTGAGACCCTTTTCAAACGAAAATACATCGAGAAGAAAAAGAAAAACCTTCTTGCGACCTCCACAGGAATTGAGTTGATCGATACCATCGAAGATGAACTTTTGAAAAGTCCAGAACTTACCGGAGAATGGGAATTTAAACTTCGAAAAATTGAAAAAGGCGAATACGAAGCCAATGATTTTAAAGACGAACTCATCCAAATGGTGACCAACCTTACCCAAAAAGTGATTAGTGGAAAAGGGCGAATGATTAGTATTCAGGAGGAAAACAAAAAGGAAGAACCAACTAAAAAGCCGCGCGAAAAGAAAATTGCTCCAGAATTTATTTGGGAAGATACTTCTTGTCCAAAATGTAAGAATTCGGCTTTAGTTAAAGGAAAAACCGCGTATGGATGTACCGATTTTAAAAATTGTGGTTTCAAAATCCCTTTTGTGGTTTACGGAAAAAAACTTTCGGAAAAGCAGATGCAAGATTTGGTTTTAAAAGGTAAAACCTCGAAGCTCAAAGGTTTTACCGAGAATCCGTTTAACCTTTCGGAAGGAATTTTAGTTTGGGATGATTTATTTAATTTACGAATTTCGTAAATTAGCGATATTTTTATTATCAAAATAACACCGATGCCAAGACCTAATTCTCAACCAATCAATAATCCGCAAAACGTTACCGACTATCCGAATAACAACACCTTTTTTCTAGTTTGGAAATTCAAGTCGGATGTAAAATCTGCAAAAGTAAAAGCTGTTTTTCACCGTATTTGTGCCTTGGTACTTAATCTCAACAATTCGATTTCTGATCGTTTTCCTGATGCGAAGGCCAGTGTTGTCTTAGGAATTGGTTACGACGCTTGGTTGCAATTAGACCTTCCAAAGCCACTTCCTAAAGAATTGAAGCCTTTTGACGAAATCAAAGGTAAAAAACATACAGCTGTTTCTACGCCTGGAGATTTGCATTTCCATATTCGATGTGATGAAAAAAGCCTTGCTTATGATTTGGCTACAACCATTAGTGGATTTTTAACCGAGGTTGCCGATTGCATTGTAGAAGTTCAAGGTTTTCGTTATTGGGATAGTCGTTCAATTCTCGGTTTTGTAGATGGAACCGAAAATCCACATGGAGCCGACCGTTCCTATTTTGCGGTTGTGGACAAAGAAGACCCTACCTACGCTGGTGGAAGCTATGTTTTTGTTCAAAAATATGTGCATGATTTGGTTGCGTGGCGCAATCTTCCCGTGTCGGAACAAGAAAAAGTTATTGGACGAAGCAAAGATCATGATGTTGAAATGACGGACGAAGAGAAACCGAAAAACTCACACAGTGCTTTAGCCAATGTTGGTGATGATTTAAAGGTCGTTCGTGACAACATGCCTTTTGGAAACACCAGTACTAACGAGATGGGAACCTATTTCATTTGTTATGCGAGCACCTTTTCCACGGTAGAGAAAATGCTAACGAACATGTTTATTGGCGATCCTCTAGGAAATTACGATCGTATTTTAGATTTCAGTACAGCCAAAACAGGAACTTTATTTTTCGCACCAAGTTTGGATATGCTGGATGATTTTTCAGGATAATCCCTGTTTTATTCATTCATAAAAAACACATTGACTTTTATCTATTTAAAATCCATTTTTTGAATGCGGATTGCATTGAGTATCGCTAAAAAAGCAACGCCAACATCAGCAAAAACAGCTTCCCACATGGTTGCTACACCACCCGCTCCCAAAGCCAAAACAATTCCTTTGACAACGAACGCGAGAATAATATTCTGCCATACAATTTTCTTGGTTTCTTTGCCAATTTTTATTGCCATCGGGATTTTCGATGGTTTATCATCTTGAATGACAATATCTGCCGTCTCAATCGTTGCATCACTTCCCAAACCACCCATCGCAATTCCTACGTCACTTAAAGCCACAACTGGAGCATCGTTCACCCCATCTCCCACAAAAGCAACAGATTCATTTTTAGATTTTATCTCCTTTACCTTGTTGACTTTGTCCTCCGGAAGTAAATCGCCAAAAGCGGTATCAATTCCCAATTCTTGGGCAACATGGTTCACCACCGTACTTTTATCACCGCTTAACATGGTGGCTTTTACTTTCAACGCGTGTAGTTTATCCACCGTCTGTTTTGCATCCTCTTTAATTTTATCAGCAATTGTAAGGTATCCCGCAAATTGACCTCCATATGCAATTGCAATAACTGTTGAAACAATATTGGAATGATCAAAATCGTAGCGAATGGAAAACCGATCCATCAATTTAAAATTCCCTACCAAAAGCTCTTTTCCTTCCACCATAGCTCGAAGTCCGTGCCCCGCAATCTCTTCTGAGTTTTCCAATAGTATTGATTCATCAACTGCACCAACGTGCTGATGAATGGCGGTCGCGACGGGATGCGTACTCAAATTCTCAAGAGCGTTGACTTTCTTTAAAATTTCCTCTTGATTAAATCCTGGTTGAATATGAACTTCTTGAACCTGAAATACCCCTTCAGTCATGGTTCCCGTTTTATCCATAACCACATTTTGAATTTCTGCTATTTTATCTAGAAAATTACTGCCTTTTAATAAAATTCCGTTTTTACTCGCAGCGCCTATTCCTCCAAAATACCCCAATGGAATTGAAATTACTAACGCACAAGGACATGAAATCACCAGAAAGATCAGTGCGCGATAAAGCCACGTTTTAAATTCGTAATCAGCTACAAAAAAATAAGGCAAAAAACAGATGCCCAATGCTAAGAAAACTACGATAGGCGTGTAAATACGAGCAAATTTTCGGATAAATAATTCTGTTGGAGCTTTTTGCGAAGTCGCATTCTGAACCAATTCCAAAATTTTACTCAGCTTACTATCTTCATAAGGCGTGGTTACTTTAACTTGAGAAATCGAATTTAAATTAATCATTCCCGCCAAAACAACGTCCCCTTTCACCTTGGTATCAGGCTTACTTTCGCCCGTTAAAGCGGCCGTATTAAAGGAGGACGATTCCGAAATCAACTCCCCATCTAAAGCCAATTTTTCGCCTGGTTTTAATTGGATTATGTGGCCTATTTTAGCTTCAATTGCTTTGAGTGTTTGGGGCTGATTGTTTTCCACAATAGTAACCTCATCAGGTCGCTGATCCAGTAAGGATTTAATATTACCTTGAGCTCTAGAAACGGCCAAGTCTTGAAACGCTTCGCCAACCGAATAAAAAAGCATCACCGCAACTCCTTCGGGGTATTCACCAATTGCAAAAGCACCTATGGTCGCTATTCCCATCAGGAAAAATTCAGAAAAAACATCTCCTTTGGTGATACTTTCCCACGCTTCTTTCAGAACGGGTAACCCTACAGGAATATAGGCAATTGCATACCAAATGACACGAACCCAACCTTGAAACCACTCTGGCTTCAGAAGATAATCAAAAGCTAAACCGGTCATTAAGATGACAAAAGAAATGATGGCTGGCAAAAACATTTTGAAAACACCTTCCTTGGTCGTTGGTGCCTCACCATGCGAGTGGCCATCATGATCAGAATGCCCTTCCTCAGCTGTATGTTGATGTGTTTTCGGTTCGTCGGTTTCGCAACAATGTTTTCCCATAATCAGATACTAAATTTATGAATCGAGTATTTCCTTCTCTATTTCAATCAAAAATACCCATTTTTTATGGGTTTTATCTTATAAAGGAAATTCAAAGTGTTTTATAATCTAAAGGCTATATAAGTTAAATATCCTGCTTAAATTGGTTATTTTTGCATATCGCTTTGGAAAAAAGAATTGGCTTGTTTTCCTGACTTTATTATTTCAATTTATATGACTTCAATTCCAAAACATAAACAAATACGAGAAGTTTCTTCTTTTGATGCGCTTGTAAGCACTCCATTTCGAGGAGAAATCAACGCTAGTTTTTGGAACCGAAATTTAGAGGGTGATTTTCAGGAAATCGTCGCTAAGCTTCAGCTAAAAGAAAATATTACCGAAGTGAGCATCGATGATTTAAACGCTTTAGAACTCACTGAAAATGGACAAAAAGCGAAAGCAATTATCCTTCAAGACTTGCAATTATTGAGTGATTTTGGTGCTTTACCCACACTTAATTTACTAAAATGTTATGATCGCGATGATGAATTTGACTTTATCTCCACGGATGTTTACTCTTATCATGTAGATCGTTCGCCTATTGCAACGGACACTTTTTTGTGTACTTATTGTGGCGCTTCTAGTGATATTTTGCCTAATGATGAAGCTATTCAGAAAATTCAAATTCCAGAAATCCGAAATCAACTCAAAGATTTATTTGATGGTTCTGAAGATGAATTTGAAAGCTTTCTCAAAGAATGTTTTTTTGATTTGCATTATCAAGCTAAATCCGACGCAACCCCGATCAATCTGGGAACGGGATTACTTTGGCGTCTTGCAGTAGATCATCCAAACCAACAAGTGCTGCCTTGCGTTCATCGTGCGCCAATCGAAAACGATGGTGAATATCGTTTGTTATTGATTTGTTAAGGACAATCGCATTTTTTTCTTTTGTTTCAAATAATACCCGATATGTATTTTGTATACTTCATCTATACTACAACCTAGCTTAGAAGTCACAAAAAATAGTAGCAATCAAGGGAAACTTGTATGCTGTTATAGCCGTTAAAAATTAGAAGAGAATAGAGGCTCCTAACGACCAATTTCGTTTTGAAGCTGGGTTATAGTAGCGATTCCCAAACGCGTTAAAGTCATACCCTAAAACATAATCCGCATTATATAGATTTTGAATTTGAAGGTAGAAATTGAGTGTTGATTGATCAATTTTTAGTGGAAATCTGACTTGAATATTTCCGATAAGGCTGGAGGTTGACCATACAGTATTTGCGTCGTTTAAGGGCATTTTCGAGGTATAAAAATGGGAATAGTCAACAGAAATACTTTTAAAAAATCGAAGATTCACCAAACTACTTATCGTAGATTTAGGGACGCCCGTGACTTCATTTCCTGAAAAATCTGTATCATTTTGTTGAAAATTCTTTAACGTAAACTTGTAAAAACTTCCCGAAAATCTAAATTTAATTGCATTAAAAACTTCATTTTCTAGGTTAAAATTTCGAGACTCAACGGTGATCTCCACTCCTTTTTGAATGGTTCCGCCAGCATTCACAAAATATTCTTGTCCAGCCTCATTTTGCCTTCTAACAATGGCGTCATTTAAGCGAAAACCGAAATAGCTTCCCTCAATATATATCGCATATCCGAGTTGTTTTCTAAAACCTAATTCGGCGTTCCAACCGTATTCTGGAGCTAGATTTTTGTTAATTTCCTGAGTAGAAGATCGAATTTCTTCGTTCGTAGGCGCTGAATTTCCTTTTCCTATTTTTCCTCGCAATGAAAATCCTTTTCCTAGTAAATAAGTAGCACCAAAATTAGGAAGCCATTGATTTTTAAAGTGGACTTTTCCATTTTCCGAATTTGGATAGATGCGCTTCCAATCGTAGGATGTATAATTTAAACTTAAAGAAATATCCGTAAACAAACGAGAATTCACATTCAACTTTTGAGAAATAAAGTAAAATCCGGATGTATTTTTTAGTTGATCAAAATTTTGAGGATTCCCCTCTACACCTCTATTGTTATCGTAATTTTTTACTAAAAAATTAGTTAACCCTCCTTCGTAACCCAATCGGTACGCCAAGCTAATCATCCCCAATTCTTTTTCATAATTAAAATGAGTACGCCAAGACAGCGACTTTTCAAACCTATTTTCGAAATTGGAGATAAATGGATTTTCAAAGTCAACATAAGACCCTTGTATTAATGCAAAATGAGATAGATGCTGATTCAAATTATAGTCATTGGAAAATCCTAGCAACACCATTTTATTTCGAATTCCTGCATTTTGTTCTTTCGCGCTTGGAAGCACAGCAGTTGCGGGTCTCGCCTGCTTTGGATTCGCTTGTTTTTGTTCCCACGTGAGTCCACCTGGCGTTTGATAATCTAAATCCGAATACAAGAGCATCGCTTTTAAAATTCCTTTTTGAGAATAGTGAAATTGATCTTTTAGAAATACTTGCTTTCGCTTAAGCTTTGACTGTTCTCGATAAGAATCTGTTTGATAATAATTTTGAAAAATTTGAATAAAGTGTTTATTCATCTGTTTTGCAAAGTCGAACGATTCAGAAAACGTTCCATAACTCCCTATCGACAGGTTTGCGTTTTGACTCTCTCTGTTTCTCGTTTTCAAAAGAACGGTTCCACCCGTCAAAGCGCCATAATCCCCACTTTCAGGACCTTTAAAAATTTCCATGTTGTGGATTAATTGAGGGGAAATGGTATTGAAATACGTATTTCCAGAAGCATCAGACAGGATAAAGTCATCCAAATAGACTTTCACATTACGAACTCCAAATGGCGATCGCAAGGTGCTTCCCCGAACCGAAATCCGATAACTTCCCGGCGAGCGTTCTTCCATTCTCGTTCCCGAAGTATGGTTAATTGCTTCCAACATTCGCTCCGGTGCATTCTGGCTCATCAAATTTTGTGAAACAACGGAAACCGATTTTGTTGACGAAATTAACTTCGTCGGCTTTTTATAGGCATCAATCTTTACTTCTGAAATCGAGGTTATAGAATCTTCTTCCTGCCCAAAGGAAAACGTAAAACTGAATAGAGAAAGAAAAATGCATATTTTGCTCATTTACTTGCAGTAAAAATAGAACTCAAAGGTACGAAAGATCGCGGCTTTAGCTTTCACAAAAGAGATCACCCAAAAATCAGATTTAAAAATTAGCTATTTTTTTCAATAAGTAAAAATATCCTGTACAAATTAAAATATGCCTATTTATCTTTGTTGAAAATTTAAAGTGATGAGTGAGCGAATTAACATTCAAAAATTAGAGCCAAAAGCCTATCAAGCCATGTTTGGATTAGAAAATTATATTCAGAATTCTGGACTATCCAAAACCCACATTGAACTAATCAAAATTAGAGCTTCGCAGATCAATGGTTGTGCATTTTGTATTAACATGCATACCGCAGATGCTTTAAAACAGGGCGAAACTGCTCAAAGAATCTTCTTATTGAACGCTTGGCGCGAAACAACTTTGTTTACCGAAGAAGAACAAATTATACTTGCCATGACGGAAGATATCACCTTAATTGCGCAAGGCGGATTATCAGAAGAGGTCTATCAAAAGGCAAAAACGCAATTTGACGAAAACACAATTGCGAAAATCATTATGGCGATTGTCACCATCAACGCATGGAACCGAATCGCTATTAGTACGCATATGCAAGTGAATTAAAATTCACAACAATACACATAAAAAAGCTGATTTACACGAATAGATCAGCTCTTTTAGTATTGAAAAATCTCTATTTAAATAAAGCTTTCTTTAAGCCAAGTGCCGCCAATTCTGATGAGAAATGTACTGCTTCAACGTGGTCTAAAGGATTTAGCAATCCGTAATCGTGGATAAACCCATTGAAAACCTGAATAGTCGTTGGTACGCCCGCTTCGTCTAATCTACGTGCATAAGCCAAACCTTCATCTGCCAAAATATCATTTTCTGCAATCATCACCAATGCTGGTGGAAGTCCTTTTAGTTTTTCAGCAGGCGCATTGAAAGGTGTTGCGTAATATTCTTTACGTTTTTCAAGATCTGGAAGATAATTGTCCCACATCCATTTCATCAAAGGCGCTGTCAGGAATCTACCTTCTGCATATTTTGACCAAGATTCTCTTGTGAAATCGGCATCGGTAACTGGCCACAACAATAGTTGCAATTTAATTTCTGGACCGCCTTTGTCTTTCGCCATCAAACAAAGTACTGCTGTCATATTTCCGCCAACGCTATTTCCCGCGGCAGCCATATTTTTACCGTCAACACCGATTTCATCACCGTTTTCGGAAACCCATTTTGTTGCTGCGTAAATTTGATTAATCGCAACTGGATATTGCGCTTCTGGTGATGGTGTGTAGTCTGTGAAAACTGCTGCTGCACCACTATTTACCACTAGATCTCTTACCAATCTTCTGTGTGTAGGATAATCTCCTAAAACCCAACCACCGCCATGTGTAAAGATAAATACAGGCAATTTCTCATTGGTTTTATTCGCTGGTTTTACGATGTGGATGTTCACCGTGATTCCATCTTGCGTGATTTCTCTTTCGGTTTCTACAATGTCCGAATAATCAAACTGAACCGAGTTTTGCGCATCTACAAGCACCTGGCGTGCTGCTTCTGGTGTCATTGTTTCCAATGGATCGCCACCGCTGTTATTCAATCCTTTTAAAAATTCTCTTATTCCTGCTAAGATTTGCGGATCGTTTTCCGCTTTTACATTTTGTGACATAATTTTGTTTTTTTTAAATTTAAAATTGATTTTCTTATTTCGTAGTCTAAATCTCCATTATTCAAAAAAGTTTCATTTTATTTAATTTTAGAAGATTTTAATAAAATTTCAGATTTTAACTAAACGATTGTCGGAATTCCAAAGGCGAAACAGCAGTTCTATTTTTGAACAATCGATGGAAGGATTGTGGATGTTCGAAACCTAAATCGTACGCAATTTCCGAAACCGATTTGTCCGTAGTTGAAAGCAATTCTTTTGCTTTTTCAATCATCCTATTTTGTATGTGCTGTTGCGTCGTTTGACCTGTATGAACGCGAAGCATGTCGCTTAAATAATTTGGACTTAAATTCAATTCGTTCGCAATAAATTGCACCGTTGGAATGCCATGCAAAAGCAGTTGATCCTGTTGAAAATACTTATCCAAAAGCGTTTCAAGCCTCGAAAGTAAATCATTGTTAACTTTTTTACGAGTGATAAACTGACGATTGTAGAAGCGGTCACAATATTTTAGCAATAATTCTAGATTGGACACCAACAAATCTTGCGTAAAACCATCCATATTGGTGTCGATTTCTTGTTTCATATTTTCCACAATGTCCATCAAAAATTTCTCTTCTTTATCAGAAAAAAACAAAGCTTCGTTGCTTGTGTACGAGAAATAACCGTAGTTTCTAATTTCGGAAGCCAACGGATAACCTTGGAAAAAATCGGGATGAACCGCCAAAACAAAGCCTTTAAGACTCGCCAAAACAATTTCATTAAATTGCAAAACCTGCTGCGGCGCAAAGAAATACATCATTCCTTCCTCAAAATCATACTGACTTTGCCCATATTTTTGAATTCCGCCTGCACAATCTTTTTTCAGTGCAATAAAATAAAGATCCGATGTAAATGGAGCTGTAATATTGTCTGGCGTCACGGAAATTTCACCCAAATCGAACACGCTAATCAACGGATTAGAAGGTTTCTTCAAGTTCAAAAGACTATGAAGTGTAGTTATAGAATTTATCTTAAATGGTGCTTTCATGCGTTATTTTGTACATTTAAAATTACAATTTATTGATTAGGGAATTTCGTGTAAATGAATTGTTTAATACTATTTTAACATTTGATTTTTAATTTCCGCCATTCCCTCTAGATAACTCGTTACTTTAAAATCAGGAAAACGTTTTCTAAATTTTGAATCATTAAAAATATTGTCATGCGCATACCGAGGCAACAATTCTAACAATTCTTTTGCCTGTTTATTGAACAAAGCGCCAATTCTAAAAACAAACTTTAGAATGACAGAATACCTTAATTTTTCATTAAAAACTTGCGAAGCTAAAGCGATAAATTCTTTGTAAGTAGGCCGACTTTCGTCGACAGGTAAATGCCAAGTTTGCCCAAAAGTATCGAGTGTATTCCCAATCAGAGCAGTTGCACGGCTTGCATCGGGCGTCCAAATCAGACTTCGCTTTTTAGAATCGCTTAAAGGAACTTTCAATTTTTTCCCTGCTTTTATATTGTCGAATATAAAAGTGTTGGTGATACTTTGCGTTTTTGCAGGACCGTAAAATTCTGGGGCGCGACAAACAACCGCCGTTAGATCTCCAGACTTTATTTCTTTCAAAACCATTTCAGCCATTTTTTGTCGAACTTTCGCCTTTCTACCGTAAGGTATGAAAGCCGTTTCTTCGGTTAAAACTCGTCCATCTTGTGGATACATATAGGTGTTATCGAAGAAAACCAATTTTGTATTGTTGATTTTACATGCTTCAATAACGTTTTTTAAAATCAGAGGAAATTGCTCTTCCCACATTTCTGAATTCATGGGAAGTCCCAATGTGAAATAGGCAATTTCGCTACCTTTTACCGCTTCAATAGCCTGATCTTTGACTGATAAATCGGCAGCAAAAACTTCATCCGTATCATTGACTTTCGTCGGTTTTCGACTAACAATCCTGATATCAGCAGTATAGTTTCGCTTTAATTCTCGTGCGAGTTCTTCTCCGATTTGTCCGTTTGCGCCTAATATTGTTTGCATATTTCTGAGTTTATAAATTAAGATTTTGATTTTTCTGCTTCATTTCAAGCTCTTTAATCACCACTTTCGCCATTTCTTTTGAGCTAAAAGGATTTTGCCCCGTAATCAAATTCCCATCCACCACAACTTTTGAAGTCATTGGGATAAAAGCGTTTTCATAGTTTGCACCACGTTCTTTCAAAGCTGCTTCTAAATTAAAAGGAACTTCTTTTTTTCGGCGAGCCAAACCTTCTTCAAACCAGTCGTAGCCAGTCAAATTTTTACTTTTAATTAAATAGCTACCATCAGATAATTTTACGTTTAGCAAGCCACCGACTCCATGGCAAATAGCAGCAACAATTTTATTGTTTTCATATTGTTTTGAGATTATATTTTGTAGCTCTATATTATCAGGAAAATCATACATTGTCCCGTGTCCACCTGCCAAATAAATTACGTCAAAGTTTTGATTTTTAATTGATTCTAAGCTTTTAGAATTCTTTAAAATGTCTTTAAAATTAGGATCAGTCCAATACTTTTTGGATAATTTATCTAAAGTAAATGTCTTTAAACTTTCAGGATCAATAGGAACTTCACCACCATTAGGGCTCGCAATGCTAATATCAAAACCGTTTTGTATAGCTGTGTCGTAAATATGTGTAAGTTCGCTTAACCACAAGCCTGTAGGATGATTTCCGCTTGCATAGATATTGACGTTGGTTACGACTATTAATATTTTAACTAGTGACATTGTGTTGTTTTTTGTTGATACAAATTTCCAACAAAATTGATGCTAATTAGTAACTGGATTTATGAAATAAGTAACAGAATCTCGGTAGAAAGAATAGATGAAAATTTAGTTTTTAATTTGAGCTTTTTCAAAAATTAAATCTAAATCTTCAGGAATTGGAAATGACTTCATCGGTGGAACGTTAGCACCATCAGGATTTCCAATGGGAACGATGCCCACAAACGATTTAACACCACCAAAAACCAGTCGAGGAATTCGGCCAACAACTTCCTTTAGACTTTTGATTTTGAAACCAAAAACCAACATCTTCCAATGAACAGAATTATGTGTAAAAGGAAAGCGCTGACCTAAAATATGAGCCCTTTCCGAATGGTGCCACGCCTTTTGTAAGTCATCATCTTCGTGCCTGTTTTTATATTGTTTTAGCTCTTCCAAATAAAATGGTTTCAAGGAAGCTGGCATCTTTGTGTATAGTTTCATAATCGTGTAATTAAATGTATTTTTTACAACCATAACCAGCAAAATAAGAATGATAACTTTCAAAAAAGGCTATTTTACATCCTTTTTTTTCGGTAGATAGCATAAATCAAGAAAGGATCGGACGGTTTCTAAATGTTTAGGACACATTGCATTGAAATTTAACACTTAACAACAGCCCGAATTTGGTGCACAACAAGCTGCTTGAGATTCTCCAATTTTGATTTTTTGCTTTTCAGGAGGAATTCCGCAAGCGTCTGAAGCCAAGCATGCCGTTTGCTTATTCTTGAGAATGAAAATTTTTCCGTCGAAATCCAAATCGTACTTCCCAATGGTTTCCGCTTGAAATTCTACTTCAATTTCGGAATCTTCAATACCTAATTTTTCTTCCGACAGTTGAATAATGTTCAGCAATTTGGTTGGTTTTAGGCGATGATCAAAATCGTTAGCGTTCCATAATTGGAAGTTTATCACTTTTTCGTGTCTGATTGTTCCCCCGCAATCGATAAAATGTTTCGTAATTTGTCCGATTTCCGTTACGTGAAAGTGCTCAGGAACCATGGTTCCGTTTTCTAATTGAAATTCAACATTGTCTAATGTTGCTAGGATTTCTTTGATTTGTGATAGTTTCATATTGATTTTATTTAAGATTTAGTTTATTTATAATCGTAATATTACGATGAATTTAAAAAAAAATGCTTTTAACAGCATTGATTTACTTTTGGATCTCGCTTAAAAAATGTTTCCAATTCTTTTTGAATATTTTTCCAATTTTCCGTGTCGATGCAGTAACAAACAGATTTTCCGTCGATATTTCCGTGGATAATTCCGATAGATTTTAATTCTTTTAAATGTTGAGAAATTGTTGCTTGAGCTAACCCCAATTCATCAACCAAATCATTACAAATGCATGCTTTCTGATTGACAATATGCTGCAAAATTGCAATCCTTGCAGGATGCCCAAGCACTTTGAAAACTGTCGCAATTTTGTTTTGTTCCTCCGAAAACATCTCTGATTTTGTGGTCCCCATTTATTAAATAATTATTATATCGCAATATTACGATAATAATTTACTTATGACCAAGAGAAATCATATTATTTTACTGGATACTGAACTGCTTTATCTAATTCAATTGGGTTATACGATTCTCGAATAACTCTTTGGGCGTCTTTCACCATTCCCATTAAATCTTTTCGGGTGTCTACTTTTCGTCCACCTTCGGTAACGATACGCCAAGAGCCTTCTGGTGCATTAAAAAATTCTGCATATGGATTCGTATATTCCTGCAGTAAAAGTTCATTATACTTTTGTTGAGAAATCAGTATTGGCTTCTTTACTTGATTTTTATCAATAAAGGTTTCTAAATTCAGAACCTCATTTTTCTTGTCTTTCACTTCAGTAAGGGAAAAAACAAAATGTCTTTTTTCATCTTCAATTTCAACAATTAATCCGGGAAGACCTCTAAATTTGTACGGACCTTCCATAATCGGAATTTCATTTGTAAACCAAGCCGTCCATTTTCTTCCACCAAAAGTTGTTATTGCTTTCTGAACTGTATAATTTTTCACCTTGTTTGTATCAGGAAGAATTTCCCAAACTGGTATTTCGTTCGAAACGATTTTATAACAATACCTTTCCAAAGGAAAATAGGTTGTACTACTTTTTCTATTTCTAGAATAAACCGTAGTGAGATTCAAAGGATCACTCATTGTCGCATTCTCTCCCGTACTCCTCATCGAGTCTGTTTTCATAACATTTTCACTAATGAAAGCTACCTCATCATCAGAAAATAGTAACGCAAATTGCGTTGAGAAGCTACTTATTCCTTTTTTGACGGTTACTTCGTATAAAAATTCCGTTTTCTCTTGTCCAAAAGACGAACAAAATATCATTAAAAGTGAAAAAACAAGCATTGTTCTTACAGGTTTAGATTTAGCCTTTAAATCATAAATAAATAGGTTGGTTTGGGCATATGCAGAATAGGAAAGAAATAGAATTAAATAAATTATTTTCATAAAACACGATCTTCTTTGTCATTTTTTTTAATAAACTCATTTAATAAAGATAAATATCTCATGAATATCATCTTTAAAAAATTTTAAAAAAAACGAAAAGAAATTCAAGAAATGTGTAAATAGTGAAAATAGAGTACCAACAAAAAAGTCCTAAACGTAAATGTTTAGGACTTTTAGTGGCGGAGAAAGAGGGATTCGAACCCCCGGACCTGTTACAGTCAACAGTTTTCAAGACTGCCGCAATCGACCACTCTGCCATTTCTCCAAAAAACGCCTTGTATCGTCGTTTTCAGTGGTGCAAATATAGAAAGGTTTTCTATTCTGTGCAAATAAATTTTTCAAAAATATTTTAAATTCCTCACTATCAAAAGGAAAATTTATACTTTAACCATTTGATGACCGACTAAAACAGCGAAAAACCCTAGTAGAACACTCAATAAAATGTAAGAAAACAGAATTCCATACGCGCCTTGATTCCATAAGGTCAGGTTTTCTAAAGAAAAAGTAGAAAATGTGGTAAAACCTCCACAAAATCCTGCGATGAGTAAGAACTTAATGTCAGATTCGTTTTTTAGAAAATAGGCAGTAAAATAACCAATTGCAAAGCAACCTAGTAGATTAACAAGCAACGTACCTATCGGAAAACCTCCTAACATCAACCATTTATTGGCGTACTTTGAAACCAAGAAACGTAAAACACTTCCACCACCACCACCCAGAAAAACAAATAAAAGCTGCTTCATAGTAATAAAAAAACGCACTTATGAAAAGTGCGTTTACGAATTTATAAAAATTTTCTTATTCTAATTCAGCAAGATATTTTTCTGCATCCATTGCTGCCATACAACCACTTCCAGCAGCTGTAATAGCCTGTCTGTAGATACTATCTTGAACATCTCCAGCCGCAAAAACGCCTGGAAGATTGGTTTTCGTAGTCCCTTTTTCTGTAAGAATATATCCCGTTTCGTCTAAATTGATTTGATTCACAAATAAATCTGTGTTTGGTTTATGTCCAATTGCGATAAAAATCCCATGAACATCAATCGTATATGTCTCTTGAGTCTGATTGTTAATCACTTTTGCACGTTCTACCATTGCGTTTTCACCTTCAATACCTACCAATTCGTGGAAAAACTTCACTTCAATGTTTGGTGTATTAAGAACACGATGAACCATCGCTTTAGAAGCTCGGAATTCTCCTTTACGAACCAATAAGGTTACTTTTTTACATAATTTAGCAAGATACGTTGCCTCTTCAGCGGCTGTATCACCACCTCCAACAACAATAACGTCTTTTCCTTTGTAAAAGAAACCATCACACGTTGCACATGCGGAAACCCCTCCTCCAGCATACTTTTTCTCATCATCTAAACCAAGATATTTCGCCGTTGCTCCTGTAGAAATAATCACCGAACGTGCTTCGATTTCCTTCGTTCCTGCCCATAATTTATGAACACCACCTACTTCTTTAGAAAACTCTGCTTTTGTGATCAATTCGTAATGAACTTTCGTTTCAAAACGCTCTGCTTGTTTTTGCAAATCCATCATCATTTGTGGCCCCGTAATTCCTGAAGGATATCCTGGGAAATTATCCACTTCTGTTGTGGTTGTCAACTGACCTCCAGGCTCAAGTCCTGTGTACAATTCTGGTTTCAAATCAGCTCTAGCTGCATAAATAGCAGCAGTAAATCCAGACGGTCCAGAACCGACAATCACGCAATCTAAAACAGTTTTTTCCATATTCTATCTCTGATCTATTTTTATTTTTAATGCTTCAAAATTCGACAAAAAAATTGGGTTGACTCTCATATTAGCAATGAATTTTATCAATTGGGATGAATAAAATTTTGTATTTGCTATTCTATCGTCTGTAAAACTTAAACTTTTACTTTTGTTTTGTCTAAATGAATTAATTTATACACCATTTCTTTCATTAGGTCTCCTGCTGAACTCGACGCTCCCAAACCTTTCGACTTCATATCAATTTCACGCAAAATACTAATCGCTCTCGTAGCTTGCTTTAAAGGATATTTGGACGCTGCCATTTTATATTCTTTTTCGAAAAACGGACTAATTCCAAGCGCTGAACCTACACTATTCGGCGATTTATCGGCTAGCGTATGATAAATAACTACTTTGGAGAAATACGAAAACACAGATCCAAGAATCAACGTAAGTGGATTTTGCTTTTCATTTTTCCCCATTCCGTTCACGATTTTAAAAGACTTTGCGTAGTCTTTCATGCCCAAAGCTTTGGTTAATTCAAACGTATTGTATTCTTTAGAAATTCCGATATAGCGTTCAACCAAACTTTCATCCAGAACCTCGCCTTCTTTCAAAATCATTTGAAGTTTAGCAAGTTCGTTAAAAATTCGAGACAAATCGGTTCCTAAATATTCTGTTAATAAATCCGGAATTGCAGGTGTCGTTTTGATTTTTAAACGTTGAATTTCATCTCGAATGACCTTCGGAATTTCATAATCCCGAACCGTATCCGAATGAAACAAATAGTTTTTTAAAGCGGCAGTCAGCTTTCTCTTCTTCCCATCAAGCTTTTTGTTCTTATGCGCAAAAACTAAAACCGTACTGGGAACTGGACTTTCAGCATACGCCATCAGCAAATTAGCTTCTTCTTCGTTAAGCTTTAAATCTTGAGCTTCTTTAACAATAATCACCATTTTATCTCCCATCATCGGAAACTGTCTTGCCAGAGCCAAAATCTCCTGATACGTGGTATCTTTCCCGTACACAACGGTTTGGTTAAAAGCCTTTTCATCCTCTTCCAAAAATTCATCTTCGATCTTATTGACAACCTGATCGATATAATACGATTCGGGTCCGTGAAGAAAATAAAGCGGAAGAATATCTTTATTTTTGATATTTTTGAGGAGTAATTCTAATTCTTTCATGCCTAATGCAATTGCCGAAGCTGAATTTTGCTGATGTTTTTGATTTTCAATTCAAGAAAGACAAAGATAAGTTTTTTATTTATGACCAAGTGCGGAAATCTTGGCTTCTGCTCACGCCAGAAGAATGGGTTCGCCAGCACTGGATTTGCTATTTCTTGCAAAATAAAGGCTATGCAACATCGGCTCTTATTACCGAAAAAAAGTTAGAATTAAACGGACTTACCAAACGTATTGATTTGTTGGTCACTGAGAAAACGCTTCCCAAAATTTTGGTTGAATGCAAAGCTCCACACATCAAATTAAACGAAAAAACCTTTGAACAAACCGCTCGGTACAATTCAGTTATCGGTGCCGAAAAAATTGTATTAACCAATGGTTTACAGCATATTTTTGCCGTTTTTGAAGACAATGAATATCGGTTTGTTCCCCAATTATAAGTTAAGAATAATCAGAAAATAGACAACACAATGAAGCAAGAAAACATATCGGGAACTATTAAGAATATTATTTTTGATTTTGGAGGAGTCGTAATGGATTGGGATCCGCGCTACTTCTTTAAATCGTATTTTAATGATGATGAAAAAATGGAGTATTTCCTTGAAAACATTGCCCAATCTTCGTGGAATATTGAGCAAGACCGAGGAAGACCTTTGCAAAAAGGAACGGATATTTTAGTTGCTCAACATCCGGAATGGGAGAAAGAAATCCGTGCGTATTATGACAATTGGCCGGTTATGTTACGTTCTGACATTCCTGAAAATGTAAATGTTTTACGTAATCTTTCCAATACCAATTATGAATTATTTGGTTTAACCAATTGGTCTCAAGAAACATTTCCTTACGCTTTGGAAAATTATGATTTCTTCCAATTATTTAATGGGAAAATTGTGGTTTCGGGCGATGAAAAATTAGTTAAACCAGATCCGAAAATCTGGCACATCCTAATCGATCGTTATCAAATTCAAGCTGAAGAATCGGTTTTTATTGATGATAACGCCGAGAATATTCGAGTCGCTGGCGAATTAGGTTTTAAAACCGTTCACGTCACCAATGAAACAAAACTAGATGAAGAGCTGAGGAAATTGGGAGTGCTTTTTTAAAACTAATTTCGGCGAGCCTTTGGCTCGCCGAAACTTTATATACTGTATTGAGATTTCAGATTAAAATCTCCTTCAAATTCAAAAATTATTCTGCTTCTCGATTCACCAGATCCATTGAAAATGCAGGAAGACAAATAGCAAGATATTCACAAACATCCTCAAATGGATTGCTATAACGAACTCGAGCTCCTTTTTCAATTAAAATACTTTCACCTGCATTCAACGTTATTTTTTCACCATCAATTTCAAAAAGCTTACTTCCTTTTATTACAATCGTGAATTCGTCAAATTGGGGCGTTTGATGAGGCTCAGACCATCCAGATGGCGCTTTCATATACGCAACCGACACATCAGGATTCCCTGTGGAATTCCCCCAATGTTCTAAAATAGTCTTTCCATCAGTGGTTGGAACTAAAAAAGGTGATTTTTGAACTCGAAATTTGGCCATAAATTATAACGTGATTTTGGTTTCATCTTTTACAACGGATAAAACAATAGCACTATGATATTGCCCGATATTAGGGATATTCGCTACTACTTTCGTCATAAAACTATTGTAGTCGTTAATATCTTTCGCGATTACTTTTATCATATAATCGTAGGTTCCAGACATACTAATAACTTCTAAAACCTGAGTTTCACTACATATTTTATCCTCAAATTCTTGAAGATTCTGTTGCGATTGTTCTTTCAATACGATATTACAATACGCCATAATACCAAAACCTACCGCTTCCCGATCTACAATAGCCACATTCTTTAAGATTACGCCTCGCTGTTTTAACGATTTTATTCGTTCATAAGTGGGTGTAAAAGAAAGTCCTACCTTCTCTGCAATATCCTTTACTGCAATAAAATTATCATCTTGAAGGATATTTAGTATCTGTAAATCGATTCCGTCTAATGGTTTCATATACGTTCTTATATTAAGTAATTTTACCAAATATAAGAATCTTATTATTTTATTGGATGTTTTTAGGAAAAATTATTAAAAACTTTATCAAATGCAGCTTTAATATCTTCCAAAGCTAAATTCCCAATACCTCCTTTATGGGTATGATTTAGATTTTTACGCTCGTATTCGTAAGTTCCATTTTCGATACTATTTCCTACTTCACGATACGCATCTCGGAATCCCATTCCAGAAAGCATTAACTCATTGATTTTCTCAACAGAAAATAGATAATCGTATTTTTTATCATCTAAAATCGATTCGTTGATTTGAATATGACCAATCATAAATTCAAAAATTTCTAAAGAGGCTTTTAAATCTGAAATCGCTGGAAACAAAATCTCCTTAGTTAATTGGTATTCACGATTATAGCCTGTTGACAGGTTATTCAGCAAAAGAGTTAATTCATTTGGAGTCGCTTGAATACGTGACGATTTCCCTCGAATCAATTCAAATACGTCCGGATTTTTTTTGTGCGGCATAATGCTGCTCCCCGTTGTTAATTCTGCGGGGAACGTAAAAAAGCCGTAATTCTGATTGGAATACAAGCAAATATCATTTGCCATTTTCCCAATAGTTGCTGCGATAGAAGCCAATGCAAAAGCCAAAAACTTCTCTGACTTCCCACGTGTCGATTGCGCGTAAATGGAATTGACATTTAGGCCTTTAAAGCCAAGTTGCTTAGTCGTAAAATCTCGATCTAAAGGAAAGGAAGATCCATATCCAGCCCCGCTTCCCAAAGGATTTTTACTTGCAGATGAATACGCCGTTGCCAACAATTCTAAATCTTCAGAAAGTGACTCTGCAAAAGCGGAAAACCACAATCCAAAAGACGAAGGCATTGCAATTTGATAGTGCGTATAACCCGGCATTAAAATATGCTGATTTTCTTTCGCCAACGTCATGAATTTATCAAATAAATTCTTGGTTAACGACGCGATTTCTTCGATTTCAGAACGTAGATATAATTTAATATCCAATAAAACTTGGTCGTTTCTTGATCTTCCGGTATGGATTTTCTTACCCGCATCTCCCAATTTTTGCGTTAAATTAATCTCAATTTGGCTGTGAATATCTTCAACATCATCGTCAATCTCCAACAAATCATCTTTTGCTAAGATAAACATCGCATCCAGTTCTTTTTGGATGGCTTCATTTTCTTCATCGGTGATAAATCCAATTTTATTCAGCATTGCGACATGCGCTTTATTCCCAATAACATCGAATTTCGCTAGCATCGTATCGAATTCACGATCCTTTCCTACCGTGAATTTCCCGATGATTTTTTGAAAATTTTTATTGGCATTATCTTTTGCCCAAAGCTTTTTAAATTCCATACGTTTTTTCTAAACTAAATATAAAATAAACTTGTTGTTCTACTTGAAGTGAAATTCGTCAGTTCGAGTGATTTTTCAAAATGAAATGTAGAAAAATCGTATCGAGAATAGAAATTTATCTTCAAAAAAGGTTGTTCTCGATACAAAACTACATCCGTAATTTCACTCGAACTGACGTCTATCAGATAAACAACTTATTAAAATTAATAACACTTAATCAACCAATAAAGGTTTTAAAATTCGAATGTATTTCGGAATTCCTTCTTCCAATTCCTTCCAATAAATAAATTCATCTGCGGTGTGCGATCTCAATGAATCTCCAATTCCCATTTTCACCGAATCAAAAGGCATCATCGCTTGGTCTGAAACTGTTGGCGAGCCGTATAATTCGCAACCATCAGCTTTTGCTGCTAAAACGAAAGGATGATCTAATGGAATTTTGGACGAATTCAAATTCAACGAACGAGGTTGCACTTCCGACTCCAAAAGGCTAGAAACCACATCCACAATTTCTTGATTCGAATAATGTTCGTTGGTGCGAACATCAATCGTAAAATCGCAATGATCAG
The DNA here is from genome assembly GCF_059509915.1 of Kaistella sp. CFF1-2. Classification (NCBI taxonomy): domain Bacteria; kingdom Pseudomonadati; phylum Bacteroidota; class Flavobacteriia; order Flavobacteriales; family Weeksellaceae; genus Kaistella; species Kaistella sp. CFF1-2. The sequence goes on from NZ_JCAKLF010000001.1 coordinate 505,092, forward strand.
GAACCACATTATGTTGCGAACCCGCATTGATAATGGTTACCGTCGCTTTCACTTTTCCCAAAACGTCTGAAACCTTTTCGAATTCGTAATCCTGAATGGTTTGAATATCTTTTGCCGCTTTATAAATTGGATTATCATCGTTTTGATGCGCCGCATGCGAAGCCGTTCCTTTTGCCGTGCAATTCAACACCACCAAGCCTTTTTCAGCGATGGCTAAATCCATTTTTGTTGGTTCGCCTACAATGGCAAAATTAATTTCACCCAATTCAGGAAGGATGGATTTTACGCCATTTAAACCTGAAATTTCTTCCTCTGCAGTTGCCGAGAAAATAATATTGTATTTTAATTTTTTATCGTAATAATGTCGAAATGTTGCGAACAAACCAACTAGCGAAGCACCCGCATCATTACTACCCAAACCAAATAATTTCCCATCCTTTTCCAAAGCCGAAAACGGATCAATCGTATAGGATTTATTCGGTTTTACGGTGTCGTGATGTGAATTGAACAAAATCGTTGGCAAGTTTTCATCAAAATGAAGATTCTTCGCCCATAGATTATTTCCACTTCGGAAAAATGGAATTGAATTTTTGTCAAAATACGATTCAAAAATACGAGCCGTATCGTGTTCTTCCTTACTGAAAGAAGGCGTTTTCACCAAGGCGATGAGTAATTCTTTTGCTTCCTGAATTAAACCTTCCATTAGTGCAATATAATTTGAGTTCCGGGTTGTTCTGCATTGAAATACGACTCTAAATGAGCGCTATTCATGATGCGAACTTCTTCTACGCCGTGAAATAAAACTTTATAAGCCGATTGCAATTTCGGAATCATACCATCTGCAATTTGTTTCGTTTCTTTCATTTGGTTGAATTCCTTTTGTGAAATGGATTTCAAAACCGATTCATCATCAGTAATATCCGTTAACACGCCATTTTTTTCAAAACAATATATCAAATGAACTTGGTATTCTTTGGACATCGCTTTTGCCACTTCCGAAGCAATCGTGTCGGCGTTGGTATTTAGCAATTCGCCTTCCTTACTCAAGGTCACTGAACATAAAACGGGAATCACGTTTTTAGATACAAAATCGCCTAAAATTCCCGCATCAACATGTTCTACATCGCCCACCATTCCGTAGTTGATAGTTGGATGATTTCGTTTGGTGGAAAGAATGCAATTAAAATCGGCACCAGAAAGTCCCGCAGCTTTTTTACCATTTTTATAAAAGGAAGCCACCAGATTTTTATTGATTAAACCGGCATAGATCATGGTGCATAAATCCATTGTTTCAGGCGACGTAATACGTCTTCCTTCAATCATTTGCTGTGGAATTTCCAATTTCGAAGCCAGTTCTGTCACTTTTTTGCCACCACCGTGAATCAAAATCAGATTTTTACCACTCTCAGCACAAGCTGCAATACATTTTTGCAAGCCAGCTTCGTTATTCAGCGTGTCGCCACCAATTTTGATGATATAAACATCTTTCATCATTTTCATTTTTTTATTGAACTGAAAACTTTTCCTACTCCTTTCCTATTTTACAAATCTCTCTAAAGGTAACAAATCACTAGCAAGTTTCGGAAAAGTTACAGCTTCAATGTCTAGAATTAGACAATCAACACACTCTCTTTATAAGCTGTTTTCCAGCATTTTTTTAATAATTGTTTGTACAGAAACCGTTCTGTTGTATGCTTGTTGATAGATTAACGAATTAGGCGAATCTAAAACCGCATCACTCATTTCCACATTACGACGAACGGGTAAACAATGCATGAATTTGGTTTCAGGATTGGCTTCAACAAAATCTTCACCCAAAAGCCAATCGCCTTCTACAGCTGGCATTGCACCATAATCATCGTACGAAGACCAATTTTTAAAGTACACATAATCCGCCCCTTCTAAAGCTTCCGCTTGATTGTGATAGACTTTTGCATCACCTACGTAATGTGGATCCAAATCATAGCCTTCAGGATTTGCAATCACAAAATCAACATCTGCAACGTTCATCCATTCTGCAAATGAATTTCCAACACAATGTGGAATTGGTTTGATGTGCGGTGCCCAAGTTAAAACTACTTTCGGTTTCCCTGGTTTTTTCCACGTTTCCTTAATCGTAATAATATCCGCAAGTGACTGCAAAGGATGTCGCGTCGCCGATTCCAACGAAATCACAGGCACATCCGCATATTTGATAAACGTATTTAAAATCTTATCGGTGCTATCGTCTTCCTTGGATTTTAAACCTGGAAAACAACGAATCCCAATAATATCGCAATATTGACTCAACACTTTCGCTGCGTCTTTGATATGCTCGGTTGTTCCACCGTCCATTACCGCGCCTTCTTCAAATTCCCACACCCAAGCATCTTGTCCTGCATTGATCACCTGAACTTGCATTCCTAAATTTTCGCCCGCTTTGATACTGCTCATTCGCGTACGCAAACTTGGATTAAGAAACACCAATCCTAAGGTTTTGTTTTTTCCTAAATCAACGTTGGAGTTTTGATTTTTCTTCACCTCTAAAGCTTCTTCTACTAAAGCATTGAGATCTTTGATATCGTGAATCGATGTAAAATTTTTCATCGTGTATTTTTTAAAATTAAAACTGATTTTAAGCTAAAGCTACTTTTAAGCTCGACAAGAAATAATCAATTTCTTCTTTGCAAATCGTTAAAGGTGGAAGCAATCGCATCGTTTTTGGATCCGTTGCACTACCCACCAAAATTTTGGCATCTTCACGAAGCTTTTTGGAAACGTCTTTTGCTGGAAAGTCAAAATCGATCGCTATCATCAAGCCTTTTCCACGAACTTCTTTTATCGCTTCAATCGTTTTTAATTCGTCCATTAAATAATTTCCTAAATCAAGAGATTTCTGAACCAAATTTTCTTCGTCCATAATCTCCAAAACTGCGATTCCTGCAGCACAAGCCAAGTGATTTCCACCAAACGTTGTTCCTAACATTTTATGCTTTGCAGGAATGGATTCGTGCACCAAAACACCACCAATTGGAAATCCATTCCCCATTCCTTTTGCCGTCGTAATGATATCCGGTTTCACCCCGAAATACTGAAAAGCAAAGAATTTCCCGCTTCTTCCGTATCCAGACTGGATTTCGTCACAAATGAAATAGGCTTTTGCGTCTTGACAAAACTTCTGAATTGTTTCTAAAAATTCTTGAGTTGGAATGTTGATTCCACCAATTCCCTGAATTCCTTCTACAATGACACCAGCCAATTCATTTTTATTCGCTTCAAAAGTCGATTTTAATGCTTCAATATCGTTGAATGGACAGAAAATAAAATTGTCGGATTCGTTTACTGGAGCGATAATTGAAGGATCGTCCGTCGCAGCAACTACGGCTGAAGTACGTCCATGAAATGAATGTGAAAAAGCAATGAATTTCTTTTTTCCCGTCATAAAAGACGCCACTTTCAGAGCATTCTCATTCGCTTCGGCACCTGAATTACACAAGAAAAGAGCGTAATCTTCACAATTGGAAAAGACTCCTAATTTCTGAGCTAATTCTTCTTGAACCGGATTAATCACCGCGTTGGAATAAAAACCAATTTGGTCGAGTTGATTTTTTAGTTTGGCGACGTATTTCGGGTGCGAATGTCCCACCGAAATCACCGCATGACCGCCATAAAAATCTAAATATTGAGTTCCATTTTCGTCCCAAAGTTTGCAATTTTCTGCCTTTACAATCGTAATGGGAAGTAATGGATAAACGTCGTATAATTTCATTTAAATATCTTTTGTACTAGGTACAATGTCGCATGTACATTGTACTTTTTACATTTTACTTTTACAAATTAAAAAACCGAAGGCTTCAAATGAAGACCTGCCGTTTCTTCAAATCCAAACATCAAATTCATGTTTTGAACCGCTTGTCCAGACGCACCTTTCAACAGATTATCAATCGCAACATGCACCGCTAATTGGTTATCCACTTTTTCAAGATAAATCAATGCTTTGTTGGTGTTCACCACCAATTTCAAATCGATCGGCCCATTTGAAACATGAACAAACTTCGAATACTTATAAGCATATTTGTACAATTCATTCAGTTGACCAATTGTTTTGGACGATTTCATCATTAGAGTCACGAAAATTCCACGTGTAAAATCTCCTCTCCAAGGCACAAAATTGATTTCTGGAACTTTGGAACTCACTTTTGAAACACTTTTCTGAATTTCGGCTAAATGCTGATGTGTAAAGGTTTTATAAGGAGAAATATTATTGTTTCTCCAATTAAAATTCGTTGTTTGATGCAATGCTTTTCCCGCTCCCGTAGAACCGGTAATTCCCACCACATGAACCGAATCCAAATCTTCTTCTTTCGCCAACGGCAGCAAACCTAACTGAATTGCCGTCGCAAAACATCCTGGATTCGCTACGTAATCGGCTTTCATGATTTCTTCCTTGTGAAATTCACACAGTCCGTAAACGAAGTTAAGATCCAACGTCAGGTCTGTCCAATGTTCATCAATGCGGAAATCGTTTCCTAAATCGATAATTTTTACTTGATCTGAAATACGTTTTGCATTGCCATCCATCCAATTTTTGCTTTCGCCATGTGGCAAACAAAGGAAAATAACATCAGCCGGTTGCGCTAATTCTTCAAATTTAAGATCGGTTTCCCCAATCAAATCTTTATGAACTTCCGTAATGAATGCTCCTTGCAGACTTTGACTGGTTACAAATGAAATCTCAGCGTTTGGGTGATACAACAAAATACGAATTAATTCGCCCGCTGTAAAGCCCGTTCCGCCTACGATTCCTACTTTTATTTTATTTTGATTTGGCATGTTTGTGTGTTGATTTTGTTGATATTAAGACTGATTGTCTCGATGAACTTGGTGGTAAATACTTAACGCATTCGAGTAGATTTTTGAAAAACCTTTGACATCTTTTTCCGTCCACGTTTTATTCATTTCACCGTAAGTTCCGAATTTAGATGACATTAAATCATTTGACGATTCTACCCCAATCATCGAGAAATAATACGGCTGAAGTTGGATCTTCACCAAGCCACTTACTTTATCTTGCGAACTTGTGAACAAAGCTTCAATGTTCTTCATCACAGGATCTAAAACCAATCCATCGTGAAGGAAATTTCCGTATGGAATACTCAATTGATCTTTAATTAATAGTTCGTTTTTCGTCAACGTGTGTTTTTCTAGCAAATGATGCGCTTTGACAATAATCAACGAAGCTGCAGCCTCGAAACTTACGCGACCTTTGATCCCAATAATCGTATCTCCAACGTGCGTATCACGACCAATCCCAAACGGTTGCGCAATTTCTTGAACCTTTTGAATAGCTTCGACTGGGCGAGAAAATTTCTCATCATTTACCCCAACCAATTCACCTTTTGAAAATTCTAAACTTAAAATTTCAGGTTGCGTTTTGGTCACTTGCGTTGGGAATGCTGATTCTGGAAGCGCTTCGTTGGAAGTCAACGTTTCTTTTCCACCAACTGAAGTTCCCCAAAGTCCTTTATTAATGGAATATTGAGACTTTTCAAAATTCATATCCACACCATTTTCTTTCAAGAATTCGATTTCCTCGTTACGAGATAATTTCAAATCACGAATTGGCGTAATTACTTCTACTTCTGGCAATAAAATTCCAAAAATTGAATCAAAACGGATTTGATCATTTCCAGCTCCCGTACTTCCGTGCGCGATATATTTTGCACCTACTTTTTTCGCATAATGCGCAATCGCAGTCGCTTGGAACACACGCTCCGAGCTTACTGATAATGGATAGGTATTATTTTTTAGGACATTTCCGAAAATAAGATACTTGATACAGTCTTCATAATAGCGCTCTTCATCATTGATTACTTCAAAAGTTTTCACCCCCATTGTATATGCCCTCGCTTCTGTTTGTTTGATTTCTTCTTCTGAGAAACCACCCAAATTAACCATTACAGCATGCACTTCTAGGTTTTTTACTTTCGTTAGCCAAACAGCGCAAAACGACGTATCTAAACCTCCACTGTAAGCTAAAACTACTTTTTCCATATCAATTTCTTTATTTTTTTAAATTTTGAAAATAAGGTTGTATCATCAATTTCCACTTTCTTTTTTTCTTCCCATTTTGGGTCGTAAAGCATTGCTGTACATAAACAATTTGAGCGGTCTTTACTTTTTAAAATTTCATAATTCACGCAACTTTGGCAACCTTTCCAAAAGACATCGTCTTGTGTTAATTCGGAATACGGAACCGGACGATATCCTAGTTCACTATTGATTTTCATTACTGCTAAACCTGTTGTTAAACCGAAAATTTTAGCATCAGGAAAACGTTCGCGAGAATGCTGAAATGTTTTTTCCTTTATCTTTTTCGCAAGACCATCTTTACGGAATGCGTGCGCTACAATTAAACCAGAATTGGCAACATATTCTTTGTTACTCCACGTTTCGATATAACAGAAACCTGCCCATTGGCCTTCATCAGAAAACGCAATAATTGCTTTTCCTTCCCTAATTTTTTCCTCTACATAGGTTGCACTTCTTTTGGCTATCCCTGTCCCACGCTCTTTCGCAGACAGCTCGATCTCCTGTAAAATCTCAGGGACATACGAAATATCCCATTCATTAGCAATTCTAACTATAAAATTTGGTTGTTGTTTCAATTTTAATCTAATTAAAGACGCAAAGATAGATATTTTTATCCGCTAAAAACAAATATTTAGATATCATTTTAAAATACTCAAGTATAAATAGATTATTTATCTATAAAAACTAAAATATCTTAAATTAATTTCTGTTTACTAAATAAGAAAAGCGAGTTTGTAGATAAATTATTTAAACAAGCATTTAACTTTATGCAAAACATTGAATTTAGAAATAAAAAAAGCCGCTAAAAAGCGGCTCTATATCTCGATTTTCTTGAATTATTTTGCGTTCAATTTCTTAAATCTGAAATAAGAAACTAAAGATAAAACAATCATAAATGAAATCCCAATATAAACCCAAGCTGGAACTGGTACGGGATCTCCCGCTGCATAAGAATGCAAGCCGCTTAAGTAATAATTAACTCCAAAATACGTCATAACCATCGAGCAGAACGAGAACATCGTCGCAACATGGAACGCCCATCTTCCTCTTAATCCTGGAACCAATCTCATGTGCAATACAATAGCATACACCATAATCGAAACAAATGCCCACGTTTCTTTCGGATCCCAAGACCAATAACGACCCCAAGATTCATTGGCCCAAATTCCACCCAAGAAGTTCCCTACTGTTAATGTAAACAAACCTAATGTTAATGACATTTCTGATACAATCGTCAATTCTTTAATCGTAGAATCATGATGCTTTTTGTACAATGGTTTGTTTGCAATAATAAAGAACAACAAAGTAATCACCGCAATAATCATCGACAAAGCAAAGAAGCCATAACTTGATGTAATAATTGCAACGTGAACAATTAACCAATACGATTTAAGGACCGGAACTAGCGGCGTAATTTGAGGATCCAAAGCAGAACCTCCGTGCGCGAATCCCATCATAATTACCGCAACCATAAATCCAGCTGCTGGAATTAATGCATTGGAATTTCGATATAATGCATAACCTGCAGAAATTCCCACCCATGAAATGAAAATAATTGCTTCGTAACCATTACTCCAAGGAGCGTGACCCGACATATACCATCGAGCAATTAATCCTAAAAGATGCGCCACATAACCGATGCTTCCTAGAATAAGAATAACCTTAATTATTTTATGTAGAACCTTTGAAGGTTTGAATAATTCTACAAATCCAAGAATTAATAATAAACCACCAATCAGTGTGTAGAAGATAAGCAACTTGAAATACAAGTTAATTTTGTTCGTGAAAACTTCAACATCAACTTTTGATTTGGAAGGAACAACGTTTTTGCCCCAAGTTTGCTGATAATCTGACAGTTTTTTAAGTTCTGCATCTGCTTTTGCCCAATTTCCTGTTTTCTGAGCATCCAAAACTGATAAGAAATACGGTCCCATTACTGCTTGAGCATCCATATCGGGTTCGAATTCCGTATTCAACCAAGAATTCCAACGGTGGTTCGGGTCGTTCTTCACGGGAACAATTCGCATAAATTGACCGCTAAAAAACTCATTAAATGCTTGAACTCTATCATTTAAATCAATAACCGCTAAATCATACTTCGATTGTTCTGCCGGTTTTTTGATAAACGCTTTGTTATAATCATCTTCCAAAACATAATGCAATTGACCTGTTTTGGGATCCATTGGGAACAAATTCATCAATGACGTATAACCTTCTTCATTTGCTTTCACTTTCTTTTTCAAATCATCACCTCCAAGGTGCAATTTGATAATCGGAACCATGGTCCAACTTTCCGTATCCGTATTTACCGATAAAAACCATTGGTTAGCATCTAAAGACTTCCCGTCGGTTCCTTTAAAACTATCACTTTTATACAATTTTCTAAGAACATCCAAGGCTTGGGTGTTCATAGGAACAATTCGTCCTTCGAAATTCTGAACTAATAAATATCCGAATTTATCTGCGTGTTCTTTTGAAATTTTGTTTCTCGAAATAATTTCATCTGGAGAAATCGAACGCATCGTATTCAACGGCCTTGCAAGTGAATTTTGCTCTTGCGAATGAGCAGGCATACCACTTCCAGTCGTATCATGAGCTTGGACTTGAGTCGTATTAGTTGTTGGCGTTGGTGATGTTTTGCTTCCATCTTTTCCATGCATGTCAATTTCCTGAGCATTCAAATTCAAAGAAAAAGCAAGTAACAATGCAACTACAGCAGCCGAAGCTTTCTTTTTACCAATACTTTTCAGCATGGAATTTAATTTCCAGAAGTGTGATCCTTTCCAGAAGAAGGTTACGAACATGCCTAAAAATAAGAATCCGTATCCGATATAACTAATCACAGTTCCCCACCAGTCGTGGTTTACAGATAAAATGGTCCCTCGTAAATCTGGGTCAAAACTCGCTTGATAAAAACGGTATCCACCGTGATTCAGAACATGGTTCATGTAAATCGTGTACGGAGTTTGTTTTCCTTCATCAACAATCTGAACGTGGCTTTCATAAGCACTTGGAGAGCTACTTCCTGGGTAATTTTCCATAACGAAATCATCCAACTTCAATGAGAAAGGGGTATTGTAAATTTTAGGACCAAAACCTAAAATAACATTCATACCATCAATATTAATTTGTTTAAAGGCATTTGGATTTCCTTTTTCAACCGATAAATCAACAATCTGAGAGGTTTTCGGACCGGTAACTTCCACTTTCATTAAGTCTGGAACTTTCTGATCTTTCTTTCTATCACCTTCGAAATACATTAATTTTCCTTTACGTAAACCTTCAGGAACAACTATTCTTAAATCATTGATTGAATATAGGCTTCGTAAAACAAGCGGTTGAAATTCATCTTTCTTAGTTTCACCCGTTGCTTGGGTCGCCATCGTCATAAAAGAAGCATCAACAGGTGTTTTTATTGATAAAACTCCATTTTCATTTTTGAATTCCACAGCGCCTTCTATTGGGCGATTATACGTAACTAAAGTTCCATTAATATTTTTTGCTTCACCTGGTTTTACAAAGAAATTTTCTCTTCCAGAATCTCCTGCAACTACAAAATGAAGATATTCAACACCCTTAGGATCAGCAACTAAGCTATCTTTCTTACGTTGTACGTAATCCAATTGTTTCACACTAAGTTTCGTCCCATGATAATCATAAGCCGCTTTAAAACTATGAGGTGTAAGTTTAGCAATTAGAGGTTTATCCGATGCCAATGTGTACGGAACATCTTGATAATTCAAACGATCTCCATCTTTCTCAATCTGAATTTTAAAAAAGTTCTTATCCGTGATAATCTCATTAGCCATTTCACCTTCACGGATATGCATAATACCTTCGAAGCTGATGTATCTTGTAATAGCACCACCAATAAAAATTAAAATAAATGCTAAGTGAAATACTAAAACTGGCCATTTTTCCTTTCTAAATAAACGATAACGAGAAATATTCCCGATGAAATTTAGAATTAAAATGAGCATAATGGCTTCGAACCATTTCGCTTCATAAATTAAGGCTTTGGCAGTTGGCGTACCATAATCGTTTTCTACGAAAGTGGCATACGCCATAGCAAACGCATACACAAAAAGCAAAACAGCCATCGTACGCGTAGATATTAGAATATTAATGAGCTTCTTCATTAAACAGGGGTGTGAAAAATTGTCGTAATTATTGATGAAATGCAAAAATAAGGAAGTATTTTAATTACCCTACTAGAAAATATTGATAAAAGTCATCTTATTCAGACTTTAACATAACTTAACATAATATGAAAAACTTCGTTTATTTTAAATTTTAGACCAAAAAAATCTCCTTTTTTTTGTTAAATTTGCCCATATATTATGGAGAAAAACACAAAGAATTCTCAAGCAGAATCTCAAAAATCGACTAAAACACTTGCCAAGCCACGAATCCTTTTCGGGCTCTTGTTTATTTTCATTTCCTTGGTTCTTACCATTTCTTTCGTTTCGTATTTATTACAATGGAAGGCCGACCAAAGCCAAGCTGGAACGATGATGGACAAAACCATCAAATCATCCAATATGTTCGGGAAATTAGGTGATTGGTTAGGAAATCTATTTATTTTCGAAAGTTTAGGAATAGCCGCTTTCATCGTTGCTTTTCTATTTTTCGTTTTTGGAACGTTGATTTTGAAGAAAAACTATTTCAAACCTTGGAAAACATTAGGTCATTCTTTATTTTTCATCTGTTGGCTACCCATATTTATGGGAGCTGTTACCAAAGGACAAGGCGTTTTATCGGGAGTTTATGGATATCAAATCATGGATTTTTTGAAATCCATTATCGGGAATTTCGGGATGTGGATGACGGTTATCGTAAGCATCCTACTCTATTTTGTATTAGAATTTAATTTGCGCCCAAGCGCGATTAAAAATAAACTGGAAAGCATCAACGAAAAAGCGAAAGACAAAATGAGCGCGCTCATGCCGAATTCTTCTGAAGAATTTGAAGCTGACCAGGAACTGGATGAGATGACTGCTGACGGGAACGAACTTCCCAAAGAAGAACCGAAATCAACCTTTCCCAATGCTCGTAAATCGGAAGCTGAAAAAATTGCTCCCAAAGGTTTTCCAGAAGTGGCACAAACCAACGATTTGGATACCATTAAAACTCCAAACAACACGTCACTTGATATCGAAAAAGCAAGTCCAACCATTGAAGTTACTTTAGGACCAGGCGTTGTCGCTGGAGCTGCTGGAGCCGCAGCTTCAAATGCTGCATCAATTGGAGGTGCAGGCGCTGCCGCGTTAGCTGGTGCAGAAAATTTTGACTTTAAAGTTGAAGTTGCCGAAACAAAAGACGAAGCGCAAACCGAAAACAAAACCAATGATTTAGTTGAAAAACACGGTTTGTATGATCATAAATTGGATTTGGCGAAATTCCAAATGCCGACAATCGATTTGTTAAAAGATTACGGAAACGAAGAAATCTCGGTAAACAAAGAAGAATTAGAAGAAAATAAAAACAAAATTGTTGGCTTACTAAAAAACTTTAATGTCGGAATTAAAGAAATTAAAGCAACCATCGGCCCAACAGTTACGTTGTACGAAATCGTTCCTGAAGCGGGAATTCGAGTTTCTGCAATTAAAAAATTGCAAGATGATATTGCGTTAAATCTTTCGGCATTAGGAATCCGAATTATCGCACCAATGCCAGGAAAAGGAACAATCGGTATCGAAGTTCCAAGAAAGAGCCCATCCATGGTTTCCATGCGAAGTGTGATTGCTTCTCAGAAATTCCAAAATACAGACATGGATCTTCCGGTAGTTTTTGGAAAAACCATTTCCAACGAAATTTTCATGGCTGACCTTGCGAAAATGCCGCACTTATTGATGGCTGGAGCAACTGGACAAGGAAAATCTGTCGGTATTAATGCGATTTTAACGTCACTTCTTTATAAGAAACATCCAAGCGAATTGAAATTCGTTATGGTGGATCCGAAGAAAGTGGAATTAACTTTATATTCAAAAATTGAGCGTCATTATTTAGCAAAACTTCCAGACGCGGAAGATGCGATTATCACGGATACAACGAAGGTAATTAATACATTGAACTCGTTGTGTATCGAAATGGATACACGTTACGAATTGCTAAAAAGTGCTTTCTGTAGAACTATTAAAGAATACAACAAGAAATTCTCAGAGCGAAAATTAAATCCAGAAAACGGACATCGCTACTTACCGTACATTGTATTGGTTGTGGACGAGTTTGCTGATTTAATTATGACCGCAGGAAAAGAAGTAGAACATCCAATTGCTCGTTTGGCTCAATTAGCGCGGGCGGTTGGAATTCACTTAATCGTGGCAACGCAAAGACCTTCTGTAAACGTAATTACGGGGATGATTAAAGCCAACTTCCCTGCCAGAGCTGCTTTTAGAGTAATTTCTAGTGTGGATTCGCGTACGATTTTAGATTCACCAGGAGCCGATCAATTAATTGGTAAGGGAGATATGTTGTACTTCAACGGAAACGAAATTCTGCGTTTGCAATGTGCTTTCGTTGATACGCCAGAAGTAGAACGCCTAGCTGATTTTATCGGTGAACAAAAAGGATATGCATCCGCATTTTTACTTCCAGAATATACATCCGAAGAAACAACGAGTACGGTTGGCGCTTTTGATCCAAATGAAAAAGATGCTTTGTTTGAAGATGCAGCAAGAATTGTGGTTTCTACACAACAAGGATCAACATCGATGCTTCAAAGACAATTGAAATTAGGATACAACAGAGCGGGACGAATTATGGATCAGTTGGAAGCTTCAGGCGTTGTTGGCGGCTTCAACGGAGCCAAAGCAAGAGAAGTTCTTATTACCGATTTGCATTCTTTGGAACAGTATTTGGAAGAATTGAGAAAAGGATAATAAATGAAAGCCTTTTTCAACTTAGAAATTAATAGTATGAAAAGAATTGTATCAACGATGGTTACGGGCGCACTAGTTGCAGGAAGTATGATGCTGGTTCAAGCACAGAAAGCCGACGCTCGTTCGCAACAAGTATTAGATAAAGTAGCAGCCAAATATAAAGCGAATAAAAACACGTATTTTAAATTTGCTTTCGGATCGGGTTCTAACGGAAAAGTGACAAAAAACGAGACCGGAATTTTCTACACGACTCCTACTAAGTATCGTTTGAAAATTATGGGTACAGAACAGATTTTTGACGGTAGCAAAATTTACAACATTAGTGACGAAGATCAAGAAGTAACCATTGCTAAAGCAAACGGCAGTGAAATGATGTTCTCCCCTACTACGTATTTGAACAACTATAAAAAAGAATACAACACAACGTACCAAGGAAAAGCTACTGTTGCTGGAAAAAGTACGGATGTTGTAAAATTGGTTCCTGTAAAGGACAACGGAATTAAAGAAGTGAAAATCTATCTTGATCCGTCGAGTAATCAATTGGTGAAAATTGAGCAATACAGCTCTGATAATGATTTTTCGACCATTACGATTCAAGATTATAGAGCCAATCAGAATTTGAAGGCAGATATGTTTACCTTCAACAAAAATTTGTATAAAAATTATATGGTAACCAACTTATAAGCGGTTGCCGAGATAAAACCAAAGCCACAAAGTTTGTTTGTGGCTTTTTTTGATTATTTTTGCGACCATGAAAATCCTTGACAGGTATATCATTAAAACCTTTTTTGGACCTTTCTTCTTCATTTTCAGCGTTCTGTTTTTCATCTTCATGGTGAATATCGTTTGGGTACAGATGTCGCAAATTGTTGGGAAAGGGCTTACGTATTGGGAAATTTTCAAATTCCTATTCTATAGTAGTGCCACGGTGGTTTCTATGGTTTTGCCATTAACCATCCTACTTTCGTCCATTATGACATTTGGTGATTTTGGAGAACGATATGAATTAGCCGCAATGAAAGCCGCTGGAATCTCGTTAACCCGCGTAATGATGCCCCTTTTCATCGTAACGATGGTACTTTCAATTATTTTGGTTCTCTTTCAGAACAACATCAATCCAGCCTTTCAGCGGAAGGCTCGAAATATGATGTACAATATCGCCCTAACAAAACCAGCTCTGAATTTCATTCCAGGACAGTTTGTAAATACACTTCCAGGATTTTCAATTAAATTCGATAAAATTGAAGGTGAAAAAGGTGAACATATAGAGGGTGTTTTCCTACATAAGGCCACGAACGTTTATGATGATCAACAATCCATCATTGCCAAAAAAGGACTTTTCTCGGATTCTCAAAACAAAAATTATTTGAAATTAACGTTGTTTGATGGCTATATCTACGAAGATAATTTGAAAAACAAATCTTATCAAGATCGTTTTAAGCAGCAGAATCAATCGATAAAATTTGATACGATGGTGTATCATTTTGATATATCAGAAATCACGAAAAAAGCGATTGAAAAGGAACAACTTGGTGATGATTATCGCTTTCAACGTTATGATGAAATTGAAGAAACGGTGATTACGAAGAAAAAAGAAAACACCGAAACCTTTAAATCACTGAGTGCTTCTTTAGTAAACAGTACGAATTCCTATGTAACTTATATTGACAGTAGAAAATTTGACAAGAAAGTTCAACCTCAATATAAATTGGATACCCTTAAAAAGGATAAAAAATTAGAAATTTTATACAATGCGTATAATAAAATAGAAGTTTTAAAATCCGATCAGAAAGCGAAAGAAGACGAAATCGGGCGAAATATAAAGTCGCATAGTAAAATGATTATCTTCCAACAACGTATTTTCTCGTACGGATTTACGTGTATTATCTTCTTTTTAATTGGTGCGAGTTTAGGATCGATTATTAGAAAAGGAGGAATGGGACTTCCTGTAGTTATTGCCATCATTATTTTCATTATTTATTTCGTGATGAATTTGGGTATTGAAAATATTTCGTGGAAAGGAAAATTAGACCCGTATTTGGCGGCTTGGCTCCCGAATATGATATTGTTCCCATTCGGGGTTTGGCTTACCTATAAAGCGATGACGGATTCCCAAGTGTTTGATGGGGAGAAATACAAAAAATTCTTCAAACCTATTATCAATCTTTTCCAAAAGAACAAAGAACACTCGAGATATCGATAACAAAAAAAGACTGCAATTGCAGTCTTTTTTATTTTGATTAGGAAAGCATTAAACTTTCATAATTTCAGCTTCTTTTACTTTCAGTACTTCTTCTGCTTTCTTCGAAAAATTGTCTGTTAATTGTTGGATTTCTGCTTCTTTATCTTTTACAAGATCTTCGGAAATTCCCTCAACTTTTTTCAAATCTTTCATTCCTTCTTGACGTGCGTTACGAATCACAACTTTCGTTTGCTCGGATTCTGCTTTCGCTTGTTTTGCTAATTCTTTTCTTCTTTCCTCTGTTAAAGGCGGTACGTTCAAAATAATAATATCACCATTGTTAGAAGGCGCAAATCCCAAGTTAGAATTGATGATCGCCTTTTCGATTGGACCTAAAGCGCCACGATCCCAAGGCTGAATAGAAATTGTCATCGCATCAGGAACCGAAACGTTTGCCACTTGATTAAGCGGTGTCATAGCTCCGTAATATTCTACCATCACATCCTGAACCATCGTTGTAGAAGCTCTTCCAGCTCTAATTTTTTGGAAAGCGTGATCTAAGTGTTTTAACGCAGCCTGCATTTCTTCTTTTACAGTTTCCACGATTAGGTTTAATTCTTCCATTCCGTATTTTAAAATTTGATAATTGACTAATTTATTTGACTTTAGCTTTTTCTTAAAGATCGACCAAAGTACCGATATTTTCTCCTTGAACCAATTTTTGAAGGTTATTTTCCTTATTCATATCAAAAACGATAATTGGTAATTTGTTTTCGTGGCTTAATGTAAACGCCGTCATATCCATTACTTTCAAATCTTTTTCGAAAACTTCTTCAAAAGTCAACGAGTTGAATTTTACTGCATTTACATTTTTTTCAGGATCGCTATCGTAGATTCCATCTACACGCGTTCCTTTTAAGATTACATCTGCTCCAATTTCAATTGCGCGAAGTGTTGCTGCTGTATCTGTCGTAAAATATGGGTTTCCAGTTCCAGCACCGAAAATCACCACTCTACCTTTTTCAAGGTGACGTACTGCTCTTCTTTTGATAAAAGGCTCCGCCACTTTATCCATTTCAATTGCAGACATTAATCTTGTCTTCATTCCAGCATCTTCCATCGCGCCTTGCAGTGCCATCCCGTTAATTACCGTTGCTAGCATTCCCATATAATCGCCTTGGACACGATCCATTCCAGATGCAGCACCAGCCAAACCTCTGAAAATATTTCCTCCTCCAATGACAATCGCAACTTCACAACCTAAATCGACAACTTTCTTGATTTCGTTTGCATATTCTTGCAATCTATCGTTATCAATTCCGTATTGTCTTGCACCCATTAACGCTTCACCGCTAAGTTTAAGAAGGATTCTTTTATATTTCATTTGATTTTATTTATGATGCAAATATAATGAAATAAGCAAAATTTCGTTTAACGAATTATATTTTGTTTTTTTATTTTAATTCAAATTAAAATGAGGTATTTTTGCACCAATATCTATGTATAAAAGAAATTTATTAGCGCTTTTTTCCGTAGCAATTTCGTGCTTTTCACTTGCTCAGACTGGTGAAAACGTTTATACATTCTTAAATATTCCCGTATCGGCAAGACAATCTGCTTTAGGAGGTGACGCCGTTTCTATACGAGATTACGATGTTAGTTTGGTGAATGTGAATCCATCCTTGATGAATTTGGAAATGGATAATCGCGTTTCCGTAAACTACGCTTCGTATTTAGCCGATTCAAAATTTGGAACGTTATCTTATGTTCGAGATTTGGGAGAAGGACATTTAGTCGCGTTCAATGCTCGATATATGGATTACGGCGATATGCCAAGAACCGACGAATCTGGAAACATTTCAGGCGATTTTAAAGCATCAGATGCGATGCTTGGTTTGAGTTATGCCTATCAATTTGAATCCAATTGGACAATCGGTGGAAGCGTTAACTTCATCAGTTCTAAAATTGACAATTATACGTCAATGGCTGTCGCAGGAACCGGAGCAATCACCTATCATCTAGACGAAAGTAAAGAAAGTATTTCCTTAATTGCGCGTAATTTCGGTTACCAGTTTAAGACTTTTAATGGTGAACGAGAAACATTACCATTCCGAATTGATTTAGGCTATACTAAAATTCTAGATGAATTTCCGATTGCCATAACGATTACAGCGCATGATTTACAAAAATTTAATATTTCACAAGACTATAATAACAACGGACAAGAAGTAAAAACACTCCGAAAAATCGCTGATCATTTTTCGATTGGTGCCGAATTGTTCCCAGAGCAATCCTTCAACTTCCGTTTGGGATATAATGTAAAACGAGGAAATGAATTAGCCGTTCTCGATCAACGCAGCTTTGCGGGATTATCAGTAGGATTTGGAGTTAAAATTTCTTATTTCCGATTTGATTATTCGCATGCGCGCTATCACAATTCATCCAATATGAATATGTTCGGCTTAACGATGGATTTAATAGAAATTGGAGGAAACAGAAGATAATATGAAAAAGAAACCCGTAATTGCCATTGATGGCTACTCATCAACCGGAAAAAGCTCAATCTCGAAAGCGATTGCAAAAGAATTAGGAATTATCCACATGGATACTGGAGCTTTATACCGAGGTATTACGTTTTATGCACTTCAGCATTGTTCGAAAGAAAACAAAATTGACTTAAACTGCCTTTTTGACAGCTTTTCGAATTTAGAATTGCAATTTAAAGAATCGAATCAAGTTTTAGAATTGTATTTGAATGGTCAAAATATCGATCATGAAATCCGAACTCAAGAAGTTTCAGACAACGTGAGTTTTATTGCGAAGCAACCCGAAGTTCGTGAATTTCTACTGAAAACACAACGTGATATCGCTAAAAATGGTGGTGTGATTATGGATGGAAGAGACATTGCAACCGTCGTACTTCCTGACGCAGATTATAAATTTTTCCTTACGGCAAGTATTGAAGAACGTACTAGAAGACGTTATAAAGAGCTTATTGAACTGGGAATGGAAACACCTCTAGAATCCGTACGCGAAAATTTAATTTCAAGAGATAAGATTGATAGTGAACGTGAAGTAGCGCCCTTAAAAAAAGCAGATGATGCCATTTTAATTGACAATTCTGACATCACGAAAGATGAAACCATTGCCCTCATTCTTTCTTATATTAAATAGTTTAACAAACTTTAAGACACGACAACATGTCAATGGCATTTTTGTTGCAGTTTCTTGGTAACTATCAACAAAATACTTAACTTTAAAAAAATAAACTATTATGTCGAAAAAAGGAAATAACACAGCAGGTGTACTAGCAGGATTATTAGCAGGAGCAGCAGCAGGAGTTGTTCTAGGAATGCTTTACGCACCAGAAGAAGGAAAAGAAACAAGAAAAAAAATCAAAACCAAAGCGAACGATCTAAAAGATCAGGCTTCTGATCAGTATCACAAAACAGCTGAGAAGGTTAAAGATCAGTATCACAATGTTTCGGATAAAGTAAAAGATCAGTACGATTCTTTTTCAACACAATTCAAAGAAACATCAAACAAAGTAGCTTCTTCTGTAAAAGAAGGATACGATAAGTACAAAGACAAAGCTGCAAAAACAGTTGCTGATGTCTCTGAAGAGATTGAAACAGAATTAGACGGACTAAAATAAGACTCCGTTTCCATAAAAAATTAACATAAAAGGAAACTTTTTCAAGTTTCCTTTTTTTGCATAAAAACTAGAAGTATGATAGAAATTCTGAAGGATTTCGCAGAGAAAAAAGTAGATTTACTGAAAATGGAAGCCACCGAGAAATCTGCCATGGTTTCGGGACTACTCTATTTTCTGGTAATAGCACTCACTTTTTTAGTCTTTTTCGTGGTATTCTTAATTTTAGGATTAGGATTGTGGATTGGCTATTTATTGGGTAATTATGCGTACGGATTGCTTATCATGTCGGCACTATGTTTGATTTTTTTCATCATTGTCATTATGAAACGAAAAGCCATCCAAAATTACGCTGCTAATATGTTTATTAAATTTTTAAATGATTAACCATGTCGTATCACTATAAAAGCTTAGAAGAACTGAGAAGGAAAAAAGAATTGTTGAAATCTGAAGTTAAAGATTTGGAAAATTTAATCACCTTTAAAAATCCAAAAGAGACTTTAAGTGCCGCAACACATGGCTACACAGACCAATTCTTAAAAGAAGTAGAACATGAAGATGGAAGCTCAAGTGTTCAACTCGATGCCTCACCTATTGTACGCGGAATTTCAAGTCAAATAAAATCTAAAATGAACAAGAATACAATGGTTCAAATGGCGAGCAGTGAGCCTGGACAAGAATTGATTCAAAATGCATTAAAATTGGGTGCTGTTTCTTTCGTTGCTAGTTATGCGCAAAAAAGTTTAACCAAATCGAGCTGGAAAAAGAAAGCCATTGGTTTGGCTTTAATTTACGTAGCTCCTATTGTATTGAAATACGCTCGTGAAAAATTAGAAGAATATCAAAAAAATAAGACCGCTTCGAGCTTAGAACAACTTATTTAAACTTCATTTTCGAGAAGATTTCGCTCAGGATAATCGATGTTGCGATCGATACATTCAAACTCTCTGTGCTTTGCGTTTTTCCAAAACGAGGTATGGAGATTTTTTTATTTAGAAACGTTTCCGTTGATGCGCGCATTCCGTTGCCTTCATTTCCCATAATCAGGTTCATTTTTTCTGGAAAGTCAGCCATATAAATATTCTCGCCATCCACGTCGGTTCCGACATTTTGATGTTCTGATTTTTCTAAATACGAATCCAAATCAACATAGACAACGTTCACTCTCGCAAAACTTCCCATAGTAGCTTGAATCACCTTTGGATTGTACAAATCCACCGTATCTTCACTGCAAATAATCTGTTCTACACCGAACCAATCTGCCATTCGGATAATCGTTCCAAAGTTTCCAGGATCTTGAATGCCATCTAAAATGATATTGAAATTTGTATCAACAATACTACTTTCTGGGATTTCGCAAACCGCTACCGAATCCTTCGGATGCTGAAGAAAACTAATTTTTTTCAGTTCGCGATCATCAATTTTATGAATTTCAACACTAGGAAAATTCAAATTTTCTGGTGCAATAGAAAATATTTCTTGAACTTTAATGTTAGAAGATATAAGTTCATTGATGGTTTTGTTCCCTTCAACCAAAAACAAATTGTATTTTTGTCTGAACTTTTTTTTATCTAGCGATTGAAAAATCTTGATTTTATGGGCAGTAAGCATATTAAAAAATATTTTCAAAAGTATCATATATTTTTCTCCTCTGCAACATCTTTAGCAGTTCTTGTCGGATGTAGCACCACGAGAAAAGTTCCCGACGGACAGTTTTTATTAACAAAAAACTCGTACACCTACGAAGATCACAAAGCCCATGCGGATGAACTTCCTGATTATGTTTTGCAGAAACCGAATAAAAAGCAGCTTTTCTTTTTGCCACTAAGTTTATGGTTTTACAATTCGGCAAATCCGAAATACGACACGATTATTACGGAATATTTAACCTATCCATCGGAAATGAGAGATCAGGAATTACGAGATTCTCTTTTCATCAAAAATGGAAAGCCTGAATTGGTGGGCAAATCGTTATTTAAAGATCGTATTTTGCATAATTTCGGGACACCACCCGTGATTTTAGAACATGGGAAAACCGAATCAAGTGCGGATAATATAAGAAAAAGATTGGTTTTTCGAGGGTATTGGGATGCTAAAGTTCAGTTTAACGAAAAACTTGATTCAGCAAGTAAAAAGGCTCAGGTAGAATATAAGATTAACCACCTGCAGCCAACTTTCATTAAAGATTATTATTACAATATTTCAGACCCTGAAGTAAAACGTATCTACGAAAAAAATATCGCCAAATCTATTGTTCGTTCTGGTCAAATTTTAGATCAAACGAAATTAGAAGATGAAGTAAAACGTTTGAATGATTTAATGCGTCAAGAAGGCTATTATAAATTCAATAATGCCAATCAAGATATTTATTTCACTGCGGATACCTTAAAAGACCGCAAAAACGTTCCGCTTACCATTGATATTCAAAAAGATTCCATTGGAAGTCCGTATAAAAAAACGACTATTGGAAAAATTAATTTAATTGTTCGAGAAGAAGCCGAAGATCAATTAACTCGAGATTCCTTACGTGGAATCACCTTCCAAAGAGCGGATGAACGCTACAAAATCCCAGCGTTATGGCGACCAATCATCTTAAAAACAGGTGATTTGTATGATCAACGAAATCTAGATCAAACCAAAAAGAACCTCGCGACAATGAATAATTTCACGATTATTCCGACCATCGAAGAGCGAAAAGGTTCTGATAGTATTTTGGATGTTCAGTATGAGTTACGTCCACTTCCGAAATACGAATTCCGAGTTTCGACGGATTTAACGTATTCGCAAATATTAAATTTTGGAGTTTCTCCTGCTGTTGAATTATTAACACGAAATGTTTTTGGCGGTGCGGAAAACTTAACTACCAGCTTTTCGGGAACGTTTGGTAGTGTAAAAAACACGAAAAACCCGGATAAACGAGCAATCGCATACGAAATTGCTGCGCAAGCGAATTTGGCCCTTCCAAAGCTATTGTTACCATTCCGATATTATAAAATTATTCCGAAAAAATATTCACCGACATCTTCTATCACATTAGGAACGTCCGTGCAAGAGAATATTGGTTTGGGACGTATTAACTTTAATGCGGGACTTAATTATTATGCTACGGTAAATGATATTGTAACGCATCGATTATCGTTGTTCAACACCCAATTAAGTTTTACTCGAAGTAAGGATAAATACTACGATTTCTTCCCTAGAGATCGTGATATTCGAGATGATATTTTCCAAATCTACGATCCTGCGTTGTATTCCCAATTCGAAAATGGATTAATCTCCTCGGATGATTTTACGCAAAAAATTATGCAAGATCCTAATTTTGCCGGTTCTTTAGATCCAAATCAAATGGATACCTATAATTCTTTTGTTCAATCGTTATTTAATAAAGACAGACAAACGCAAGACGTTATTATTTCGTCTATTTTGTATAATTTCATCTACAACGAAATTGGTAAGAAAGATTACCCAAATCCATTTTATCTTAATGCAAAAGTAGAAACGTCCGGAAATATGCTTGGAATTTTCGGGAAAACTAGAGAACAAGCGGGACAAACATTCGATAGTGAAGTCAAAACGATTTTCGGAACACCGTATTCTCAGTTTGTAAAATTTGATTTTGATGTTCGAAAATACTTCCAATTCTTTGGAAATCATACGTTGGTTTTAAGACAATTCGTCGGAGTTGGTATTCCTTACGGAAACTCGTCAACGATGCCTTTTGTTCGTTCGTATTTCAACGGAGGTTCCAATGATATCCGAGCTTGGCGTGTATTTGGAGGTTTAGGTCCATCCGATTCTCAATTGGATGAGCGAGTGCGTTCGTACGTAATGGAAAATATGAAACTAACGACTAACATTGAATATCGAATGCCTTTCAATGAAATGTTTGAAGGAGCGGCGTTTATTGATGCCGGAAACATCTGGAGCTTGAAGAAGAATCAGTTCGGAGATCATTTTACATTTAAAGATTTCATTAGCGAAATGGGCGTTGGTACCGGCGTTGGACTTCGTATCAACATTGCATATGTTACATTACGATTGGATGCGGCGTACAAAATGTACGATCCGAATAAACCCGTTGGTGATCGTTGGGTAATCAACAAATGGCAACCACTAAAACCGGTTATTAACTTTGCATTTGGATATCCATTCTAAAACAAAGATTCCTAGTAAACATAAAAAAAGCTCCGTAATTCGGAGCTTTTTTTATTATTCAATTTCACTTGTTAATCCTCGTGAAAGTAATTTTTTATGCATTGGGAGGAGTTTCTCCATCGGACCGGATTTCACCGTGCATTTCCCCTTGTAATGAACCAAAATGGTGCATTGTTCGGCTTGAATTAAAGTATGTCCGCAAATCTCAATTAAACATTCAATAACGAAATCAAAAGTATTGACTTCATCGTTGTACAAAACCAATTTGCTTTCTTCATCCGTTTCTTCCATCACGAGAATATCCTCCTCCCACTTTCGTTGCGGATGATCGTAATCGTGAATACTAAAAATCGTTTTACTCATCTTCATTTTTTTAATTATCCGTCATTTCTACAAAATCCTGATCTTCATCTGAACCTTCATAAATCAACTCTACCACATCTACGGATTTGTTTTGCATTTTCAAAATCTTAAAATGATAATCCAAAATATCAAATTCTTGATTTTCTTCTGGAATATCTTCTAATTTATGCAAAATAAAACCTGCTAATGTATTATAATCGCCATCATCTGAAAGCGGCAACGCTTTCGGCAAATAATCGTTAATCTCTTCTAAAGGCTGCGTTGCTTGCACCCAAAATGTGTTCTCTCCTACTTTATCAACGATTTGATCTTCATCATCTTCTTCATCTTGGATTTCACCAACCAATTCTTCAAGAATATCTTCTAAAGTAATAATTCCTTCCGTACCTCCAAATTCATCAATAACAATCGCTAAATGCTGCTTTTTCATTTGGAAAATCTTCAACAAATCAGAGATTTTTTTACTTCCAATGACGAAGAACGCTTCACGCATTAATTCGCGCAAATCTTCATGTGAAATATTCCCACTTCGTTTGATAAACTCACGAATAATTTCTTTCGTGTACAAAATACCAATCACGTTATCGATGGAATCTTCATAGACTGGAATTCGTGAATAACCGCTTTCCATGATGATATCAATGATTTCGTTAATTGGATCTTCAATATCGATAGACAAAATGTTTTGTCTTGGAACCATAATTTGTTTCGCAGAATGATCTGTAAAATCAAACGCGTTTTTGATGATTTCGTAGTTTTCTTCTTCAATCTCACCTGAATCCGCACTTTGCTTCACCAAAAGCTGAAGTTCCTCCGTGGAATGAATATCCGCATCACTAACGGGTGGAATGTTGATTAAACGTAAAAAACCATTCGACATGGAATTCATTAACCAAATAATAGGTTTACAAATAATCGTGAACCAACGTAGCGGATATGCAATCGCCATCGTTGTTTGCTCCGCTTTACGAATCGCAATTGATTTCGGAACCAATTCTCCAAAAACAATATGCAAAACCGTAATAATCGCAAAACTAATCACCAAAGAAATGGTTGTAATAGTGCTTTCGGCAAGGTTTAAATTGAAATAGTGAAAAACCTTATCAACAACATGATGCATTGCACTTTCCCCAACCCAACCTAAAGCTAGTGAAGCCAAGGTAATACCAAGCTGGGTTGCTGATAAATACGCGTCTAATTGTTTGATAATATGTTCAGCTTGTTTTGCCAAAGCATTTCCTTCAGCAGCTTTTAGCTGTATTTGGGAATATCTAACTTTTACAATTGAAAATTCGGCTGCTACGAAAAAGCCGTTAAGTAATACTAAGAATAAAGCTAATAAAAGCTTGACTATGTCCGAGTCCATTAATAATTATACAATATAATGTGCAAAGATACTATTTTTTTGAAAACTCCAATTTTAACAAAAAAAGCACCGGAATAAAATTCCAGTGCTTTTGTATAAATTGAAATTTATTTCTTACGAATTCTTCAACGCTTCTGCTCCAGAAACAATCTCCAAGATTTCGTTGGTAATTGCAGCCTGACGCGCTTTGTTGTAGAAAATAACCAAATCGTTTTTCAATGCTTGTGCATTGTCCGTCGCTTTGTGCATCGCTGTCATTCTCGCTCCGTGCTCAGATGCAACAGAATCTAGAACTGCTTTGAACAATTGCGTTTTGATGGATTTTGGGATCAAATTATCCAAAATTTCGTTACGGCTTGGTTCGAAAATATAATCCGTTTCTACACCTGCAACTTCATCTTGTTCAGGCATTGAAATCGGTAATAATTTTTCTGTTTGAATTTCTTGTGTTGCTGCGTTTACGAATTTGTTATAAATGATATATACTTCATCAAAAGTACCATCTACGAAATCTTTCATCGCACGAATTGCAACGTTTGATACCCCTTCGAAAGTTAAATTATCGAACAATAAACTATCGTTACTGTACACTTCTTTGTGCTTTCTTACGGCATCGTAGGCTTTCTTACCAATAGTTACTACACTTGTTTCAACGTTTCCGTGCGCTTGTAACTGGTGATTAAGCTCTTTTACTACTGAAGAGTTGAAAGCTCCCGCAAGACCTCTGTTAGAAGTCACTACGATGAATAAAACTTTCTGTACTTCTCTTTCTTGTGCATAAACAGAAACCTGGTCTACACTCGAACTAGAATTGACATTCTGGATAAGCTCTTGTAATTTCTCAGAATAAGGTCTTAACATCTGAATCGCATCTTGTGCTTTTTTCAACTTTGCAGCAGATACCATTTTCATAGCACTTGTAATCTGCATCGTAGATGAGATGGATGTAATTCTTCCTCTGATTTCTTTTAAGTTTGCCATTATTCTATAAAGGTTTCAAGTTTTCTAGGTTTCAGGTTTAGTAGAATTTGCTAAACCTGAAACTTGAAATTAATTCTAATTAAATTTTGAAGCGATATCGCTTGCAGCAGATTTCAAAACATCTGTTACGCTATTGTCAATCTTTCCAGATTTGATTGCAGCCATTGTTTCAGGATGCTTCGCTTTCAATAACTCAACATAGTCTTTCATGAATTCTTTCACTTTCTTAACAGGAACACTTCTTAACAAGTTTTCTGTACCTGCGTAAACCATTGCAACTTGCTCTTCTACTGGAAGTGGAGAGTTTACTGGTTGCTTCAAGATTTCTACGTTTTTCTCACCTTTAGAGATTACAGACAAAGTAGCTGCATCTAAGTCGGATCCGAATTTAGCAAACGCTTCTAATTCTTTGTATTGAGCCTGGTCTAATTTTAAAGTACCAGATACTTTTTTCATTGATTTAATCTGTGCATTACCTCCAACACGAGATACAGAGATACCTACGTTGATCGCTGGACGAACCCCAGAGTTGAATAAATCAGACTCCAAGAAAATCTGTCCATCTGTAATCGAAATTACGTTTGTTGGGATATATGCAGAAACGTCACCCGCTTGAGTTTCGATAATTGGAAGGGCTGTTAAAGATCCTCCTCCTTTTACGATTGGTTTCAACGATTCTGGAAGGTCGTTCATTTGCTTTGCAATATCATCATCAGCAATAACTTTTGCAGCTCTTTCTAACAATCTTGAGTGAAGGTAGAAAACGTCCCCTGGATAAGCTTCACGGCCCGGTGGTCTTCTTAACAATAAAGAAAGCTCACGGTAAGCTACCGCTTGTTTAGAAAGATCATCATAAACGATCAAACCTGGACGTCCAGTGTCTCTGAAATATTCTCCAATTGCAGCACCAGCCATTGCTGAATATACCTGCATTGGAACTGGATCTGAAGCGTTAGCCGCAACGATAACCGTATACGCCATTGCTCCTTTATCTGTTAACGTTTGAACAATCTGAGCTACCGTAGATGCTTTTTGTCCAATCGCTACATAAATACAATATACTGGTTGACCAGCATCGTAAAATTCTTTTTGATTGATGATCGTGTCAATAGCAACCGTCGTTTTACCTGTTTGACGGTCACCAATGATAAGCTCCCTTTGCCCTCTTCCTACTGGAATCATTGAGTCAACAGCTACAATACCTGTTTGCAAAGGTTCTGTTACTGGTTGTCTGTAGATTACCCCTGGAGCTTTTCTTTCCAATGGCATTTCGTAAAGTTCACCTGTGATAGGTCCTTTACCATCGATTGGGTTACCCAATGTATCTACAACACGTCCTAGCATTCCTTCTCCTACTTTGATAGAAGAAATTCTATTTGTTCTTTTTACTGTATCTCCTTCTTTAACCAATTTGGATTCACCTAATAAAGCTACACCAACGTTATCTTCTTCAAGGTTCAATACAATCCCTTCAACATCTGAAGAGAAACGTACTAATTCTCCGTATTCAACATTCTGAAGACCGTATACACGAGCGATACCATCACCGATCGTCAATACTGTTCCAACTTCCTCGATGTTCGACTGCGTGTCGAAATTCGCTAACTGTTGTTTTAAAATTGCTGATACTTCAGCTGGATTTATTTCTGCCATTGTATGGTTAATTTTCTTAGTTTAATTGAAATTCTTTTTGAACTTTATTCAGTTTTGTCTTTACAGACGCATCTACTTGTTGATCTCCTACTCTTAGGATGTATCCTCCTAAAATTTCTGGTTTTACAACCGTTTCAAGATCAAACTGCGAACCTGCATTAACAAGTGATGTTGATTTTAAAATATCTTCAACCGTCTTTTGAGACAATTGAACTGCAGAGGTAATAGAAATTTTTTGCACACCGTTCAACTGATCAACTTTTGTGATGAATCCTTGTGCAATCTCATCTAGATGAGTTTCTCTACCATGCGTGATAACCAACTTTACTAAATTTTGAACCACTGGAGAAAATCCTTTGAAGATTTCCTGAGCTGCGGCCAATTTCTTTTTATAATCGATAAAAGGTGTTGCAAAAAACAATCTCAAATCCGGAGAATTCGATAGAATCTTGCTTACATCCTTCATTTCTGCATAGACCACAGCTGTTTGCCCAGCTTCTTGTGAGAAGTCTAGTAAACCTTGTGCGTATCTTCTTGCTACTTTACTGGTAAGCATTCTTAGTTTTGATTAGAATTGTTTAAATAATTTTCTACCAATGTATTTTGAGCATCAGTATTATCAAGCTTTTGCTTCAAGATTTGCTCTGCAATACCCACAGAAAGAGCACCAATTTGGCTCTTAATATCAGCCATTGCAGCAGATTTTTCAGATTGAATGCTTTGTCTCGCTTGTTCAATCATTTTATCTCCTTCAGATTTTGCTGCATCTTTAGCATCAGCAACAATTTTATCTTTCATCTCACGAGCATCTTTCAAGATTGCATCACGCTCGATTTTAGCTTCACGAATGATTCTTTCGTTATCCGCTTTAAGATCTTCCATTTCTTTTTTAGCCATCTTAGCTTGGTTAAGAGAATCAACGATAAAAACCTCTCTTTCTTCGATCGATTTCATAATTGGTCTCCAAGCATATTTCCCTAGGAGCATCAATAAGATGAAAAATACGACAGCTGTCCAGAAAATATTACCAATTGAAGGAGTTAGTAAGTCCATTGTATATCAATTAAGATTTATGTGTAAAAATATGTTAACTTTTTTAATGTAAAGAATTCTACAAACCAACCGTTTGTAGAATTCTTACTTTTTTCTTATCCGTTTCCTAGTAATGCTACTACGATTCCGAAAAGACCAGCACCCTCGATAAGAGCTGCTGCGATAATCATTGCAGTTTGGATTTTCCCTGATTGCTCTGGTTGTCTAGCGATACCTTCCATAGCGCTTCCACCGATTTTTCCAATTCCTAATCCAACTCCAAGAACTGCTAAACCAGCTCCGATTGCTGCGATACTACCTGTCATAATACTATAATTTAAAAAGTTGATATTTGTTTTTTTGTTTCTTTTCTATTCTAATTTCTTAGTGATCGTGGTGAGGCTCCTCAACCGCAGATCCGATAAATAATGCTGTTAACATCGTGAAGATATACGCTTGCAATGCCGCAACCAATACTTCCAATACATAGATAAACAACGTTAATCCTAAGGATACTGGAGCGATCATATATGTTTTCATGATGAAAATAAGCGCTATCAAACTCATGATGATAATGTGTCCTGCAGTCATGTTTGCAAAAAGACGAATCATCAAGGCGAATGGCTTCGTAATAATTCCTAATAATTCTACAGGAACTAAAATGATGTATACTAAAATTTTACCACCGATTGGCATGTTGTTCCCCAATGGGTCTAGCATGTGCATCCAATATGTTTTTCTACCGCTTAAATTAACAACTAACAATGTGAATACGGCTAATACCATGGTAAATGCAATATTTCCTGTTGTGTTTGCTGCTCCTGGAACCAAACCAAGGATATTCAAAATCCAAATAAATAAGAATAAAGTGGTTAAATACGGTACATATTTTCTGTATTTTTTCGCTCCAATGTTTTGCAAAGCGATATCGTCTCTTACGAAAAGAACGATTGGTTCTAAGAACTTCGCAATTCCTGATGGAACGTTTGATTTTTTGTAAGAAGCCTTCATACCGAAAGCCAAAAGAATAATAATTAAAGCAGCAAGCATCATTTGAGCAACTACTTTCGTGATAGAGAAATCTAGAGGTTTAGCATTTGTTGGATGCTCTACTCCTTTTGCGTCTTTCTCCATTGTTAAGGTTCCAGCCGCGTCTGTTTCGTAAACTTTTCCGTGATAGATTTTGTAGAATTTACCATCTACTTCTGCTACTTTTTCTAATTCGTGACCGAATTCGTTAGAACTGAAAACGTGAAGTCCATTATCCCAAAGAATTACAGGAAGGGCAATTCCTACAGAATTTTCTCCCTCACCCCACAAATGCCAGTTGTGTCCATCGGCAATGTGATGCATGATAAATGGTACAGGATTGTATTTTTCTTCTTTTCCAGTTTCGGCATGCCCTTCAGAAGCGCTTGCAAACCCTAATGAGAAGGCAAACATTGAAAGAACAAGTAACAGTTTTTTAAAACCCATGGCTAGACTCTATTTCTAAAATTTTTGCAAAAGTATGAAATTATATTCGATTTCGTTCAATATTTTAACCCAATTATTATATGATTTTAGTCTTGTTTTTTAACAAGTTTAACAACGTAAACAACCTCAATCGCTAAATAAAGCCAGTACAATATAAAATAGGAAATCAAATTCTTTTGAAATTCGGGTTCTTTAATTGCGATATACGCAATTGCAATGATTTTGAAGAGCACAAAACCCAAAAAGAAAAAACCAATCCACCCTGTTTTTCCAAACGCAAAAACACTTAAAATGGTAGCCAAACTAATAAAACTCACAAAGAATATGAAAAAATGAATTTTAAAATCCAAATTCAAGATTCCTTGTTCCTTCAAAAGATACTGAGCGCCAAAAAAAACAGTAGAAATTAGGAGAAACCCTAAAAAGTAAAGCAGCGCTGTTTTGGTATTTTTCATGAATGGCAAAGCTATCAAAATTATTTGAATTGGGAGAATAAAGAATAAAATCACTATTTTTGCGCACGATAATAATCAGAATTCATGTTTAATAGCTTACAGGATAAATTAGACAAAGCGCTACACAACCTTTCAGGGCGCGGAAAAATTACCGAAATCAACGTTGCGGAAACCGTAAAAGAAATCCGTAGAGCATTGGTAGATGCCGATGTAAACTATAAAGTTGCGAAAGATCTTACCAAAAGAGTTCAGGATAAAGCTTTAGGAGAAAACGTATTAACATCCCTAACTCCAGGTCAGTTAATGACCAAAATCGTTCATGACGAATTGGTTGGGTTAATGGGTGGAACTCAAGAAGGAATCAATCTTTCTGGGAAGCCAAGCGTGATCTTAATTGCAGGTCTTCAAGGTTCGGGGAAAACAACGTTTTCAGGTAAGCTTGCTCACTATTTAAAAACAAAACGTAGCAAAAAACCTTTATTGGTAGCGTGTGACGTTTATCGTCCAGCTGCGATTGATCAGTTGAAAGTTTTAGGTGGACAAATCGATGTTCCCGTTTATACAGAAGAAGGCGCAACAAACCCTTCTACAATTGCTGAAAACGCGGTGAATTTTGCAAAAGCAAACAACCATGATGTGGTTATTGTGGATACCGCAGGACGTTTAGCGATTGACGAGCAAATGATGAACGAAATAAAATCAGTTCATTATTTCATTAAACCAGACGAAACGCTTTTCGTTGTTGATTCCATGACTGGGCAAGATGCTGTAAACACGGCAAAAGCCTTTAACGATGCGTTAAATTTTGATGGGGTTGTTTTAACAAAATTAGATGGTGATACTCGAGGTGGAGCCGCTTTAACAATACGTTCCGTTGTCGAGAAGCCAATCAAATTTATTTCTACAGGTGAGAAAATGGAAGCCTTGGATCTTTTCTACCCAGAAAGGATGGCCGACAGAATCTTAGGAATGGGAGACGTTGTTTCCTTAGTAGAAAGAGCTCAAGAGCAGTTTGATGAAGAAGAGGCTAAAAAACTTCACAAGAAAATTGCGAAAAACGAATTCGGGTTTGATGATTTCCTAAAACAAATCAACCAGATCAAGAAAATGGGTAATATGAAAGATTTAATGGGAATGATTCCAGGTGTTGGAAAAGCCATTAAAGATGTTGAAATTTCAGACGACGCATTTAAACATATTGAAGCCATCATTCACTCCATGACGCCAGATGAAAGAAGACATCCTTCTATCATCGATATGAATCGTAAAAAGCGTATCGCAAGAGGTGCTGGAAGAAAATTGGAAGATGTGAATCAGTTAATGAAACAATTCGACCAAATGGGGAAAATGATGAAGATGATGCAAGGTCCTCAAGGAAAGCAAATGATGCAGATGATGAGCAAAATGCCGAACATGCCAGGAATGGGCGGTATGATGGGAAAATAAATTAGAAATTTATTCTAGAATATAAAAAACTCGAGCCAATGGCTCGAGTCTTTGTTTTTGTCCTATTTCGGTTTGGATTAGAATTTGTATCCCAACCCAATTTGAAATGAATTTACAAATTCTTTATCTTCTCCTTTATCATCACTTTTCCAAAGTTTAAAATCTGTTACACCCCAATTGTATCGACCATCGATAAACAATCCGTTTTTGAAGTTGTATTCAGCACCAACAAAAGGTCCGGCATAAAAATGGGATGGTTTGCCGCCCCACACTTCTTCATCAAAAATATCGCGTTTTGACTCTTCACCTTGATTAAATTGGCTTTTATGTTCTCCAGAAATAAAATACCCTAAATTGAAACCCGCAGAAACATTAAAATCCGTATTTGCATAGTATTTCACAGAAAGCGGCAACACAACTTGATGCACATTAAGGGAATATTTATTATTCTGAGTTGTTTGCACACCATTATTATCGGTGTACATATACTCGTCTTCATATTTGTAACCAACATTCGCATACAAAAGTTCGGCTTGAAAAGCCCAATTTGGTTTGAATTTATACTCAACTAAACCACCTCCATAAAAAGAGTATTTAGTTCCATTGACAAAGCGAGCTGATTCCGAATCGTCTTTCTCAGTAAGATTTGAACCAATTAGTCCACCTTTAATACCATACTTAATTTGTGCAGATGCCATGGTTGTCATCAAAACACCTAAAATAAAAATCGTTTTTTTCATTTTCAAAATTTAAAATTTTCCATAAATAACGTAAAAATAAAATACTTCGTATTTTCAACTAAAAAAACCGCCCTAAAAGAGCGGTTTTCAAATTTTGTATCAAAATAGATTATTTTCCGAAAGTATAAGCGTAACCCAAGTTAACAGAACTCACTGTACCTCCATCTTTAGAAATACCTCTATAACTAACGTTTACTTCACTAGGTCCGAAATGGTATGCTGCTTTTGGTGCATAATAAAATCCACCTTCAGCTCCGTCCTCAGTTGCAAACGCATATCCAAGATCAGCACCAAGACTAAACTCAGGAGTTAACTTATATTGTGCTGAAGCCGCTAAAGGAATGGTTAACGCATTATCCGTTTCAACTGTACCATACCCTGGGATATTCGCTTCTTTTTTTCCAAACCACATTTGTGCTCCAGTTGCTAAACCTAGATTAAAGTCCGCAGCCACCGGCCATAAATATCCAGCATCAATTCCCGCAGTAAAGCTAGAAAAATCAGCAGCATCACCAACTGGTAAACCGACATTGGCGCCAATCTTAAATCCCGATTGAGCAGATACTGCTCCGAAAAGTGCTAAAGCACCTACTAAAAATAATTTCTTCATCGTTTTTTTATTAAAGTTATCCTACAAAAATAAAAACACTTCGTTAATACACAACTTTTTTTATATAAAAAACGTTAAAAAATGAAAATTATACAAAAAAAATACGCCATCTTTAAAGATAGCGTATAGATATACTTAAAAATCCGAATCGAATTAGAAGAATAATGAGAAACCAATTAATCCTTGGAAAGCACTTGGTGCTTTGTTCTCATCTAATGTAAGGTTATATCTCAACTTAGGAGTTACAGCGATGTTTGGTGCTACGAACCAAGCATAACCACCTTCGAAACCAACCCAGTTTGCATTATCACCATCGCTAGATGTTCCTGTGAAATCTACTCCTACAGGAATTTGGTTGATGATATAATACTGAGCTCCTACTTTATAAACGAAGTTACCTTCTTCTCCATCTACACCAGTTTCTCCATAACCTAAACCAGCTTTAATAGCCAATTTGTCCATTACGAAATAACCACCATCAACACCTAGGTTCCACGATGTCGTATTAGCTCCGTCAACTGAAGTTAAACCGAAAGATGTGTTTCCTGTTGCGTGAGAACCTGTGTTCGCTTCAATTACCCATTTCCCTTTTGCTAAAGCAGCGTTAGTCGTTTGAGCGCTTGCGAAACCGAAAAGTGCTACTGCACCAGCTAAAAATAATTTTTTCATTTTCTTGTCATTATTTAAGGCTGCAAAGGTAGGTACAGTTGGATTCTTAACAAAAAATTAACATAGTTTTTAAAGTGATATATATCATGTTTTACGCTTCGTTTTCACGCAATCTTTTTTCTTCAGCTCCATAAGCACCGATGATTTTTTTCACAACAGGGTGTCTAACCACGTCTTCTTCTGTAAGATGAACAAAACCGATCTCTTTAATTCCATCTAAAATCCGCATCGCTTCTTTTAGTCCAGATTTCTGTTTCAATGGTAAATCTACTTGACTGGGATCGCCCGTAATTATGAATTTCGCATTCATACCCATTCTTGTGAGAAACATTTTCATTTGAGAATGCGTTGTATTTTGTGCTTCATCTAGAATTACAAACGCCTTATCCAACGTTCTACCACGCATAAATGCTAAAGGTGCAATCTCGATAACGCGTTTTTCAATAAATCCTTCCAGCTTTTCATGCGGAATCATATCACGCAATGCATCATATAAAGGCTGCATATACGGATCCAGCTTTTCCTTCATATCACCAGGAAGAAACCCCAAACTCTCCCCAGCTTCTACCGCCGGCCTCGTTAGGATAATACGTTTCACCTCTTTGTCACGAAGTGCACGCGCTGCCAAAGCAACACTGGTATAGGTTTTCCCCGTCCCTGCTGGACCAATGGCAAAAACCATATCCTTCTTATCAACTTCTTTTACAAGCTTTTTAAGATTTGTGGTTTTGGCTTTAATCACCTTTCCATTAACGCCTTTTACAATAATATCTTGATCAAAAACCAAGGTTTTCTCATCTTCTCCTTTTAGTTGAAGCAAATTTTCAACATCTTTAATTGTAATTGCATTGTATTTGGACAAAAAAGCAACGATATCATCCAATTTTGCTTTAAAAACATCCAAAGCTTCTTGGTTACCCATCGCAAAAACAAAATTATCGCGTCCAGTTATTTTTAAAGTGGGAAAACTTGATTTTATTAAATTGAAATTCTGATTCTGAACACCATAAAATGCTTTGGTATCAATGTCAGTAAGTTCATAGTTGAGTTCAAACATAAACAGATTGTATTATTTTGACTTAAAAATAGTACAAAAAAATCAAATTCAATCTTTTTTCGTTGGGAATATCTACCCCTTTTTTGCGCTCTATTTCTTATTTTTGCGATATGCCTATTATTACGCTTACGTCCGATTACGGAATTGTCGATCATCGAGTTGCTTCTATTAAAGGAACAATCCTAAGTCTGAATCCTGAAATTACGATTGTGGATATCACCCACCAGATTGAAGCATTTAACTTGAAACAGACTGCTTACATTGTTCGCAATGCGTTTCGTCATTTTCCAACCGGAACCGTGCATATCATAGCCGTTGACAGCTTTTTTAAAAAAGACTTTAGAGGCTTGATTTTCAAAGTGGATGGGCATTATTTCATCGCGCCTGATAATGGAATTTTGAAATTGATTTTTCATGATATCAAACCAGAATTGATTCACGAAATAACGTTTACCAATCGATTTGATGATGTTATCAACTTCCCTGCTTTGGATATTTTTGTTCCCGCAGCCGTACATTTATGCAATGGTGGACTTCCAGAAGTCGTTGGGAGACCATTCAAAAAACCATTGGATATTAAATTTCCGCATTCGGTGTTCAATCCTGGCGAAAATATGATTGTTGGAGAAGTCATTTACATCGATTCTTTCGGGAATATCGTTTCCAATATTTCAAAACAGTTTTTCCAGAAATATCAAGCCAATACGACGAAATTGACGATTAAATTTAGAAATTTAGCGTTATCACACGTTTATAATCATTATTCCGAATTCGTTACTGATTGGTCGGACGAACCTAGTTTTCATGGTAAATCCATTGCGATTTTCAACGATGTCGATTTACTCGAATTATGCATCTACAAAGGTTCAGGACGTAACGGCGCCAAAGACCTTTATGGAATGAAAGTGGGCGAAAATATCTTTGTGGAATTTCAAAAATAGTCCCAAGCAAAAATCTGTATATTTGCGCTCAAATTTCACCCTATGGCCTATACCATTATCAAAGCATTGCACATCATTTTCATGGTAAGTTATTTTGCTGGAATTTTCTATCTCGTGCGTCTTTTTGTCTATTATAAAGATTCCGACGCTTTTGAGGAAACTAAAAAGCAAATTCTTCGTGAACAATACGTCTTTATGATGCGTCGTTTGTGGAATATCATTATTTGTCCCGCAGGTGTTTTAATGACGATTTTTGGTATTACCATGATTGTGATGAATATGGAATTGTTCAAAGCGCCTTGGTTTCATTTGAAATTGACGTTTTTAATTGGACTTGCTTTGTATCACTATTGGTCATGGAAAAAGGTGGTAACCATTAAAAATCTGAATGGTGGTGATCTTCAAAATTCAAATATCGCATTACGCCAATTCAACGAAATTGCAACCTTTCTTTTATTCTTAATCGTCTTCACCGTTATTTTAAAATATCAAATAATTGCGTATTGGTGGCAATTATTACTAGGTTTTATCGTTTTGGTTGGTGGGATTATGATGATTGTGAAATTGGTGAATAAAAATAAAAAACAATAACCGCATGTTGGCTATTTATAAAAAAGAACTTTTCGGAAGTTTTGGCAACTGGAGCGCATGGATTATCATGTTGGCATTCAGCATTATAAGCACTTTATTCCTTTTTATTTTCGAAAACAACTCTAATATTTTTGATATCGGAACGGCTTCTTTGCAAAGCTATTTCGTTTTGGCTCCTTGGATTTTGCTTTTCATCATTCCAGCGATTTCCATGCGAACTTTGGCCGAAGAACAGCAAAATGGAACGTTAACATGGTTGTTTTCGCAACCTATTTCCATTAAAAATATTGTCGTTGGAAAGTTCCTTTCGGTTTGGAGCATTGGTGTTTTATGTATTTTACCTTCATTGGTTTTCTTATATACGATTTATGTTTTAGGAGTTCCAGAAGGAAATATCGATATGGGCGCAACTTTAGGAAGTTATATTGGTTTAGTCTTTCTAATTGGTGCGTTTTCAGGAATCGGAATTCTAGCTTCATCACTTGCTAGCAACCAAATTATTGGGTATTTGTTAGGTTTGATTTTCTGTTTTATTTCGTATTTCGGGATTGAACAATTAGCAAGTTATCGATTGTTAGGCGGTGCCGATTATGTTTTGCAAAACATTGGTTTTTATCAACATTATATTGCTTTTACACGTGGTTTGGTGGACAGCCGAGATTTGTTTTATTTCATTTTGGTGATTGCTGTTTCCCTTTTTGTTTCCATCCTTTTAGTTTCCAAGAAAAAATAAAATGCTGAAAAAAAATATACCTTTTCTAATCGCTTTAATCGTTCTACTACTCGGAGTTTTAGGAATATTTCAGTTTCGTTGGGATCTTACGAAAGAAAAAAGATACACCCTTTCCGAATCTACCGTTAAAGTTTTAAAAGACATTAAAAAACCGCTAAAAGTAGAAGTTTATTTGGATGGTGAATTTCCAGCCTCGTTCAAACAACTTCAAAGCGAAACCAAATTTTTACTAGAAGAATTTAGACGAATTAACTCCAATGTGGATTTCACTTTTATTGATCCGGTGAAAAACAAAATCCCAATGGAAACTTTGGCGGCGATGGGTATGCAACCTTCCATTCTTCCTGATGTTCGAGATGGAAAGGTTTCCGAAATTGTTCTTTACCCGTATGCGGTGATGAAACACAATAATTCGGGCATTTCTGTCCCGTTAGTGATCCAACAAACCGGGATTGATGCGAATGATCAGTTGAGTAGATCGATTGAAAATTTAGAATACAACTTAATTTCCAACATCAAAAGCGTTTCTCAAGAAACTCGAAAAAGCATTGGAATCCTCATCAATCAAGACGAACTGCGTCCTGATGAGTTTCAAGGTTTTATGAATATGGCTTTGGAAAATTATCAAGCCGGACCGATTATTCCAAAAAATCAAAAAGAATTAAGTTTTGAAGATGTTCCCATGCTTCAAAAAATGGATGCCTTAGTGATTGCAAAACCACGTAAAGCATTTACAGATACGGAAAAAGTGATTTTGGATCAATACATTATGAAAGGCGGAAAAACCCTTTGGATGATGGACGCTGTTAATGCCGAAATGGATACGCTTTTCCAATCCAAAGAGATTATGGCCTACCCGATTGATGTGAAAATGACTGATTTTTTCTTTAATTATGGAATCCGAATTAACTCGTCTTTAGTGAAAGATTTAAAAAAATCGGCGATGATTCGTTTGAAAACGGGTGAAGTTGCTGGAAATCCACAATTCAGTTCGTTTTTATGGCCGTATTTCCCGTTAGGAATTGCCGAAGATAAAAATCCAATTACAAAAAATATCAATCCAGTAAAATTTGAATTCCCGACATCTATTGATACATTATCGCGACCTGGAATTCAAAAAGAAGTTTTGTTTGAATCTAGTGAAAGAACACTTTTGAAGAATGTTCCCAATTTAATTTCGTTGAATGAAATCGTTCGTGCGGATTCCATCGGACAAATGGAACGTCCTTCTACTCCAAAAATATTTGCCTTAAGTGTAAAAGGAAAATTCAAATCGGCCTATGCAACGCGTAGCGAGCGAAATTCAATTCCAAATTTCACAGCTCAAACATCAGGAGAAAACAAAATGATTGTTGTCGCGGATGGTGATATTGCTCGTAACCAAATTATCAAAGGAAAACCGCTTCCATTGGGCTATGATGTGATGAACGATCAACATTATGGTAATGAACAATTTCTTCGAAATGCGTTGGATTATTTGTTGGATGATTCTAATTTAATTCAACTTCGAAACCGAAATATCGAAGCTCGGCTTCTAGATCGACAACGAATTGATTACGAAAAAAGCAACTGGCAATGGTTCAATTTATTGGTTCCAGCTGGGTTAATTGCTATTTTTGCTGGAGCGTTCTATTGGTTTAGAAAGAGAAAATTTAATTAAAATCGTTTAAACGTCTTTGATAAAATCTTCATATTCGTAGAAAAACGTCTCGAAAGCCGTCATTTTTTCGACAAAAAATTCGAAAATCTCTTGCCATGTATTTTTGTTGTAAATGGATACATTTTCTTTTGCAACCCAAACTCGTGAGATGATTTTACCATTTTCCAATTCGTAAAACTCCTCTCTACGAACCGGTCCAACGTAATCTTCCAAAAGAGATTCTAGGCTCCAAATTTTGTTATAATAAGCATCACGATAGACTTCGTCTTTCATTTCGATATCCAAAGAAACTTCCGCTTTTTTGGCTTCCGCTGTGAATTTGAACGAGAAATCCTTAATCTTCGTATCATACAACAACCATTTTCTGGGGAATGATTTCCCAAAAGCCACCCAAAACTCCTTCTTCAATTGCTGCGATTCCTGCTTACTAAACATAGATTTTCTTTAAAAAACATTCAAATATAGCCTAATCATAGTAAATTGAAGATGCTAAAAAATTAGTATTTTTGTCTCATGCTGTCCAAAAAATCCCAATACGCATTTAAAGCATTGTCCTATTTAGTTGACAAGAAAGAGCAAGGTCCAGTTTTGATTTCCGAAATTTCAGAGACCAAAAAAATCCCGTTAAAATTCTTAGAAAACATTCTTCTTCAACTTAAGAATGCGGAAATTCTCGACTCTAAAAAGGGAAAAGGCGGTGGTTATTTCTTTAGGGCGGAACCCAAAGATGTTAGCTTAGCAAAAATTATTCGTTTGGTGAACGGCCCTATTGCGATGCTTCCTTGCGTGAGCTTGAACTTCTACGAAAAATGTGAGAATTGCAATGAAGAACATTGTGGTTTGCACGATGTACTGATTGAAGTACGTGATGTTACACTAGGAATTTTGGAGCAAAAAACGCTTTTGGATTTAACTGATTAAAATCTTTTTTTTAAAATTATTACCCTACTAATTTGGTAGGTAATTAATTTTCGTTCAAATTTGCACAGTAAAAAAGTGCAAAATGCAAATTAACGAAGAAGAAATTCAGAAGTTATCTACCCTTTCTTTAGTAGATGCTTTGCAATTCATCACACTGAAATTCGATGATTCTATCGTGTTTTCTACCTCTTTGGGACAAGAAGATCAAGTAATTAGCGATGCTATTTTCAAAAATAAACTTCCGATTGAAGTTTTCACTTTAGATACTGGGCGTTTATTTTACGAGCATTATGAACTTCTCGCTCAAAATAATTCGAAATATAAAATTCCGACCAAAGTTTATTTTCCAGAATCCGAAGATGTTGAAAAATATGTTAGCGAAAAAGGAATTAATGCGTTTTTCCATTCCGTTGAAAACAGAAAAGAGTGCTGTTTTATTCGAAAAGTAAAACCTTTGAATCGAGCATTGGAAGGTGCTAAAGTTTGGATCACCGGTTTACGAGCAGAACAGTCTGAAAATCGTGAACAAATGGCTATTCTAGAATGGGATGAATCTCGAAATCTCTACAAGTTCAATCCTTTAATTCATTGGACTTATCAAGATGTTTTGGATTATCTCGAAAGTGAAAAAGTTCAAGATTTAAGTCTTCACAAAAAAGGATTTATAAGCATTGGTTGCGCTCCTTGTACACGAGCCATATCAGAAGGCGAAAACCCACGCGCCGGCCGTTGGTGGTGGGAAGAAAGCAAAAAAGAATGCGGCTTGCATTCCATCAAATCTTAATTACATTTATGAACGAATTCAATACAACCTATCTCGATCAACTCGAGGCAGAAAGCATTTACATCATGCGAGAGGTGGCGGCTCAATTTGAGAAACCGGCTCTACTTTTCAGCGGTGGAAAGGACTCCATCACTTTGGTTCAATTAGCAATAAAAGCATTTGCACCGATGAAAATTCCATTTCCTTTGGTACACGTCGATACGGGACATAATTTTCCCGAAGCATTGAAATATCGAGATTGGCTGGCTAAAGAAATTGGAGCAACACTAATTGTCCGAAATGTTGAAGACACGATTCGTGAGAAAAAATTAACGGAACCCAAAGGAAAATTTGCGAGCCGAAATTGGTTGCAAACACACACTTTGCTAGATACCATTGAAGAATTTGGTTTTGATGCTTGCATTGGTGGCGCAAGACGTGACGAAGAAAAAGCGAGAGCCAAAGAACGTTTTTTTTCCGTTCGGGATGAGTTCGGACAGTGGGATCCGAAATTACAAAGACCTGAACTCTGGAATATCTATAATGGACGGATTCACAAAGGTGAAAATGTTCGCGTTTTTCCAATTTCCAATTGGACGGAACTCGATGTTTGGGGGTATCTAGAACGAGAAAAAATTGAATTACCATCCATTTATTTCGCTCACGAAAGAGATGTAATTGAATACGATGGACAATTAATTGCCGTTTCCGACCATATTCAAATTGATGATTCGGATGAAATTCGTACAAAAAAAGTTCGCTATAGAACCGTTGGTGATATGACGTGTACTGCCGCAGTAGAAAGCGATGCCGAAACTTTACAAGATGTTGTTCAGGAAATTCGAGCTTCAAGAATATCCGAACGTGGTGAAACGAGAATTGATGATAAAGTAACCGAAGCAGCAATGGAAGACCGTAAAAAAGGCGGTTATTTCTAACATTTCAACCTTAATTAGCAAAAGAAAAATGGACATATTACGAATAATCACAGCAGGAAGTGTCGATGATGGGAAAAGTACTCTAATTGGTCGCTTACTATACGATAGCAAAAGTATTTTGGTGGATCAGCTGGAAGCTTTGGAGAAGCAATCGAAAAACAAAAACGAAAACGGAATTGACTTAGCGATACTTACCGACGGCTTACGTGCAGAACGCGAACAAGGCATTACGATTGACGTGGCGTATCGTTATTTCACGACTCCGAAAAGAAAATTCATTATTGCGGATGCGCCCGGGCACGTGCAATACACACGAAATATGATTACTGGTGCTTCCAATTCCGAACTCATTATTATTTTGGTAGATGCGCGTCATGGCGTAACCGAACAAACGCGACGTCACTCTATTATTGCGTCTTTACTTCGCATGAAAAATGTAGTCGTTGCAGTTAATAAAATGGATTTGGTGGCATATTCTCAAGACATTTTCGAAAATATAAAATCAGAATATCAAAAAATAGCCGACCGTTTGGAATTGAAAAACGTTCACTTCTTCCCTATTTCGGCGTTTGTTGGTGATACTATTGTAAATAAATCAGTTGCAATGCCTTGGTATGAAGGTCCGTCACTGCTTGATTTCTTAGAAAATGTTTCGGTTGAAAATCAGCGTTTTGATGCTCCAAGATTTCAAGTTCAATATGTTATTCGTCCGCAAACCGAAGAATTGCATGATTATCGTGGTTATGCTGGGCAAATCATTTCAGGAAGCTATTCTAAAAATGATTCCATTCGAATTCTACCACAAGATGTGACAACTAAGATTTCAAAAATCGAAATTCATGGAAACGAAGTAGAATCGGCGATTGAAGGGCAACCCGCGGTACTTCATTTAGAAGAAGATATTGACGTTTCGAGAGGCGATTATTTCGTGAAATTAGATAACGAACCTCAAATTTCGAATGAAATAGAAGCGGTTGTTTGCTGGCTTGATAAGCGAGAATTGCAGGAAGGAAATAAATATCTTTTGCAGCATCGTTCTAAAATTGTGAAAGCTATTATAAAGGAAATTGAATACTCGATTGATGTCAACACTTTAGAGCAAAAGCCTACTGATTCAAGCATAAAACTGAATGAGATCGTTAAAGTAAAACTGAAAACGGCATCACCATTCGTTTTTGATTCGTTTGAAATAAACAATGCGA
This sequence comes from Kaistella sp. CFF1-2, assembly GCF_059509915.1. Classification (NCBI taxonomy): domain Bacteria; kingdom Pseudomonadati; phylum Bacteroidota; class Flavobacteriia; order Flavobacteriales; family Weeksellaceae; genus Kaistella; species Kaistella sp. CFF1-2. Next base: position 547,631 of record NZ_JCAKLF010000001.1, read on the forward strand.
CGGGAAGCGCCATTCTCATTGATGAAACAAGTAATGCGACTGTGGGCGCTTTAATGATTTCCTAAAATGCATCATCCAAAGAAGTCGCTTTTTCCTTTATATCTTCAAGCCCAACAAACACATATTTTGCTGTTTGGTGAAGCTGATTTGCTTAAAAAGCGGCTTTCTTCGTATTTGGAATTTGACTTTGCATCGATTTCAATCTTTGTTTCCAATTCCGATTCTCCCGTTTTAGATAAATTTCAAAACAAATCGGAAATCACCATTAATAAAGGCTTTCCAAAAGAAGATGATTTTAAAAATAAAGACGTTGCTATTTATTTATCAACCGATAAAACCGATTGGAATTCTTTTCAAGAACAAGCGCATCAATTCTGTTCGTACGTTCATCATGATTCGGCAGAACCAATTTTAGAGCGAATTTCAAATCAAGAAAAGGAAATTATTAGAAAAGCGAAATCCGAGATTCCAAAAACGAAAACGTATCAAACTCCATATGAGGTTTTAGAGTATTTTACACAATATGCCAAAGCTGCAAAGCTTAAAGCCAATATTTTCCTAGCAATAATCGGATTGTTGTTACTTGTCGGATTTCTATTCATATCAATTTATGAATTTCATTGGTATCCTGAAGCCAAAGCATTTTTTGAGCAAGATCGCTATCTTTTTCTTTGGATGATTTTGGTTGGATTTATCGCCGAAATGGTTGCTGGATCTATGGGACTGGGCTACGGCGTAATTTGTACGACTATTTTATTGTTGCTGAATGTTCCACCACCTATTGTGAGCGCAAGTATTCATTCCGCAGAATCATTTACATCGGCAGCGGGAACCTACAGCCATTACAAATTGAAAAACATCAACTTCAAATTGGTAAAAAATCTGGCTCCATATGCCACTGTTGGGGCGATTCTCGGTTCTTTAGCATTAACCTATTTTGGCGAGAATTATGCTCACATTGTTAAACCAATAATAGCAGCATACACCTTTTTTCTTGGAGTCAATATTTTTACGAAAACCCTTTCATCAAAACAAAAAAGCCGACTAAAACGAAAAGCGACAAACTTACCATTTATAGGGACTTTAGGTGGGTTTATCGATGGATTTGCGGGTGGTGGCTGGGGACCATTAGTTACAGGATCCTTAATTAAAGATGGTCGAACTCCACGCTACGTGGTGGGAAGTTCAACTTTCGCTAAATTTTTATTGACGATTACCAGCGCAATAACTTTTCTATTTACACTTGGAGGTCATCATTGGAATATTATTCTTGGGCTGTTGCTTGGAGGTGTAATTACAGCACCTTTTTCAGCGATGCTAACGTCTAGATTGCCCGTTAAGAAAATGACGATTGCTATTAGTATTTTGGTGATGATTATGAGTTCCATAACCATTTACAAGTCTATTTTCTAATATAGGGTTTGTCTACAATTGTTGAATCTCGTTTTTTAAAGTCAAAAACTTTGGTGGTTCGTAAACTTCCATCTTCGTTGTAGTATTTCCAAAGTCCGTCGTAATACCAGTTTACGTAGATTGATGTGTGCTCAACCTTTGAAGCACCCTCTTCCATTTTTTTTCCGTTTGAGTGATAAAAAGTTATCCAAGACGTATTTCCTTTGAATTTTTCTCTGTGATATCTTTTTCCTTGGTAGGTTGTTTTCCATGTTCCGATCTTGTTTCCAAGTTTGTATTTTCCTTTGGAAATATATTCGCCCAACTCGTCTTTATCTTTCTCAACCCAACGTCCATCACGAACTTTTATTTTATCTTGAGTGACATACTGATTGATTTTCTTGGAACATGAAGCCAATAAAACAAATGCACTTACGAATAGTAGAAATCGAGTCATAAAAAAAACGGAATTTCAATAAAAGTATGAAATTCCGTTTTATGATTTAAATTTTTTGAAATTAAATTACGCCTAATTCTTTTCCAACTTTTTCAAAAGCAGCAATCGCCTTGTCCAAATGTTCTCTTGTATGCGCCGCAGAAAGCTGAACACGAATTCTCGCTTTTCCTTTTGGCACTACAGGATAGAAGAAACCGATAACATAAATTCCTTCATCCATTAGCTTTTCAGCCATTTTTTGAGAAAGCGGAGCGTCGTAAAGCATTACCGGAACGATCGCTGCGTCACCATCAGGAATATCAAAACCTCTGTTTTTCATTTCTGTACGGAAATACTGAGCATTATCCATCACTTTATCACGAAGACTTGTGTCATCCGAGATCATATCCAAAACCTTCATTGCTGCACCTACAATTCCTGGCGCTAAAGAATTCGAAAATAAATACGGACGAGATCTTTGTCTCAACATATCGATGATTTCTTTTTTTCCTGATGTGAAACCTCCTAAAGCTCCACCTAAAGCTTTTCCTAGCGTCGATGTGATAATATCTACTCTACCCATCACTTCATTTGCTTCGTGCGTTCCACGTCCTGTTTTACCAATAAAACCGGTTGCGTGAGAATCATCAACCATCACGATTGCATCGTATTTGTCAGCAAGGTCACAAACTCCTTTCAAATCAGCAACAATACCATCCATAGAGAAAACTCCATCAGTAACAATAATACGGAAACGATGATTTTTTTCTGAAGCTGCTTTCAATTGCGCTTCCAAATCTTCCATATTGTTGTTTTTATAACGGTATCTCGCCGCTTTACACAAACGAACTCCGTCAATAATTGAAGCGTGATTTAGTTCATCCGAAATAATAGCGTCTTCTTCTGAAAATAAAGGCTCGAAAACCCCACCATTCGCGTCAAAACAAGCAGCATATAGAATCGTATCTTCCATGCCTAAAAATTTGGAAACTTTTGCTTCTAATTCTTTGTGAATATCCTGCGTTCCGCAAATAAAACGTACCGAAGACATCCCGTATCCGTGCGACTGAATCGCATCTTGAGACGCTTTGATAACCTCAGCATTATCGGATAATCCTAAATAATTATTCGCACAAAAATTGAGTAATTTTTTCCCATTGGCAACGATTTCTGCGGATTGAGGCGACGTAATAATACGCTCTCTCTTAAAAAGTCCTTCGTTGTCGATATTTTGAAGTTCAGATTGTAAATGATCTACAAATTTTGATGATAGCATTTTTCGTAATTTTAGTTTCGCTAAGATACAAATTTAGGCTTGATTTCCCGAATCGGATTCCCTTAAAAATTCGTTAAAAACAAAAAGCATCTTCCGAAGAAGATGCCTTAATTTCTATTTTAATTTACCGAATTCTATAAATCAATCGCAGGGTCCAAAATACGTTCCATACGTGCTTTTACTTGATCTACACTTCCTGTATAATTGTTAATCATTAACGAGAAAGGCAACAATTTTCCTGATCTTGTTTTGATGTATCCAGCTAAGGTTTTCACACGATTCAAAGTTCCGGTTTTTGCAAAAACTTGTCCGTATCCATTTCCTTGAAATGATTTTTTCAACGTTCCGGATTGTCCGCCAATCGGAAGCGATTCAAAATAATCTTTAAAATACGGTTCGTTCATCAACTTCGTTAAGAATTTCACTTGAGCAATCGGAGTTACTAGATTACTTCTAGACAATCCGCTTCCATCGAAAATATTCAAACCATCAGTATCAAAATTGATACTTTCCAAATGCTCACGAATCACTTTTCTTCCCGACTCTAACGTTTGGTCACCATCTTTTTGAAAACCGACCATACGTAAAAGCGCTTCCGCATTTGCGTTGTCACTTCGTTGGTTGGTATCATAAACGATATCTTTCAAAGTCGGCGATTTATACGTATGAATTACCGTTCTTGATTCCGGATTTGGATCAACCACTTTGCTAATCACTTTTCCTGAAACTCCAACACCTGACTTCACTAATGAAGCTCGTAAATTATTTGCTAAATATGCTGGTGGATCTGGTAATTTAGACGTTAAGCCTTTCCCTTCGTAAGTATCGGAATACACCATTTTTTTACTCCACGGTGAGATATAGAAATAACGTTTTTTATCATCAAATGGATTTGACTTTCTAGCCGTTAATTGCTCATTTCTAGGATTAACATCTGCAGTACTTCCCGCTGGTAAATAATAGCCGCCATGCTCCATCCATACGATATTCGCTGGAAGCTCATCACGCTTATTATTCTTGAACACTGCCGTTTGGATAACAATATCCCCTGCAATTTTCTTAATTCCCTTCGAAGCAATTTCTGATTTAAAATCATTAATCAATTCTGCATAACGGAGTGCACCAGCTTTACCCGTTCCCAATGAGGGATCGCCACTACCTACAATGTATAGGTTTCCGTTCAAAGTTCCACTTTCATCGATACTTCCCGAATATTCCAATTGCGTTTGCCACGTATACTTCATTCCTAAAATCGCCACAGCGGTTTCCGTTGTAAGCAATTTGGTTGTTGAAGCTGGAATTAAAGAAGAAGTTTCATTGAAAGAATTAATCACTTTCTTTGTCTTTGGATCATAAATCACAAAACCCCAACTGGCGTTTCGCAAAACGGGATCAGACATTACCGAATTCACCGCAATATCAATTTGATCTTTCACCGTCATAACAGCTTCCCGAGTCTCCTTAGAATTGGCGACTTGGTTGTCATACATGTTCGGGTAATGCGATGTGGATATAGAAGTCTGACCGAATACGATCGAAGTGGCAAAGAAAGAAAGTCCTACATAAAAATTTTTCAGTTTCGTCATCAATCTAAATTTGGATAGCAAGAATGAGTTTGAAATTTAATTTTAACAAAATCTCATTCTTCTTACAAACAATCAAAAGTATAAAAATATTGTGCTAACGATACCCGAACAAATGATAAAATAGGCCTAAAATGCGTTAAAAATTGTTAAAAATCGACAAGAATGGATTTTTTGATGGAATGGTACGCTTGAATTTCATCAAATTCTTCCAAACTCTTTTTTAACAAATCTTTGCAGGCTTGATAGTTTTTTCCGCGTGGAAATTTCAATAAAATTTGATACTGATAGTAGGTATTTAATCTCGGAATTGGCGCTTTTTCGGGTCCTAAAACCATGGCTTCGTGAAGATATTTTCGCAAAATACTTCCCATAAAAGTTGCCGCTCGATGAACTTTGTCTTCTTTGCGGTGTTTCAACTCCAACATCACCAATCGAGTGAATGGCGGATAATGGAATTTTTTGCGCTCTTCTAAAAAGTATTGATAGATTTTATCAGGATTTTCTTCCTTGATTAATTGAAATATAGAATGATCTGGCGAAAAGGTCTGAATCATTACTTTTCCTTTCCCAGAAGTTCTTCCCGCTCTTCCTGAAACTTGAGTTATCAGTTGATATGCTCGTTCTTCGGCACGGAAATCTTGAACATACAACATCTGATCAGCACGTGGAATCGCCACCAATTCGATATGATCAAAATCCAAACCTTTAGAAATCATCTGCGTTCCTACCAAAATATCGGTTTCACCAGAATCCATTTTCTCAAAAAGCTTCTCGTAGGCGAACTTTCGGCGCATGGAATCTACATCCATACGATCGACTTCAGATTTCGGAAATAATTTGGAAACTTCTTCATGAATTTGCTCGACACCGATTCCTTTTTCATTTAAGTTTTTAGAATGGCATTTCGGACAAGAAGTAGGTTTTGCCGCTTTATGACCGCAATAGTGGCATTTCATTTCATGTGAAAACTTATGATACGTCATCACCACATCGCAATTGGAGCAATAGGTTACGTAGCCACAACTTTCGCATTCAATGACATTAGAATAGCCTCTTTTGTTATGCAGAATCATGATTTGCTTATGCTCTTCCAAAATCAAATTCATCTGACCTAAAACGTCATTCGAGAAATTCCCGATCGCATTTTTGGTGTCCAAAGCTTTTTTGAAATCAACGATTTCCAATTTCGGCAACGCAATATCTTGAAAACGAAATTCCAGTTTCACATAAGCCAACTTCCCTGTTTGAACCAAAAAATACGATTCCAAAGAAGGCGTAGCCGAACTCAAAATAACAGGTGCTTGATACAAGCTGGCAAGATACAAAGCTGCATCACGACCATGAAAATGCGGAGTTGCCTCCCGAGGTTTATAGGCTTGATCATGCTCTTCATCCACCACAATTAATCCTAAATTCTGATACGGAAGGAAAAGCGCATTTCGAGTCCCAATAATCACTTGAAGCTCATTTTGGCGAACTTTTTTCCAAATTTCAACCTTCTCAAAATCGGTCATTTTTTGGTGGTAAAAACCTAATTTGGATCCGTATTTTTTCTCCAAACGACCAATAATCTGCTTCGTTAATGAGATTTCTGGGAGAAGAACCAAAACCGTTTTTCCTTGTTCGGTAAATTCTTCCATCGTCTTCAGATAGACGTGGGTTTTCCCAGAAGATGTAACGCCGTGTAAGAGAACATTTTTTCCTTCGTTAAAAGCTTCATCAATTTGACTTTTTGCTTGTAGTTGCAGTTCCGAAAGTTGCTCTGTAGATTCGGTTTCACCTTGATACAAGCTAACTCGATCTTCATTCAACACATATTCTCGAACGAAATCTTTTTCTAGCAAACCTTTTAAATGACTTGAAGAAAATTCTCCGCTTTCAAAAACGTCGGATTTCCGAATCGGTTTTGAAGTATCTTCTGAATAAATTCCGAGAATGTGAAGTAATAAAGCATTTTGTTTTGGTGATTTTTTAAGAACTTTAAAAACCTCTGAAAGCTGATTATCCTTCATAATTTCTGGATTAATCAACAAATATTTCACTTCTTTGGATTTGTATTTTTCTTGAACGGCTTCATCAATCTCGATAAACTGAAGATCAATTAACGCATGAACCGTTTTAATGATTTCCTTTTTCGGAATAAACGCTTCAATGTCCTTTAAATTAATAATTTGACGAACTTCCAATGCTTGAATCAAAAACAACTCATTAGCATCTAAAATCTCGTGATCAATAACCGCTTCGGGTTTTAATTTTAAATACGTTTCACTTTCCAATTTCATCGAAGACGGAAACGCAAAACGATACACATCACCAATATTGCATAGATAATATGAACTTAACCAAGACCAAAATTTCAAGGATTGAATGGGCAAAATAGGCATATCGTCCAACAAACTAAGAATATCTTTAGGCTGAAAAGTTTCCGGTTCGTTGTCATGAAATTCGAGGACAATTCCTGTGTAGATTTTCTTACCACCAAAAGGCACCAAAACCCGCATACCTAGCTGAATGTGATCTTGTAACTCCTCAGGAATACGGTACGTAAAGCTTCCTTTGAGGTTAAGCGGTAAAATAATCTGAGCAAAAGTCATGAATGTGAGAAATCCGATTTTGAGAGATCTAATCTTGTTTTGTTAAACACAAAAATAGGAAATATTTAGTCGGAAACCTCATATAGCAAAACAATAAAAGCGGAAACACTTCCGCTTTTTGTTTTGTATGTCGCATTCAAAATAAAATCACAAAAAGGAATTATTTTGATTTTCTTCTTTTAAGTTCTTTTTCGATAAGCCCTAATTCTCTTCCGGTTTGTCCTGCAACCGAAGTATTTTCTGCAGCTCTACGCGTTAAATAAGGAACGACATCTTTCACTGGGCCGTACGGAAGATATTTCGCCACATTATAGCCTTTATCTGCAAGATAGAACGTCATATTATCGCTCATACCGTATAACTGACCAAAATAAATATTGTTCAAATCATGTGGTAGGTTGTCTTGCTTCATCTTATCCATCGTTAACTCCGCAGATTTTTCATTGTGTGTTCCAAAGAAACCTGAAATTACATCCATATTAGCCATAACGAAGTCAATACCAGCGTTATAATTATCATCTGTTGCTTGTTTCGTTGGTTGAATAGGATCTGCATACCCTTTTACGGCAGCTCTTTCTCTTTCCTTTTCCATATAAGCACCACGCACAATCTTATATCCTATATAGTATCCTTTTTCTTTCGCTCTTTGCAAATGCTCCGTCATGTACTCAATTCGACCCGTTCTGTACATCTGAATCGTGTTCCAAACAATAGGTTTTTCCTTATTGTATTTCTCCATCATCTCCTCACAGAGCTGATCTGCTGCTCCTTGCATCCATGTTTCCTCTGCATCAACCATCACTTTTTTGTCATTCTCCCAACACATTTTACAAACTTCATCAAAACGACGTACAACGCGCTCCCACTCTGCCTTTTCTGTTTCTGTTAACTCCACTCCTTTTCCAACTTCTTCATACAAATCAATCCTACCAAAAGCAGTTGGTTTGAATACGATAAACGGAATTGCAGGATTTCCTACCGAAAAACGAACAATGTCTTTAATCTCTTTACAAACCGCATCAAATGTCTCCTCATCTTGCTTGCCCTCAATAGAATAATCAAAAATACTTCCCACACCTCTTTTAAAAAGCTGTTTTACCACTTTCATACTTTCCTCACGCGTCTCGCCACCAACAAATTGTTCGAACAATGTATTCTTTACAATATCCTTCACAAATGGAAAGTTATTATGAACGGTAAAATTCAAAATGGAAGTACCCAACGTAGTTAAAGTGGGTTTTTCAATCATTTTAAACATCCAATAAGCTTTTTTTAGCTGCTTATCGGTTTTATCTGCAAAAGCAATTTGAGTATCGTTGAAAATAGACATTATAGATTGTTTTTTAATAGCGACAAATTTAATAATCATTAAGCAATTGCACCTAACAAATTATGGTTTAAATTTGTGCAAAAATTACGACATGATCACCATGCTTGATGCTGACTTTTCGCAGCTAAATCAATTTATATCTGAGACCAACCCAAGCAAACTATTTATTCTTTGCGACGAAAATACGCATCACTACTGTCTTCCCTTTCTTTTAGCCAACCTGGAAACCGAGATTCCTTTCGAAATTTTAGAAATCGAGCCAGGCGAAGAAATGAAGACGATAGAAACCGCAGCCCAACTTTGGGAAATTCTTTCAGAATTCGAATGTGACCGAAAAGCATTGATGATAAATGTGGGCGGAGGTGTTATCACAGATATGGGTGGATTTGTGGCTTCAACTTATAAAAGAGGTATTAAGTTCATCAACGTTCCAACCACTTTATTGGCGATGTGCGATGCCTCTATTGGAGGAAAAACGGGCATTGATCATCAATTTCTTAAAAATATTGTCGGGACTTTTGCTTTACCAGAAGAAATATTCGTGTCCCCAACTTTTTTAAATACCTTAGCTTTCACTGAACTTCGAAGTGGATTTGCTGAAATGCTAAAGCACGGTTTAATTGCTGATGCTAATCATTGGAACATACTGACGGCTATTGAAGAATTAACACCAGAAACCATTGCACCGTCAATAGAAACCTCCATGCAGATTAAGCAACACGTAGTGGAAACCGATTTTAAGGAACAAAACATCCGTAAAACCTTAAATTTTGGTCATACCATAGGTCACGCTTTTGAAAGCCTTTTTCTGCAAAGCGGAAATATAATTCCACATGGTGAAGCCGTTGCCGCAGGAATGATCTGCGAAACCTATCTTTCGTACTTAGAAAATCTAATTTCTGAAGAAACCTGCAACGAAATCATCAAAAAGCTAAATCAATATTATCCTAAACTAAATATTTCTAGCTTTTCGAACGAAACCTTGATAAAATTAATGGTGAATGACAAAAAGAATGAAGCTGGGAATATCATTTTTTCATTACTAGATGGGATTGGAAGTTGTACTTATGATTACAAATCGGGTGAAAACGCAATCGTAAAAGCTTTAGACTTTTATAAAAATCTCTAAATTTTTCTAAATTTTTCTCATTTCATACTACCGTTTTTCCACAAAAATTGATTTTGTGGACTGAACAGTGATGCTTTCGCTTCCGCTTCAGAAATACCTATTTTACCAATATATACAATTGATTACCAATATTTTAAACCAAACTAAAGTAATGCGGAATTGTGTTAAAATTCAATTTTAACATCAAAAACAATCTATTTTGGCAAGTATTTTGACACTTACACACCTTAATTTAAGAAATACTTTAGTAAAATTTAATATTATGAAAAAATTATTTTTAGGAGCGGCGATTACGATGAGTGCTTTGAGTTTTGCACAATCTTTTGGTATTAAAGGTGGTGGTAATATCACCACAGTTAGTGGATTGGAAAATATTGACGCTAAATATAATTTTGGGTGGAATGCTGGTGCTTTTGTTAACATCCCTGTTAATGAAAAATTTAGCATACAACCTGAAGTGCTTTATAACACCATGGGTGCCATGTTGAATTCTGACGAACCAATTATAGGTACTGAAGTGGAAGAAGTAAACTGGAAATTAAACTATATTTCTGTACCTGTTATGTTTCAGTACAATGCAACACCAAAATTTTATGTTGAAGCGGGTCCACAATTTAGTTATATGTTGTTAAGTAAATTCAAATCAAATAATCTAACAACAAAAAATAACGCGGACGATCTGAATAAATTTGATTTTGGAGTTGGCGCAGGATTAGGATATTGGATTACACCAAATCTAGGAGTTAATGCTAGATATGTTGCTGGAATTACAGATATAACAAAAGATAATGAATCTGATAAAAAAGTAAGAAACAATAACAACGTACAAGTTGGTTTGGCTTTCAGATTTAAATAAATAGCAATTCACTTATATTAAATAAGGAAACAATTAAAATTTTAAAATTAAAGTTATGAAGAAAATATTTTTAGGAGCAGCGCTTGCAATAGGTACTCTAGGTTATGCTCAATCTTTTGGTATCAAAGGAGGTGGTAATTTATCTACTGTGGCAGGACTTGAAAATGTAAATACAGAATATAAATTTGGATGGAATGCGGGTGCATTTATCAACATTCCGCTTTCAGAATCTTTCAGTTTGCAACCCGAAGCACTTTACAATACATTAGGTACAAAAGGTAAAGCTGATCAATCAGTAGATAATGATCTATTACAAGATACAACTTGGAAATTGGATTATGTTACCGTTCCAGTTATGATCCAGTATAATGCTACGCCAAAATTTTATTTGGAAGCTGGACCACAATTCGGAATTCTAGTTTCTAGTAAATTCAAAAACGATAATGAAACGACTGAAAGTAATGTAGACAATTTAAATCATTTCGATTTTGGAGCTGCAGCAGGTTTAGGATATTGGATTACTCCAAATCTAGGAGTTAATGCGAGATATGTTGCTGGTTTTTCTGATATTATGAGAGGAAATGGAAGCAACAAAGATGTACGAAATAATAACATCCAAGTAGGTTTATCTTACAAATTCAAATAAGGAAATATAGCTTAAATAAAAGCCCGAAAATAAATTTTTCGGGCTTTTATCTTTTAGAATTGATAAATAACAGTACTTATTTTATAATAAAAAACCCATAAATCTCTACTTGTGCACCTAAACTAGAATTTTGAAACATTTTTAGTTTTAAATACAAATCTATTTTTAATTAGCTGATTTACAATGATTTAAAATATAAAAAAATTAAACATTTATTTAAATTTTTACCTAAAAATGTCATTTTTTTTCATTTTGGCAAAGAATTTGAAATATACGCCTCGTCTTCAACGATAAAAAAAAGTAACGAAGACATTTGAAAATAGAAATTAAAAATTTGAAATTATGAAAAAGTTATTTTTAGGATTAGGATTAGTTGTTGGGACTATGACTTTCGCACAGCAATTTGGTATTAAAGGTGGGGCAAACATTTCAAGCATTAGTGATGATGGTTTTAATGATGCGAAATCTAAAGTAGGTTTTAACGCAGGTGTTTTCATGAATGCACCATTAGCTGAATCTTTCAGCATTCAACCAGAAGTTCTTTATAACAGATTAGGTTCGAAATTGGGAGAAATAAATGGTGATAATGTAAATCTAAATTTGGATTATATTTCAGTTCCATTAATGTTCCAATATAATGCAACGCCTCAATTTTATTTAGAAGCAGGTCCACAGTTTAGCTTTTTAACAAGTGCAAAAGTAAAAAACTCAGGAAATGATAATGAGTCTGATGACATCAAAAAATATATGAATAATTTTGACTTTGGTGTTGGATTAGGAGCTGGGTATTATTTTACACAGAATATTGGACTAACAGCAAGATATGTGGCAGGTTTTACAGATTTCACGAAAGATGATAGTGGAATTAGTGCAGATGCTAAAAACAAAAACAATGCATTCCACGTTGGTTTAGCGTATAAATTCTAATACACATTTTAGTTAAACTTAAAATATAAATCAGGTCATTTTATGGCCTGATTTTTTTATGAAATAGATTATATTGAAATCGTATAAAATAATTAACAAATATTAATAATCTTCGTTCTCATTTTGGTACGCTTTTTACATTACATAAAACATCAACACTTAGTTAAATAAAAAAATCAGAAATCATGAGTAATAAAAGAAATGGCTTATTAGCATTATTAGGATTAGGAGCATTAGCTTATTGGAAATATAAAAAATCAACTCCAGAAGAAAAACAAATGGTAAAAGATAAAATCAATACCGCAAAAGACAACTTTAATAAATGGGGTAATGATATTAAGGACAAGGCTAATCAAGTAGCAGATCAGGTGCAAGATAAAGCCAGCCAACTTAAAAACAAAGCTGAAGATCAAGTATCCTAAGCAGTTTATATGCATTCATATTACACACAACACGGCAAAAACCACTCTTTCGAGTGGTTTTTGTTTTTTAATCCTTAGTTGCAACAACCGAATAAATATACGGAGCATGCTCTCCCAAATTCGGAATAATAAATTTTTTCGGTGCTATTTCTTTTACTTCTTTAAAACAAGGCCACGGCGAATAGGTATGTTCTTCGAAATGTTGAATCTTTAGATTTTGATTTCGTAAAGCATTAAAAACGTTGGATAGCGAGTGATTCCACATGACATATTCTTGTTTTATTGGCGCCGATGTATCGGCATATGTTCCTTCAAACTCTTCAACAATTGGATTTTTGGAAGTGTATGGATATTTAATCTTTGTAAAATCGTCATTAAACATCCATAGAAAAGGATGAAACTCCACAAAAACCAATTTCCCACCTGGTCTTAGAAAATGAGAAATAACCTCCGCCCAACGATTTAGATCAGGAAGCCAACCAATAGTCCCGTAACTCGTATAAACGACATCGAACTTTTCGTCCAATTCATTTGGTAAATTGTAAATATCACAACACAAAAATTGGGCATCCAACTGAAGTTGTTCTGTGATCAATTTCGCTGAATCAATAGCTTTATTCGATAAATCAACGCCAGTTACTTTCGCACCTAATCGTGAAATTGATAATGAATCTTGACCAAAATGACATTGCAAATGCAATACAGTTTTTCCTTGTACATTTCCCAACAACTCAACATCCAAACTTGGAAGGGAGGTTTCGCCTTTCATAAATCCTTCCATATCATAAAACTTGGAATCTAAATGATAGGCAACTTTGTTATTCCAAGATTCTTGGTTTATTTTCAAATATTCGTCCATAAAAAAACTCAATTTTCATCAAAGATAAAAATCGAGTTTGAATTATGTAAAAATTACTATCCTAAAAATTCAGAAATAGAAATTGTTTTTTGTTCACCATTTTCTTGATTCTTAATGGTAATGGTTTGATTTTCGATTTCAGATTCACCTAGAAAAACCAAATTCTTCACACCACGTTTTTCTGAATAAGAAAAGAATTTTTTCATTTTTCCAGCATCTGGAAAAAGTTCAGCAGAATTTCCCTTTAAACGCAATTGTGTAATCACTTTCTGAGCGTGAATTGCTTCTTTATCACCATAGTTTGCAAAAAGATAATCGATTCCAGAAGTCGTATTCTCAGGAAAAAGTTTCAATTCTTCCATCACCAAAAAGATACGATCCAATCCAAACGAAATCCCAATTCCAGGAACATTTTTCACACCAAACGTTTCCGTAAGATTGTTATATCTTCCACCACCACCGATAGAACCCATTTCTACTCCTTCGGCTTTAATTTCAAAAATTGCACCTGTGTAATAATCGAGTCCACGAGCTAATGTAATGTTGAAAACCAAATCATTAGCTGCACCCAATTTTTTAGATTCTTCTAAGACAAATTCAAGCTCTTCAACACCAGATTTTCCTATTTCAACTTCCGCAAAAGACGTTTTTAGAATTTCTAAAACTTTCTCTTGAGGATAATTTTCAAACAAGAAACTTAGTTTCTCAATTGCATCATCAGCAACTCCCTTTTCTTGAAGCTCTTTGACAACACCGTCTTTTCCAATTTTATCTAGCTTATCCAAAGCCACTGTAAAATCGATTAATTGCTCTGAAATATTAGCGTATTCAGCCAAGCCTGAAAGAATTTTCCGGTTATTAAACTGGATTTTCACTGGAATATTCAAATCGCGAAATGACTTCAAATACAATTGAACGAAATCAATTTCTTGCCATAAACTCTCGCTACCAACAACATCCGCATCACATTGATAAAACTCTCTGAAACGACCTTTTTGAGGTCGATCTGCGCGCCAAACGGGTTGAATTTGATATCGTTTAAATGGGAAATTCAATTGACCTTGATTCATCGCTACAAAACGTGCGAAAGGAACCGTAAGATCGTATCTCAACGCTTTTTCAGAAATCTGAGAAATTAGTTTTTGAGAATTTTTCGCATTCCAATCTTCATCTTTCGTTTTTGAAGCGTAATCACCAGAATTCAATATTTTAAAAATAAGACGATCACCCTCTTCACCGTACTTTCCAGTTAAAGTTGCTAAATTTTCAAAACTTGGCGTCTCCAAAGGTTGAAAACCAAACAATTCAAAATTCTTTTGCAAGGTGTTGATAATGTAACGTCTTTTGACAACTTCTGCTGCTGTAAAATCTCGAGTTCCTTTTGCTAGTGATGGCTTCATGAATTTCGTACTAAAAGTCTGTATTAAAATAAGCGACAAAAATACGGAATTTATTCGGCTCTGTTTTTAGAAACGTAAGAAAAACAAAGGACGAAATTCGAATTCGTCCTTTGTTTAGAATAAAAAGGAATTTTTAACTAAAAATTCTCCACTAATTGGATGATTTCATCACCATAGTTTTCAATTTTGTGTTTTCCAAAACCTTTAATAAGTTTCAACTCTTCCTTTTTGTGAGGCTTGCTTTTCGCAACAACTAAAAGTTCTTTATTGGTCGCAATGCAATACGTTGGAATTTTCTGAACCTTTGATTTTTCGCTTCGCCAAAGCTTTAACGCTTCTAGAATTTTCTCTTCCGATTCGGAAATCACTTCTTCAGAATACGTCAAATTATCATTCTCATTAAGCATCATTTTCGTTTCAGAATTCACAAAAATAATTACCGACCAATACGGTTCTTTCGTTTGAACAAAAGCAGTTTCTACTTTATAAACTTCATTTCGAGAAAGAAACTCATCTAAATCGTGCTGATCTTGAAGAAGAAACTTTTCCTCTAACCGAATTTTAAATAGTTGGAGTTTCATGGTTATTCGCTTTTAGGTTTTCCTAATAATATAATTTCCTCAATTCGAATTTCGGTGATGTATCTTTTTTGACCATCATTTCCTTCATACGAGCGGTAAACAATTTTACCTTCCACCGCAATTTCTTGTCCTTTTTCGACATACTTCTGCATAATATCAGCTGTTTTCCCGTAGGCAACCAAATTATGCCATTGGGTTTCTTCTACTCGATCGCCTTTCGAATTTGTAAAAAAATCCGAAGTTGCTAAACTTACTTTTGCTAAAATCCCATTTTCTAGATTGATGATTTCAACTTCTTTTCCTGTTCTACCAATTAAGGTTACTTTGTTTCTTAGTGACATGATTTCTAAAATTTTAATTAAACATTCAGATTCGAGTCTTTCATTTGTCTCTCAAATCTCTGGGACAAAGGTTGACAAAAACGGAAATCGTAGTCGGTAAAGAAGCGTTTATTATCGTTTGTAGTCGTTTGAAAACGGATACAAAACATAGAAAAAACCAATGAATAAAGGAAAAGTAATCAAAATTGAAAATTAGAAAATATTCAATAAAACGTCCAGCGAAACTTTGTTTCGCTGGACGTTTTATTATATAAGTCAAAATTCTTTATTTAACCGCAATAAAAATATCGACTTCCGAGTTTTCGCCGTTTTGAGATTTGGCGCCATAAACCTCGTAATCGTACGTGTATTCTCTTTTGAGTTGTGAATCTTGGCTCCAGATTTCCATCCATTTTGCACCAACAGCTTTGGGCATTTCACCTTTTGCTGTGAATAGTTGAAAATTCTCTGCTGGAAATTCACGACCTATCATCCCTTCTGGAATTTCGTCTAATTCGGAAACTTTCATTCCAATGATTGTGGTATATTCTTCCGTATAATCACTTTGATAATCGGTATAAATAGCTATAATTTCATCCGAAATCTTATGTGGAATTTTCTCTGCAACTGCTTCTGAAAAAAATCGTCCCCAAAGTGCGCCCAAATCTTGCAAGGCTTGACTGTTTTTATTGGCTGTTCTAATCGCAATTCCAATAATTTTAAATCCGTCTTTCATCGTATTTTATTTTAAACCTAACATTTGTGGACCTTGTTCAAAAACAATATCCACCGGAATGTTCTGCGTTTTTAATTTATCCAAATCCTTTTGTAAATCTGTAGGAATTATTCCTTTCGTTGCGTACAGATTTTTTACACCTTCATAATCTCCATTTCCTTGAAGTGTTAAAACCAGCTCCGAAAGTCCATTCATCGCTTGTTCCATTTTGGTAACATCCACTTTATATTTTCCGTTTGAAAGCTTTTGAAAAGCTCCTTTTTCAGCAAAATAATTGAATGCAATCATATTTGCTTGGCCGTGAGCGGAACTTGCTCCAAAACGAACCGATCTAAAAATTCCCGCCAAAAAAGTCACGAAATAATCTTCTTTAGAACCTTGTAATTCTCCTTTTTTAAGAAGTTGATTCACCATATACAAACCAAGAATATCTGCTTTCCCTTCCTCTAAAGCGGAATTCGCTTCCTTCAAAGATTCACGAACAGAACCTTTTCCATTAATCGTTGATTTAATTCCTAATCCATGCGCTACTTCGTGAAACATCACATTGGAAAAAAACGCATCAAACTTAATATTTTTCTTTTGACTATCGTCGATTAATGAATTTGCAATTGGAACTAAAATTTGATCAAACTTCGCTTTCATCGCATTTTTAAGTTGAAGGCGTCTCGTTCCTTTTTCCAATTGAACTTTCTCGTCATTTGGAAGGTTGATCGCAATGGTTTTTCCCGCAGCATTACAATCTCCTGCGTAATACACGACATCATATGCATTAAGATCCGAATCCGTTCCCGGAACTTCTTTCTTATACGCCGAAGGAACCGGAAGGTTTCGTTGCAATTCTGGTAAATATTTTACAAATTTTGCCAATTTTGCGCTCCACTCCACGTCTTTTACCAAAACATAGGCCTCATACGATGTTTTATAACCAAATAATTGGTCTTCATAATTTTCAATTGGCCCAATCACCAAATCCAATTTGGAATTTTTCATATCCATCCAAGCCATATCACTCGGATAAAAATCGTCGTTCAACAATGATTTTGCTCGAAGTTGTAAATAGTTTTTAAGCCCAGTATCGTCGGCAGATTCAGCAGCTTTATTTAAATACGAAGCTGCTTCTTGAAGTTTCGATTTAAATTGAACTGAATACGGAACACTTATTAATTTTCCGTTTGAATCTCTTTTAATAACCGTGTATGGAGATTTTCCATCTTTCAGATTTGCTTTTTCAAACTCTTCCTTAGACATATTTTCAGGATAAAATGTTGCACCGGCTGGTTTTGCACTTACATTAGCCAAAAATGGAACATCATTATTCAATCGATCCCAAGGGCCATAATTGATTTCCGCATATTGCTTTGCTTCGCCAGAAAGACCTTTCAATAGTGAAGATTTATTTCCATAGGCTTGCTCCCAATACAAATCATCCATAACTTTCGCCGCTTTGAACATATTGGCAAGAACTTCTTTTTCATTCTTCGTTAAATGCGAAATATCAGCTGTTAACGCCACTTTTGCATAGTCTTGGTATGCGTAGCCATTTTCTTTAACTTGGGAATTTTCCATAGGATTTTGTTTCTGAGGATTTTGAGTCGTACATGATGCCAAAAGCCCTGCACAAACAACGGAACCCAATAATATGTATTTAAAATTCATTGTTCTAATTTTCATGTGAAGGTACGGAAAACTGAAAAAATGAATGCGAATACGAAAAAATTAGTATCTTTTATTTGAAATTATCATCGTATGCAAACGTGTTTGGAATGTGGAGAAATTATTAAAGGTAGAGCCGACAAAAAGTTCTGCAATGATGCGTGTCGCAATGCCTTTAACAACAAACAAAACAAAGTTTCGTCTAACTTGATGAGGGCGATTAACAATCGTTTGCGTAAGAATCATCGCATTTTAGAAAGTCAGAAATTCACTGACGGAAAAGCGAAAGTTACCAAACAAAGTTTGATTGCTTTAGATTTTAGTTTTGATTATTTCACCAATCTTAAAAAGTATAAAAATGGCGCTGAATACCAATTCGTCTATGATATTGGCTATCGCTATTTAGAAGATGATTGGATATTGCTTGTCAAGAAAAACGACGATTAATTCTTTAAAAATTGAATTATCATCCAATGATTTGGATGATTCTTCACCAATTCTGCTTTCATTTTGTCATTATTCGTGTTAATCGCCGTGTACACTTGCAACGGAATTGATTCTGGGTGTGCTTTGAAACCTTTTGCAACAACCTCTTTAGATTCGTCCTTCTTTCCCGCAGATTGAAGCATTTCTGCATGTAAAATCGTAATCATTACAGGTTCTTTTTTATAGACAAAATTGTACTCATT
Organism: Kaistella sp. CFF1-2; assembly: GCF_059509915.1. NCBI lineage: Bacteria > Pseudomonadati > Bacteroidota > Flavobacteriia > Flavobacteriales > Weeksellaceae > Kaistella > Kaistella sp. CFF1-2. Next base: position 566,466 of record NZ_JCAKLF010000001.1, read on the forward strand.
TTTCATTGCTACAACCAAATCGACTAAAAAATTGTAATCCGGATTTTCAGAAGAAATTTCTTTTCGAAACACTTCGTTATAGTATAGATGTAGTATAGTTAAATACGTATTCTTGCTTTTCGGGTTATCAAGAAAGGCATTTAAATTTTTAACGAAATCGGTTTTTTCCAAGTCACCCTGATCTTGCTGCAATGTCACTTGATAGACTTGTTCCAACAAATCCCAAGCATTTGAATCGGATGCATCAATCGGCGAATCCTTTTTCACCTCACTCACCAAAGAATTCACTCGATAATCCGAAACCTCTTGAGCCGAAAACATAGTCAAACTCATTATTAACAAAACTAAAATCAACTTTCTCATACCTTAAAAATAAGGAAATAAAGATAGAACCTATTTGGATTGAAACTCAAAAAAATGTACTTTTCAAAAAAAACAGATTAAAATTCACATGTAACACCATCTTTCCTACTGCTCTTATCGGGTTATTCTTATTTTCTTGTCAAGGAAAACCGAAACCTAATGATGAATTTCGAAATGATGTTTTGGGAAAGATGAAATTGCACCAAGATACATTGAAAGTGATGAACCAATTTTTGGATCAACTGGACGAACGTAATACGACTTTTGGTGATTATTATGTGAAAGCTCACCAGACCATTCAAGATTCGTGTTATGAAGTTTTGAAAGCTAAATACGAACCCGATTATTTTATCAATAACAACAGAACGGACGAAGATTCAGAGTTTTTATACCAAAATACAATCTAGGACTTTATATTCCAGAAGATTTGGTGCAAGATGCCGCTGTTGAAAAGTAATTACAACAACCTAATTTTATCTTCTAAAATTTCGATTTTTTTGTCTTTATAAAGAGAACCAATAGCTTTTTTAAAGTTCTTTTTACTCATTTGCAAGAAATCTTTAATTTGCTCTGACTCTGATTTATCCGAAAGATGTAGAATTCCGTAGCTTTCATCTAAAGCATCAAGAACTTTTTGTTTGAAAGCATCAATATTTTCAAAACCTTGAGGTTGAAGCGTGATATCAATTTTACCGTCTTCACGAATCGCTTTAATATAGCCTGTTTCATCAGAAAGTGGATACAGTTTTTTGAAAACATCCGATGCATAAACCAATCCTAAATATTTTTGATCAATAACGACATTCCATCCTAATTCGGATTCGTTCATTAAAATCAATTTTACTTGGTCGCCTTCTTTGTAAGGCAATTCAGAATACGACGGATTACGTTTGAACTTGGCTGTACCGGTAATTAAACCTGTTTTTTCATCTTCATAAACGTACAATAAGTAGCGTTTTCCAGGAATCATTTTTCCTTTTTGCTCTTTGTAAGGAACGAACAAATCTTTGATAATTCCCCAATCCATAAACGCTCCCGGAGGCAAAACCTCAACGCAAGACATCACCCCATATTCGCCAACTTGAGCGTAAGGTTTTTCGGTCGTTGCTTTAAGTTGATTATCATCTTGATAGATAAAAACCTCCACAAGGTCGTCTACTTCCCATGAATTTTCAGCGAAAATTTGGGCAATAAAGACCTGATTTCCTTCTTCATCGGCTAATTGAAAACCCGCATTATTTTTTTCGACAATGCGCAGCTGTTGCATTTTTCCTAATTCCATAAAATGATAATCTGCGGCAAAGGTACTGAAAAAACGTTTTAGAAAAAGCGTTTCGTAGCTTCATAAAAAAAGAGACCTATTCAGTCTCTTTCTTTTCTATTTTATTTTTGGGTAATTCGGGAGGTCGCATTCTGTAATTTAAACTATGCAATGTTTTTAGAAAATTTTCCAAATCATTAATTTCAGTATCCGTTAAATTTAACTTTACTAACATTTCCGATTTTTTAGGAAAAAGTTCACTTTCAGGGTTTCTTTTTTCCGTTGGCATTCCCGAGTTGTAAAGATTAAGGACTCCTCGAAGGTGTGGAAATAATCCATTATGCATATAAGGTGCAGTGCTTGTAATTTCACGAAGTGTTGGTGTTTTAAACTTCCCAACATCTTCATTTTTTTTCGTTATCTCATACAAACCTAGATCTTGTAATGTTCTTCCAAAATACGTTAATCCAACGTTATGAAATTTCTGATCGGAGAAATACGATGAGTTGTGACAGTTGATGCAATTAGCTTTTGTACGGAACAAATGCAAACCATTAATTTCCGAATCTGTAAACTCATCTTTTTTTCCCTTCACAAATTTATCAAACCTCGACGTATGGCTTACAATGGTTCTTTCAAAAGTCGCAATCGCTTTGTTGATACGATCTTTACTCACTTTGTCATCACCAAAAGCTTTATCAAATAACGGTCTATATCCTTTTATTTTTGCGATTCGTTTAACCGCTAAATCCGAGTGGAAATTCATTTCAACAGGATTTTCTATAGGATGCGTAACTTGCTCCTCAAGCGTACTTGCCCGACCATCCCAGAAAAAAGTCTTTGCATAACCTATATTGATAAGTGTAGGTGCATTACGATTACCGGGTAAACGGTCATGACCAAAAGAAACCCGTTGTCCATCTGCCCAACCAATTTCTGGGTTATGGCAATTGGCGCATGAAATTTGCCCTGATTTGGAAAGCCTAGGATCAAAAAATAAGGCTTTACCTAACTCTTCTTTATCTTTTGAATAGGGATTATCTGCAGGAAATGCCATCTCGCCTAATGGTCCTATATCCTGAAACCCCTCTTTAGCTTCATCAAACAATTGCGGCTTTGGCCAGATAGAAGGATTTCCACTACCATAAAGTGCTCTTAGCTCGTCTGGCGTATAGCCGTTATGTACCTTTTCTTCAGTAGAAAAAGCATAAATTATACTCATGGCTGCCGCCAAAACAAGTAATTTCTTCATTAATAATAAAAATTAAATCCCAAGGAAACATATTGGCTTGCATCCGTATTGATATTCCCCTTTTCTTGCCCGTTTCTATTGTTTACAAAATACCATTGTTGTCCCTTAGCATAAACTTCATAGCGTACTCTTTTCAAATCAATAAAGTACTTTAATTGTATCCCAAGATTAAGTCTTGTGGAAGAATCATAAAAGTAGTCTGGTATCACGATATTTTTAACAAAAATATTCTCCTGACTGCTTTGGTAAGGCTCGTAAATCATTTTAGAATCTAAAGGCAAATATAAGCCATGTCGAACTTCCAATGCTATTTTTTGGTTTTGTTTTAGTCGGAATTCTTTTTCTCCACTAATTTGATAGTCTAAAAACTGTAACTTTTTGTTCATAACTACCGAAAGATCCTTTACGTTTTGATTTCCGACAGTTAAATGACCACCTAATCTCAACAATTCATTTTTAGAATTCCATCTTGAAAAATAGTTCTGCCATGACAAATTTTGATTCAAAGCCTTATACGATGTATACAACCCTTGATAGTCATAATTAAGGTCTTCTTGATCAACAAAATCCATTTTTGAACTCCACTTCCAATTTCCGATATTTCCTAAATACCGTGCATAGATTTGATGCTTATCCGTTCGCAATCCTGCTATTTTTTGGATATCTCGGAATGTTCGTAGTACATTATTTTCGTCTCGAATTTGGTACGTATAAAATCGCGTTAATCTATCAATATAAAACTCATTTTTATATCCTACTAATAGTACATTTTTTTGTGTTTCATATAGGTATTCTGCACCAAAAGACACCCCATCATATTGATATTCAACATCACCAAATGTATCATTATAATAGTAATTTCCGTAACCTCTGTTGAACCTTATATACGTATCGAAATGATTAGGCGCATTTAGATTCGTGTTTGAATACGATATTTTAGATCGTTTTTGACGATTAAAATAACCCGCTTTCACGAACAAAGAATGATTTTTCAGTTTATACCCTAGTTTTGCATCCAAATGATACTCATAATTACCAATTTCTGGTCTTGGATCTCTACTGGAATAAGCTTTTAAAAAGGATCCTTCTACTTCTGCACCAATTAAAAGTCCTTTCCAGGGATTGTATGCTAAATTTCCATTGATATAATAATTTTGTCGTAACCAATCAGACTTTCTAGGCGCATAAAAATAGGCTGGATTACTAATAAAATTTTGGTTCGTTGTTCGTTCCTCCGTTAAAATATAAGGAACTTCTGATTCATTTTCAGATTCCACTTTTAGCTTTCCGGAAAGAATTAAATTCGGTTTAAATTGAAAAATACCTTGAGAGCCAAAACCTAAAATTGTTGTTTTAGATGGCGTTTGCGCACGACTAAAATTTAATTTTTGGTGTTCAAACATTACTTGAGTATCCGTGAAGTCCAAAGGTTTACTAAACGTAATTTCTGGATGTGATAATCGCAGCTCTTTTTCCGTAGGATCAATATTTATGGTATCCAATTGAGATTGTTGTGCCTGAATTTGTGAGATACCTAATAAACCAGAAAGACTAAGAAAAACCTTAATCTTTGCAGTAGTATTAAATTCTATGAAAGCCCTAATTCGCATACCCTCGAGGATTCGCTTTAATAGTAACAAAATCGTTTGTGGAGTTGTTTGTATCTTGTAAAATTACTCTTCCGTTAATTATAGATTTAGTTTTTCTAATGACAGAAAACGATGTATAATCAGCATAATTTTCACCGGCTGCATTCTTAATACTCGCTTTTCCAGCATCAACATCAGAAGGTAAATCTTTAGGATTATCATCATTTTTACTACCGATATCCACACCATCCATAATTACTTTTTTCGAAATCCTTGTGTAAACATTTCCAGTTGGAGCGTTAGGAAGTGGAATTTTATTCCAACTTTTAACTTCAGCATCAGTTACTCCATTGAAAATAACCACAGCTGGTCTATGAGCTAGATTTAATATCCAATCGTTGCTACCACTAGTCCAATGAACAATTTCCACATCTTTTACTGCAGGATTCTGAATATCTGTCGCAAAAGGCTTATCTCCAATTGAAATGAAATAATCACCTAAATATGCTTCAAAATCAGCTGAACTTAAATCTACTGTAAGACTAGGATCTAAAATCGGTACATTAACCCCATTAATATTGGTATAGGGTGCTTTATGATTAATTGCTGTTTGGGCAATAATGATGCTTTTCCCAGGAGCTACTGGATAATCTTTTCCTGAGCCTGGAATTTTGATGATGTTTGTTGCGTAAACATAATCTGTATTAGCCGCAGAACCTAGACTATTCCCAGCCGACTGGCTCCAATCCCATTGTCCATTGGGCAATGTATATTGAGTAACCGTCGCATTATTTTTCCCATGAACTAGGGCGATATATAATCCATCCGCATACAAAGTGGTATTTGAGTTATTGTGAATCTCAGTAAATTGATCACGTAATAAAGCTCCATTTTTGGTATCTGAACCTGCATAATAATGCTGTTTAATCACGAAATCACCAACCGTTCCGTTAGATAATGTAATTGCTGTAGAAGAAATATTAGCATTAATACTAACTTTTTCTTGAGAACCATTGAAATTGATTTCTTCCCTATTTGTTGACATTCCAAAAATATCAAAATACTGCTCTTTCGTAAGAGAAAGGTCAGCAACAATAGAATAAACTCCTGGAAAAACTTGCGTTAATTTCAGTTCTCCATTTTCATCTGTTTTCCCTTTAACTTCTTCACCTGTAGCATCATTTTTCAGCACCACATTTGTATTTTTTGCATTAAGTCCTCCAACGGTCTGATCAAACTTAACCATTACTGTAAATGGTACCGGTTGCAAGGTTGCACCATCACCAAAATCATCATCTCTACAGGCTACAATAAGTAACATGAGGGAAAGTAAAGTAAAAAATAACGACTTTTTCATAAACTATATTTTTAAATTATTAAAATTGATATGATATATTCCCACCAAAAGATATCGGTGTAAAATTTGCGTATTCGTATCCTAAACTATCATAACCTTTTAAATTGAACATGTTATTAAGATATACTGAGATCCGAAGCTTGCTTTGGAATTCCTTACTAATACGTAAATGAAAATTATGAAATGTTTGCCCCTGAGAAGAGAAGTTAGTAACACCAGATCCCGAATTTGTCATGGATTTAATCGCAGGATTGGATAACATTTCCTCGGTAACAGCATGTTGCGTAAAACTAGGATCGAGATAAGCAAATGGTAATTTAGCCGAAGTAGATCCTTTTTCCTCATACAAAAAGTGATCGGTATTTACGGAAATAACCAATCCGGCTTGCGGAATATGATAATCTAGCATTACCCCAGCACTAGCTCTTTGGGCTTTTGTTTTATGCGGAGCGAAAATTCCGTACGAAACTAGAAGGTCTTCAACATTTGATTTCACTAACGTATTTACGGACTTTTCTGATTTCGTTTGTACATAACTTCCTTTTAAGGAAATGTTCAGATTGAGACTTTCAATACGTTTGAAAGACCAAAAAGTTTCCAATCCCATATCTAAAGACTCCAAACCGTTGGTTTGAAAATTTTGCAAATGTCGTACTCGCTGAACACCATCTATGGTAAATGTCGGAGCTTCGGTACCAACCTGGTGAATTTTAACCAACGCTTTGTCATACTCCTGAATCGTTCCTACGGTTGTAAAACCATCAAACAGTTTGTTTCGATATCCTGTTAAAGCAATATTTGCAAAAGGAACTTTAAAATCAATACCTAATTCGGAACGCCAACTTTTAGACGGTTTCAAATCCACATTATTAGCAGGAATCATGATGGTTTGCATAATTGCAACTGAATATTCACCTGGCAACCGATAATCACCAAGTAGAACATCCAAGAAACGCGGCCCAGTATACAACTGATTCAATGATGGCGCTTTACTAGCTAATCCTAATCCACCCCGAATGGTGAAATTTTTCATCCGATACGATGAATTAATTCTCGGTGAAAGAACAGAAGCCGAATTCTGTACATCGAAGCGAATCCCTGAATTGATTTGAAGCAAATGATTATTCGCAAATTTCTTCGAGATATTATCTTGAAAATAAACCGCAAACTGACTACTAGATCGTACACCTTTCTCAAAATCATACTCGCGTGTTCCGTTTTCTGCTGCACCTACCGTATTAGAGCCCGAAAATTGATTAATGTCTCCATATCTTCCACGCCCAAAATTGTTTGCATAGCGATAATTCAACCCTAGGGAAAGGCTATGAACCCATCTATTTTTGGTCACAAAATTGGTTCCAGCATCTACATCACCAAAAATATTGAATGGATTCCCCTGAACGTAATTATGATTAAAATACTGCGGAGGCATATAAGGAGCGAAATAAACATCATCTTTCATCGCCGTTCCGTACGGTAATCCGTACGAATTAATAAAGTTCCTTCGCAATGATAGCTGATCTCCATAACTAATTCCGAAATTTGCATTTACTTGCTTTATCCATTTTGATTTCAGCTTTAAATTGGTATTGTTTGATAAGGAATAGCTATTATTTTTTCCTTCCACATAAATCCCTTGATACTCGTCCTCTCCCGCTTGTCCTTTGTTTGTATCTGCATTTATATTTAGCCCAAGTCTATTTCTAAAAGTCTTGGATCGATTCGAAGTGGTATGTTGAATATTAGCACTAAAGCGATTATAAGTAACGTCGGAAAAACGAGGGTCCGTGCGAGAATTCATATAATTAACAGAAACATTCAAGGCATCTCCATTTCTGTTGAGTAAAAACCCTTTACTAGCACCCAACTGATAGGTTCCCGCATTTAATGATGACTGCACTCGTAGAGGTCTCTGTCCCGCTTTGGTTTCTACTTTAACCAAACCTGAAGTTAGATCACCGTATTTCGCATCTGGAATCCCTGCAATAACTTCAATTCGTTCAATATCTTCTGTTGGAATTTGTCGAAGATCGACTCCATAATTGGGTTGCGCAGGAGTTACGCGACCTTTATTTGTTGATATCGTAAATCCTTGGTTAAATGGATTATCATACGCCGCATTATAACTTTGCATATTCGCGTTGTTACTTAATGCAACGTCATTTATCATGATTTGGGTACCAAACGCTTTATTTCCAAAATCTTGTCCCGAAGCATTACTATTACCAAACATTCCAGTTCCATCAGCAGTTCTTAAAACAATATTTCGCATCTCTGAAATACGCATTGGTTCTACATATTGACCTGGTAATTGTTGTAAAATATCACCTAAAGAAAATGCTTGATTTTTTTGCAAAGCTTCTTCCGTAATCTCGATTGCTGAAAATTTATTTTTCTTCGCGACTAAGGAAACTTCAGGAATATGTATTGTCGAAGGAAACAACTTAACATCTAAGACCTGATCATTTGTCCCTTGTATATCTTTTGATTGTACAATCCAGCCTGATTTATAGAAAACCAATTTGGCACCATCAGTATAATTTAAAGAGAACTCTCCATTTTGATTTGTTAATGCCCATGCGCCCGTAGATTCATTAGTTACACGTACATTAGAAAGACGCGTATCATTGGAGCCATCTACAATTACACCGGAAATTTTTTGACCAAATAGTAATGACGTTCCTAATAATTGTATTGTAATAAATACAGCTATTTTCATTTAGAATTTTTAAAGTAACAAACTTATTAATAATTATTCTAAATAAAAATAAAAATTCAAAAAAATAAAAAAAAAATGCTCTAATTTCTTAGAGCATTTTTTATTAGCATTTACAAGCGTTACCGCTGCAGCATTTGCTTTGCAATTCGGTTTTCATTCTTGTTTTGAATTCTTGATATTGTTCATCATTCATTTCACGAATTTTATCTGCTACTCCAAATGGTGTTTTTTCTTGAATCCCGAAATCTCCCAATATTGTACGTACTGCTTTTTTCTTATCGATTGCTTTTTTTGCCAATAAACCTACACCTACAACAGCTAATGCTCCTAGAGCTCCTTTTAAATTTGAATTTTTCATTTTCTTTCTTTTACTTGTTTTGTATAAGTAAAGACGTTCGTTTTTAAGGTTTACTTTAAAAAAGAAAAAGTTTAACATCATTTAACAAAAAAAGGGAAACCGAAGTTCCTCTTTTTCTATTAAAATTATGGATTTAACGTGAATTGGAAATAAAATTAAGTAAATCTCGTCTAGAAGATTCAAAAGAGAACGCATCGGTTACTAAGTAATAATTCTCCCGATCCACACAACTTCTATAAAGTCTTTTAGCCATTTCTAAACGCTCATTGTCAAATGAAAACTCTTTTAAAAGCAACACAATTTGACCGGTTGTAAACTGCGTTGTTTTCAATTGTTGAGTAATGAATTCTTTTCTATTATTGTCGAATGATGCATTACGTTTCATCATGCTTAAAAACTGCTGAAACGAAGCCTTATTCATCACATTCCCGTAATTATAGTTTGGTTGATTATTCCATCCAGAATTGTTATTATAAGGATTATTCCAAACATCGTCCCACTCGTTAAAACCATACATTTGACCTTGAACTGGATATGAATCTAACAAATACAAACCTTTGTTGGTAAAGAAATCCAAAACCATTCGGGTATTGTTTGCAATTCGAAGTTGCGTTCTGTAGATCAAAAATCCATTTTCATAGATGGAGATTGGGTTTCGTCCCGATCCTAGATCAAAAAATCGAAACTTACCGGATGCATTAGTGATTTGTTGATCACCGATTTCCACTGTAAAATAACCACGTTCTGGAATTCTCAAGAAAACTTCGGAATAACCATAGTTTTGATTCCACTGATACCGAGGTTGATTATTCGTATTTCCACGATCAGGATTTCGGTTACTTGAAGTGTTGTTTCCAGAATTTCCTAAAATCGTATTCCCAGGTCTTGAAGATCCTGATGAAATATCCGAACGTTTTTTTTGCATTTCAGATATGGTCGCTTCATTCTTCAGAAGTTCACCAGTTTTTATAGCTTCTTGAGCATAAAATAATATCGAAATTGCGAATGCCGAAAGTGTAAATATTCTTTTCATATCTTTTATTTTTGCTTGTATGTTATGGCATTCTACAAACATGCCAAAACCTCATGAATTCTATTAAATTCAATTAAAAAGTACAATATTTCGCAATGTATCAAAAATCGTGTAAAATCGATTTAACTTTAGGTTTAAAGATGAATCCAAGTGAAGTTTGATACAAAAAAAAGAGAAGCCAAAATTGACTTCTCTTTCTTATATATTTTGATTTTAAAAATCTTACATGTGGATTGCTCTTTTTCCTGTAGCGTCCAGAGCAGCTTCTTTTACAGCTTCTGCGTAGGTTGGGTGCGCGTGAGACATTCTTGTTAAATCTTCTGCACTTGCACGGAATTCCATTGCAGTAACACCTTCAGCAACTAAGTCTGCAGCTCTTGCTCCAATCATGTGGAAACCAAGGATTTCGTCCGTTTTTGCATCAGCAATAATTTTAACGAAACCATCTGTATCACCTGAAGCACGGCTTCTTCCTAAAGCTCTCATTGGGAAATTACCCACTTTGTACTCAACACCAGCTTCTTTCAATTGCTCTTCTGTTTGTCCAACTCCAGCAACTTCTGGCCAAGTGTAAACAACTCCTGGGATTAAATTATAATTGATGTGTGGTTTTTGACCAGCCAAAGTTTCAGCAACGAAAACGCCTTCTTCTTCCGCTTTGTGAGCCAACATTGCCCCTTTGATAACGTCACCAATTGCATAAATATTTGCAACATTTGTTTGAAGATGGTCGTTTACTTTTACTCTTCCTCTTTCATCCAACTCAACACCTGCAGCTTCAAGACCAAGTCCGTCTGTGTACGGTTTTCTACCAACAGAAACTAAACAATAATCTCCTTCGAAAGCAACTTCTTCACCTTTTTTGTTTTTAGCAGTCACTTTTACGTTATCGCCATTTCTTTCAACACCAGAAACTGCTGTAGAAAGTTCGAACTTCATCCCTTGTTTTTTCAACACTTTTTGAAGCTCTTTAGACAAAGAACCATCCATTCCTGGAATGATTTTGTCCATATATTCAACCACAGTTACTTGAGAACCTAATCTCAAATAAACAGAACCCAACTCAAGACCGATAACTCCACCACCGATTACGATAAGGTGTTTTGGGATTTCTTTTAAGTTTAAAGCTTCTGTAGAAGTGATAACTCTTTCTTTATCTAATGTGATAAATGGCAACGAAGAAGGCTTAGAACCCGTTGCGATAATCGTATATTTTGACTCGATAGATTCTGAAGAACCATCGTTTTTAGTCACTTTAATTTTTGTAGCCGATTCAAAACTTCCTACACCTTCAAAAACAGTAATTTTGTTTTTGTCCATCAGGAAACTGATTCCTTTCGTCGTCATATCAACCACTTCGTTTTTACGAGCGATCATTCTTGCTAAATCTGCTTTGGGCTCGTTGATGATAATACCGAAATCTGCAAAATCGTGTTTTGCTTTTTCGAAATGCTCAGAGCTATCCAAAAGTGCTTTCGAAGGAATACATCCTACGTTAAGACACGTTCCACCCATAGTTGGGTATTTTTCAATAATTGCTGTTTTGAAACCCAATTGCGCTGCACGAATTGCAGCAACGTATCCACCAGGACCAGAACCGATTACGGTAACATCAAATTGTGACATTATATATTTTTTATGTTAATACTTTTTAAGCGTTACAAATTTAAAGATAATATACAGCATCGCCAACTGAGATTGCGCAAAATTTTGTTAAACCTGCGATAGATGTTATAAATTTCCTAAAACTTGCTCGTATTTTTTCATAATGATGTCTTTCGAAAATCTTGTAAGAATCGAATTTCGAATCGAATTAACATCATGTTCTTGTTTTAAAATTTTTAAAATATCTTGTGCAAAATCTTCATGGTTATCAATATCCGAAACTTCGCCATTAATTCCTTCTTGTACAATTTCGTTAATTCCACCTGGACAATTATTAGCTAAAGAAAAAGTTCCGCAAGCGCCAGCTTCCAACAAAACATTGGGAAAACCTTCATAGCGAGACGATAAAACAAACAAATCTGCAAACTTTAAAAACTGATACGGATTTTCTTGTCTTCCATGAAAAATCACATTTTTTAATCCAAGAAGTTCTTTCATTTCATGGAGCATTTCTTTATCACGTCCATCGCCCAAAATGTGCAGTAAAATATTTTCGTTTTTTAATCTTGAAAATACTTTTAATAAATTATCAAAACCCTTTCTCGAAGAAAGGTTTCCGATGGCGACAACGTTTTTAAAATTGGTTTTAAAACTTTCTGGACGTTGAGAAGATTTTAGTTTTTCATCAATAAAATCAAAGTCGACGGGATTATTTATTTTGACGATTTTATTGGATTTAATATCAAAATTTTTGAGTAAATCTTGCGCCATATCATCACTCTGGCAAATGATGTTTTTGTAACTGTTGTAAAATTTATAAAAAAATCGAATTTCCTTTCTGGTAACGTGTTCCGAAACAACATTCGTTTCTCTCGCAATAAATTTTGTTTTCGGAAAAAGCTTTATAAACAGGGATAAATATGCATTAACTTCTCCAAATCCTGAAAAAACAATGTCGGGCTTTCTTTTCCGAATTTCTTTTAAAATTGGACGAATCGAATGTCGAATGCGTTCTGTATTGAGGTCGATAATTTCCACATCATCTTTCACATAACGCAGATAGCCGCCTTCTTTACGCAAAAGCATGATTTTAGGTTCAAACTTTTCGCGAGGAAGATGGTTGGCAAGCGTCATCACAATGCGCTCGGCACCGCCAGTTTCCAAATCGGGAAGAATGAATATGATGTTTTGTTTTTTCATAAAAAATCTACGCTTATCGATTTACAAAAATGCAAAAAAGAAATATTATTTGCTACATTTACATTCCTTCAAAAATGAAAGAAACCTATGAAGCGTCTCATTTTTACTTTTTTTATTGGCTCTAGCCTGCTTTTTAATGCCCAAAATAACGAACTTGTAAGTTCTCCTGTCGATTACGTTAATCCTTTAATGGGAACCGATTCCAAATACGAATTATCCAACGGAAACACCTATCCAGCAATTGGACTTCCTTGGGGAATGAATTATTGGACACCACAAACCAATTCTATGGGAAATGGCTGGGCGTACCAATATTCAGCAAATCAAATAAATGGTTTCAAGCAAACCCATCAACCATCGCCTTGGATGAATGACTATGGGTATTTTTCCATCATGCCAATGACCAACAAATTGGCTTTTCCAGAAAAAGAAAGACAAAGTTGGTTTTCGCACAAAGCGGAAATTTCAAAACCGCATTACTACAGTGTTTATCTAGCTGATTACAATTTAACAACTGAAATCACTCCAACCGAAAGAGCGGCCGTTTTCAGATTTTCATTTCCTGAAAACACGCCTGCTTACGTTGTAATTGATGCAATTGATAAAGGTTCTTATATCAAAATCATTCCAGAACAAAATAAAATTATTGGCTATTCTACAAGAAATAGTGGCGGCGTTTCGGCAAATTTTAAAAACTATTTTGTAATTCAATTCAACAGACCATTTGCAATGAAGCAGGTTTGGAACGATGGTAAATTTCAAAATCAAAATGAAATAAACAGTGCTCATGCTGGAGCAGGAATCGGATTTGGAATCATATCCAATGGAGAAAAAATCGAAGCGAAAGTTGCTTCATCGTTTATCAGTTTTGAACAAGCTGAGTTAAATCTTAAATCAGAAGTTGGAAACAAAAGTTTTGACCAAGTAAAAAACGAAGGTGAAAAACGTTGGAATGATGTTTTGGGTAAAATTCAAGTGGGTGGCGGAAGCGATGATCAACTCAAAACCTTCTACTCTAGCCTTTATAGAACAGTAATGTTCCCTATGACGATGTCCGAATTTAATGCTCAAAAAGAACGCGTGCATTACAGCCCATACACCGGAAAAACAGAAAAAGGCCATATGTTCGCTGGAACAGGATTCTGGGACACATTTCGTGCCTTATATCCATTATTGAATTTAGTCTATCCTTCTGTTTCTAAAGATATGCAAGAAGGCTTAATCAATGCGTATAAAGAAGGTGGTTGGCTGCCGGAATGGTCTTCACCTGGCTATCGCGGAATCATGATTGGGAATAATTCGGCGTCGGTTGTTTCTGAAGCGTATTTGAAAGGTCTTCGTGGTTATGATGCGGAAACGTTATGGCAAGCTTTAGTTCACGGTGCTAATAATGAAGGACCAGCTGCAACCGGGCGAAAAGGTGTTGACTATTACAACAAGCTTGGATACATCCCAAATGATGTAAAAATTAACGAAAATGTTGCTCGAAGTTTAGAATACGCATACGATGATTACGCGATTTATGCTTTTGGAAAAGAGTTAGGAAAACCAGAATCCGAATTGAAAATCTTCAAAGATCGAGCGATGAATTACAAAAATCTTTTCGATCCTAAATTTTCGCTTATGGCTCCTAAAAATGCAGATGGAAGTTTTACTAAAAATTTCAATCCGTATTCATGGGGCGGCCCTTTTACAGAAGGAAATAGTTGGCATTATTCATGGTCCGTTTTTCAAGATATTGAAGGTTTGAAAAACCTAATGGGAGGTGACAAAAAATTCATCGGAATGCTTGATAAAGTTTTTGCACTTCCACCCGATTTTGGTGATTACTCGTATTACGGGCAAGTAATTCATGAAATGCGTGAAATGCAAATTGCTAATTTTGGTCAGTATGCGCATGGAAATCAACCAATTCAGCACATGATTTATTTGTACAACTACACATCGCAACCGTATAAAACGCAGTATTGGGTTCGCGAAGTGATGAATCGTTTGTATAGCTATCAACCTAATGGATATTGTGGTGATGAAGATAATGGACAAACTTCGGCTTGGTATGTATTTTCTGCTTTAGGTTTCTACCCAGTAACTCCCGCAAGCACGCAGTATGTTGTGGGCGCGCCATTGTTCAAAAAAGCAGAAATTCATTTTGAAAATGGTAATTCTTTAGAAATAGAAGCGGCTAATAACTCCGATAAAAATAGATACGTAAACTCGGCTCGTTTCCGAGGTGAACGCTTAAAAGTAAATTATCTGGATCATTTTGAAGTTTTAAAAGGCGGAAATTTGAAATTCAAAATGGATGACAAACCAAATACAGAGCGAAATACAGAGGCAAGTGCTCAACCTTTTTCAATGAGTACAACTCCATAAAATCAGTTGCGGCAAGCTTCGCTTGCCGCAACTGATTTTTATTTATTTAATTTAGATTAAATTCTTAACTTGATTAATTTGCAACGTCACTAATAAATTTGATACGCAACATTCGGATTTCTTCATCCGAAAGATCGTCGCCAAATTCTCCAGTCAACACTTTCATGCTATCGCTTTCCGATTCGGTCATGAATTCCATAAATTCTTCCACACTATCTTCGTCAAAATTATCTTCGATATAGTAGTCGATATTTAACTTAGTACCTTGATATACAATGGATTCCATTTCCTTTAGAAGTTCATCCATTTTTAGATTTTTTGCACGAGCAATATCTTCTAAATCAAGCTTTTTATCAGTACTTTGAATAATAAAAACCTTGTGGCTGGACTTGTTTGCAACTTGTTTCAAAACCATATCTTGCGTACGCTCGATGCCGTTTTCTTCAACATAGTTTTTGATATAATCGGCAAAATCTTTCCCGAATTTTCGAGCTTTCCCTTCACCAACGCCATAAACTTTTGCAATTTCTTCCACTGAAATTGGATACTGCACCGTCATATCTTCCAAACTCGGATCCATAAACACCGTGTAAGGCGGGATTCCAAGTTTTTTTGCAATCTTTTTTCGAAGCTCTTTTAGTTGACCAAACAATTCCTGATCTAAACCACCACCCGACTGAACTTGAACATTTTCTGCTTCTTTTGTCGTTTGAGACAAATCATAGGTTCTATCTTCTGCGATTTGGAAAAGCTCTTTATAAACGCCATCCAGAACACTTTGTCCTTTTGGTGTCACTTTTAAAACCCCGTAGGTTTCAATATCTTTTTGAAGGAAATTCTGCACCGTTGCTTGTCGAATAATCGATTTCCAATAGTTTTCAGATTTATCTTTTCCAATTCCGAAAAGTTTATGCGTTTCTAGCTTATACGATTTGGTTACCGCCGTTTCTTTTCCAACAATAATGTTGATTAAATCTTTCGTTCGGAATTTTTCTTCCAGTTTTTTAGAAACATCGAGAACCAATTTTAAATCTCCTGATGCATCCAATAATTTAGGTGGATTAACGGAATTATCATCCATTTTGGCTCCTGCACCAGTATTCGGATCAAATTCTTCTCCGAAATAATAAAGCAAATATTGTCTTCTGCTCATTGAAGTTTCAGCATAGCCAACGACTTCATTTAAAAGCTGCAAACCGATTTCACGTTCAGAAACTGGTTTCTGCGCTAAGAATTTCTCTAACTTCTCAACGTCTTTAGGATCGTAAAAAGCAACGCAAATTCCTTCGCCACCGTCTCGTCCCGCTCTTCCCGTTTCTTGGTAATAACTTTCTAACGATTTCGGAATATCGTAATGAATTACAAAACGTACATCTGGCTTGTCAATTCCCATTCCGAAAGCGATGGTTGCAACGATAACGTCGCATTCTTCCATCAAAAATTTATCCTGATTGGCAACGCGTGTTTTTTGATCTAAACCTGCATGATAAGGCAATGCATCTACTCCATTTACTTGTAGCAATTGAGCAAACTCTTCAACTTTTCTTCGGCTTAAACAATAGACAATCCCTGATTTCCCTTTATGTTGATTGATAAATCGTACAATTTCCTTATCTACATTCACCTTTGGGCGAATCTCATAATACAAATTCGGACGATTGAAACTTTCTTTGAAAACTTGTGCATTGACCATTCCTAAAGTTTTTTGAATATCATCTTGAACTTTAGGTGTTGCCGTTGCTGTAAGCGCAATTACCGGAACTTCGGCAATTTTATCAATGATTGATTTTAGATTTCTGTATTCAGGACGGAAATCATGCCCCCATTCCGAGATACAGTGCGCTTCATCAATCGCACAAAATGAAATTTTCACATCGCGTAAAAACTCCAAATATTCTTCTTTAATTAAACTTTCTGGGGCAACGTAAAGCAGTTTGGTTTTACCGCTTCTGATATCATCAAAAACCTGTTTGGTTTGGGATTTATTTAAAGATGAATTCAAGACATGCGCTGTCCCTTCCTCAGAAAGGCCATTTACCGCATCTACCTGATTTTTCATCAAGGCAATCAAAGGCGAAACAACAATCGCTGTTCCTTCCGATATAAGTGCAGGAAGCTGGTAACAAAGGGATTTCCCGCCACCAGTAGGCATCAACACAAAAACATCTTTTCCTCCTAAAAGGGTTTCGATAATTTTCTCTTGCTGCCCTTTAAACTGTGAAAAACCGAAATACTTTTTTAATTCTTTGGATAAATCGGTTGAGTTTGTCTTCATCTAATATTAAGTTTGCTAAATTTGCATGTAATCAAAAGTACTAAATAATAATTAGAAATAAAAATATTTACAAGTCTTGGTCAAGATTCAAAATTTATTTTTTTCTATAGTTTCATACGTAACTCATGACAACAAAAGAAATACTAAAACTTGCAAAAAGTTCCATCGAAATTGAGATTTCTGAACTCCAAAAATTATCCGAACGATTAGACGACAGCTTTATTAAGGCCGTAGAAACCATCAACGCAGCCAAAGGAAAACTGATTATCGTTGGAATCGGAAAATCGGCGCACGTTGCAAATAAATTAGTAGCAACATTGAATTCTACAGGAACACCTTCCCAGTTCTTACATGCCTCAGAAGCCATTCACGGAGATTTAGGATTAATTCAAAAGCAAGATGTGGTTCTTTGTATTTCGAATTCGGGAAACTCTCCTGAAATTGTGAATTTGATTCCGTATTTGAAAAAATATTCTTCTGCTTTAATCGGGATGACAGGAAACTTGAAAAGTAAGCTAGCGGAAAACTCGCATATCATTTTAAACTCCTATGTAGAACGTGAAGCATGCCCAATCAGTTTGGCTCCAACAAGTTCTACAACGGTACAAATGGCTTTGGGTGACGCTTTAGCAATTTGCTTAATGGAAATGAAGAAATTCAAAGACACCGATTTTGCTAAATACCATCCTGGAGGAAGTTTAGGAAAGAATTTAACAGCAACTGTAGATCAATTCGTTTCTCAACAAAAACCTGAAGTTCCAGAAATTGCGAATATTCGTGATGTAATTATCAGCATTAGTGCTTCAACTCATGGAATTACCGTTGTTACCAATGCTGGAAAAATTTTAGGCGTTATTACCGACGGTGATCTTCGTAGAATGTTGATGAATAATGAAGATGTGAGCAAACTTACCGCTTCTGAAGTAATGAGTAAAAACCCGAAATCGATTGAAAAAGTCGCTTTAGCAAAAGAAGCAATGCGTATTTTGAAAGCCAACAATATTGGTCAACTGATCGTAACCGATAACGGAAAATATTACGGAATTATAGATATTCACCGTTTGTTAGACGAAGGAATTAATTAGTATGATGACAGAAAATCAAGTGAAATACGACTTCTCCCTTTCGAAGGAAGATTATTGGGAATATTATTTATACCACGCGTCAACCGATCCGCAAACATTAGCAAAACGCAAGAAAAATCATGGGATGTTTCTTGTGGTTTTAGTAGCGATTACCGCATTTTTCATTTATCGAAACTATACGATTAATCAGCAATTTAATGCGATGTATATTGGGATTTATCTCATATTATTGATTGTCGCAGCTGCTTTACGGAAGGTTTTAGAAAAAAATAGAATTAAAAATCTATTGTTGAAACAAATCGATCAAGATTTGGCTTCCGAAATTGGAAAAACACATGAAATTCAGTTTTCAAATAACGGAATTCAATTAACTGAAAACGGCGCGACAGCTTTAATCGCGTATTCTGACTTGAAGCGAATTATTGAAGCACCAAATCATTTTTACCTAATTTCGAAAGATGATTCGGCTTTAATTGTACCTAAAGAAGCTATTGACGCTACTTCTTTTGAAAATTCTTTACAAGAAATTGCCACGGAAAATTCGATTTCATACGATAAAGATTTAAAATGGAAATGGTAGATTTTCATACGTTGAGATTATTACCTAATTTCGCAACTTCCTAAACCTGAGAACAGATCGATGAGTGAAGAAAAAGACATGTCTTTTTGGGGACATATTGGAGAGCTTAGAGGCCATTTAATTAGAAGTATTATTGCCATTATTGTTGGCGGATTGATTGTTGGTTTCAACATCAATTGGATTATGGATCATGTTTTCTTTGGCCCAACACGAAACGATTTTGCAACTTTTGAGCTTATCAATCATTTTTCTCGTGAGTTTTTAGGACACGACAGTTTTCATCTTCCTGATGAGTTCCGAGTACAACAGAAAAAACTTTTCCAACAGTTTAACGTGATGATGGCAGTTGCCATTTTTGGAGGAATGGTTTTAGCGTTTCCGTACATCGTTTGGGAACTTTGGCGTTTCATCAGTCCCGCTTTGCATCCCAACGAGCGTAAGAATTCTGCATTTATGATTAATTTCATTTGGATTCTTTTTGCCTTAGGAATTTGTACGGGTTATTTCTTGATTTTACCTTTAGCAATCAACTTTGGATTGTTATTTAAAATATCCAATTCCATAGAGCAGTTATTCGATTTATCAGATTACACGACGCTTTTCCTACAAGTTGTTTTAGGAATGGGATTGATTTTCTTATTTCCTGTAATTGTCTATTTCTTAACAAATATTGGAATTTTGACACCCAAATTCTTGAGAACGTACCGAAGACACGCTATTGTTTTAATTATGGTGGTTGCGGCAATTGTAACGCCAGCGGATGTTTTCTCGATGATGGCAGCGGCGGTTCCGTTGCTGTTATTGTACGAATTCAGTATTATTATGGCGAATCGTACGTATAAAAAAATACAAAAGCGTGAAGCAGCATCAGCTGTAGCGAAAACGCAGGACTAATTTTCAAAACTTTTTCAGATTTCATTTTAACATTCAAAATTAAATTTTTGACGATGTTGAATGCGTATTTTTCAAGCATCGTACAAGTCAATTCAAAAATTCCTATTATTTTTGAAGTCGAAATTTCAAATTCATATGAAATTTCAGCATTCAACCACAATTTAGGAATATGAAAAAACTTTTTATATCGTGTATTTTCCTTTCGGGAATTGCATTTGGACAACAATTCACCAAACAAGATACACTGAAGGGATCTAATACCGAGTTTCGAAACTTTTGGGATGTTAAAAAATACGAACTGACCGTAGAGCCGAATTTTGAAACTAAAGCTCTTTCGGGAACCAATAAAATTTCACTAGAAATTGTAAAAGATGTACTGAATCCCGTTTTTCAAATTGACCTTCAACAACCGATGGATGTTGACAAAATCAAATGTTCATTTGCAACCATTGATAATCACAAACGAGATGGCGATTTTATTTTCATTCAATCTAAAGGGAAATTCAAAAAAGGACAAAAACTTACGATTGATATCGACTATTCTGGAAATCCAACGATTGCAAAACGCGCACCTTGGGACGGCGGTTGGGTTTTCACCAAAGATACCAATGGAAATCCTTGGGCAACTGTAGCTCAGGAGGGAATCGGAACTTCCGTTTGGCTTCCCATCAAAGATATTTGGAGTGACGAGCCCGATCACGGAATTGTGATGCATATAGTGACACCAAAGGATTTAGTTGGCGTCGGAAATGGTCGATTAATTTCGCAAAAAAAAGAAAACGGGAAAAATGTTTTTACTTGGCAAGTAAAGAATCCCATCAACGATTACAGCATCGTGCCTTCTATCGGAAAATACGTTAATTTCAAAGAAACCTATGCCGGTGAAAAGGGAAAATTGGACTTGGATTATTGGGTTCTCGATTATAATTTAGAAAAAGCCAAAAAGCATTTTCAGATCGTTCATCCGATGATGAAAGCGTTTGAAAATTGGTTCGGTCCGTATCCTTTTTATGAGGATTCCTACAAATTGGTGGATGCACCGCATTTGGGAATGGAACATCAATCGAATGTTGCCTACGGGAATAAATATCTGAACGGGTATCTTGGTCGCGACCTTTCCGGAACAGGCTTTGGCTTAAATTGGGACTTTATCATTATTCATGAAACGGGACACGAATGGTTCGCCAATAATATTACTGCCAAAGATCAAGCGGATATGTGGATTCACGAAGCGTTTACCACCTATTCGGAATCATTATTTGTAAATGATTTTACGAGCAAAGAAGCAGGTGACAAATACACACAAGGCCTTCGAAATAATATTCAAAACGACATTCCAATTATAGGAAAATACGGCGTCAGAAATGAAGGAAGTGGCGATATGTACCCAAAAGGTGCCAATATGATTCACACGATGCGCCAAGTGATCAATGATGACGCGAAATTCCGAATGATTCTTCGAGGAATGAACAAGGATTTTTACCATCAAACAGTAACTACAGAGCAAGTTTTGAAGTATTTCAACGATAAAGCAAAATTTGATTTCAAAACGATTTTTGATCAATTCCTGAGAACAACTCAAATTCCAACTTTCGAATATCAACAAAACGGAAAGGAATTGAAATTTAAATGGATAAATGCAATCGATAATTTTAATTTGCCAATTCGTGTAAAGCAAGGTTCAAAGGAAATTACGTTGAAGCCAACAAATAGCGTTCAAACTATTCAACTTCCAGATGCAAGTTCTATTGAAACGAATCCGAATTATTACGTGAAATACAACAACACGATATTATAAACTACGATTCCATTTTTAGCCGAATCCTGAAGGTAGAACCTTTGTTGATTTCGGTTTGGGCAACATAAATACTACCTTTGTGGTAATCATGAATAACGCGGTGCGCGAGACTTAAACCAAGTCCCCAACCGCGTTTTTTCGTGGAAAAACCGGGATTAAAAACCTTTCGAGCTTGCTTGCTGGTCATTCCACAACCGCTGTCCTTAAAATCGATCACCAAACTTTTGTTTTTTTCATACATGGAAACGTGCAATTTTCCTGCACCTTTCATGGCATCAACGGCGTTTTTCACCAAGTTTTCGATGACCCACGAAAACAGAATTCGATTATGCGGAAGCAAAATTTCTTCTTCGGGAAGTTGCAAACTAAAATCGACTTTCGTTGAAATTCGGGTCTTCAGATAATCGAAATTCTGTTGCAAGGTTTCATTCAGATTATAATCATTCAACTCCGGAACCGAACCGATCTTTGAAAAACGTTCGGAAATCGTTTTCAGCCGAACGATATCTTTTTCAATTTCGGAAACGCCCATAGCATCCGCATTTTCCATCTTCATAATTTCAATCCAACCAATCATGGATGATAATGGCGTACCAATTTGATGAGCCGTTTCCTTCGCCAAACCCGCCCAAAGAAAGCCTTCATCTTGCTTTTTCACCGTTCGCATCAACCAAATGGAGCAAAATAAATACGCCAAAATAAACAAGCCCAAAAACAAAGGATAGTATTGTAAATTGTTTAGCAATCGGCTGTTGTCAAAATAAACGTATTGTTTTGTGTCGGCAAAATTCATTTCAAACGGCTTATAATGCCGCTCCATTCCTAGAATATATTTATTAAGTTTCTCAGGATTGCTTAACACATCTGCAGGAATATTTTTATACGTTCCTTCTTCTAACAAAGGTTTTTTATTAGCATCCGTAATGATCAAAGGAAGTTGATTATTTTCTTCTAAAATAGGCAAAATTAAGTCCATCGTTTCTGCGGAAACCGACTCCGAGTTCTTTTGTAAAAACTGCATGGATTTCACCAACAATTCTACCCTGCTCGTTTCACGAATTCGTAAATCTTTAATCAAAACGCCTGAATAGACGATCATTGCCGTAATTACAAGCGTAAAAAGGACGTAAACAAACCAAATATTAATTTTTGATAAATAGGGCTTCATGAAACTATTTCAGCGAATTTAAAACTTGATACAAGGCATCGCTGATGTTTCCGCCTTGATAATTGTTAATGATGATGGCAAACGTGTAATTTTTATAGTATCCCGCAAACGATTTGGTGTCTTTCATCGTTCCACTTTTCATTTTCATACCATTTCCTTGTGTTAGAAACCCTTCATAAAAAGCCGAATACCATTCTTGTTTTTTCGCGTATTGCAACGCTTGAACTTCCGCTTTTGCAGAAACATAATTTTGAGGTGAAAGTCCGCTTCCGTCGGCAAAATTAATAGCATTTCCATTAATACCTTTTGTCTTCCAAAATGATTTTAAATAATCAATTCCAGCAGAAAAACTTCCTTCGTCTTTCTTTTGCTTTGCCATGGTTTTCACGAAAGCTTCTCCGTAAAGGTTGATGCTTTTTCGCATAAACCAATACACGATTTTATCTAAAGTTGGCGATTTATATTCTAAAATCGCCGTTTTATTTTGATTTGAATTGATACTTTTTCCGTCGATAAGATTTCCAGAATACGTTTGCACCGTTCCAGAAATAGAAATTCCATTTTTTTGAAGTTCAGTATGAATTTCACTTCCTAAACTAAGTGGCGGATTGGGTGTTGCTCCAGAAACCGTCATCGTTTTTCCTGCAGGAAGTTTTCCGTTGATGTAAGCTACTTCGGAGTGCGGAGCCGTAAAAATCAAACTTTGATCAGAATTTCCCGAAGCTTTCACTTCGGAAACCCATTCCACATTCGGTAAATCGATATTGGATTTGATGATTTTACTTCCATTCATTTCCAAATCAAATTGGTTTTCACGCCAATTCACTCCCCAAACTCCGGCTCCATAATAATTTCCCATATCGTTCCAAGGCCAACCACCAGGCGTCGTTTGGAAATCAAAATACGAATCATCAACTATAATATTTCCTTTAATCGAACTAATTCCTGCTTTTTTGATTGCCTCTAGAAGTTGTTTCTTGAAATCTTCGGGTTTGTAACCATCGTACCGCCAACTTCCCAACGTAGGATCACCATTCGATTGAATGTACAAATCACCTTGTAATTGACCATTTTCTAATTTTCCTGTATATGATGCGGTAGTTGTGTATTGATAGTTTTTCCCAAGCGTTTCTAAAGCCGCAGCAGCCGTGAAAATTTTCTGAGTTGATGCTGTAGAAAGTCCTCTATCGCCTTGATATTCATACACTAGTTTACCATCTGCATCACTAACATACAAGGACAAATTTGCCGCCGAAGCCGCATTTGTTTTTAATAAATTTTTAACGGCTGTATCTAGTTTTTGCGAAGTGGTTTGCGCAAATGCCATTTGGGAACACACCAATAATCCAACAAAAAATATCTTCATAAAAATCAACTTCTAAAATTAAATAACGAAAAAAAATAAAAAATATTAATTTTCTAAAGCGTACACTGCAAAACTAGCCAACCAATGATCGCCACCATAATTTCCTTTAAAAATCAGGGGTAATGCATTATTTAAAAAACGATTAGCATCTTGTTTAAATGCATTTTTCAGCTTATGATTTTCGGGTAATGACTTAGAAATCCCCTTCATACACCACGCACGCGAAAACGATAAACCTACCAAATGAACGGTTTGAAAATCATTCAAATCACTTACAATAGGCATTTGTTCAATGTTTTTTAAACTTCGCTTTGAGTAAAATTTGGTCAACCATGGTCCAAATTCTTTTTGCGGTAAAATCCGACGCATCAAATCGGCAATTTGTAAACTCGGTGAGAAAAAATCACTCCCATCAGGTTCTAAATATGCTGGCGTGTCTTGATCATTCAAATAAAACTTTTTGGAATTTGAAATCAACAAACTTTCAAACTCTTTTTTCTGAGCAACCCGAGCCCAATCAATTGCAAAACCTAATGCAAAAGCGGAATTCGGATGAACTCCTGTTCGGTTTGGATAGGTTTGTTTCGGTAAATACAATGACCACAAATCCACAACTTTTGATGTTAGTGGTTGCAAATTTTGATGCCACTTTTTGGCTCTTGGATCATTCCATGTTAGTAATTCTTCATCCAATTTCAGCAACCAAGCCCATCCATATGTTCGCTCAAAAGTAGAACTTAACTGAAATTTTGTAAAATAATCTGCTTCAGATTTTAACTTTTCAGGTTGAAAAGATTGATCTAAAATTCGTTCAATTTCCTTTGCATTTGCGAGATGCGGTTTTGTTTTCAGTAATCGCACTAACATCCAATGTCCATGGACAGAGCTATGCCAGTCAAAACATCCATAAAAAGAAGGGTGCAATTCTTTGGGTGACAAAGTAACTTCCTGAGCCGTATTGATGATATGCGCTGTTTTATTCGGATATTCCTGATTGATACAATGCATTGGAAGTTGTGCAAGTTGAGATGCTACTTCATCCGTTAACGAAGGTTTTTGCTGACTAAAAGCCAAAAAAGGCAATAGAATTGGGATTAAAGCTAATTTCATTCATTAAAAATACTAAAAACTCTCCATTTTTACGAACAGAAAAAAATAAGCTCTTTCCATTTACGAAAAGAGCTTAGCATATTTAATTTTTTCCAAGGACAAAAACCGCTGGAATTTTGTGAAGATCAATTTTCGAAGTTTTCCAATCTTTGATTTTCAAAGTTTTAACCATTTCATCTTGCGGATGATTGACATTTGCCGAAATAGAGAGCAATGTATTTGGAGCCAAAAACTTGGTTAAATCTTCCAACAATTGATTGTTTCGATACGGTGTTTCCATGAAAATCTGCGAGTATCCCGTTTTTTGAACTTGACTTTCTAAAAATTGAATTTTGGATTTTCGTTGCCCCTTATCAATCGGTAAATACCCATGAAACGTAAATTCTTGTCCGTTGAATCCACTTCCAATCAACGCTAAAATAATAGACGAAGGCCCGTTTATAGGAACTACTTTGATGTTATTAGCATGCGCCCATTGAACCATAATGTTTCCAGGATCTGCAATGCAAGGTAGTCCAGCTTCTGAAAGCAAACCAAAATCTTGACCTTCCAACATTAGTTTTTGAGCTTCTTTTAAATCATTTGACTGCGAATATTTATCAAGAACATACAATTTCAAATCACTTTGTTTTTTCTCTGGAGCGAAAAATTTAACGACTTTACGGGCCGTTTTTTCATTTTCAACAAAGAAATAATCCGTCTTTAAAATATAGTCTTTAATGACAGGTGCAAAATAATCGAGCGGACTCGCATCCGATAAATAGGCAGGAATTAAAAATAACATAGCGCAAAATTACGAATTCTTACAAAGCGGAAGTCTGAAGTTTGGCTGCAATTTTATCGGAAGCTTCATCAAGCATTTCAAAGACTTTCTCAAATCCTGAAATTCCACCATAATACGGATCAGGAACTTCATTTCGTCCCATTCCTGCAAACTCCAAAATAAGATGAACTTTCGATTTTTGAACTTCAGAATCAGCCAAGTTCAAAACATTAAAATAATTCTCTTCGTCCATACAAAAAATGAAATCAAAGGAATCCAAATCCGATTTTGTAATCGGACGAGAACGTTGATCGGTAATATCGATTCCATAAACACGAGCCGTAGAAATCGATCGTGAATCTGGCAGTTTACCTTGATGCATCGCAATGGTTCCCGCGGAATCAATTTCGAAATCACTAGAAAGTTTTGATTTTAGAATTCCTTCTGCTAAAGGGCTTCTACAAATATTCCCTAAACAAACCATCAATATTTTCATAACGTAACTTTTAGGCATAAAAAAAGGAATTTCCCAAACTTGCATCCGAAAAATTCCTATCTATTATTTTAGTATTCTTATTGTTTGATACGTTCCGTAAGGTCTTTCACAAACTTTTTAATCTCTTTATCAATTTTGGATACGTCTTTAATCGTATCGCAAGCGTACATCACGGTTGAGTGATCTTTTCCGCCCATTTCTTCACCAATTTTCGAGAATGTCGCGTTGGTTAATTCTTTAGAAAAATACATCGCCAACTGTCTTGGTAACGCCACTTCTCTACGTCGTGATTTCGAAAGTAGATCTTCTCTCTTGATTCCAAAATACTCGCAAACCACTTCTTGAATGTATGGAATATTGATTACCTTCTTCTGAGTCGAAGCGATTTTGTTAATCGTTTCTTTTAGCAAATCTAAACTTAAATCAGACTTATAAACCGTAGAATACGCAATTACAGAATTGATTACGCCGATAAGCTCACGAACGTTAGATTTTACTTCACCAGCAAGAAAATCAACCATATCTTCGGTTAAAACAATTCCGTCACGGTGTAGTTTTTCTAGGATAATTTTCTTTCTCGTATCGAAGTCTGGAGATTTAATCTCTGCAGAAAGTCCCCACTTAAAACGCGAAACGATACGTTCTTGAATATCTTGAATGTCAACTGGAGCCTTGTCCGACGTTAAAATAATCTGTTTTCCGTTTTGATGTAAATAATCAAAAATATGGAAGAAACTATCTTGTGTCGCTGCTTTTCCAGATAAAAACTGAATATCATCGATAATCAAAACATCTACCATTTGATAGAAATTTTGGAAATCTGTTTTGTTCTGAGCTTTCGCCGCAGAAACGAATTGTTGAATGAATTTTTCCGAAGAAAGATATAGAACCACCTTCTCAGGATACAAATTTTTCACTTCAAGCCCAATCGCATGAGCCAAGTGCGTTTTCCCAACACCTACTCCACCATGAACAAATAAAGGGTTGAAAGCCGTTGCTCCAGGGCGTTTTGCAATAGATTTCGCAACCGTAGATGCAAATTTATTGCTCTCTCCTTCAATAAAATTATCGAATGAAAGTTGAGCGTTTAGGTTGGGTTCAATAGTCACCTTTTTGATTCCAGGTGCAATAAAAGGATTTACTAAATTTTTCGCTTTTGGAGTCGCTTCCTGAACTTTAGGAGCAGGAATCGAATTTCCTTTCATGTTCTGAACAACAGGCTTTTGCTGTCCTACAGGTTTATTTTCCATTACAGAATACCACAACTTCACCCCTTTACCAATGTACTTACGTAAAGCAGCTGAAAGAAGAGACAAATAATTGTCTTCAATATATTCTTTATAGAAATCGCTAGGAACTAAAAGCGTAAGATTGTGATTCACCAAAGAAATAGGCGCCACTTTTTCGAACAAAAGATCAAAAGACTTTTCAAGCTTCTTAAGATCATCATTGTCTTCCGTAGCATTTAAATTGTCTCTCATAAATTGGAGACATCTTTCCCATATCAACGATAAATCTTGATCCATTATTTGTGCGAAAAATTTTAATTTGAAACGTTAGTAATTATCCTCAGACAAAGATGCCATAATTATTGTGGAAAAAAAAATCTTTGATGTATTGATTATTTAAAAATATATTTGTATGTCTTATTAATCACTTGAAAATGCTACACACAACACATTCAATACGAGTTCGTTACACAGAAACTGACCCTATGAAATACGTCTATTATGGTAACTACGCTACCTATTTTGAAGTTGCCCGCGTCGAACTTTTTCGAAGCATCGGTATTTCGTATGACGAGATCGAAAATCGTGGAATTTGGCTTCCCGTTTCAGACTATAAAATTAAATATTTAAAACCAGCTAAATACGATGATCTATTAGAAATTCATACTTTTATAAAAAAAATCCCGGGCGTTCGAATTGAGTTCGAGTACGAAATTTACAATGAAAAAGGGGAAAAACTAACGGAAGCCTCTACAACTTTGTACTTTCTCGATGCCGAAAAACAAAAAATCATTCGTTGCCCCGAATTTTTAATGAACTACATCGAAAAACATTGGAAAAATGAATAAAGAAAACATCATTCTCGCATCAACCTCAACACTTTTTGGAGGCGAGTATTTAGAATACTTGAAAAACGAAATTATTTCATTATTTCATGGAATAGACGAAATTATTTTCATTCCGTTTGCAAGGCCTTCTGGACTAACTCATGACGCATATACTGAGAAAGCACGACTTTTCTTTGCAAAACTAAATATTCAAGTTCGCGGACTTCATGAATTTGATGAAATGAAACAAGCGCTACAAAGCGGAAAAGGCTTTTTCACAGGCGGTGGAAACACATTTTTATTGGTAAAAACATTGCATGAAAATGGTTTAATGAACGTTCTAAAATCAGAAGTTCAATCGGGAAAACCGTATTTAGGTTGCAGCGCAGGAAGTAATATTGGTGGATTGAATATGAAAACGACGAACGATATGCCGATTGTGTATCCTCCAAGTTTTGAAACGATGGGCTTGGTTCCGTTCAATTTGAATCCGCATTATTTAGATCCAAATCCGGATTTACATCACAATGGCGAGACTCGAGAAACTCGAATTCTAGAATTCTTAACCCAAAATGACACGATGGTTGTTGGATTGCGAGAAGGAAACTGGATTCGAAAAATTGGAGATTCTATTACCGTTCAAGGCGAAAACGAAACGCGAATTTTCATTCAAGGAAAAGAACCTTTTGAAATTAAATCGGGTTCAGATTTACTTCAATTGAACTAAAATTAAAAAAGCTGCATTTTTCTAGTGCAGCTTTTTTTATTCTCTATTTTAAAATTCCTTAAGCAGGATATTCTGGTTTTTCATTTTCAGCTTCGGAGATTTTGTATTTCGGCGAAATAAGCATTAACACCACACCTGCAATCATAAACGGTAACGATAGAACTTGTCCAGTGTTCAAAGTCCCCAATTTAATAAACTCTTCACCTTGCGGTTCTTTCAAGAATTCTACAAAGAAACGAATCGACCAAAGCACAAAGAAAAAGAAACCAAAAAGCCATCCTTGCTGGTATTTTTTATTGGTATAACGATACAAAATCCACAAAATTACAAATAAGATAAGATATCCAATAGCTTCAAACAATTGCGATGGATAACGCGGAACCGTCGCTCCATATTCATTACTCATGTTTGGAAATAACACGGCGAAAGGCGAATCTTCAGCAACAGCTTTTCCAATAATTTCTGAGTTGAAAAAATTCCCCATTCGAATAAAGAAACCTCCTAAAGCCACAACAATTCCTAATCTATCATACACCCAAAGCGGATTTTTCTTGATAATTTTAAATGAATAATACAGTGTTGTTAAAAGTAAAGCAATGGAAGCACCGTGACTTGCCAATCCCATAAAACCAGTAAATTCTAAAGTTGGTTTCGTACGAATCGGAAGGAAAACCGACCAAAAATCTTCTTTAAACAATTCGGGTTGATAGAAAATAACGTGACCTAAACGTGCTCCTAAAATGGTTCCGATTAATGTCCACGTAAACAAAGGTTCCAAATATTTGTCGTTAACATTGTCGATTTTGAAAATTCGATGCATCAACAAATACCCTAAACCAAAGGCAAAAACAAACATCAAACTATAAAAATGCAAGGTAAATCCTCCGATTTTAATTCCTTTGGAAGGATCCCAAATTTTATATTTCGTTTTTAGTTCTACCGTACTTCCCTGCCCAATCAATTCATTTTTGCTTTGCGGGCGGTACATATATTTAATATCGTTTTGCTCTTGAGCAACCGGTTGGAAATTCTTATCCAGAATCTGAAAACCCGAAAATGCAAACATTTGATACAATCCTGAAGCCTGATCGTTAAGATCATCATTCAAAATTACTAAAACGTTATTCGGAATTTCTTTTTTAGAAAATGCATCCAAATCATGACCCGAAGTCGTTGAAAAGATTTTTACGGGAACATTTTTTTGGTTTACTTCTAAAACCCCATCAGACAAACCGTCTGGATACAATTGTGCGAACGTTGACTGAAAAGAAAACGCCAACATGACCATGACAAATCGAAGAAAAAACTGCTTCATTTACTCTAGTTTAACATTATTTTTTGGGCGGTACAGGATCATAACCACTTCCACCCCATGGATGACATCTCAAAATACGTTTCACTCCCATAAACAGGCCTTTAAAAGGTCCATGAATATTCAGCGCATCGACCATATAATGAGAACAAGTAGGCTGATACCTGCAATTATTTCCCAAAAATGGCGAAATCGCACCTTGATAAAATTTGATCAATAATATCAATGGAAAGGATAGTATTTTGTACATTGTCGATTTCAAAACGCTACAAAAATAACTTAAAAAAGTCATACATTTGAAAAGAAATCCCCATTGATTCCAATTTCGTACACAACCTTTTTCTTTTGCAAAACCGCTTTTGCAGAAATTACGTTTTAGATAGTTGGTAAACTATTTTTGAAATTGTTACACTTTTGGGTGATTCATTTGAGAAAAAATCATGAGCAACATTCCTTTAGCTGAAAAATTACGTCCTAAAACATTAGATGATGTCCTTGGACAAGAACATTTGACGGGAAAATCGGGTCCCATCCGAAAAATGATTGAAAATGACACCTTGAATTCATTGATTTTTTGGGGACCTCCAGGAACGGGAAAAACGACTTTAGCCGAGATTATCTCGGAAAACTCGGGACGAAAATTTTATAAACTTTCGGCTGTTTCCTCAGGTGTGAAAGACGTTCGAGATGTTATTGAAGAAGCCAAAAAGCAAAATCTTTTTTCAGGAAAATCACCCATTCTTTTTATTGACGAAATTCATCGTTTTAATAAAAGCCAGCAAGATTCGCTTTTGCATGCAGTAGAAAAAGGCTGGATCGTTTTGGTGGGTGCAACAACAGAAAATCCAAGTTTTGAAGTTGTTTCGGCTTTGCTTTCTCGATCGCAAGTCTACGTTTTGAAAGCGCTTTCGTATGAAAAGTTGGAAGAGTTAATTGATATTGCATTAGAACGATACAATCAAGACGAAAAGGAAAAATTCAAAATTGAAGAAAAAACAGCATTGATCCAATATTCAGGTGGTGATGCTCGAAAATTAATAAATTCTGTTGAAATCGTTCTTAATCAATACAAAAACTCCAAAAAAGAACGTATTTCTAATGAAGACGTATTGGCTGTTTTACAAGAAAATATGGCGCTTTACGATAAAAATGGTGAGCAACATTACGATATTATTTCAGCCTTCATTAAATCCATTCGTGGAAGCGATCCTAATGCGGCGGTCTATTGGCTTGCCAGAATGTTAGTTGGTGGTGAAGACATTAAATTTATCGCCCGCCGAATGGTGATTTTAGCATCTGAAGATATTGGCTTAGCCAATCCCAATGCGTTAACGATGGCGAATGCGTGTTTTCAAGCCATCAACCTCATCGGAAATCCTGAAGCTCGAATTATTTTAAGTGAAACGGCGGTTTATCTTGCTGTTTCGCCGAAAAGTAATTCAACATACCTTGCCATCAATATGGCGATGGATTTTGTAAAAAAGACAGGAAATCTTCCGGTGCCTTTGCATTTGCGAAATGCGCCAACCAAGTTGATGAAAGAAATGGATTATGGTAAAAACTATCAATATGCCCATTCCCATCAAGGAAATTTTGTGGATTTGGAATTCCTTCCGCAAGAAATTACTGGAGTACAATTTTATGAACCAGGTTCTAATTCTACCGAAAAAAAAATCGCGGAAGAACTCAAGAAAAAATGGAAAGACAAGTACAAATAAATAAAGCACTGAAAAATCAGTGCTTTATTATTTGAAAAATCTAATGTTAAATATGAATGAATGTTTTTTGCTTAATCATTTAATCGAATTTATAATCACAAAAAAAATGCCGTTAATGATAACGGCCATCTTTTCTTAACAAACTTTATAAAAACTTTATAAACCGTTAATAATTCGGTAAAATTGTCTTTTGTGTGATTTGCTCACGGACAAAATTTCTTATTTCTATTATTCGTCCAAAAGAAATTCGTCGTAATCTCCTAGGAAACGAGCTTTCGCATGAATTGATTCCAATTCTGCTAACGAATTTTGATACAAAACGTTATCCCAATCGCCATTCACATTGATAAAAAAGAAATAATTTCCTAAACCTGTTTTCAGCGTTCGGGATTCAATTTTTGAAAGGTTCATTTTACGCCAAGCAAAAACCGAAAGAACTTGATGCAAACCTCCCGCATGATCTTCCGGAAGTGTGATTAGCAAAGACGATTTTCGAGTAATGGGAACTCTATTTAATTCTATTCTGTTTCGTTGTTTTGAAATCACGATAAAACGGGTGTGATTTTGTTCAAAATCCTGAACATTTTCATGTAGAATTTTCAAGCCATACAATTCCGCCGCCGACTTATTAGCGATCGCCGCCCATTTTTCATTGGGATTATCCGCAACACGCTTTGCAGAAGCCGCTGTAGAACTAAATTCTTGAGTCGGAATATCTTTAAAATAGGAAAATCTGAAATGAAATGTTTGCGCTAACGCCTGCGGATGCGAATAAATTTTCTCAAACGTATCGTTATCAGGATGAACCATCAAATGATGGGCAATGGGTAAAACAGCTTCGCCTTCGATAAAAATATCTTCGAAATCATACAACAAATCCAACGTCATCGAAACCGTTCCTTCAATGGAATTTTCCAAAGGAACGACGGCCTTATCAACCATTCCGTTACGTACGGCGTAAAAACAATCCAAAATGGTGGTTTGAGGAATAATTTCTTCGTGGGCAAAAATTTTGGAGGTCACCAACTGCGTAAAACTAGCTTCTGGACCTAAAAATGCAATTTTCATCTTGCAAAAATAAAAAAAGCACTCAGATGAGCGCTTTATTTTATTAAATTCCTGGGGATAATTTCGGTTTGCTATGAACAGCAAGGAAATTTTGTCCTTCCACCGAAATCAAACTGTATTCATTTTTCGGACTTTCTACCAAATTGTATTTTGACGAAACCTTGTTTCCATCCACATAAATTGGCTGCGAAGGATCTAGATTATATTTTTTGTTTAAATCTTGAATCGAAACCGTTTCCAATGTAGGAGAATCCTTTTTCACTTTAACTAAAATAATACCTGATATCGGATTATCAAAAAGCGTTTTAAACTCCTGTGGTGAATTTGCCGCATTTGTAAGAACGGTAACCGACTCAATAACGTCCATTTTTCCATCCAAGACATTCAAATTAGTTGAAACCGCATTTTCTATGAAATAAATTGACTTCGATAATTCAAAAACTTTTGAAAACGCGTAATTTCTTTGATCTTGTTCTTTTTTCGAAGTTCCTTTAAAATCGTTCTTCAAATCTTGAGCTAATGCAAAACTTGAACAAAGCGCCAATGCGAAAACAATTCCTTTTTTCATAACATTCATTTTTATCAAATATACTCTTTATTCTGATTTCATAACAGGAGTTCTTTCCGAAATTCCGTTCGCGTTAAACGCTTCAATCTGAAAATAATACGAGTCAACACGATCAGCTCCTGTCCAGAAATATTCATTTTTACCGTAAACCATGATGCTTCCATATAATTTGTCAGGATCTTTCCCAAAATAAATGACATAACCGTCAGCTGCGATGTTTTGACGCCATTTCATCCAAATGCTTCGTCGCTCGCCAAACTTCTTCGGATCTGCTCGAAGTGGAACAAAATCTTCTACCATTTTCGGGGCAACACCGCCGCCTTTTCCAAAAACTCGGAAACCACTCAACGCAAATTTCCCCGTTGGCATTTTCAAGTTTTCCATTTTCATGAATCGAGCGGTTGCTGGTTTTTCCAATTCAACATAATCGTGCGGAACGTCTTTTTGGTTCTTGGATTTGTCAACAATAACTTTCCAATTTTTACCATCATTAGATCCATAAATTTTGTATTGATGCATCTTTCCATGAGTTTTTCCCATAAACTCAACATCCTGATCGGCATAATTTATCTGAATCGCATTGATTGTTGAAATTTCTCCTAAATCCGTTTGAAACCACTCACCCGAATTCCCCGATTTGGCCGACCAATAGGTTTTAATATCTTCATCCACAGCATAATTTGGTTGATAACCTCCTATTGTTGACGAAACCTGAACAGGCTTATTGTAATTCAACAACATCCAACCCGTGAATAAACCTTTTGTAAAGTCTTTTCCTTGTGCATATTGAGGCAACAACGTTGGATAATCGCCGTACGCCGTATTGCTGTACATGACATCATCTTTATCAAAACCAGCAGGCCAAATCCCTAAACGTCTTTCGAAATTATTTTTAGTTGAAATAAAAATCGTTGAAACATGCCAATAATTGCTGAAATTATCTTGGAACGTTGCTCCATGACCAGCACCACGAGCAAAACCACCTGGTTTGTAGGAAAATGGATTGTGCTTTTGGTATTCATATCCTTCGAGCGGATTATTACTTACATAAACGCCATCTGCATATCCGCTAAATTCGGTTGCTGGAGCGCCATACTGCATATAGTATTTTCCATTATGTTTCGTCACCCAAGCGCCTTCTGTAAAGGGTTGCAAGAAAACATTATCATTGTATTCGCCAAAACGTTCCCAGCCGTGATCTTCAGGCTTCAGCTTAATTATAGGTTTCACAAAACCTTCCGATTGCAATGTTTTGGTTTTCACTTCTGTTCCTAAAAGAGGCCATTCGTTGCTTGAACCCCAATATAAATAGAGTTTGTCTTTATCTTCATCATAATGAAAAGCAGGATCCCAAGCGCCAACTTTTAATGTATCAACAGCGATCTTCCAATCATCAACAGTAGGATTTGTGCTTTTCCAAATCGGAAAATCTTGCTCCCAAGTCGAACCGTACACATACAACGTATCTTTCATCGCCCAAACAGCAGGTGCATTAAGATCATGAATGTATTTGTTATCGCGGAGAAATTTACGTTTAACAAAAGTCCAATCCAACATATTATCGCTATGCCAGTAGCCTTCTTGATTGGTAGAAAAAAGAAATAATTTTTTCTGAAAATTAACAATGACTGGATCAGCCGTCGCACGATGCTTCCCTTGTTTAGAAAAAACGTCAAAAGGCGTATATCCATAATCGATATTAATAGGATTGCAATAGGTTTTTTGTTGCGCAAAAGCCAATGCCGAAACCGACATAAAAACAGGAATCCATCGATTTTTAAAATTCATAACCACACAATTTAGCTTATAAAATTAGAAAATTAAAACCAAAAAGACGAGGGAATTACGTTTTGAAATCAGCGTTCATTTCGTATCTTTGTGGGCATTAAGAATTTAATAAAAGGAAGAATGAAATTTTTTATTGACACAGCCAATCTCGAACAAATTAAAGAAGCTCGTGATTTAGGTATTTTAGATGGTGTAACAACCAATCCTTCATTAATGGCAAAAGAAGGAATCAGCGGTGCTGAAGCCATCAAAAACCATTACAAAGCGATTTGCGAATTGGTAGATGGAGCTATTTCTGCGGAAGTACTTTCTACAACGTACGAAGAAATGATTAAAGAAGGTGACGAGCTTGCTGCAATTCACCCGAACATCGTGGTAAAAATCCCGATGATTAAAGACGGAATCAAAGCGTTGAAGTATTTTTCTGACAAAGGAATTAAAACCAACTGTACGCTTATTTTCTCTGCTGGACAAGCTTTGCTAGCTGCAAAAGCGGGTGCAACGTACGTTTCGCCTTTCTTGGGAAGATTGGATGATATTTCTACAGATGGTTTGGCTTTAATTGAAGAGATTAGAATAATCTACGATAACTACGGTTACGATACAGAGATTCTAGCAGCTTCCATTCGTCATTCGATGCATATTATCAACTGTGCAAAAATTGGTGCCGATGTGATCACATCACCACTTCCTCCGATTTTGTCTTTATTGAACCACCCTTTAACAGATAAAGGTTTGGAACAATTTATCGCAGATTCTAAAAAATTAGTGTAAGCTACTTTTCTAAAAATAAAAAACCCCTGAAAATTCAGGGGTTTTTGTTTATTCTTTAATTAAATCTTTATCAATTGGAGTGAGATCATATAACTTTCGAGTCTTAGCTTGTTCGTTTTGTTTGCGTTCCATTTCCTTCATATCAACTTCTTTTCCATTTTCTATCATTTTAAATGAGGTAACAGTGCCACTCATACTTCCCGTCATTGCACGCATAGATTTCCCTGGATCCAAATAGTTTTCTTGATAGGCTTTTCTAAACTTATCGTAGTTAATTTTCATCAACTTGTCCTTTTTGATGTTAGCTACAGTAAACTTATTTTTAACTCCTTCTAATTCGAAGGTGTATAAGTTTTCCAAATCTGAAATTTTGACAATAAGCCCTGGCAATCCGTGAAAAATATAGGGTCCATCTTGAACCGGAATATCTGATGTAAACCAAGCTATCCACTCTCTTCCTAGATACGAAAGCGACGCTTTTTGACATTCCCATTCGCCAATTTTTTGTTTTTCTGGAAGAATTTTCCATTCTGGTTTGCGGGTTTCATCATACTCGAACAAATTACCACCAACTCTATCCATCACGGTTGTCGTATAGCTAGGATAGGTTTTGTTCACAATTGGAGAAAACGTTGCCATTTTCACACCACTAAAATCTAAGTTGAAATTTCCAGTTCCTTTTGCTTTTTGAATGGATGAAGAAATAGTTGAGTCTGCTATTACTTTATCTTCGTTATAGAATAGAGAGCCTTCTTTGGAAACCACCAAAGCAACCATTTCTTCTAAGGGCTTTTTTTCAGAACCATCTTTGCTATTCTTTTGCATGGTCAATTTATACGTAAATTTTTGGTTTTGAGCAAAGCTCATTGCAGCTGCCATTACGGCAAAAAGTAGAAATAGTCTTTTCATGAATCGTGATTTTTTTTCGATGTTAATTTATATAAAATTAGTAATCAATATTTTATTTTTTTGAATTAAAAAACCTAAAAATTACTTTTTAGGTTTTTCAAGATTATTCATAAAGATTAGGTTCAATCTTGTTATTGTCTTTTTTGATCCGTTCTTTTGCATCTTGTTCCATAAAACGCAATGCTTCTTCGTTCGATGAAGACATCTTTCCACTATTATCTTGAAAACGAATCGTTACTTTATTCGTAGGCCCCGCACTAGCGAGCATTTGACGCATTTCTTTAGCTGGATCATTCGCATATTCTTTGTACGACTTCTTGAATTGAGCTGCGGTAACATTTAATTCTTTACCATTCAATCCACCAATCACAATGCTTTGTCCTGGAATATTTAAACTTTCATCCGTTGCTTTATCGGTAGCAAAAGTGGTATTTCCTTCCAACGTAATACGATGTGTTTTAGATGCATCTTCTAATTTCACAATCAGACCTGGAAGACCATGAAACTTGTACGGTCCATCTTGAAATGGTAAATCGCTAGAAAACCAAGCCGTCCATTCTCTTCCGCCAAACGAAGTTGTTGCTTTTTGAGCCATATATTCGCCTACTTTTTCCTTTTCAGGTAGAATATTCCATTGCATTTTAGAAGTATCTAGTACTTTGTAGCGATAGTTTCCAATAGATGTTTTTAGAATCATTTCAAAAGAAGGATAGGTTTTAATAACTTCTTCCTTCACCAAACCTTGCTTTCCTGTTGACTTTACGGAGAAACTTCCTGGTGTTGTTCGCATTTGCTCCTTAATTTGCGCAGTCATAATGGAGTCTGAAATAAATTTCTGACGGCTGTAATAATGCGAACCTGTTGGTGTAATATCCAAATACATCATTTCCGTTTTCACCGTATCTTTTACATTGATATCGGGAACAAATTTGTATTCGTACATAAAACGTTGATTCTGTGCCGATACTAAAGCTGAAAAAGCTAAAAATAAACCTAGTAAAAATTTCATATTAATCTCGTTTTAGTTCTATTTTGTTATTGTTTTTACGCAAACGTTCCTTGATAATTTCCTCTTGCTTTTTCATGTCAGCGCTTTGTCCATCCGCCATAATCATAACCATCCCGCCCATTTGCATTTGTCTATATCCTTTTGTAGGATCATTTTCATAATCTTCTACCAAACGATTGTATTGTTTTCTATTAATTGCAATTTCTTTAGCAGAAAAAGGCATTTCAACTTTTTGAACTGAATTTTTGATTCCTTTTAATTCAAAACGATGGGTTCCTGTTCTATCTTCCAATTTAACAATTATGCCGGGTAAACCGTGAAATTTGTAAGGACCATCTTGAACAGGAATATCGGTAGAGAACCAAGCAATCCAATGCCGCCCACCGAAATCGGTTTCTGCTTTTTGAGCATTCCATTCACCAATTTTTTGTTTCTCTGAACTTATTTTCCAATTCATTTTTCGATCCTCCGCTACTTTGTATTGATCTGACAATAAACGAGTATGCATGAAAACATCGTATTTCGGATAGGTTTTGGTCACCGAATATCGAACATCTCCTTTTCGCATATCGGAGCGAACATTAATTGATCCTGTAGCTTTCAATTGTTTTTCTAAATCCGCTTTCATAATTGAGTCGGATTCAAAAACAGTTCGGCTGTAAAAATGCGATCCTTCCTTGAAAGCATCCAAATACATGAGTTCATTTTTCACATCTTCTTTATTTGTGGAGTCCATTACGAATTTATATTCGTACATAAATCGTTGATTTTGTGCGAAATATAAAGCAGAGAATAGGATTAAGAAAATCGTTAATTTTTTCATAGTACAGTGATCTGGGAATTTGGAATTTAGTTTCGAGCGCCTGCGACGCTCGAAACTAAATTAATAGCTATTATTTTTTTAGGATTATTTCAATTTCGTTTGCCTTTTGACCATCATTGTTATTTTTGAAAACACTGATATGATCAATTTTTTTAGGATCTAAATCTTTTATATCTTGTTTAGAAGCCTCTTTCCCATCGATTGTAATCTTAGTGTATGATTCATCTTTGAAATTATCTTTCGAGAATCCTTGTCCTTTAGCCGTAGGATAAGCATTAACATTCAACATCCAACCTGGTTCTATTTTTAAAGAAGATTTTGGAGGCGTAGGCGTTTTTGGAGTTGTAGGCGTAAACGTATATCGAGATGAACTTGTAATGTACTTATCCGTTTTCAAAAGCTTTGCTCTTTCTTTTGCCAATTTTGCAGCTTCTTCAGCAAGTTCTTTTTGTTTTTTGTTTAACTCATTAAGTTTTTTCTGTTCTTTTTTGGTAAGAGTTTGCCTTGCTTTTGCATCATCATAAAATACACTTTCTAGGCGATAAACGTTTGATTTTCGCAATTCCTCATTAGCAATTTTACTTGCTTCAGCTGCCAATTTATTGGCTTCTGCCGCTCTTTTTGAAGCTTCCTTTTTTATAGCATCTAAATTTAGCTCAGTCCCTTCAACAACTTTCCACTCTTGATCCGTATCCTGGTATTTACCAAAATATTGCTTTACATACGATGAATCCATTTCAACACCATTAATTATAACCTTTTTAATTTTTCCCTGATAATCTCTTAATGGCAATTTTCGCATAGCAGAATCTAATATGGCTAATTTTAATTGCTTTTTTGCAATCTCAACTTCTTTATCACCGTTTGAATTCAACTTTAAATTTTTCAATTCCAATTTCAATTTTTCTTGCTCTTTTTTAATTTTATGAGCTTCCAACTCGATGCTCTCACCTTTTGGAGTTTTAGCCTTTGCGGTATCTGAAATTTGAGTTTGACCCATTTCCTCAACCATAGCTTTCAATTCGTTGTTCGTCGTTTTTATTTCTCTATTTTTAGCGTTTACCAAATAGGCAAAGGCCATGACAAACAAAATGGGTAAGGCAAAAAGCCTACGCGCATAACTGTACTTTGTTTTAGGTTTTTGTAACATTTTTAATCGTTTTTTTAGGTTTGAGCTTAAAAACGGACTGGTTGCGGGCAATACTTTTCCGGAAAAGTGGCTTGCCAAAAGCATCTGCGCAAATGCTTTCGTATCCGAATTCTTCACCGATTTTTTATCGGCTAAATACTCATGAATTAAAGAGATTTCTTTTTTGATGATATGAAAAAATGGATTGAACCAAAATACAGCAACCAAAACCTCTGATAAAAGCTTGTCGATACTGTGTTTCTGTTCAATATGAACCATTTCGTGTTTTAGAATTTGGCGTCCCAAATCCGATTGCAAAAGGATGGTATCTTTCCAAAATAGATTTCGGAAAAATGAGAAAGGCGCATCCAATAAGTTTGTTTGATAAAACTTAATTCCTTGGATACTTTCTTCGCTAAACGTTCTTTTAAACTGTATAATCTTTACAATTCCATAGCCCAATTTGGCTAGAAAAAAGAAAGAAACCAATCCAAGAGCGTAAGCAGCATATTGAAGATAAATGTAGTCATGGTTATCTGTATTAGCGGTATTAAAATTCTGAAACTTACTCAACAAAATATACATACTAGAATCTACTTCGATGGTAAAATAATCTATCTTCAATAGAGGCAATACCAAAGAAACAAGCAACACGCCAACCAAGTAAAACCGATTGTAGTGATGAAACGTTCTGTCTCTTAAGAACAACTGATAGTACGAAAATAGTACACCGGAACATAAAATCATTTTACCGATGTAGAGTAAAATTGCTTCCATTAGTCCTTATCTTTAAGTTCGTTTAACAACATTTCAAGATCTTCAATGCTCATTTCGTTCTTTTCGACAAGGAAAGAAACTGCATTTTTATACGATCCTGAAAAATAATTTTTCACCAAACTTTTCATAGATTTTCCGCTGTACTGCTCTTGCGTAATCATCGGAAAATATTCATGCTGTCTCCCAAAAACCTCAAAATCAACAAAGTTTTTGTCCTTCAAAACTTTTAATATGGTAGACACCGTATTGGTATGAGGTTTCGGTTCTGGAAACTGATCAAGAACATCTTTTAGAAAACCTTTTTTGATTTTCCATAGATATTGCATGATTTGCTCTTCTGCTTTGGTTAACGTTTGTATCTTCATCTCAATAACTAATTACGTAGTGATACAAATATAGATATTAAAACAATTTATACAACTATTTTTTTAGTGATAAATGTTAAGTTATTGATTTACAATCAATTAAATTTAAATTTTAATACTTTAATAAGAATTTTGGCTGAAATATTAACGAAAATTGGGAAGGAAAAAAGCCAAATAAAAGCACAAAAAAAGGAGAATCACGACTTGATTCTCCTGTTGGTAGCGGGGACACGACTCGAACGTGCGACCTCCGGGTTATGAGCCCGACGAGCTACCTACTGCTCTACCCCGCGGTATATTTTCTGTAACGCCTACCGAAAGCGTTGTCTTAGTAGCGGGGACACGACTCGAACGTGCGACCTCCGGGTTATGAGCCCGACGAGCTACCTACTGCTCTACCCCGCGATATTGGACTGCAAATATACGACTATTTATTCACCTTCCAAATTTTTTTCCCTTTTTGTCGTACTTTTATTAAAATTTGTACCTTTGGATTATGGCAAAAATTCTAAAAATATACCCAGACAATCCTCAAGAAAATCTTATTAATGAGGTAGTTAAAACACTGGCAAAAGGTGGATTAATAATTTATCCTTCGGACACAGTTTATGCCCTTGGTTGCAACATTTATGATGTGAAAGCCATGGAAAAGCTGGCTCAACTTAAAAAAATCAAGCTTGAAAAAGCCCAATTTTCGATTATCTGTAACGATCTTAGTCACCTTTCTAGCTTCACAAAACCAATTGATACGTCTGTTTTTCGATTTTTGAAAAGTCATATTCCTGGACCATTTACGTTTATTTTAGAAGCAAATAAGAATTTGCCCCTTGCTTACAAAGGAAATAAGGAAATTGGAATTCGAGTTCCCGACCATTCTATTCCGCAGTTAATTGTTGAAAAACTTGGCCATCCTATTGCATCTACATCCATTAAAGATGATGATGAAATCCTCGAATATTCTACCGATCCAGAACTCATAGCAGAGAAATACGATCATTTAGTGGATATAGTTATCGACAGTGGTTATGGAGATAATGTGGCTTCAACCATTGTAGATTTAACTTCTGGTGAACCTGAAATTATCCGACAAGGTAAAGGCGAATTGTAAATCCAAAACTATGAATTGGTCCAATCAAATAACGGACTTGCTCAAGATTCAATATCCTATTCTGCAAGCACCTATGTTAGGCGCTTCAAGCATTCCTATGCTTTTGGCTGCTCAAAAAGCGAATTGTCTTGGTTCTTTGGCTTTAGGTGATTGGGATGGCGAAATTTGTCTTGAGAAAGTTAAAGAAGTTAAAACGCTAACAGATCGACCTTTTTCAGTAAATATTTTCGCTAATGCAATTCCAGAAATCACTGATGAATTGCGAGAAAAATACAACAGAACAAAAAAACGTTTAGAAGCAATTGCGTTTCAACTCAATTGGGATGTTCTTTTCCCAGAAATTGATGCCATAAAACCGCAAGGTTATCGAAAACAAATTGAGAAGATTATCGAAGGAAATATCAAGATTTTAAGTTTCACTTTTGGAAGTTTAGATCGAGAAACCATTCAGCAATTAAAAAGTTACGATGTTATTTTAATCGGAACATGTACTTCGCTAAAGGAAGCTTTAATTCTCGAAAATTTGGATATCGATATTCTTTGCGTACAAGGTTTGGAAGCAGGTGGACATCGAGGAAGTTTCCAAGAAAATAAAATTCCAAAAATCGGCGGTTTTGCCCTTTTAAATGAGGTTTCTAACCATGTGAAAACTCCTTTAATTTATGGTGGCGGAATCAGAAACGGAAAAACACTTCTTGCTGCGAAAAATTTAGGGGCACAAGGTTTTGTTGTTGGTACCGCATTGCTGTGTTCAGAAGAAAGCAATTTCAAACCCTTTGAAAAACAAAAAATCAGCAATCTTTCTGAAGATGAAATTATGCTCACGAAAAGTTTTTCAGGTCGCTATGCGCAAGGAATACGAAATAAGTTTATCAACGAGCTCGAAAATTCGAATTTGATTTTGCCATATCCTTATCAAAACAAGCTTACTCAGCCGCTTCGCGATTATGCAAAAAAAATGGAAAATACAGATTTTGTTGGAATTTGGGTGGGACAAGCCTTTCGAAATCTTAAAACAACTTCTACAACAGAAATCTTAAGACAACTAATTTCAGATGCAGAAACTTTGAATGCTTAAACGCTTTCGCTAATTTTACCACTCCTTTTTAATTTACTTTTATGAAAATCGTTACGTCACCTGCAAAACTGATGAATATTGAAAATAAGAGCGATCTTTTGAGAGCGACAACTCCAAAATTCATTGATGATGCTGCACATATTCAAAAATATTTAAAAGAAAAATCACCAAAATATTTATCCGATTTAATGGAGATTTCGTCAAAATTAGCAGATGAAAATTGGGAACGAAACCAAAAATGGAATGACAAACCAAAAGCTAAAGAATCTACCTCTGCCCTTTTTGCGTTTACTGGAGAGGTTTACAGAGGTTTGGATGCTGCGACTTTGGATAAATCTGCCATAGATTATCTTCAAAAAAATTACCGAATGCTTTCCGGTTTGTACGGACTTTTAAAACCTTCTGACAAAGTCATGTTGTATCGTTTGGAAATGGGAAGGCCGTTTAAATTCGATAAATACAAGAATCTATACGATTTTTGGACAGAAAAAGTGACGGAACAATTAGATTCTGAAATGACGAAGACTGAAATTCTTCTCAATTTAGCGAGCAAAGAATACG
Source organism: Kaistella sp. CFF1-2 (assembly GCF_059509915.1). Lineage (NCBI taxonomy): Bacteria > Pseudomonadati > Bacteroidota > Flavobacteriia > Flavobacteriales > Weeksellaceae > Kaistella > Kaistella sp. CFF1-2. Next base: position 610,881 of record NZ_JCAKLF010000001.1, read on the forward strand.
GAAAAGTGATTGATCGAAAAAAATTGAATCGTAAAGTGATCGATTTTGATTTTTATGAATTGAAAGACGGGAAACTAAAAACCATCGTTGTTTACACGAAACACGCTCGAGGTTTAGTCGTGCGTTATTGTGCGGAAACCAAAGCCAAAACGTTGAATGACGTAAAAGCATTTAATTACGAAGGTTATAGAATTGATGAAGAAAAATCGACGGATACCAATTTAGTTTTCACAAGATAAATGACGATACTCGAGTGCAAGCGTTATTTTAAACGTGAATTAGCCGATTTATATTCCGATTCGGAAACCGCCTTTATCTACTCTTTTTTGGTAGAAAAAATTGTTGGTTTTGGGCTGCATCATCAAAGAACGTTTCCCGATCAAGAGCTTTTGCAGCAAGATCAAGAAGAATTGGAAGCACGACTTCAAGAATTAAAAACAGGAAAACCGTATCAACAAATTTTAGGTGAAACCGAGTTTTATGGACTTTTATTTTCGGTGAATGAACACGTTCTCATTCCACGTCCGGAAACCGAAGAACTGCTTGAAATAGCCATCAGTACGATTAGAGATCAATTTGAGAAAGATACTCAACCGAAAATACTAGATATCGGAACGGGAAGCGGAATTATCCCGATCATTTTGAAAAAATATTTTCCAAATGCGCAAGTTCAAACGATGGATATTTCTGAAGATGCTATCCAAGTTGCCACAAAAAACGCGGAAAAACATCAACTTGAAATTCAATTTCATCAGGCTGATTATTTGAATTATTCACTTCAAGAAGAGTTCGATATTATCATTTCAAATCCGCCATACATTGGAAAAGATGAGTTTAACGAAATTGGATTTGGTGTCAAAAATTTCGAACCCAATATTGCTTTATTTTCACCGACGGAAGACGCATTGCTTTTCTACCGAAAAATTGCGCTTGATGGCTTGAAACATTTAAAAAACGGAGGTTTGGTTTTCTTAGAAATTAATCAGAAATTAGGGCTTGAAACTTTGGCTTTATTTGAAGCTTATTCTGAAGCGAAACTTATCCAGGATCTCTCTGGAAACGACCGCTTTGTAGTTGCAAAAAAATAATCAAATCAAAATAAATTTATGAAAAGAAAAATTCAACTTTTTGCATTTTTCGTGCTTTCGCTTAACCTGTTTGCACAGAAAAAAGCGCTTGACCATTCGGTTTACGACAGTTGGCAAAACATTACAACACGACTGATTTCCAATGATGGAAAATGGACAGGTTATAGTGTTGATGCTCAAGAAGGCGATAATGTTTTGACCTTACAAAAGACCGATAATTCTAAAAAAATAGACTTCCCAAGAGGAACTAAAGTTCAGTTCACAAGCGATTCAAAATTCGCAATTTTCTCTGTAAAACCTTTCTATAAGGATAGCAAAGCTGTGAAAGACAAAAAAATGAAGAAGGAAAAATTAGCAAAAGATTCCCTTTTTATTGTGAATTTACAGACGCTTGCAGTCGAGAAAATCCCGAATGTGCAATCCTTTAAAATTCCTACAAAAGGAGGTTCTATAATCGCTTATTTACTAGAAAATTTAAAAGATAAATCGGCAGAGCCTGCAAAAGAAGATGGAGATGCAACTCCGGCAGAAGATTCCAATGCAAAACCTTTGAAAATGGTGGTTCGTAATTTGGCTACAAACAAGTCGGAAACCTATGAAAACGTTACTAAATTTAGCTTTAACGATTTCGGACAACAGCTCGCTTATGTAACAAAAAAGCCTGAAGAGAAGAAAAAACCAGACGCTAAAAAAGACGATTCTAAGGAAAAAACAGAAGAAAAAGTAGCTTCTAATGAGGAGGGTGAAAAGTCTGAAAAAGAGGACAAAACGAAGAAAGAAGATAAAAATGCACCTAAAAAATATGAGTTACAGTCTGTTAATTGGGTGAATTTGGATAAGAATAAAGTCAACAAATTGGTGGAAACGGAAGGTGATTTCAGCCAACTTTCTTTCGATGAAGCTGGAACTCAGTTGGCTTTCGTTGGAACAACTTCCCACAAAAATGATCTTATTAAAGACTATTCGCTTTATTACTACGGGCAAGACGGCTCGAAAAGCAAGACATACAAAAAAGAAAATCCGAAAATGCCGAAGAATTGGGTGATTTCGGAAAACAGCTTGCCACGATTTAGCAAAAACGGAAAACAATTGTATTTTGGGATTGCGCCAAAGCCCGTGGTAAAAGACACGGCTTTAATTGTAAACGATCACGCCATTGTGGATATTTGGGGTTATAAGGACGAAGATTTGCAAACCATTCAATTAAAAAATCTTAGAAACGACCTGAAGAGATCGTATTTATCGGTAACGAATACGCAACAAACCAACACCGTTTTCATTCCTTTGGGTAATGAAAAAATGGAGTCCGTTCGAATGGTGAATGAAGGAAATGCGCCTTTTGTTATTGGAACGGAAACCAATAAAGATTCGCGTTTGGCTTCGCAGTGGACAGGATCCGATTTGAAGGATATTTACTTAGTTCAAACATCAAACGGTCAAAAAACAGAAGTTATCAAAAATCTAAATGGTAATGTAATCCCTTCCCCACTTGGTCAATACATGGTGTATTTCAACCGAGTTGATGGAAACTGGTACAGTTATAATGTAGCGACCAAAAAGACCGTTAAATTAAATGAAAACACTCAAATTTCGTTTGTTGACGAAGAGTTTGACATGCCTGATTTACCTAGAGCCTACGGTTTGGCTGGATTTACGGAAAACGATGAGTCGGTTTTAATTAAGGATCGCTATGATATTTGGGAATTCTACTTGAATGGAAAGCAAAAACCAAGAAATCTTACACAATCGTACGGAAGAACAAATAAAATTTCATTCGACACCTATACGTTTGATCCTGATGTAAAAAGCTACTCACGAAAGAAACCTTTGTTGCTTTCGGCATTCAGTGAAGTGACTAAAGAAAATGGAATTTTCCAAACCAATTTCAACGGAACAAAATATCCTGAAAAGATTGCAATGGAAGCGGTTTGGGGTTACAATGGTGTTATTAAGGCAAAAAATGCAGATGAATATATTCTAACAAAAGAATCTTCAACCCAATCTGCAAATCTGTATGCCACTTCAGATTTTAAAAATCAAATTAAACTTTCAACGACCAATCCGCAGCAAAAAAACTACAATTGGCTAACCGCAGAATTGGTAAAATGGACTACTGATAAAGGGCATACATCCGAAGGCGTTCTTTACAAACCTGAAAATTTTGACCCGAATAAGAAATACCCTATGTTGGTATATTTCTATGAAAAACTTTCGGACAACTTAAACAAATATCAGGCGCCAGCGCCAACTCCATCTCGTTTGAACATTTCGTATTTCGCAAGTAATGGTTATATTGTTTTCACACCAGACATATCTTATATAGATGGATATCCAGGTGAATCGGCTATGGAATACATTAATTCTGGAGTTGATTATTTAGCTAAAAATTCTTGGATTGATGCCAAAAAAATCGGAATTCAAGGGCAAAGTTGGGGTGGTTATCAAGTGGCTTATTTGATTACACAAACCGATCGTTACGCAGCTGCTTGGGCAGGAGCGCCGGTCGCAAACATGACTTCTGCATATGGTGGAATCCGTTGGGGATCTGGGATGAACAGACAGTTTCAGTACGAAAAATCGCAAAGTAGAATTGGTAAAACGCTTTGGGAAGCGCAAGATTTGTATTTGAAAAACTCCCCTTTATTTTACTTGGATAAAGTGAATACGCCAGTGGCGATTATGAGTAATGATAATGATGGAGCTGTGCCATGGTATCAAGGTATTGAAATGTTTACAGGACTAAAACGTTTAGGGAAACCATCTTGGTTGCTAAACTACAACCGTGAAGAGCATAATTTGGAAAAACGTCAGAATAGAAAAGATATCCAGATTAGACAACAACAATTCTTTGATTATTATTTGAAGGGTGCTAAAGCTCCAGTTTGGATGACAACAGGAGTTCCGGCTACAATGAAAGGAATTGATTGGGGATTTGAATTAACCAATGAAAAACCTTAGTTGGTAGATAATATTGTTTTAAACTAGTTTCGGCGGGCCTTTGGCCCGCCGAAACTGTTTTATATCTACAAAATTCATAAACTATCCAATACGTTTGCGAACAAAAATTTCGTATGCTAAATACAATAAAGGCAACGCCATAATTCCTAAATACAAGGCATTGGAAATCGCAACATGAGGCGCCATGGCAACAGAATAAATCAATCCTAAAAAGGCTCCACCCAAATGCGCAGCGTGGCCAATATTATCATTTTGTCTAGGATTTAACATGGAATAAACCGAGTATCCAAAATATGCTAATCCAAAGAGATATCCAGGAATCGGAATTGGAATAAAAAAGAACATAATTCCAATATGAGGATACATTGCAATCGCGGCAAACAAAATCCCCGAAACACCTCCACTTGCACCAATAGCCGAATACCAACTTTGATTTTTATAAATGAATAAGGAGAAAATATTTCCTAATAAAATGGAACCAATGTAAACGATTAAAAAACCTAAATCTCCAAAAGCATCAATAACAATTGGCCCAAAGAAATACAACGTCAACATATTGAAAATTAAATGCGTGATATCCGCATGTAAAAATCCCGCACTTAGCAAACGGATGTATTCTTTTTGATGCAAAACTGCACCTACATTGAATTTGTACTTTTCGAAAAAAGCCAAATTATTAAATCCATAAAAACTGATAATAGCCGTAATGGCGATGGTGGCGATAAGAATTGTCGTCATTTTTCTTTACTTTTTATTGTAATTTTATAATGGGAATAGCCATCGTTTCGGTAGCTTTCATTGGGTTAGCCATTTGATTGTATAAGTAGTAACTACCCTTTACTTCTTCCAAAAAGAAACCAGTATTTCGTCCCTTATCTTCTCCATTGGAAATCACTTGCGGAAGAAATTCAATCTTGGTATTGTCCGAATTTGCCTTCGTACAATTCCCATAAACATGATATCCTTCGTCGATTTCATATCTTTCTTTGCCTTGATAATTAATTACTAGATGAGTGTCGCCATTCGGCTCAATGGAAATATCGATAATAACATCATAAGGTCTTTCACCAGCATCTTCAATAAATTTGATTTGATATTTTCCAACCCATTTTTTCAAATCAGCAGCAGAAAGCGGATCTCCCGACTCAGAAAAACGTAAATAATCATCCATATCGGGTTCCTCAGAATTAATCGAGGCTTCTGCTTCTTGTGGCGTCGAATAAGCCGAATCTACCGCCACAGCAGATGAATCTGCTTGATATTCAACATCCGAATCTTCCGCTTGATGACTTGACGAAAGGTGAATATAATCCATCTTTAACAAGCCAAAAATTAGCGCTCCTGTAAAAACTAGAAGTCCAATAACAAAGAGCAGAATGGTTTTAAACTTTTTCATTATTCTTCATCAAAAAGTTCTCCAATAATGCCTTCTTCTGGGATTTCCGTTTCTTCATCTTCTTCAAGGATGATTTCCTCTTCCTCCTCTTCTTCAACAGGTTCTGGAACGATGATATTAATGGATTTCACTTTATCTTTAATGAATTGATTTCCCATGGCTTTGATACCTTTTACAGAGATAAATTCATCTAAATTAATGGTTTCCGGATCTTTTACTTTGCCCGTTTTATCTTTAGCAAATGTAATTTCTGCAATGCTACCATCCACATTTCCTACAAATTCAATAAATGACTTTGGATGTTCGGACGGCATGAACGTTTGTACATTCGTTGTGTTTTCCAAAAGGAAACGTTTGATGAAATAGATTCCTTTCTCTCCATCAAAATAAATACATGAAATCGACTGATTCGGCTTCCATTTTTCTAAAATAATGTATTCGTCATCAAAACGATTACTTAAGTCAAATGAAATCAATTTAACATCACCTTTCGAATTGACGGTAAGTATTTTATCATCACCTTTAAACGTTCCTAAAAGCGTTCCACGTCCATCTGCATTCAATCTTCTCACGGTTTCATCAAACCAAATTCTTCGTGGCGCCAATGTAGAAACCCCTTCTTCTTTCAAATCAATTTTCTTAATCGCGTATTTGGTTACCAGATTTCCTCTGGAATTTCGACCTTTAATCGCTAAATCGGAAAAGTCAATTTCCAAACGCTGTTTTCTAATTCGCGCATTGGGTTTCAAAAGAACATTAACAACTTCGGCTTCACCATTCGGGTTAGCTGAAAAATACAGAACTTCTGATCCTTTTTGCTCTGATGCCAAAGGATATTCTGTATTTCTTGTAATCGCCGTTACGGTAAAACGTTTCATATAATACGGGCCGTTTCGTCCTTCACGATAAATCATATTGTAAACCGTTCGCGTGTCGTTTTTCTTCCAAACACCGACGTGCAAAATATCCTTTCCTACAAAGGTTTTTGGCTCCACTTTTACGACTTGCATACTTCCATCTCGACGGAAGGTCACGATGTCATCAATATCCGAACAATCGAACAAATATTCGTCTTTACGAAGCGAAGTTCCGATAAATCCTTCTTCAAAATTCGCATAGAATTTGACATTAGCAACGGCAACTTTTGTCGCATCAATCGTATCAAACACACGCAATTCCGTTTTTCTTTCGCGGTTTTTACCGTATTTTTTCTGAATGTTAAGGTAATAATCAATAGCGTACGTAATTAAATTCGCCAAATGATGTTTTACTTCTTCAATTTTTCCTTCTAGAGAAGCAATATTTTCTTTGAATTTATCTAAGTCAAAACGAGAAATACGCTTAATTCGAATCTCAGTTAATCGAACGATATCGTCTTCTGTAACTTCGCGTAAAAGATGTTTTGTATGCGGTTTCAAACCTAAATCTATGGTTTTGATTACGTCTTCCCAAGATTTTACTTCTTCAATATCGTGGTAAATTCTATTCTCGATGAAAATTCGCTCCAACGACGCAAAATGCCAACTTTCTTGCAATTCGAACAACTCAATTTCTAGTTCACGTTGTAATAAATGAACCGTGTGATCGGTGTTGTGACGAAGAATATGCGATACATTCGTAAAAATCGGTTTATCATCAACAATAACGCAGGCATTTGGAGAAATCGTCACTTGACAATCCGTAAACGCGTACAATGCATCAATCGTTTTATCAGGCGAAACATCGTTGTGTAAGTGAATTAAAATTTCCACTTTATCCGATGTATTATCTTCGATTTTCTTGATTTTGATTTTCCCCTTTTCGTTGGCTTTCAAGATGGAATCAATCAAATCTCCTGTTGTTCTCGAAAACGGAAGTTCATTAATAACCAACGTATGCTTATCTTGCTGAATAATTCGAGCACGAGCACGGACTTTTCCACCTCGCTGCCCATCATTGTATTCAGAGACATCTAAAAAGCCGCCCGTTTGAAAATCAGGAAATAATTCAAATTTTTTCCCTTTCAAGTAAGCAACCGATGCATTGATCAGTTCATTGAAATTATGTGGTAAAATCTTTGTGGACATTCCCACCGCAATCCCTTCAACACCTTGTGTTAAAAGCAATGGAAACTTAACTGGCAAGTCAATAGGTTCGTTGTTACGACCGTCATAAGACTTGGACCAATGCGTGGTTTTCGGATTAAAAACCACATCCAAAGCAAATGGTGTTAAACGTGCTTCGATATAACGCGCAGCAGCTGCAGAGTCACCCGTGAAAATATTTCCCCAGTTTCCTTGGGTATCAATTAGCAATTCTTTTTGCCCGATTTGAACCATCGCATCGGTAATAGACGCATCCCCATGCGGGTGATACTTCATCGTATTACCAACAATGTTCGCCACTTTATTGTAGCGACCATCCTCCAATTCTCTCATGGAGTGCATAATCCGTCTCTGAACCGGCTTAAAACCGTCATAAATCGATGGAATTGCTCGATCTAAAATTACATACGAAGCATAATCTAAAAACCAGTCTTTATACAGTCCTGATACTTTTCTTAAACTTCCTTCTTCGTTTGCGAATTCTTCTGCCATTAACCTATTTCTTGACTCTTAGTATTTTTCTCTTGATTGGCTTTCACCACTTTGTTTAACGATGATTTTAAATCTCGAATTTCACGATTCGACAAGTACGAAATATCGTATTTCAGTACAATAAATTTGGACTTTTTGCTTTGAACTTTTACATACAATTTCTTTAATACAAAGGCATTAAATACTTCATATGACATCAATTTATATTTTGGAAACTCATCACTTGCAGTATTTCCAAAGAAAGTAACTACATTTCTATTTTTAAAATTAAGTGCTTCACCGTCGCTATCGTATTCAAAAATCTGTCTTCCTCTCAAATAATATACTATCCATAAAGCAATGGGAACTACCAATAATAAATAGCTTTCAACGCCTAAAAAATCAATCCTGTATCGTTCAATTATAAATAAAGCAACTCCAAAAATTAAAAGCATCAATAATAAGGTGCTTATAAAATTGTAAAAAGGAGCTTTCGTCCTATTACTTAATCTCATTTCAAAAAAAGTTGGTTATCGTTTTTAGTTTTTTTTAATAAATCCTTATTCAAATCTGTGGGTGTGTTTTTTGTTTTTTATGCTTCGTCTAAAGCGACTTTCTTATCTATATCAGGATCTTCAACAACGAGATTATCCATGATGAAAACTTGTCTATCCGGTGTGTTTTTCCCCATGTAGAATTCGAGAAGCTGCTCAATGGTTTGGTCTTTTCCAATAACCACGGGCTCTAAGCGAATATCTTGTCCAATAAAATGTTTAAACTCATCGGGTGAAATCTCTCCTAAACCTTTAAATCGGGTAATTTCTGGATTTTTCCCCATTTCATTTAACGCTCTCAAGCGCTCTTCTTCATTGTAGCAATAGCGCGTTTCTTTCTTATTTCGAACTCGAAACAACGGCGTTTGCAAAATATACAAATGTCCATTTTTAATAACATCAGGGAAAAATTGAAGGAAAAATGTAATCATCAACAAACGGATGTGCATTCCATCAACATCGGCATCGGTTGCGATTATGACTTGATTGTAACGAAGATCTTCCAAACTGTCTTCAATATTCAAAGCGGCTTGAAGAAGATTAAATTCTTCATTTTCATACACCACTTTCTTCGTTAAACCATAACAATTCAACGGTTTTCCTTTTAATGAAAAAACCGCTTGCGTTTCAACATCTCTCGATTTCGTAATTGATCCCGATGCAGAATCTCCCTCGGTAATGAATATCTGCGTTTCCGATTTACGCTCTGCCTTTTGATCATTGTAATGTTGACGGCAATCACGTAGTTTTTTATTGTGTAGAGAAACTTTTTTCGCACGCTCGCGAGCTAATTTCTGAATTCCAGAAAGTTCTTTTCTTTCACGCTCAGAAACTAAAATTTTACGATGAATCGCTTCTGCGATCTCCGGATTTTTATGTAAATAATTATCAAGTTGATTTTTCAAAAAATCAACAATAAATGTTCGTACACTTGGACCGTTTGGTCCCATATCGTTGGAACCTAATTTGGTTTTCGTTTGCGATTCGAAAACAGGTTCTTCTACATTGATAGAAACGGCTGCAATAATCGACTTTCGAATATCCGAAGCTTCAAAATTCTTATTAAAAAACTCACGAATTGTTTTTACATATGCTTCCCGAAATGCATTCAAATGCGTTCCACCTTGTGTAGTATTTTGTCCGTTAACAAACGAAAAATACGTTTCTGTTTGAGATTTGTCCGAGTGGGTAATGGCAAGCTCAATATCTTCCGCTTTTAAATGGACAATTGGATACAAAATATCGCTTTCCAACTCTTCATTCAGTAAATCTTTTAGTCCGTTTTCCGAGTAAAAAACTTCACCGTTAAACGCAATTTTCAAACCTGGATTCAGGTAGGCGTAATTGCGAAGCATACGCTCGATATACTCTTTGCGAAACTTGAAATGCGGGAAAATATCCATATCAGGAACGAAAGTCGTTTCTGTCCCGTTACGTTCTGTAGATTCAGAAATTGGAAATTCTTCAATTAAATTTCCTTTCGAAAACTCGGCCACTTTGGTTTGTCCATCACGAACAGAGCGCACTTTGAAAAACGTAGAAAGCGCATTAACCGCCTTGGTACCAACCCCATTTAAACCAACGGATTTCTTAAATGCTTTGGAATCGTATTTACCACCGGTATTCATTTTAGAAACTACGTCTACGACTTTCCCCAACGGAATTCCACGACCGTAATCTCGAATCACCATTTTCGTGTCATCCAACTTAATTTCGATACGTTTTCCGGCTTTCATACGGAACTCATCAATCGAGTTATCAATAACTTCCTTCAACAAAATATAAATACCATCATCCGCCGAAGAACCGTCACCAAGTTTCCCGATGTACATTCCTGGACGCAAGCGCACGTGCTCTTGCCATTCCAGCGTACGGATATTTTCTTCTGAATAATTTACCTGTGGTTGATTTTCACTCATACAATTCCCTCAAATTTGATTAGGCAACACTTCTTGCATAACTCACAAATTTAATGAAATAAGAAGATATTTGAAAATTAAAATCGAGGTTTCTTGTTAATTTCTTCAAGAATATGAGAACAAAAAGCATAAAAAAATCAGAGTTGCAAAAACTCTGATTTTCTATTTTAAGTTGATTTGATATTAAAAACCATCGCCATCTAAAAGATTTCCTAATTTCCCAAGAACACTTCCTTCCTCTCCTTTTCTACCACCTGCATATTGCAAAATACGTCCCGCTAAACGATTGATTGGCAAGGTTTGAACAAAAACTTTTCCTGGACCTCGTAATTGCGCAAAGAACAAACCTTCACCCCAAAAAGTGAATTTTTAATTCCACCAACAAATTGAATATCATAGTCAACAGTTTGAGTGAAACCTACAATACAGCCTGTATCTACTTTCAAAATTTCGCCAGGCTTCAACTCACGTTCAATCACGTGTCCACCGCTATGCACAAAACACATTCCGTCACCTTCCAGCTTCTGCATAATGAAACCTTCACCTCCAAAAAGACCCGTTCCTAGCTTTTTCTGAAATTCAATCCCAATTGCAACTCCCTTTGCAGCGCACAAAAAACTATCTTTCTGACAAATAATTCGTCCACCATATTCAGCAAGATTAAGCGGAATTATTTTCCCTGCGTACGGAGCTGCAAAACTTACTTGCTTTTTCTCAGAAGATGTATTTGTAAACACCGTCATAAAAAGACTTTCGCCAGTAAGCATACGCTTTCCAGCGGAAAACAACTTCCCCATGATACCGCCACCATTATTGCTACCGTCACCGAACATTGTTTCCATCGAAATCCCTTCCGTCATCATCATGAAACCGCCGGGTTCTGCAATAACCGATTCTTGCGGATCTAATTCAACTTCAACACATTGAAGCTCTTCACCAAAAATTTTATAATCTATTTCGTGATTTCTCATTTTTTCTAACTTTAAATTTTGTCCTTAATTAGTTTAAACTCGACGATTTTTGTTACAACAATGGCGACATTAATCGAGCTAGATGTTCGAAGAACACACGCGCTTTCGGTCGTTTCTCCCAGTCTTCTAATCGAATTTCAGTGCTTGATTTTAAATCTTCAAAAAAAGCGTCGGCAAGTTTTGCATTGATTTCAGAATTATAAACATGCGTATTCACTTCAAAATTCAATTCTTGGCTTCGAATATCCATATTTGCGGTTCCAATACACGCAAAATCATCGTCAATTAACATCGTTTTGGCGTGAACAAATCCTTTTTCGTAGAAATAAACTTTGACATTACTCTCCAACAATTCCTCATAATAGGAATACGCTGCGGAATTCACCATCAAAGAATCTCCATTTTTCGGAACCAAAAGTCGGACATCAACACCTGCAATTGCCTGTTGTTTAATCGCATTGAGAATTGACGTGGTCGGAATAAAATACGGTGTCGTGATAAAAACTCTTTTCGTAGCCGCGTAAATTGAAGAAGCCGTAGAAAGCATTATTCCGGGCTTAATATCAGGGCCGCTCACCGCAACTTGAACCAACTTATCGCCTTCCACTTCGACTTTTTGATTGAAATACGAACGATCAATAGAAACCATTTTTTCAGTCGCAACCATCCAATTACTCAAAAATAAAAATTGGAAATAGTAAGCACAATTTCCACGCATATACAAATGCGAATCTCGCCAATAAATTTTCAGATTTGGGTTGATGTATTTATCTGAAACGTTGATTCCGCCTGTGAAAACGTGCAAGCCATCGACAATAATAATTTTTCGGTGATCGCGATAATTGATTCGGTTTGCAAATAATTTAAATGTGATTTTATTGACCGGAGCAACTTCAACACCCGCTTGAATTAGTTTTTCTCGAAATGGCTTTTTCAAATTTGAACTTCCTAAATCATCGTATAACAAACGTACTTTCACGCCAGAACGCGCTTTTTCCATTAAAATATCCGCAATCGTATTTCCAATTACATCATTGTCGTAAATGTAGTATTCGAGATGAATGTGATGTTTTGCGTTTTTTAAAACCTCTAAAACCTTAGGAAATTTTTCTTCACCATTGATTAGAACCTCCGCGTGATTGCTATGCGTTAAAGGTGAATAAAAACCACGATAAAGAAAATCAATCGTTTTTACGAAACGATTCAAATCTTTCGGAGCGATATTCAGTGAAGCACTATGCTCCGACTGAATAAACTTTCGTATTTCTTGATAAATCTTCTCGTTATGTTCAATTTTAAACTTATAAAATTTATTTTTTCGATAATTGACCCCAAAAACAAAATAAATAATAATCCCTACAAAAGGCAGAAAAACAATAAGCATGAGATACGCCAAAGTTTTACTCGTAGTCTTGGTATCCATAATGATTTTGCCACCCAATAAAATGGTAAAAACGAGGTAAACGCCCTCCAAAATCAATAAAACATACGGATAGTTTTCAAAAAATTCTTTCATAGGTTTAGAATTTGGATAAAAATAAAAAAAGTGCTGCGAAAACAGCACTTTTATATTCTATAATTTACAATAATATCTTACACATTAAAACGGAAATGCATCACATCACCATCTTTCACAACGTATTCTTTCCCTTCTACAGAAAGCTTTCCCGCTTCTTTTACTTTTGCTTCAGAACCGTAGGTAACGAAATCTTCGTACTGAATAACTTCCGCACGGATAAATCCTTTTTCGAAATCGGTGTGAATAACTCCAGCCGCTTGCGGAGCCGTCCAACCTTGTTCAATAGTCCAAGCACGAACTTCTTTTACTCCTGCAGTGAAATACGTTTGCAACTTCAGTAAATCGTACGCTTTACGAATCAAACGATTTACTCCTGGCTCTTCCAAACCAAGCTCTTCTAAGAACATTTGTCTTTCTTCGAACGTTTCTAATTCGTTAATATCAGCCTCAATTTGAGCTGCAAGAACAACAACTTCTGCGTTTTCACGCTTCGCCATTTCTTCTACTTTCGCAATCCATTCGTTACCGTTTTTAATGGAGTTTTCATCCACATTACAAACATACAAAACAGGCTTGTTCGTCAGCATTTGAACCTCATCTAGAATCGCCTTGGTAACATCATCTGTTGCAAATTCACGAGCATTATTTCCATCCTCGATGAATTTCTCCAATTTTTGAAGCGTTTCAAAACGAAAAACATCTTCTTTTTTACCCGATTTAATGAACTTCTTTGCCTTTTCAGCTGCTTTGGCAACCGTTTCAAGATCTTTCAACTGAAGTTCAATATCAATAATATCTTTATCTCTCAAAGGATCAACCGAACCTTCAACGTGAATAATATTTCCGTTTTCAAAACAACGTAAAACGTGGATAATCGCTTCACACTCTCTAATATTAGCAAGAAACTGATTTCCAAGACCTTCTCCTTTACTAGCACCTTTCACCAAGCCAGCGATATCTACAATTTCTACAACCGCAGGCAATACACGTTCTGGCTTTACCAATTCTTCTAATTTATTCAATCGAGGATCTGGAACGGAAACCGTACCCAAATTTGGCTCGATCGTACAGAATGGATAGTTAGCAGACTGCGCTTTTGCGTTGCTTAAACAGTTAAAAAGCGTTGATTTCCCAACATTCGGTAAACCGACAATTCCACATTTCATATAGTTGAAGGATATTTTAATTAATACTATAAAACCTTCACAATCGGAAGGTTTGCAAAGATACTTTTTTTAGTTCACTAAAGAAAAAATCTGCCCCAATTTGCGGTGCAGATTCTGTATTGTTGCTTGATTTTTTCAATTTAAGGATTTTCACCATTGGCATCGCGAGCCATTGGCGCATCGTCAGGAGTTTCTTCAAGCGTTTTATCAAGATTGAATAAAGATTCGTCACTAGCTTTGTCACCACCAGCAATTTTCAATTTATCAATTAAGCCCATTGCTAATGTTTCTTCTTCAATTTGTTCTTCCACAAACCACTGCAAGAAATTCCATGTTGCCCAATCTTTTTCCTCAAAAGCCAAGTTAACGAGTTGATAAATTTTCTCGGTATTTTCAACTTCATGTTTGAAAACAAGATCAAAACATTCGGTTAATTTTTTGGGATCTTTTCCAGGAGCTGGTAACGCATTAATCTTGGGTTTTCCACCACGATTAAGTATGTACATCATGAATTTTACCGCATGATTACGTTCTTCTTGTGCATGACGGAAGAGGAAATTTCCAATACCTCCATAACCTTGATCTGTAGCCCAAATTCCGTAAGAAAAATAGACTCTAGATTGTAAATCTTCTACATTCATTTGCTCGCTAAGAGCCTTTTCCATTTTTGCTGAAAGTCTTTTTGTATTGATCATTTTTTTCGTATTTGCATTAAAATTACAAGAAGATGCCTAGAATATCAAAGAAAGATGGAAACTTTATAAAAATCTATTGACTTTTAGAATGAAGTCAAAAAAAAAATCCCGACTGAGTCGGGATTGTATTTTTAGTATCTGTTGTTGTTTCTTCTGAAACCACCGTTACCACCTCCTCTAGAGTTAGATTCTTTTGGTTTAGCTTCTACAACGTTAAGAACTCTTGCTTTGTAATCTGTTTGGTGAAGACCTTCGATTGCTTTAAGAGCTTCTTCAGAGTTTGGCATTTCTACGAAACCAAATCCACGGCTTCTACCAGTTTCTCTATCAGTAACAATCTTTACAGATTCTACCTCTCCGTAATTTTCGAATAATGCTTGAAGTTCTTGCTCAACTGTGTTGTAACTCAAGTTTGAAATAAAAATGTTCATATTAAAAAAATAAATGTTGTTATTGAACTGACTAAAATGAAAACAACTACTGAATGAACATGTATTGAGTCCTTTTTACCAATTTTGGCGCAAGTTAAGTTATTTTTTTTTATTGTACACTATTTTGAGTAAAAACATCCGTTAAGATTGCTATTTAATTTTTTTTGCAGTATAATCACTTTCGTTTGAAAGCCTATCTACGGCTTTAATTGCGATGTTATTTAGATTTTTTCCATTTTTTGATTTTGCAATGGATTTCGTCAAGACATTTTTTTCAACAATCTCCGTTTCCCAATCGCTTCCATATTGCGTGTAAACAATCCATTTATAGACATTTTGAGGCGTTGATGAATTCCAACGAAGTATAATATTTCCACCTGTTGTAGTATAATCTAAACTTGGTTTTGCTAAAGTCAATGGTTTCAACCAAGGGCTTGAAGGAATCAACGCTTGCGCACTATACGGCCCATTTTTCAAAGAAGGAAGCATGTTGAAGTTCTTTGTAAGACCAGCCATGCTATAATGAATTTCTCCCGCATCTTTTTTCAAAATCGTACGGGTCATTTCAATTTGATTAACAATTTCTTTTGGACGATCAGAAACTTTGATTTCAACCGTGTTTAAACCTGGCCATAAATGACGACTTTTTGTATTCTCGTCTTTCCACCATTGCAATAACGCTGGAAAACTTTGTCCTTTTGATTCGATTGGCCAATACAATTGTGGCGAGAAATAATCAACCCAACCTTGATTTAACCATAATTTAGCATCTGCATACAATTCATCGTATTGAGAAGAACCTGTAATTCCTTGCGGATATCCCGGCTTCCAAATTCCAAATGGACTAATTCCAAATTTCACATAATTCTTTTCTGATTTAATTTCACGATAAATACGCTCGACAAATTTATTAACATTCGCACGTCTCCAATCTGCTCTAGAAAGTGTTCCACCCGAATTTTTGTAGATATTCCACGTTTTTGAATCAGGAAAATCCGCACCTCCATTATAAGTCGCATATGGATAAAAATAATCGTCAAAATGAATTCCATCAATATCGTAACGTTTCACAATATCGCGAACCACGTTGGATACGTGATCTTGCGTTTTTTCACTAGACGGATCAAACCAATACATTCCGTTTTTCAAACGAACGACGTTGTCACTAGAACGTCTCACCATAGACTCAGAGGTCACCGAACCACCGCCCGTGTGGTGCGCACGATATGGATTGAGCCAAACGTGAATTTCAATTCCTCTTTTATGAGATTCTTCGACCCAAAATTCTAAAGGATCATAAGCTGGATACGGCGCGCGACCAATCTCACCAGTTAAAAAATACGACCATGGTTCCAAATCACTTTTATACAAAGCGTCCGCCGAAGGGCGAACTTGAAGAATCACCGCATTGAAATTATTATTCTGCAACGTTTCTAATATGGTAATCGCTTCCGCTTTTTGCTGCTCTGTCGTCAAATCTTTTCTTGAAGGCCAGTTGATATTAGCAACCGATGCAATCCAAGCGGCACGAAACTCTCGTTTCACTTCAGGAAGCGTAACTTTCACCGCATCAACATCTTTAGGACTCGTTGCCGTTTCAGTTGGTTTTGTTTCTTTTTTTGGAGGAACGGGCTGCGTTGTTGTCGGTTTTTTAGGTGGTGTTTTCTTAGGTTGCGAACCACAAGCCGCAACAATTAACAACATCATAAGCGCCCAAAGCGAAATTTTGAAATTACGTCTATTCATAGATTGCGAAAATACTTAAAATTTTTAGAAGAAAAGGCTTGGAAAACCCAAACTACATTGCTTATCTAAACGAAAAAATCCCCAAATTATTGGGGATTCTATATTATTGAGTTCGAAATGAATTATGCTTTTGCATTTCTTTCTAATCTCTTTCTTTCTTCTTCTGAAAGAATTTTCTTTCTCATACGGACGAAATTCGGAGTTACCTCGATCGCTTCATCAGCTTGGATATATTCCATACATTCTTCAAGAGAGAACAAGATTTTCGGTGCAACACCTGTATCTTTATCTTTACCAGAAGCACGCATGTTGTTCAATTGTTTTGCTTCAACGATGTTTACCACCAAATCTCCAGGTTTATTTTGTTCACCGATGATCATTCCTGTGTAGATTTCCTCTCCCGGATCCACAAAGAACTTACCTCTATCTTGCAATTTAGCAATTGAATATTCTGTAGCAGGACCTGTTCCTTTACTTACTAATACGCCATTGTTTCTACCTGGAATAGCACCTTTGAAAGGCTTGTATTCTGTGAAACGGTGAGCCATAATCGCTTCACCAGCAGTTGCAGTAAGCATTTGAGAACGCAATCCGATCAAACCTCTAGAAGGAATTTCGAATTCCATATGCTGCATTTCCCCTTTTGTCTCCATAATGTGAAGATCTCCTTTTCTTTGCGTAGCCAAATCGATTACACGAGAAGCAAATTCTTCTGGAACGTCTACTACCAAAGATTCGTAAGGCTCACATTGCTCACCATCGATTTCTCTAAAGATAACTTGAGGCTGACCAATCGTCATTTCGTACCCTTCTCTTCTCATCGTTTCAATTAAAACAGATAAGTGAAGAATACCACGACCGAAAACTAAGAATGTATTTGCATCATCTGTTTGTTGAACACGTAATGCCAAGTTTTTCTCTAATTCTTTTTCTAGTCTTTCTTTAAGGTGATTCGATGTTACATATTTCCCGTCTTTTCCGAAGAAAGGTGAATTGTTAATTGAGAACGTCATGTTCAACGTAGGCTCATCAATAGCAATTCTTGGAAGTGGTTCTGGATTATCAACGTCAACGAAAGTATCACCAATTTGGAATTTGTCGAATCCTACGATCGCACAAATATCACCAGCGAAAACTTCCTGAACTTTTTTCTTACCTAATCCTTCAAATACGTAAAGTTCTTTTACTTTTCCTTTTACAATTTTGTCTCCTTCTTGCGCAAGACCAATCCATTGTCCTTCTTTAACAGAACCTCTCGCAATTTTACCAATCGCAATTCTTCCTAAGAAAGATGAAAAATCTAAAGATGTAATTTGCATTTGAAGTGTACCTTCCTCAACTTTTGGTTCTGGAACGTATTTAAGAACACCATCTAAAATTGGTAAAATACTATCTGTAGGCTCCAAAGATGTATTGAACCATCCTTGTTTTGAAGAACCGTAATAGGTTGGAAAATCCAACTGCTCTTCTGTTGCATCCAAAGCAAAAAATAAATCAAAAACCTTGTCGTGAACTTCGTCTGGACGGCAGTTTTCTTTATCTACTTTGTTGATAACTACAATTGGTTTAAGACCCAATTGCAACGCTTTTTGCAATACGAATCTCGTTTGTGGCATTGGTCCTTCGAAAGCATCTACTAGCAAAATTACCCCATCCGCCATTTTCAATACACGCTCAACTTCACCACCAAAATCGGCGTGACCAGGTGTATCAATTACATTGATTTTCGTGTCTTTGTACGTTACCGAAATGTTCTTAGACAAAATGGTAATCCCTCTTTCACGCTCCAAATCATTGTTGTCCATGATAAGCTCACCAGACTCTTGATTTTCTCTGAAAATATTGGTTGCGTGGATGATTTTGTCAACCAAAGTCGTCTTTCCGTGGTCAACGTGTGCGATAATCGCAATATTTCTAATGTTTTGCATCTTTATTTTTTACGGGTGCAAAAGTACGAAATTTTTAAAAAAAATAAACAATTAGATTGAACAATTAACAAAAAAGCAATATTCTGAAATAAAACACTGCGTCTTTTTCAATATAATCGCAAAAAAATCCGAAAAACATAAAAGAAATTCTTGATTTTAGATTTGAATCGTATAGAAATAATAGCCCAAAGCCACTTGAAATAGTAAAATAAACCCTATTTTGACGAGAAATGAAGGTTTTGAAGTTTTATGTCGAAAAAATAGCATTCCGAGAACCGCTCCCAAACTTCCACCCAAAAAAGCCACCACCAACAAAGTGTTTTCCGAAGTTCGCCATTGTTTATTCTTCGCCTGTCTTTTATCCCAACCATAAAGTAAGAATGTGGAAACATTCAGCACCAAAAGTAAAATGAAAATTAGACTCATAAATTACTTTCAATCGCTCCCACTTTTTCACGATACAAATCAATTGGGCCATCTAGTAAAACCGCAATAACTGTAAGATTCTTGTCTAAACGTTCTTTCGGAATATCGATATACACGATTCCCGGAATCGGGCTCCAATACAACTTATTATAGATATGATGATTGATCATGGAACCTTCACCAACAATACGAATTCTAGAGATTTTATTTTTCAAACCTTTCAAAGCAATCGGTCCCGTAGGCGTTCCTTCAACAAAAAGATAGAGCGTTTGTTTATCTTTTGAAAGCGCCGTCATTCCTGAATAATGTCCAGAAGGAAATCCTTTTTCGGTTTCGTATAAAGCTTCTGCAGATTTAGAAATCCAATTTAAAGTTTCCGAATTTGAGTTTGAAGGCGTCTTAATTTTCATATCTAAACCATCAGAAGTTAAACCCGAGTTATTCAATACATTGGTTCCTTTATTCAATTGAAAAGCGATTTGATATGCCGCTTGCTTAGCCTCTTTTTCTTTTAAAATAGTTTCCAAACTCGACTTTTCAAAATCGATTTTTTCTTTTAGAGTCAACGGAGATTCAAATTGAATTTCAATCACAGGAACATCTTGATCGAATTTAACTTGATGAAATTTCAGTAAAGCATTTCCCTTTTCATTTTGTTTAAATTCTACCTTCCCAGTCGGATCGCCCAAAACTTTAGCAGATGTAATTTTTGAATTCAAACCATAAATTTTAGCAAAATCCTTTGCTTCTTCCAAATACAAAAACAACTTCTTTTTATCTTTTGACAACGCGGATTTCCCTTGATAGTTTTCTGCAGGAATTCCCTTTTGCGTTTTATAAACAGCTTCTTCGTGCTTTTTCGTCCAACGTCCCAAATTTTCCAAAATCGCTTTCTGCTCTTGAGGAATCGTTCCATCTTCTTTTGGACCGATATCAATCAATAAATTTCCACCCATCGAAATTACATCCGCCAACGTTCGAACAATCATATTTGGTGTTTTGTAATTGGTATCAAATGGCTGAAACCCCCACGAATCATTCATGGTATAACACAATTCCCAGTACGTTGCATTTGGTGCCAAAACAGGAACTCCTTGCTCCGGAGTTTCGTAATCACCATGCGTATTCAATCGAGAATTGATGATAATATTAGGATTGTATTTTCTAAGATTTGACAAGGTTTTTGGAGCTTGCCATTCTTCTGAAGTATGCTCCCAATCGCCGTCAAACCAAATTAAATCTGGCTTATATTGTGACGAAAGTTCGTTAAGTTGACTTTGATAATACGTAACAAATTCGTTCCAACGTTTTGGTTCGTCTTTAAGTTTATATCGAATTTTAGTTCGGGTATTTACATCATAATTAGGATGACTCCAATCGGGAAGCGAATAATAAAGTCCCGTCTTAAGATCGGTTTTTTGCAAAGCGGAAACAAAACTTGTAAGCAAATCTCGTTTTGCAGCTGCATCCTTCTTGGTCGTGACCGCTTTATCTGCTTTCGAATCCCACAGAGAAACACCATCGTGATGTCTAGTTGTGATTACAGAATATTTCGCACCCGAATTTTTAATAAGCCGAACCCATTCCTCAGGATTGTAGTTGGAAGCCGTAAAACCGTCCAACTGCTTCATGTAATTTTCGTGGTTGATGTAGTTATTGAAAAAAGCCCAAGACTCCGAAATTCCCTTCACTGAGTAAATTCCCCAATGGACGAAAATTCCCAATTTGGCGTCTTGAAACCATTCCATTTTCTGTTCCGTCTTGACTTCTTGCTTTTGCGCATAAAAAGTCGACATACAAAATCCCACTAAAACTAAGCTAACAACTCTTTTAACCATACTTTTTGATTCGTTTCTAAATTTAGAAAAAATCAGTGAAAGTTTGTGTGGAAATTTAAGATTGAAAATTACCTAGTTATTCTTTTATTCTCAAAGGACTAATAATGATTCCGTAACCATCAGGATCATGAACTAATATTCCATTTTTCTGCCAATATGGATTTGTAGGAACATGTATTTCGATCGAATTGGACGCTATCGAATTAATAATAAAATCATATTCGTTAGTCGTTGAAGGGTAAAAAACCAACAAATCATCAGGATCAAATAAATGATGAGCACCATTAGCAGAAGTCGTAAACTCCAAATGCCATGAGCAGCCCTTTTTTCCTAGGAAAACCCCATCATAACCATCATGATTATTGAATTTCCCATTAACTTCAAGTCCAATAATTTTGGTGTAAAAATCGATAACACTCCCAAGATTATGCGTATGACGAGCTACTCTAAGATCCATTTAAGTCCAAAATTTAATTTTTACAATTGTAAGAAACACATTTATTTAGCTTTCGTATCCATCGCATAAGTATAAACATTATAAGAAAGAAGTTTTTTTGCAAAATATTGAGCCACAAAACTCGCAATTAAAATAGGTAAAAATAAAACGTAACCATTTGGAGCAAGATTACATACTAGAAATAACGCAGTTAAAGGTGCATAAATAGAAGCCGACAAAGTTGCAGCCGCACCCACAAGCATAAAATTGAGATAAATAAATGTTGCCCCGAAATACGTATTGCAAACAAAAGCAAACAAAAATCCTAAGAACGCTCCAACCACAATACTTGGTGCAAAAACGCCTCCATCACCGCCTGCTCCTAATGTCAATGCCGAAGCCAAAGGTTTCAACAAAACCAATAGAAATAGAAAAACAAAGGAATAATTTGTGGGATGAAGTACCATTTCACCCAACGAATGATAGCTATCACCGTACAAAAACGGAAATATAAAAATTAGTATCCCAACAATCAAAGCACCAAGATTTACTCTCAGAAAACTATTATTAATTCCGGAGAAAAAATCTTTAATTCTGGTTACCAGTAGTGTAAAATACACCGACAAAACACCGCCCAAAAGACTTAACACCATAAAAAATGGCAACGCAGACCATTTCCATTCTGTGATGGCGAAGGGAAATAAAGGCTCTGTTTTAATAAAATACAGAAATCCCCAAGAAACCAAAGCCGAAGCCGTACAACTTAAAAATAAGGTTTTACTAACCTTTTTTGCGATGACTTCTAAAGCAAAAAGCCATCCTACAATTGGGCTTCCAAACAAAACAGAAACGCCCGCCACGACGCCTGCACAAATCAGTTCTAATTTGTAAAGATTAGGCGAGAATCTATTTTCGTACGCTGTATTTCCAATAGTTGCGCTCGCCACAACAGTGGAAACTTCAATCCCAGTTGAGCCTCCAAAAATGACCGTCAAAAAACCATTGATAAAATGCGACGGAATTTTAAAAATGGGCAAATGATCTTTTCGCTGGTCAACGGTTTTGTAAATCTCCGTAATCCCTTTATTTTTCCGGTTTTTGAAAAGATATTTTCTTAAAAAATAAATTGCCGTGATACCAATCGTTGGAAAAACAATAAACATCCACGATTTTTCTTTTGCACTATCAAAAAGCAACTCTTGAAAATAAATGGTGATTGTTTTCAGCAACCACGCCAAAATAGATGCGGCAACACCAACAATAACACTAAAAAATAGTAATTTGAAATAATAATGTCGTTTGATTTTAACTCTGTCCATCTGATTAATTGCTTAAGATTCACAAATTTAGGTGATGGAAATTATTTCTTCAGATTTTTCTCAGCTAAAAATCAATTTCAATTTTAAAATTACTAATCACTCATTCCGTTTCACAGGTTCCAAATTCTGCAATTCTTCGGGAGTAAATAATCTATAATGAACTTTAAAGGTCTTTCCTAAAGGCGTTTCTAAAGAAAAACCACCTGGACCGAAACCATCCAAAACATCTAATGTAAAATGGGAATATTTCCAGTATTCGAACAAATCTCGGTCGATCCAAAATTCAAAATCTTTGATGTGACCAATCAAAACATCATTCATTCTTGGAAAAAAACCGCCCTTCTCAAAACATTGCGGTTGCGTTCCTTCACAACATCCACCTGCTTGATAAAACATGAGTGGACCATGCTTCTGCTCCAAATTTTCAATTACTTCCAAAGCTTTATCTGTAACGTCTAAGCGCGATATCATATTCTTATTTTTTATTAAAGTTAAAAAAACCTGGCATTTCTGCCAGGCTCACTAAAAACACAAATTATAAAAACTATATATACTATGAATAAAAATTCCTATTAAAAGAAACCAAGCTTGTTTTTGTTGTACGAAATCAACATATTCTTGGTTTGACGGTAATGATCCAACATCATTTTATGGTTTTCTCTACCGATTCCCGACTGCTTATATCCTCCGAAAGGTGCTCCAGCTGGATAAGAATGGTATTGATTTACCCAAACTCTTCCCGCCTGAATTGCTCTTGGAACAGTATATAATTGGTGCGCATCTCTTGTCCAAACTCCTGCTCCTAAACCATAAATCGTATCATTTGCAATCGCAATAGCCTCCGCTTCGTCTTTGAACGTCGTTACCGCCAGAACAGGTCCAAAAATCTCTTCTTGGAAAATTCTCATCTTATTATTTCCTTTGAAAAGCGTTGGTTTAATGTAATAACCATTCTCGCAGCCATCACCAATTGAATTTACATCGCCACCAGTCAACACTTCTGCTCCTTCTTCTTTTCCAAGGTTGATGTACGACATGATTTTATCTTTTTGAATTTGTGAAGCTTGAGCTCCCATCATCACCGTTGGATCTAAAGGATTTCCTGTTTTAATGGCATTCACTCGTTCGACAACTCTTTCAATAAATGCATCGTAAATATCTTCTTGAATCAATAATCTTGAAGGACATGTACAAATTTCACCTTGATTTAAAGCAAATAAAACAGCTCCTTCAATCGCTTTGTCCAAGAATTCATCATCGTGATCCATCACAGAATTAAAGAATACATTTGGCGACTTTCCTCCTAATTCTAAAGTTACCGGAATGATATTTTCAGTTGCATATTGCATTACCAAACGTCCTGTTGCTGTAGAACCTGTGAAAGCTGCTTTTGCTACTTTTGGATTCGTTACCAAAGCACGTCCAAGCTCCGCTCCGAAACCATTAACGATATTAATAACTCCAGCTGGAATTAAATCGCCAATAATTTCCATTAAAACCATAATAGAAACGGGTGTACTTTCTGCTGGTTTCAAAACAACGCAATTTCCTGCGGCCAAAGCAGGAGCCAACTTCCAAACCGCCATTAAAATTGGGAAATTCCATGGAATAATTTGCGCAATTACACCCAAAGGCTCGTTTACAATTAAAGAAACCGTGTCTTTATCCAATTCATTCATTGAACCTTCTTCCGCACGAATTACGCTCGCAAAATATCTGAAATGGTCGATTGCTAAAGGAATATCCGCTGCTAAAGTTTCACGAACTGCTTTTCCATTATCAACCGTTTCCACTGCTGCGATATATTGAAGTTTTTCCTCCATTCTATCCGCAATTTTGTTCAGAATAATGCTACGCTCTGTTGGTGACGTATTTTTCCAAGTTTCAAAAGCTTTAGAAGCCGTATCAACCGCCAATTCTAAATCTTCTTTTGTTGAATGTGCTACTTGCGTAAACACTTTTCCGTCAATCGGCGAAACGACATCAAAATACTTCCCTAAAACGGGTGCCGTAAATTTTCCACCGATATAATTGTCGTATTTTGCTTTGAATTCTGGTCTTTGCAAAGCATTATCTTTTTTTGGTTCTGCTACTGTACTCATATAGATTGTTTTTAATTTTAATAGTTCTAAATTACTTTCTATGCGTTGAATAAAATAGCATAATACTATCTTTTTATAGCAAAATCCTATTCTATATATAAAGTTTAGTATTTCATTAACAAAACATTAGAAAAGCATTGAGAAAATTTTCAGTATATTTAAATTCTTGCAAAATAAAAATCCGAGGAAATGAAGAATGCTAAGCAAATGCTGTATCAACCTGCATTATTACACGAAAGTCAACTATCCAATCTTGTAGAAAACAAAACCACGTTTACTCTAAAAGATTGTGAATTCAGCATCTACGAAACGCATAGAAGCGCTTTTGATGTTAAATTGAATTTCGAGAATTTGGCTTTTACAGGAATGCTTCGCGGTAAAAAAATGATGAAATTGGATGGCAAGACCGATTATTTCGAATATTTACCAGGAGAAAGCGTTTTGGTAGCGCCTGGAGAAACGATGGTTATTGATTTTCCTGAAGCGGATGAAGATCCGTCGCAATGTGTTTCTTTAAGTTTCAATCCAGATTTTGTAGAAAATGCGTTAGATTATTTGAATTTAAAATCTCCAAAAGTGGATGAATCGAGTAATTGGAACATTTCAAAAGATGAATATTATCTTTTCAATACGCCTTCTTTAGCTTCGGCAACCAATAACATTATGCGAATTGCCATGGACGATAATTCCCATAAAGATGTGATGGCAGATTTTGCATTGAAAGAACTTCTTATTCGATTGATGCAAACTCAAGGACGAAATTTGGTGGAGAAAAATTTAGTAAAACCCAAATCGAGAATTGGTTTTGTGGTTGATTATATCAAGAAAAATCTTCATCAAAAATTATCCATTGATGCGATTGCGAAAATGGCTTATGTAAGTAAGTCGAATTTCTTTAAAATGTTCAAAGAAGAATTGGGAATTTCGCCCAACGAATTTATCCTTCAAGAACGAATTTCACGCGCAAAAGAACTTTTGCAAAGTCAAGAAAGTATTAAAGAAGTCGCTTTCCAAACAGGTTTTACGGACACCAATTATTTCACACGAGTTTTCAAACAACACGAAGGAACAACGCCTAAATCGTTTCAGAATAAGACGTTGTTTATTTGATTTAGAGTTTATTGTCCTTTCCGAACCTAAATCCCAAGGTGATAGGAGCAATTTATAAAAAATGAAAATCGAGAAAGCAGCGATTGAGGATCATGAAATACTAAGCGACATAGCATTTAAAGGAAAATCGTATTGGAATTACGAGGCTCAACTACTCGAATCATGGCGAGAGAGTTTAACAATCACCAAAAAATATATTCTAGAAAATGAGGTTTATAAAGTAGTTGATGACATGAAAATCATTGGATTCTATTCTTTAGTTCGTATTGATGAAGCAACAGCAAAATTGGATTTCCTTTTTATGTATCCCGAATTTATTGGAAAAGGAATTGGAAAATTTTTACTAGAAAATTGCATCGAAATTGCAAAATCGAAGAACGTAAAACGACTTATTTTAGACGCCGATCCTAATGCGGAAAACTTCTACGCACATTTTGGTTTCGTTACTTATGGAAAATTGGAATCTTCAATCAAAAATAGATTTCTCCCACAAATGGAACTTATTCTCTCATAAAAACAGTTTACAAATTCCTATATTCTTTCAAAAGTCAGTATTTTAGCCGTTCAAAAGCAATTTATGACTTCAATAGAATTTATTCAAACTCAAGTTTCCGTTTCTGAAAAAAGCATTCAAAACACCGTACAACTTCTCAATCAAGATTGCACAATTCCTTTTATTGCTCGTTACAGAAAGGATCAAACAGGAAATTTAGATGAAGTTCAGATTGAGCAAATTGCAAAACTTCAAAAGCAGTTTGACGACCTTTTAAAGCGAAAAGAAAGTATTCTCAATTCCATTGAAGAACAAAACGCATTAACCGAAGATTTAAAACAAAAAATCGAGAAAAGTTTTGACTTACAAGAGTTGGAAGACCTCTATTTGCCTTATAAAAAACGTAAAAAAACAAAAGCAGATGCAGCACGCGAAAAAGGTTTGGAAACTTTAGCGAAAATTATGATGAGTCAAAACTCACGCAATATAGAAGAAGCCGCTTCTCGATTTTTAGGAAAAGATGTTCAAGATGAAGACGAAGCGTTGCAAGGCGCTAGAGATATTGTTGCCGAGTGGATTAATGAAAACATCTTTGTTAGACGACAAATTCGACGCTTGTTTCAAAGAAAAGCAACTATTGCAACCAAAATTGTTAAAGCAAAACAAGAGGAAGAGGCTGCGCAAAAATTTTCTCAGTATTTTGATTGGGAAGAGAGCTTACAACGAATTCCTTCACATCGTTTATTAGCAATTTTGAGAGCCGAAAACGAAGGATTCATCAAGGTTTCCATTAAAGTTGATAAAGACGAAGCTTTGAATTTAATTGAAAATGCCATCCTCAAAAGTTCAGGCGACGCCGCAAATCAAATAAAAATTGCGATTGCCGATTGCTACAAACGTCTTTTGGAACCTGCTATTTCTAATGAAAGTTTGCAAGAAGCTAAGGAAAAAGCCGACATTAAAGCAATTGATGTCTTTTCGCAAAATTTACAGCAACTTCTCCTAGCTGCCCCTTTAGGTGAAAAGCGAATTTTGGCGATCGATCCGGGATACAGAACTGGTTGCAAAGTGGTTTGTCTGGATGAAAAAGGTGATTTATTGCACAACGAAACCATATATCCACACGCGCCACAAAACGAAACCGGAATGGCAATAAAGAAAATCCGTTCTATGGTGAACGCGTACAATGTTGAAGCAATCTCCATTGGAAACGGAACCGCAAGTCGTGAAACCGAGTTTTTCATTAAGAAAATTGCTTTCGATCGTCCTTTACAAGTTTTTGTTGTTTCTGAAGCAGGCGCATCGGTCTATTCTGCAAGTAAAATAGCACGTGAAGAATTCCCAAACTACGATGTTACAGTTCGTGGTGCGGTTTCCATTGGAAGACGTTTAGCTGATCCTTTGGCCGAATTAGTGAAAATTGACCCAAAGTCTATTGGCGTTGGACAATATCAGCATGATGTTGATCAAACTTTATTGAAAAACGATCTTGACCAAACCGTTGTCAGATGTGTGAATTCGGTGGGAATTAATTTGAATACCGCAAGTAAATCTTTATTAAGCTATGTTTCTGGAATTGGTGAGAAAATGGCTGAAAATATTGTTCAATATCGAGCAGAACATGGTGCTTTCGAATCTCGAAAAGACTTGAAAAAAGTTCCACGTTTAGGTGAAAAAGCGTTTCAACAAGCAGCGGCTTTTATCCGAATTAAAAATGCAAAAAATCCGCTGGATGATTCTTCCGTACATCCAGAAGCCTACTCTATTGTTGAAAAAATGGCTAAAGATTTAGGTTTGAAAACCAATGATTTAATTGCAAATAAAGAAAAAGTAGAAACAATAGAACCCAAAAAGTACATCACGGAAGAAATCGGAATTTTAGGAATTCAAGATATTCTAAAAGAATTACAAAAACCGGGTTTAGATCCTCGAAAAGCGGCAAAAGTTTTCGAATTCGATCCCAATGTAAAAACAATCAAAGACCTTAAAACGGGTATGATTTTACCAGGAATTGTCAATAATATAACGGCTTTTGGCTGCTTTGTTGACTTGGGAATTAAAGAAAGCGGCTTGGTTCATATTTCACAACTCAAAGAAGGCTTTGTTTCGGATGTCAATGAAGTGGTAAAACTGCATCAACACGTCCAAGTAAAAGTGGTTGAAATTTGTGAACAACGCAAACGAATTCAGCTAAGTATGATTTTGTAAAAGTTGAAATCTTATTTGGTAAGATTCCAACGCAGTCCCATTCTTAGGTGGAAATTCAGTGGTTTTTCTTTGTAAACGCTACCAATCTGACTTCCGTTATCAATGTAGTACACCATCAAAGGTTCTGCATAAATCCCTAACCTTGGGGTAAAATTGTATTGCGCACCAACACCAGCCGATGTGGAAAATTGCATTTTTAGACCACTGAGTTTTTGATTTTCATTGTTTGTGGAAGCAACACCGTTTACGTATTTGGTTTTGATAACGCCATCAATTGGTTGATCTATTTGTCCACCTAAACTCACGTACGAATTCCATTTTTCTTTATTCAAGAACGAATAATTAAAACTTATAGGAACCCCAATATATTGAATCACTTGTTCGCTTTTAATGTAGTTTTCGTCTGTCCCAGCCTTCAAATCGGAAACCAATTTGGTGTACTGAACACCCGAAGAAATCCCCACTTTATTGGAAATCTGATACTGAACGGTCGCCCCAACACTAATTGGATTTCGGTGCTTAATTTCCGTTTCGACTTCCTTTCCTTGATTTCGAACAAAAACATCCATATACGGCGACTGCCAATACGTTGCATTCCCCATAACAATGGGCGCTAGCGACATTTGATTACGTCCCATTGAATAATAGCCACTCAAAGCTTCATTCGAGCTTAGTGACAACCCAGACGTTTGCACGCCGGCAATCCAATGGTCTTTTGAAACCTCTTTCTTCGTTTTCATTGCTTCAATTTCTTTTTCAAGTTTTGCAATGAGTGCTTTCTGTTCCAAATCTTCCTCCAAAGGCTTTTCAGCTTCCGATTTCGTTGTTGGAACTGGATTATTTTGAGTTGAATTGGATTCGTTTTTCGTTGGGGTTTGAACCGCAATTTGCTTATCGTTTGGTTTCGTTGAACTGTGCGTTTGATTTGAATTTATTTGATACTTCGTTCCTTTTTCGGCGTTTGATTTTAAAGTTGAATTTACAGCAATTGGGTTGGCATTCGACAATTTTTCGTTTGAAATTATATCAACATGAACAAATTCACGATTTATTTGTTGAGACGGCTGATTTCTTGTAGTTGAGTTTACAGCAACTTTTGGTTGATTTCTTGAAGCTCCATCAATTGGATTTTCAAGATTTTGATTTTCAGAATTAGAACTCGAACTCGAATCGATAGGTGAATTCACTTCCTTGCCGCCAGACGTTCCATGGTTAGAAGCGGTCGGTTGCATTGAATTTTCATTTTGATTCGTCCAAAACCAATAGCCTCCACCCATGCTTAAAAGCAAAATTGCGGCAGCAGCAATTCGCCCCCAAGGGAAAGCCGTTTTTTGAATTCTTGCCGCTTCGTGAACATTAGAATTGATAGGAACAACCAAAGTTTCTTCCTCTTCTGCAGGAAATAACGTTTTTTCAAGATCATTCCAAAGCCCTTCTGGTGGTGTTTCAGAATGTTCTTCAACAAGGTTACGCATATGATTTAACCATGGATCTTTCATAATACGCTGGTTTTAGACAATTGGTATTTTTTTATTTGAGTAGCCAATACTTTTTTAGCTCTTGAAAATTGAGATGCCGAAGTCCCTTCGGAAATCCCTAATAATTGGGCAATTTCTTGATGTGATTTTTCTTCGAAAACGTACAAGTTAAAAACAGTTCGGTAGCCATCAGGTAACATTTGGATATGCTCCATAATTTCGCTTGCTGTCACCATATCTAGACTTGGTTCTGCTTCCGATTCTTCTGCTGCAATCGATTCCCATTGCGTTTCGTTAGTATCAAATGGATTTCCATTTTTCTTTAAAAATTGGAGAGATTCATTAACCACGATTCGCGACATCCAAGCTCGTAATGCTCCTTTACCACGATTTTCGAACTGATGAATATTGGTAAACATGTTTACAAAACTATTTTGCAAAACGTCACGCCTATCATCTTGACCCATGATATAGCGGCAGCAAATAGCCGTCAACTTTCCGGAGTATGATGTATACACCTCTTTCCACGCAGAAGACTCCTTCTTCAAGAGCCTCTGTAGTAAATGATGTTCTTCTAATTCTTCCGGATTCATATGTCTAGAAAGCTGCTTTATATTCAGCTAAAATAAAAAGGTTGCCTTCTACTGAAACGCAACCTTTTTAAGTTTCTTATTTCGTTTGTGTTGAATAAGGTAACGTGTATGTAATCGCGTTGAAAGGATCTAATTTTACACCGTCCACAGAAATCTCGTCTACTTTGAAACGAATAGCCATCGCTTTTTCCGTTGTTGAGTAGAAACCAGCTTCTTTTGCACTGAATGTAACTATTGCTTTTTTCGCTCCAGCTTTCGTTGGAATTGTCAACGCTAAAGGTTGTGGATTTAAAATCAACTCAGCACCTCCGTAATCTTGACGTACTTTTGCTTCGTAACCGAATCCATAAGGAACTTTCCCCATTTCTTTCACAATATCTGCAGCATCAACTTCGTTAGGCTCAATCGATTTTACGATTTCCATTAATGGCAACTCTGCAAATTTGATGCTATCTGCCGTTGTTGTGTGAAGAATTAAACTTTCTTTATTTAGTTCGTTGTGGTTAATCACAATCTTACCAGAGTAGTTTCCAGGAATATCAGCAACATTTACTGGTAGATATTCAATAGGATCGTTTTCAATACATGCAACTAAAGTTAGTGCGGATAAACCTGCGATTAACGCAAATAAATTAACTTTCAAAAATTTTTTCATTACAAATTAACATTAAGATTAGTATAATTTTTTATCGAGTACTCATTGATATAAATGCCGATTTGCAAAATCCTTGCATCAAAATTCGAAAAAAAATCAAAATAAAATATAATCAACTGAAAATCAGTAACAAAATTTTGAATTCGAAATGAAATACGTTTACTTTTTGGAGAATTTTGCTTTCAAAAACTCGTAAACCATTGGTAAAAGTGATAATCCAATGATACCAAAAATTACCGTTTCAAAGTTTTTCTGAACAAATGGAAGGTTTCCGAAGAAATACCCAACTAAAGTTAATCCCCAAACCCAAACCAATCCACCAATCACATTGTATTTAATGAACGTTTTATAGTCCATTGATCCAATACCTGCTACAAATGGAGCAAAAGTTCTCACGATAGGAACAAAACGTGCAATGATAATGGTTTTCGGTCCGTGTTTTTCAAAAAACTCATGCGTTTGATCGATATACTGTTGTTTTACTAAAGTTCTACCCGCAATTTTCCAGTTCAAAACCTTTAAACCAATGGATTTTCCGAGATAGTAATTGAGTGAATCTCCAAGAATTGCCGCGACCGAAAGCAACAACAAAACGAGCCAAAGATTCATACTTGCCACCTGGCCATCAGCTCCAACCACACCTGCACAAAAAGTTCCCGCTGCGAAAAGCAAAGAATCTCCCGGCAAGAAAGGCATCACCACCAAACCTGTTTCCACAAAAATGATTAGGAAAAGAATTAAGTAGATCCATGGACCGTAATCTACGATCATGGTGAATAAATATTGATCTAAATGAAGAAAAAAATCGAGTGCTGATTTCAGTAATTCCATAGTTTAAAAAAAATTCGAACGGCAAAAATACCACTATTTTATGGTCTGCGGAAACGATATGGTAAATCTTAAGAAGATTTAACGTATTGAAACACCTATCAATAAACAAAAAAGACAGCACTAAAGGCTGTCTTTTTCGTCAATATTTAGATTCAAAATTGGTTGTGTTGAATCCGTAAATATAGGGATAGTTTAACTATGATTTGTTGATACAAAACTAGTGATGAAAGCCGTTACAAACAATATGAAACATATCACCCTATCCTTTTTGGAAGTGCATTAAATTAATATTTGTCGCTATTTCTTGCTGGCTCTACCACAGCTGGCCAGGCAACTGCTTTTCCAGAAGCGTCTGTAGGCATAACACGTTTTTCACGATTCACAAACTCCTCATCCTCAGAAGCCATATACGCCATAGTTGCTGCTAAGATCACATTATTTTTCACCTCATCGAAAACGATTTTATCGTAGGTATCTTTTGTAGTATGCCACGTGTACCCGAAATATCCCCAATTCAATGAACTTAAAGAGAATCCTGGCGCACCCGCTGCTACGAAAGAAGAATGATCGGACCCACCACCACTAGGCATTCCTGGGAAATCCGTTTTAATATGGTCACGAACTTCTTTTGGAACTCCGCCTAACCATCTTGTAATGTATTCGTATGATTTAGCAAAACCTTGACCGCTGATATTCACCACTCTACCGGTTCCGTTATCCTGATTGAAAACCGCTTGCGTTCCTTTGATAATTTCTGGATTGTCAAAAACAAAACCACGAGAACCGTTCAAACCTTGCTCTTCTCCACCCCAAAGACCCACTAAAATAGTACGCTTGTTATTTGGGTAATACTTCTTCAAAATACGCATTACTTCCATCATCGTAATCGTACCAGTTCCGTTATCTGTAGCTCCTTGAGCTCCATCCCACGAATCCAAATGCGCAGAAAGAATGACGTATTCGTTTGGCTTTTCCTTTCCTTTAATCACACCAATCGTGTTGAACGTTTTTGCTGTAGGCAACACTTTTGATTGGGTATCGATTTTAATTTTTGGCTTCTTACCGTTTTCGGCAAGACGATACAACATTCCATAATCTTCAACATCGATATCAATCATTGGGATTGCTTTTGTTTTAGCACCAAAAATTCGGTTAGCCCCCATGATTCCTGTCCAATTGGAAATTGCAACTCCCGAAGCACCTGCTTTTTCTAAAACCTCGATAAGTTCGTTATTGTTATATCCTATTTTTTGAAAATACTCACGGTACACTTTTGCATCGTTTTCTTTTTCTGTTTTCAATTTTTCGTAAAGTTCCGGAGTTGCAAATTCTTTAATTTGATAATCTGGTCTTCCCACTTTCTGATTTTGAGCAATCAAAACCACTTTTCCTTTTACCGACGGCAACCAACGATCAAACCCTGCTTTGTCTGTCACATTAGGAAGTACAACTACTTCTGATTCTACTGCTTTTTTTGTTGCTGGACTCCAAGCCAATTGCGTTGCACTTAAACTTTTCACACGAGGATACGTCATATCCACATGCGTTGTTCCACGCTGCCAACCTTTCCAAGTTCCGTATTGCTGGTTATACGCATCAACCCCCCAACCTTTCATCTTACTCACTGCCCAATCGTGCGAAGCTTGCAATTCTGGCGTTCCTACCAAACGAGGCCCGATTTCGTCCAACAATTCCGTTGCTAAAACTTCAACCTGAGAATTGTTTTTCACCTCATTTACGATGCTTTGAACCACCGGATTCAGTTTTTCCTGGCTTCTTGTTGCTGTTTGTGCAAAAGTCATTTGTGTAGCAAGTACGATCGCTGCTACCGAGAAAATTCTGTTTTTCTTCATATTTTATCAGATTTCGATAAAGATATAAAACTTTTATTACATTAACCTCAAAACACCGATAAATAAAGGAAAGTTTATCGATTTTTCGTTTTATTTATGTAAAATATTCAAAAGTTGTTTATTGAAAATCACTCGTTAATTCGAACAGAAAATGTATTTTTAAGAAAAAAAACAATGAATAGTACGGACAAAATGAATGATGATGATTTGATGAACAAAATATTTGATCACATTAACAACAATGAAAAATTGCAAGCTATTAAAGTTTTAGTTGATAATAAATCGATTGGTTTAAAAGAAGCTAAGGACTTTGTTGAAGCGCTTTCCATGGGAAATCATTTGGACTTTTCCGAATTGGATAGACTAACCGAAAGAAGAGAAGATTTTGAAAGTTTTACCAATAAAGAACGAGGAAGTATTATCTCGCAAGGAAACAACTATAAAGCTTTGTATACGGACAATACGGGCAAAAAGCACACGTTAACACCGGATCATGAATTATGGCCAAGATTCAAAGCGTTAATGGGTGTCAACAACCATGCAGTAAAGGAATATGAAGAGCATTACCAGTCAACTGGAGGGACTATTAATTCAAGTTCAAAAGCCAATTATTCAACACCTCAGAAAAGTAATTTATTTATTGAAGAAAATAAAAGTCAGAAGTTCATCATCATTTTATTAGTGGGAGCCGTCATCGCTTTTACGATGTGGTATTTCTTTTTAAAATCCTAATTAGTTGTCTAAATGTTGATGAACAAAAACAAAAAACCACCTAATAAAGGTGGTTTTTTAATTATATAGTGGTCGCAGAAGGATTCGAACCCTCACTGTCGGAGCCGAAATCCGAAGTTCTATCCATTAAACTATGCAACCAAAAGGAAACGTCTTAAAAAGTGATTTTCACACCTCCTAAAATCTGAGCTCCTAAAACCTTATACCCGTTGAAGGTCTGGTATTTAGAGTTCAGTAGGTTATTTCCGTTGGCAAAAATACTGAAATTTTTGTGGATTTTGTACTCTGCAGACAAATTTAAATCGGCATAACCGCCAACTTTCGTATTTGTACTTTCTTGCGTATTGAAACTAGCTGGTCCTGCAACTGCTTCATACGAGTTTGTCGTTCTATCGCTCACGAAAAAGCCTTTAAATCCTAGCAATAACTTCTTATCTAGCATCGTATATTTTGCACCAATTTGCGCACGAATCAAAGGAACATTGTAGATATCTGAAAAGTTGTCCAACTTGTATTTTTGGAACTTTATTTCACCATCCAAAGCTAAGTTTTCCAATGGAAAATACTGCAAACTTGCCTTCACTTCACTCAACGTACCGTTATCGTATGCTGTGTTAAATGTATTGGCTAAGCCATAACCATAACTGCCATCTGCTGGATGAATAATATAATCAGTTCCTCGGAAGAACATAATGTCTTCTAGTTTTCCGAAACCTGCAGAAACATCGTATTTGAAATCTTCTTCAATATCTCCTTTCATCCCGAAATACACATGGTATTTACTACGCGTAGGCTTCAAATACAAATCCGAAAGCGTGTATGGATTTTGTTGAAGTGAATTCGCGTACGAATTAAACTTCAAACCACCATCAACGCCAGCATAAAAGCTAAACTCATCCGTCGCCGCAAGCATTAACTCTGCTTTTGGAAACCAATAGGTTTTAGATAGTTTTTCTTCTTGAGCCAATTGAGCTCCTTCATTTTTCCCACTAGCTAAAGAGAAATTAGAACCCAACATTAAATACGAATTCCCTTTAAACAAAGTAATCTTCGGCGTAATTCCGAAATTAAAAAAGTTCGATTTATTTTTATTTAATAAATCAAATTCTGTTTTTTGACTTTCGATTCCTAAACCTAAATCTGCATTCAACGAAATATCCCCATTTACATCAACTCCGTGTTTAGAAAGGTTTGCAGTTATATCCGCTAGATTTTCTTTGGCCCCGTAATGATCTTTCAAAAACGTTGATTTTACTCGAACGTCATTCAAAATTTCATTCGAATAGAAATCATAATATCCATTTACATGAAACTGATTAACACTTTGCTCGATATTGATATCGCTCGTCGGTTTGAACATGTAAATTCCGTAGTAATTATAATCATCGCGATTGTAATCTACATTGATGTTGAATTTCCCTAATTCACCGTAGTTATTCAAGTATGCGCCAACATTAATCGTTCTTTGATCGGAATCCCAATCGTAAACCTTTTTCAAACCGCTTGTCGAAAGATAATGAACATCCGCTCCCAACTGCATTTTGTTTTCCAAAACCGTTGAAATATTGGCATCGGCAAGCATTTTACTGTAATTCCCGAATCCCAATTGGAAATAGTTGTCCTGATATTCTGAATTGAATTTTGGCGTAATATCTGCTCCTTGAATGGTTGAAGTTTTAAACTCAGAAACCGCAGGAACGTCCGTGATATCGTATTTCAAATTCAAAGAATCCTGAATTTTCTTTTCCTTGGGAGGATAGTTTTTCTCAGCAGGAATCGATGTTTTCTTCTTTTCAATTCTTTTTACTTCGGGTTCTCTTTTTCGATCAAGAATCAATCGCTCGTCCTTAATCTGGCCGAAAGCGAATTGAGAGACACCAAAACATACGAATGATAGTATTTTAAGATTTTTATTCATAATTCTGAAGGCTGCGCCTTTTTTCAATTTTCAATAATTTCGGAGGTTCTCCGTTTACTTGATTTGTTTTTTTATCTCTTTAGCTTCTGCAACAACATCTGGGAAATCCTGATAATTGGCAATGACTTCGTCCACCGTGTAACTTGCTTGATACTTATCTTTTAAGCCAATATAGTTGCGAGCCATCACCAAAAGGGCTTTTGCACCCCAATATTCTTCACCAGCGTAGTTATTCGCAAGTTTGAAAATAGTCTCGTTAGATGATTTGAAAGCTTTTGCTTTGTTCTGATAAAACGCTTTTGCATACAACGCTTCTGCAGCAACTTCGGTATTTCCAGACTTTTCTAAAGCCGCAAATGCCGTTTGTGCCTCTTTGTCTTTACCACTTTGCATCAAGCTTCTCGCTTTAATCACTTTTGCGCTTTCTAGAACCGCAGCCGAGTTTTTCGCGTTTGCTATAACCTGATCTGCATATTTTTCAGCTTCTTTAAAGTTCTTTTCATCCGCATAAAGCTTCATCAACTCTACATTAGCAAAGTTTTTAATTGTTGAATTTGTAGACGATGCCAATCCAGCCAAGAATGTTTTCGCTTCTTCTTTTTTGTTTTGACTCAAATAAATCTGAGCAACACGAGTTTGCGCATCTTCTTGATAGTCGTTTTGCACTTTTGCAACTTCCAATAAAACAACCAACGCTTTATTTGTACTTGCCGTTTGGTAATAACTTTCACCTAATTCGTATTGCGCTTGATACAAACCTTCCCCCGTTGGATTTTGAGCTAAATATTTTTCGTAATACGAAATCGCATTCTTATAATCCTTTTTCGCATACAGATTTCGAGCATTGGTCAAGTTGATTTCATCAATATCCGACGCATCAACCTTAACTCCTAATGATTTTGCAAACGCTTCATAACCGGCAACATCTCCTTTCTTTACATAAATTGGTTTCGAAGCCTGAACGATTTTAGAAGCAAAAGCCGAGTTTCTGTAGGTATTTCCTAAAGCTTTCAATTCAGATAGCGCTTTGTCATCTTGGTTCATCCCAACGTAATTCTGCGCTCTATAAATCTGTGCATTCGCAATCAAATCTTTATCGCTACTTTCTTTGATTACTCGAGAAAGGAAATCGTTCGAATTTTTGAAATCGTCTTGAGCAGCGTATGCAGAACCAATTTCATACAAAGAATCATCAGCATACTCACTTTGCGGATACTTCGAAAGTAGATTTTTCAAATTCGTAATCTTCGCTTCGGTATCGCCTTTAAATCCTAAAGCCATCGCTTTTTGGAACAATGTATAATCATCACCTGATTCCGCTTTATCGTAAATCGCAATCGCTTCATTCAACTGATTATCCGCATAATAGGTATCTGCTAAACGCAATTCGGCATCTGTTTTAAATTCCGATTTTGGATTTTTCAGATAGTCTTTGAAATACGCTTGCGCTTTATCAAACTTCTTCGATTTGAAATACGCATATCCCAAATCATATGAAAGCTGTTGCTTTTCTGGGAAAGTTTGATTCAGCAAACGTTCGTAACGTGTAATTGCCGATGGATAATTCCCTTTTTGGAAATACGTTTGTGCTAACCAATATGTTGCACGAGGCGTAATTTCTTTATTTTGATTAATCTCTAAACTTCGTGTAAAATACGTTTCCGCAGCATCATAATTTCCTTTGTTGAATTCTTCCGTACCCAACAAAAACGAAACCTCCTGATCTACTTTGTCCGTTTCCGGATCCGAATTTGGAAGTTTATCAATCGCTTCCAATGTTTCTTTATAATTCCCAGAATACAAATACGATTTCACCAAAAGACCTTTCAATTCAGCTGTTTTTGGACTTGAAGGATATTTTTTGGTGTAATTTTGAATCACCGTAGGTGCTGCCTCAAATGGATTTCCGATATCGTAACTCAATTTCGCATACTGTTCATGTGCTAATTGTTGAACTTTAGGATCGTAATTCATTTGATACGCTGAACGGAACGCTGAAAGCGCTTCTTGTTTTTTCCCTGTCAACAAATACGCGTTTCCTAACTGATAATACGCATTCTGCGACATCGCCGAATTGGAATTAGTCAACTGACTGTAATAAAAAACCGCTTCATCGTATTTTTTTGCTTGAGAAGCTACGTAACCAATCTCGTACAAATCACTTTCAGAAGGCTGTTTTTGCGTTTCTAAATAGGTTTTCAAGTGCGGATATGCTGCTTGATACTCCTTTTTCATAAAATAACTTTCGCCAATTATTTTATGAACTTCTGCTTTGTATTCGTTGGAAATATCATAGTTCAGCAACTGTTCACCTTCCTTAATAGCTTGATCGTATTCTTTATTATTGAAATACAATTGAACGTAATATGGACGAACGATTTGGGCGTATTTTTCATCATCTTTTATCGAATCAAAATATTCAAACGCTTTTGCATTATTTCCTTCCGCATAATTTAAGTGCCCTAACATGTAAGCCACCTCACTTTTCTGAGAATCATCCATGTTTTGATACGCTTCATCCAAGGCTTCAATTGCACCTTTGGAATCTCCCGTCATGAACTTCGCATAACCCAATTTCATAATGTATTGGGTGTTTTCTTCTCTGGAAAGTTGATATTGATTCACTTTTTGTAAAGTCTCTAACGCTTTTTCAAAATCTTTTTGCGCTAAATAATAATCCGCCAAAGGCATATTCGCTTGTGCAAAATAAGCTGAATGCGGATATTCTTTCATAAACGCTTCCAATCCTTTTTCAGCATGATTTTTCTGCAAAATCCCCCCAATCACGTTATCAAAAAACTGAGCTGCCTCTTTTTTCGATCGAGATAGGTGTTGATTATAGAAATACTGCTGCGCATACTCGTATTGAGACGCATTATAAACCTTGGTTTGATACAGGTTTTCAGCTAGGTTGAATTTATAGTGTTCTCTATCGCTATAATACTGCGATTGCTGCGCTTCGGCAAGGCCAAAATAAAGAACAGCAGCGGAAAGTAAGATTTTTCTCGTATTCATTAAATCTAGATTTCATTCGGTGAAAAAAGCATCACCTTGTTGAATTGATATAGAGTTTTCGTTTGGGATAATTTTATCCACAAATTAGCAACGAAAATATAGAAAACTTATTGTATAAACAAGTAATTTATGATAATGTTAATTTGTGGATAACTTTGAAAATTAAATGGAGAACCGTTGAAAATCAAGCAAAAATAAAACTTCAACCCAAAGATATGGATTGAAGTTTTGATTTAAATTTTAACAATTTTAATTTCTATTTTTAAGAAGAATCCAACCTTGTCGGACTTCGTTTTTCTTGGTTGAAGGATCAAACCATTTCACCACGTACCAATACGTGCCCGTGACTAAAGGCTTTCCGTTATGTTTTCCGTCCCAAATCAACTGATTTTTATCCGACGTTTTGAAAACATTTTTCCCGAAACGATCTGTAATCACGATTTCCACTTGATCCATTTTATCCAAATTCGGAATCGTCCATGTATCGTTGATTCCGTCACCGTTAGGTGTAATGGCATTAGGAATTACTATCGAATAAATGTAAAGTAATTCACTATTGCAATACAATCCATTAGCAGCATCCAACGTCGATTGAACTTGAATTACATATTCCTTTTCGGTTGGATTTAGTAAAATATTGGAATTTTGGAAAGTCAATCCACCGTCAAAAGAATAGCGGTATGGAGGAACACCACCCGAAGCAATCACCTCAATCTTCGTATTATCTTGAATAATTTGAACTTTAGGTTGTTGCTCATCCGAAATAATAAACGAATGCGAATATGAACACCCGTCAGCATTCTCTAAAACCACAGAATACGTCCCCGCTTTGTCAAAAACACGAATATTCGGTGTAAAACCCGCTACTCCACCACTCCAATTAAATTTTACATTTTCTGTTCCTGCATCAACAGAAACTTGTGAACCAAAACAAATCGGATATTTTTCTTTCAGCGTCGTTGATTTTGTTGGAGAATTTACTTTCAAAGCAAGTTCACCCAACGAAGGACAAGCACCAACCGCCGTCACTTTCACATAAATGGTTTGATTAAATGCCGTTGTGTTTGTAAAACTTGTTTGAATTTCATTTTGTCGAGCCGCATCGGAGTAAAACTGAACTTTAGCAGTTGTATCGTTGGTAAAACTTGATTTTTTCGAATTCAAATCGAAAGAAGTAAATCCATCATACGTATCACCAACCGAATCACAAAGCGGATATTGTACTGGCGAAGTTGTCAAAATCGGTGTTGCCGAACCTTGTGAATATGTAATATCAGTGGGATCCGAAATACAACCAGAAGTATTGTCTTTGATAAGAATCGTGATCGTTTTCGGAAGCGAACTCACATCAAAATTCATCGGTAAAGGAGAACCATCACTCATCGTAAATGTATAATTCGCAGGATTCGCAATTACTTCTGCAATGAGTCTAGACGAAGCGTAGGTTGTTTCTCCGCAAATTGGGAAAGTGGTTTTTAAAGGAACTGGTTTTGAAGACGTTTGTAACGTAAAATTAATACGATCACTACATTGTCCATTGTTTGTCGAATTGTAATAAAACTCCATATACGGCGTTCCTCGTACGTCTGCATTGTAATTTTCCCATTCGGTTTGATTCAACATTCGGGTGCCACTTCCATCGAAATATCGAATTTCTGAATATCGATTCCAAACACCAATATAATCTTGAATATTGGTCGTTAAATTATACGTATTTGTACCGCAAGTTGATTTCTTTAATTCTGGTGTCGTTTTAATTAAAGAAGGTTTACTATAAATCTCCAAATTAAGTTCAGGCGGAACTCCATTATAAACACAACCACCCTCACCAATAAGCTCTACGTAAATCTTTCCGCTACCACGAAAATGCAAATTGGTTACTTCATTTGAAAAAACACCAGCTACATAACTTGCATAAAACCTGGCTTTAACATTCCCATATTCTAATTGATTTTTCGTCACGTTAAGATCAAAATATTCTGTTGAACTAAAGCAATGTGCCGGAAACTGAGTATATGGTTTAACAACAATTTCTTCGTTGAAATTAACCTTCAATTCTAAAGCAGATGAACATGTAAAACCAGATTTCTTTAACTCAACATAAATTGGATTGTGTGGGTTTTTATCATTTGAATCAAAGTTGACATTGTCAGACGAAAATTTCGCATCAAAACTAGCATACTGGGGAAAATCAACTTTAAACTGATTTATTGAATATGAATTCGCATCAAAACATAATTTATTCGTTGGAGAAACTACAGTTCCATTAATAGGAAACGATTGATAATTGACCTT
Source organism: Kaistella sp. CFF1-2 (assembly GCF_059509915.1). NCBI lineage: Bacteria > Pseudomonadati > Bacteroidota > Flavobacteriia > Flavobacteriales > Weeksellaceae > Kaistella > Kaistella sp. CFF1-2. The sequence continues at coordinate 653,109 of NZ_JCAKLF010000001.1, forward strand.
AAAATTTGCGACAAAAGTACACGAAGGCGTTACCGAAGCAAGAGTTTCAACTTTGATTGTAAAATTCCTTGAAGTACCCGAATTCATAGTTACAGAAGGTGAAATAGGCGTCCCATTTTCAAGAAAAGTAATGGTATACTTTGTCACATCTGCTGGATAACTAGTTAATGTATTTAAATCAATAATTTTAGAGCTCGAACCTAAATTTTCACAAAACGTGTAGCCTCCAACTGGCGGTGCAAAAACAGGTAAAATAGATGCAACATTTACCACTTTCGGTAAAGACTCACCACAAAACCCGCCGCTAGAACTCTTTGCTTTTGCAATATAACTTCCCGTTCCCACATTGATCGAAGTTCCCGATCCAATTTCAGTTGCTGGATTCAAAACATTAAACCAATGATAGGTTAAACCCGCGATTGGTGAATCGATTTCTAATTTTGCTGGATTTCCGCAGCCCGAAGTATAAACAGGATCTTTAACAACAACAGGTTGAATTTTATTTAGAATTACGTAACTCGATTCCGATGTACCATCTACATATAGAATTTTTACTTCTAGATTTTCATTTGGATCACTCGATGGCGTATAGTTAGGATAAGAATCTCCATGATGAACATCAACACCATTCACATACCAAATAACATCCGACTTTACTTTCAAATTAGGCTTCCATTCGAATGTAACACCTTCACTTCTCCATTTACCATTATTATAATTAGAACCAGAAATTGAATGTTCTGGAACGGAGAACTTTGTACCATCTTCGCTCTGAATTCCCATTATGGCATTGTATGAGGCATCAGTCTTATTTTGAACTCTTGTTAGTATTCTTCCATCTTTTAGAATTAAAATATAAGAATCAAATTGCGAAGCGGATAAATTTCCTGTCCCATCAGTTCTAACTAACCCTTGCATGTAGATGAGCAATCCACTAGAACCATCAAAAGTAAAATTTGGATCGTAATAATAAAAAGTCTTAGTCAAATAACTTGCACTAAAATAAATATCTGTATAACCCGCAAAAATTTGAGCCAATGGAAATTCCTGTGAAGGATTATTTTTATAAATTTTATTGTAATTTGTTGAAGGTAAAACAGAATAATTTAAAGGGTTCACACCACTAAACACTCTATCAGTATACTTTGTATTATCTTTCAAATTATCAATTTCGGAATCTTGCGACAATACGACGCGACCATTACGCCCTACAACAATTTTATCATATTTCTTTCCGTAAAAATTAAAATTAAATCCAAGCGGAATACTTTTACTAAAAACATTTGCATCATTTGATCCAAAATCAACAGTATTTTTACTTTTGATTTCAAGTTGACTTGTTAATTTGTTCAAAGTATAAGAGTCAGACGAAACAGCTGATGAATTAACACTTAGATTAAAGTTTTCACCTTGACAATAATACAGAACATCTGGAACTTTAACTCCGGAATTATCTAAAATATGGGTATTGGATGGAGTTTGAGCAAACCCTAAAAAGGTGATTAGAAGAAAGAAGGAAAAAAGGTATTTTTTCAGCATTTGAATTTCGTATTCCGATGGTTTTGCAAAGATAAAAATTAAGTTTTTAACGCTAAATTTCATTTTAAATTATGAATACTTGAGTCAAATATTTACATTTGTTAAAATTAACCCAAAATACCGCCTAAAAAATGAATCAGTTATTCAGAAGAAAAAATTACGAAAACGCAGGTCAATCTTCTGGTTTACTGAGGGTTTTAGGAACTTGGGATATTGTATTTTTTGGAATTGCTGCCATTATCGGAGCGGGAAGTTTTAGCTCATTAGGTGAGGCTATTTACAAAGGAGGACCAGGCGTTACGCTTTTGTATATTATTTGCGGGGTCGCTTGCGCTTTTACGGCGATGTGTTATGCAGAATTCGCAAGTAGAATTCCTGTCGCAGGATCGGCGTATACCTATGCTTACGCTAGTTTTGGGGAATTAATTGCGTGGATCATCGGTTGGGCGCTGATCATGGAATATTCTTTCGGAAATATTTACGTTGCCTTTTCATGGTCTGATTACTTTACAAGCTTCGTAGAACGGCTTGGAATGCATATTCCGGATTATTTAACATGCAGTTATTCGGAAGCTAAAAAAGCATTCGAAGGCGGTTCAACCAATTCTGAATTGCTGAATGCTTGGAAAACAGCCCCATTTCTAGGTAGTCAAAAAATCATTTTCGATTTACCCGCATTATGCATTAATGGCTTGATTACGTGGCTTTGCTACGTTGGAGTTCGCGAAAGTAAGAATTTCAATAACGCATTGGTTTTATTAAAATTAGCTGTTATTATTTTGGTGATTCTTGTTGGCGTAGCCTACGTTAATGCAGATAATTGGATGCCCGTAAGTCAAGTGACAAACGAACCTTCGTTTATGCCGAATGGTTTTTCGGGTGTGATGAGCGCCGTTTCGGGAGTTTTCTTTGCCTATATTGGTTTTGACGCCCTAAGTGTTCTTTCTGAAGAGACTAAAAATCCGCAAAAAACACTTCCCAAAGGAATGATTATTTCTTTGGTTTTGTGTACAGTTATTTACATTGCTTTAACTTTAGTTCTTACTGGAATGGTGGATTACAGACGTTTTGATGGCGTTGGAGATCCTTTAGCATTCATCTTTGATAAAACCAATGCTAATGTCGCTTGGATGGAATTAACGGTTTCTTTTGTGGCAATTGTAGCGATTACGACCGTACTTCTAGTTTTCCAAATGGGACAACCAAGAATTTGGTACGCCATGAGTAGAGATGGGTTGATGCCGAAAAAATTCTTAACCATTCATCCAAAATACAAAACACCTTCTTTTGCAACGATTATCACAGGGGTTGTCGTTGGAATTCCGATTCTGTTTACGGATAAAGTTTTTATTCTAGACTTCACAAGTATCGGGACTATATTTGCGTTTGTTTTGGTTTGTGCTGGTGTTCTGATGTTGCCTCCAAAACCAAAAGAAAAAGGGCGTTTTCAAATGCCTTATGTGAATGCGAAATACATTTTCCCATTACTTTTCGTGGGCGCTGTTTCGGCGTTTGCAATTTGGCAACCGAGTTTTTTCACCGATTTGCTAGATTGGTCAGTTGAAAATGAAAGAGAGTTCCGTATGTCCATGTGTGTTTATCTTGTAATAAACGTTGTACTATGTATCATTGCTTTCACCAAAAATCTTTCCTTGATTCCATTAATGGGACTTACTTCATGTTTGTATCTTTTAACGGGAATGAGCCATGAAAACTGGTTTTGGTTCGGATTGTGGTTTGCTATTGGTTTAATTATTTATTTCACCTACGGTATGAAACATAGCAAATTGAGAAAAGAGAATCAGGAATAAGTTATTTCTGAAAGGAAGTATGCTTCATATTAGTTGATTTCAAATTGAAAGCGTTCTTGAAAATCGGCACGGTTATTGACTTTTCAAAATTTTAAATATACCTATCATGAAAATTAAACTTCCCTTACTCCTACTTGGATTTATCAGTTTAGTATTTATCCAATGTACGGTACAAACTTCCGATTCGAGTAGTATTAAAACAATTATTGTTGGGCCAGAAACCAAAGAATGTGTTGCTGGAGTTATGAAAAAACAATGTCTGATGGTGAAAGAAAAAGCAGGCGATAACTGGACGATGTTTTATGACACGATTAGTGGCTTCAATTATGAGCCGGGATACGAATACGTTTTAACGGTGAATGTTCAAAAAATTGAAAACCCACCTGCAGATGCTTCTTCTAACCAATACACTTTGATTAAGCAGATTTCAAAAGTAAAACGAACCATGTATTAATTTTGAATCGATTTTAAATAGAGTTCGGGCGGCCCTTTGGGCCGCCCGAAATTTATTCCAACAAAGAAATCAATCTATTTTTGATTTCTCAATGTTTCTTCCATTTTCTGAGTTGCCGACATAGAAACCACTAAGTCATTCAACATAGAACTTGCTGCTGTTGGTGAATTCGGTAATAATACCAAATTACTTCTGTTGTTTGCTCCAATTGAATTTAAGGTGTCGTAATGCTGAGTAACAACGATTAATGCTGAAGCTTCTTGCGCATTGATATTGGCCGCGTTTAGCATTTTCACAGATTCTTCCAAACCACGCGCAATCTCACGTCTTTGATCTGCGATACCTTGTCCTTGAAGTTTTTTAGATTCCGCTTCTGCTTTTGCAACCGCAACGATACGGATTCTCTGTGCTTCAGATTCGTATTCAGCTGCTGTTTTTTCACGTTCAGCTGCGTTAATTCTGTTCATCGCATGCTTTACTTGCTCATCTGGATCAATATCCGTTACCAACGCCTTTACAATATCATAACCATACGAGTTCATCGCTTCTTGAAGTTCTCCTTTTACCGCTACTGCAATATCATCTTTACGTACGAAAACGTCATCCAATTTCAATTTTGGAACCTCCGCTCTAACCACGTCAAAAACGAATGATGTAATCTGATTTTCTGGATTTTCCAAACGATAATAAGCATCACCAACTTGCGTACGAATTACTTGATACTGAACCGAAACTTTCATTTTGATGAATACGTTATCCAAGGTTTTGGTATCAATCATTACATCCAATTGTTGAATTCTCAAATTCAATCTTTTCGAAATTTGATCGATGATCGGAATTTTAAGATGCAATCCCGAATGACGAACGGAATGGAACTTTCCAAAACGCTCAACAATAGCTGCCGTCTCTTGTTTTACAACGAAAAACGAAGCAAAAAGTAAAATAAGGCCGAAAAAAATAATAGGTCCTAAAAAAATCATAATTTATATTTTAACATTTTCAATGGGTAAGATACGATTTTACATGGTCATTCCAATATCAATTCCCTTGATTTTTCGATAAATATCGGTTGCGTAATTATCCGTCATCCCTGAAACAAAATCTAGAACACCTAAAACCTTTTGATACGAACTTCCTTCAGCGTATACGAACTGTTCTGGAAGTAGTTTCAATGCCATTTTATCATACGATTTAATTTCATTTGATTCTTTTAAAACAGGGAATACAAAATGGTTTAAAAGTTCATACATGACATTGTATCCTGCATTTTCAATCTCAACAACCACTTTATGATTGTAAATCTTTGCAATAGAAAAACTTTCAATTTCTTGAAGCGATGGATTATCTTTCTGATACATCGAAAGTAACGCTTGATCCAATTCACCATGTAAAATTGCTTCAAAATTGGTTTGATACAACTCGATAGCTTTTACAATTAAAGAATTAATCACTTTTGCTCTCAAATACGAAATACGCTCGTTTTTATTCGTTAAACTCGGCAATTTTCGCTCTACCCTTTCGGTTGAAGAATCCACAGATCGAATTAAATCAAAAAACAAATTCTCGCAATCAGAAGTCGAAACAATTCCCAAACGATGAGCATCTTCCATGTCGATAATATTGTAGCAAATATCGTCTGCAGCTTCTACCAACCAAACAAACGGATTTCGTTTAAAAATCATCGGCTCTTCACTTTCTTGAATCATTCCCGTTTCTTTCGCGATGTCCAAAAACGTTTCTTTTTCATTTTGGAAAAACCCAAATTTCTTACGATGCAAAACACCTTTTTTCTTTGCTATGGCTTCACACGGATATTTTGCAATACTCGCCAAAGTAGAATACGTTAATTGCGCACCACCTTGATCTTTTCCTTTTTGCTGATGCGTTAAAACTCGAATTGCATTGGCATTTCCTTCAAAATTGAGCAAATCCGCCCATTCTTTTTCGTTGAATTTGGACTTCAAATCGGATTCATTTCTTTCGAAAAAAGACGCAATTGCATCTTCTCCGGAATGCCCAAAAGCGGGATTTCCAATATCATGACACAAACAAGCAGCCGCAACCACTTCTTTTAGATGATGCAAATAAAATTCTTGCGCGGCTGGGGCTAAATTAGGTTTTTGAGAATCCACAATAAACTCACCGATAGCACTTCCCAAACTACGACCAACAGAAGAAACTTCCAAAGAATGCGTCAACCGATTGTGAACAAAAACACTTCCTGGCAAAGGAAAAACTTGTGTTTTGTTCTGTAGTCGTCTAAAAGCCGATGAAAAGATAATTCTGTCGTAATCGCGTTGAAAATCAGTTCTCGAAGCTGCCGTTGCAGAATGATTTCCAGATCTTTTATTAGTAAAAAGTGTATTTAAATCCATAGATTTTCAAAATTACGCTATTTTTATATTTATAAAAGAATTTCTAGCCACTTCATTATGGATACTATAAAAACCAATCAGGATACAAACAATCGTAGTGATGAACCTAAAGTAAATCTTGCTAATTTGAGTCGGCATTTTTTTGATTTTATCAAACAAAATCACCCTGAATACACCGTTGAATCTCAACTTCCGGTTTCCGAGATTAACATTCTTAGAAACGAATATCTTTCCTCAATTCTTACCGAAGAATTGGGCGAACTTTCGGAAGATGAAAAAGAAGTCATTCAATCGATTTCTCAAAAAACGATCTTGAGCGGAAAATTGGATGACGAAACAGATGATGTTTTGAAAAAGGAAGGTTTTGGCGCTCGTTTAGCGGATAAAGTTGCCAGTTTCGGGGGAAGCTGGAAGTTTATAATCATTTTTTCAACGTTGCTTGCTGGCTGGATTATTCTCAATGTTTACGTTTTCAAAGATAAAGGTTTTGATCCCTATCCCTTTATTTTATTAAATCTTTTCCTTTCGTGTATTGCAGCAATTCAAGCTCCAATTATTATGATGAGCCAAAATCGTCAAGAGGAAAAAGACCGTCAAAGAGCCAAAAAAGATTACATGATTAATCTGAAAAGTGAATTTGAAATACGGTCTTTACATGAAAAGCTCGATCACTTGATTATACTACAACAGCAAAAAATGATTGAAATTGAGCAAAATCAAATTAAAAGAATCGAGCAGATTTTAAGTGAAATTCAAAATAAAAAATCCTGAATTAAAATTCAGGATTTTTTTATTTTATTTATTGAAAAATGAATTACATATAACTTTCAATTGGTGCACATGTACAAACTAAGTTTCTGTCTCCATAGGCTTCGTCTACACGAGAAACCGAAGCGAAGAACTTGTTGTGACGCACCCAATCCAATGGATATGCCGCTTTTTCTCTGCTGTACGGCTTGTCCCAAGAATCCGAAATCACCACTTGTTCTGTGTGAGGTGCATTTTTCAATAAGTTGTTTTCAGCATCCGCTTCACCGTTTGCAATCTCATCAATTTCATGTTTGATACTGATTAATGCCGAAGCAAAACGATCGATTTCAGCTTTACTTTCAGATTCAGTTGGCTCAATCATCAATGTTCCTGCCACTGGGAAAGAAACCGTTGGTGCGTGGAAACCGTAATCCATTAAACGCTTCGCAACATCAGCCACTTCAATTCCTAAAGATTTGAACTGACGGAAATCGACGATACATTCGTGAGCCACTCTTCCGCTTTCGTTTGCGTATAAAATTGGGAAATGCTCTGCCAATACTTCTTTCAAGTAATTCGCATTCAAAATTGCATGTTCAGTAGCTTTTTTCAAACCTGGAGTTCCCAACATTTTGATGTACGCGTATGAAATATTCAATACCAATCCAGAACCGTAAGGCGCTGAAGAAATAGCATCAATAGAATCTTTACCTCCAATTTTAATATTCGGATTGCTAGGCAAGAAAGGTGCTAAATGCGCCGCAACACAAATAGGACCAACACCAGGACCTCCACCTCCGTGAGGAATTGCAAATGTTTTATGTAAGTTTAGGTGACAAACGTCGGCACCGATATTTCCTGGACTTGTAAATCCTACCTGCGCATTCATGTTTGCTCCATCCATATACACTTGACCACCATGGTCGTGAATCAACTTCGTAATTTCTTTAATATTAGCATCAAAGAATCCGTATGTTGATGGATACGTAATCATTACCGCTGCAAGATTTTCTGAATATTGTTCTGCTTTCACTTTCAAATCGTCGAAATCAATTTCTCCATTTTCAAGATTCTTCACAACAACGACTTTCATCCCAGCCATAACTGCTGACGCTGGATTTGTTCCGTGCGCAGATTGTGGAATTAAAGCGATATTTCTATGATGATCTCCTCTTGATTTGTGGTACTCACGAATCACCATTAAACCAGCGTATTCTCCTTGAGCACCTGAATTTGGTTGAAGTGATGTTTTTGCAAAACCTGTAATTTCTGCTAAATCTTCTTCCAAACTTTGAATCATGGTTTGATATCCTTTTGCTTGTGCTAAAGGAACAAACGGGTGTAAACCTCCCCATTCTGCCCAAGAAAGTGGTAACATTTCTGCTGCTGCGTTCAATTTCATCGTACAAGAACCTAACGAAATCATGGAGTGAACTAAAGAAAGATCTTTTCGTTCCAATCCTTTGATATAACGCATCAATTCTGTTTCCGTGTGGTATTTGTTGAACACCTCATCAGACAAAATATCATCTGTTCTTAATAACGAAGCTGGAATAGAATATTCTTCTTTCAACTCAATTTTGAATGCTTGTTTCTGCAAGTTACTTGCTAAAGCATCTACTAATTTTTGAATTTTCTCTAACGTAGAAGTTTCATCAATTGAAATCGAAACAATACCTTCTGAGAAATAGTTCAAGTTGATTTTCTGATCTTGAAGAATTCGTTGCAAATTCGCTTTATCGCTCTCGTGAATTCTAATTTTTACGGTATCAAAAACCGGCTCATCAACAACATCATATCCAAATACTTTCAACGCTTGTCTTAATGCATTTGCTTTGTAGTGAATTTGATCTGCAATAAATCTTAATCCATCCGGACCGTGATAAACAGCGTACATTCCAGCCATTACCGATAATAAAACCTGTGCTGTACAAATGTTCGATGTAGCTTTTTCACGCTTAATGTGCTGCTCACGTGTTTGAAGCGCCATACGTAACGCTCTCTTTCCGTACGCATCTTGAGAAACTCCAATAATTCTTCCTGGAATATCTCTCTTATATTCGTCTTTACAAGCAAAATATGCTGCGTGAGGACCACCGTAACCCATCGGAATACCGAAACGTTGCGTAGTTCCTACCGCACAATCAGCACCCATAGAAGCTGGAGATTTTAGACGCACTAATGATAAAATATCACAAGCCATCGCTACTTGCATATTCACCCCTTTCATAGTCTGAATAAGCTCCGTATAATCGATTACGATTCCGTTTTTCCCTGGATATTGCAATAATGCCCCGAAATACGAATCGTTGAACTGATGTTCTTGGTGATTTCCAACAATAACGTCAATTCCTAAACCGTCAGCTTTCGTTTTAAGAACCGCAATTGTTTGAGGATATACTAAATCTGAAATGAAGAATTTCGTTGCTTCACCTTTCTTTTGCTCTTTTGTTCTACTTTCGAAGAACATGTGCATGGCTTCTGCAGCCGCTGTTCCTTCATCCAACAAAGATGCGTTTGCTAAAGGGAATCCTGATAAGTTGGTTACCACTGTTTGGTAGTTCAACAAAGCTTCTAATCTTCCTTGAGCGATTTCCGCTTGGTATGGTGTGTACGCCGTGTACCATCCTGGATTTTCGAAAATATTTCTTTGAATTGGCGATGGAAGTACCGTTCCGTAATATCCAAAACCAATATAGTTATCAAATAATTTGTTTTGAGAAGCTAGGTCTTTTGAATGTTGAAGCAATTCAAACTCAGATAAAGCTTCCGAAATGTCCAAATCCTTTTCCAAACGAATGCTTGAGGGAATAGTTTGATTGATCAACTCTTCGATGGTAGACACCCCAATTTTGGCCAACATTTCTTGCTTATCCTTTTCATTAAGCGAAATGTGACGATTCACAAACTGCGTTGTATTCATATATTTTACTAGATTTATTTGTCGAAAAATAGAATGGTAAATTTAGTGATTATTACGCGAATCACAAAACGTGACAAATGTCAGTATTTTCCAAAGCAAAAATTCAAAAAACCTCTATTTCAAGCCTAATACCAATGAAAAAAACTTCAAATATTCGTATTCAAATCAAGTAATTAAGAATTTAACCTATTAAAAATCAATCAATTGATGATTCGATTCTAAATAAGATTATTATTTAAATTTATTCTAAATTAATTTATATATTTGCGACATGAATGCGAACATCATCCCATTTAAAGTGGCTCCTTTAATGCCCGCAAGTAGCATCCAAGAAGAAATGTATTGTGGTAAGAAAAACTGCTGCAAGAAATTCAAAAAAGGAAAGCGTTGCAAAAAGTGTCCAGGACGCTTGAAGATGGCGTAATTAGCTTGTAAAAAAGTAAATAGCCAACGCCACCAAAATGGCGATAACCAAAAACGGAACAAGTTTTTTGGTGAAACCTAAATCTTCTTTTTCAGAAATCGACTGTTTCGGTTTCAAGATTTCTTCAATATTATTCGGATTTTGAGCTTTCTCGCTCTCCGAAATCTCCGTCAATGAAATTCCTTTTACTATTGTCTTATTCAGAAACGAATTATTCGCCTGCAAAAGCAGTTGAAATTTACCGTCTATAAATTCTGTTATTTTAATTCGTTTTTCACCGAAAGGTTTCATCAAGCCAAAAGGCATAATTTTCACCACATCCGCATTCAACGTGTTCCACGTAATAATAATTTCTTCGCCTTTTACGACCCGAACTTTATTCACATGAAACGATTTGATAACGGGCGGTAGCGCCGAACGCATATTGGATAGTTGCGAATTGAAAATAAGATCGTACGCCTTTTTCTTCACCGAATCGCCCAACGTATCGTAGGCTTCTTGAACTTCTCGAAAACGATTTTCAAAAAAAGCATCGTCATCGTTTTTATCGGGATGATATTTTACGCTCAATTTTCTATACGCCTTACGAATGTCCTCCTCAGAAGCATCCGACGCTACGCCTAGAAAATAATAGTAATCTTTCAAGAATTTGATTTTGACTAATGAATTGCAAAAATACTTAAAATAAAAAAAGCAGTGCTTAATTGCAACTGCTTTTATCGTATTAGTCTTGATTTTTTTTACACATTGAAGCGTATTTCGATTTGAACATTTCCTTGAACTTTTCATGGGAAGTACAGTCTTGACCAGGATTTGGTCCGCAAGATTCATTGGCTTGTTTCCATTTATGAAATCCACCTCGAAAACCTCCGAAAAGAATTTTGCATAACAACATCAGGCCCATCGCTTGCCAATAGGAAATACTTTTGAATCCCGTTACATCGGGCACAACGGCGTTCCACAAAAGCATTACAATTGCCGACAACCCAAACACGATGAGTGGGATGATAAATAGTAAACAAAAAACTTTATTACAACGCTTTTTCATGATTTTATGCTCCATTAATAGGCCAATTCTTGATACAATCGGCTTAATTTTTTTCTTAAATATTTTACTGCGTATTGCTTTCTACTGATGATGGTTTTTAGGTTTTCTCCTTGCTCATCGGCAATATCTTGCAAAGTACGGTCATTAATTTCGTTTTCCACAAAAACATAACTTTGTTTTTCTGGCAACTCTTCTAAAGCTGCAAATAAAGTACGCCAGAATTCGTCTTGAAACAACTTCAGTTCAGGACTATTTGCTGTATCCATCAACAAAATTTCCTTTATTGAAAAGCTTCCATCTTCATCTTCATACATAAAATCCTCCAGCGATTCCGACTTTTTCTTACGATACGAATCGGTGATTTTATTTGCAGAAACCCGATACAGCCAGCTTCCGACATTCACAATTTCTGAAATATTCGAGAGATTACTGAATTGATACCAAACTTCCTGCATAATATCTTCGGCATCCTGAGCAGACTTCACCTTCGGACGAATATACGACATTAAACGGCTTCCGTATTGGGAAACCGCGCTAGAAATCAGGTTTTCTTTCTCTACATCTGACATGTGAATTGGTACAATCGCATCCATATACATCCTAAGACGATTGGAATTTTGATTTACTTTAAACTTTTTTTAAAAAATTTTGAATGCCCTTTTAGGAAGCAAAAAAAATACCGAACTCAAAGCTCGGCATTTCATTTATTGTTCGGCTAAACGTTTGACTTCTTTTATTGCAAAATCAAATCCTTTATCCATCATTTCTTCGTATTCTGGGAAGGTTTGCACTTCCATTTGTAATTTCACTAAACCTCCATCCAAAGGCGTAATAAAATACTTTTCTTGTAGCCCAATCCAATCCACAACTGCTTTTGAATTTCGATCAGCAACTCCATTTTCGAGCATACCCAAATGCTTAAAAACAACTTCAAACGGTTTGTTCAAACTAGAAATTGTAGCGATCATTCCGTTTTTCCCGGTTTTATCGAGGAAATAGGTTTCGCCATCGATTTTCCAATCGGATTTCATCACGCAATCTGGTTGAAAAGCATGCGTCCATTTCGAATACGTTTCTGGATTCCACAAAATATCCCAAATTTTTTCGGGCGTAGCCTTAATATCGGTTACATAAGACAATGTTCTCATAGATTTAAAATTTTAAGATTACCCTTCTTGATGTGCCGCTTCAATCTTTGCAATATCAATTTTCTGCATGCCCATCATGGCTTGAATTACTTTATTAACTTTTTCAGGATGATCAACATCGTTCATCAACTCAATGAGTTTTTTCGGAACAATCTGCCAACTCACCCCGTATTTATCCTTCAACCAACCGCACATACTTTCTCGTCCACCATCAGCGGTAAGCGCATTCCATAAATAATCGGTTTCGGTTTGGTTATCCGTCATTTTCACAATGGAAATTGCTTCGTTGAAATCAAATGGATGATCTATCGACGAATCCATGCAGAAAAACGTGTACGAACTCAAATTGAAATCAGCATGCTGAACATGGTCTCCCGGTTCACCGTTGTTTTCACCTCCATTTTTATATTCTAAAACACCGCCAATTTCTGAATTTGGAAAAACCTTCGTGTAAAACTCCATCGCTGATTTCGCTTTGCCGTTGTTTTCATGCATAAACATCAAATTCGGGACTAAGCGCTGTGCATCTTCGGGCGTTTCACCAAAGTAAAACTGCCACGTAACGCCGTATTTATCACGAATCCAGCCGTACAACTCGCTCCAAGGGTACGAATCTAAAGGCATTAACGCGATCCCACCATCCAACATCGCGTCCCAATACTTGTGAATTTCTTCTTTCGAATGGCAAATCACCATAAACGAAATCGACGCATTTTTTACAAATTGAGGTCCCGCATTAAGGATCATGACCCGTTGACCAAAAAGGTCTAAATTAAGAACCATTGGTGTATCAACATCGATTTTACCACCAAAAAGTGTGGTATAAAAATCGGCTGCTTCTTTTCCATCACCATCAAACCAAAGGCATGGAAAGATATCATTATTCATAAAAATCAATTTATGGTTACAAAAAAAGCTTGGACAATCCATCCAAGCTTGGTATTATTCTACGAATGGTTAGTGATTTTCAACGTATTTATGAAAATTATTCAAAATACTATACCAACCTTCGCGTTGCATTTCTAACGTATTTTCGGTTTCTGGCTCGAAAATTTGAATAACCTTCGTGGTATTTTCATCTATTTTTTCAAATAAAACATCCACTTTACGGTTGTCGTCTAATCGATACTGAATCTTATCAAAAGGCGTAATTTCTTCGAATTTCCCTGAAAAATCAAAACCAAAAGATTTGTCTTTAGCTTCCATACGATAGCTAAATTTTCCACCTTCTTTAAAATCACTTTCGGCTTTCGGGCATTGCCAACTTTCGTGTGCAAAGTTCCATTTGGTGATATGTTTCGGATCAATAAAATAATCCCACACTTTCTTCACTGGTTCTAAAATGGTAATGTCTATTTTGATCGGATTCATAACTAAAATTTTACTAAAGATACTAAATTTTTCTTTTAATCACGTGATGATTCTCATCAAAATGGCGTGATATAGGATAAGTCCGTGTCTTAAAAAATTCTATTTCAACTAGCGTTTTACTTCAAAGAATGAAGTCCAATCATATTTCCTTCAGTATCGGTAACCAACGACATAAAACCGAATTCGCCAATACCCATTTTAGGTTTAAAAACCTTACCTCCGGCCGCTTCTACTCTACTTTCTTCCACCGAACAATCATCACAAGCGAAATAAACAATCGTGCTATTTCCACCACTTGGAACACCTTGCATCTGAACCAACGACCCAGAAGCTCCAGGAAGAAATTCGTCGCCACCTTCCATTGGAAAGCCAACCATTTTCATACTTTCGTCTGTAGGATCAGTCATTTGAATCATTTTAACTTGTAAAACGTCTTCATAAAACTTTTGAGCTTTGTTCATGTCTTGAACATAAATCTCAAACCAGCATACTGGATTTATTTTCGTATTTTCCATCGTATTTAATTTTTTATTTTAGATTTTCTTCATTATAATTAATCATCCATCCGATGCCGAATTTATCTTGGAAACATCCAAAATAATCACCCCAGAACTGATCTTCCAAAGGCATTTCGATAACACCGCCTTCCGAAAGCCCTTTGAATAGTGTATTTGCTTCTTCACGCGAATCAGGAAAAACGGAAATATAATTGTGATTGCCTTTCACCAAAGTTTGTCCAAATTCTGGGATAATGTCCGACGCCATCAAAAGATCGCCACCAATCGGAAGTGCGATGTGCATTACCCTGTTTTTCGAATCATCGGAAATATTTTCCGTTCCTGGAGCATTCCCCATTCTGTGGATTTCGCCAACGAAATCACCACCAAAAATGGATTTATAAAAAGTGAATGCTTCTTCTGCTTGACCATCATAATTGAGGTACGAATTTAATTTTGCCATAATCTTTTGGTTTTAAATGTTTTACTTTTTGCTTAAAGTTACAAGTTTAGCGCACTGAATTTCCATTCTTTTTCCTAACCTGGGAACTTTGACATATCCGAATAGATAACTTCCCATTGATGTCCATCAACATCTGAAAATGAACGTTGGTACATCCATCCATAATCTCTGGTTTCGTTATACGATTCGCCGCCATTTTCTAATGCAGTTTGTATCATTTCATCCACAAATTCTTTTGAAGCTAATTCAATACAAAGTAACGTTTGCGTTGTATCTCCTTTGGCAACTGGTCTGTTTGTAAAGGTTTGAAAAAACTCTTCTAATAAAAACATCACGTAGATTTGTCCTTCTTTCAAAGCAACCATAATTGCTTTATCATCGGAGAATTGTTCATTAATACCAAATCCCAGCTTCGTCCAAAAAGCTCTTGTTTTTGTAAGGTCCTTAACAGGAAGGTTTACATAAATTTGACTGATTTCCATATTTGCTATTTTTTTTGTTAAAGTTTTACGAGACAATAAAAGATGTAATCTTTTTTCTTAAACCAAAGTTAGAAAGCTGATTTTCAAATCCACTTTGCATAAGACAAGTTTTCGCAGAAAACAAAAAAACTTGCCCTAGGACAAGTTTTGATTTTATTTGTGAGAGACGATTTCTTTCCGAATTCTACTGAGCGAAGTGTCCGTAATTCCTAAAAATGATGCGATAAATTTTAACGGAACCGTTTGCAGAATCTGCGGTTTTTCTTTGGATAATTTTAAATATCGACTCGTTGCGCTTATCGTAATCATGTCCAACGAACGTTGTTTCAAGGTGAACAACTGATACGTAAACCATAATCTTCCCCACTCTGCAAAACCTGGAATAGAACGAAAAACTTCCTGAAAATCATCGTATTTAATTTCCCAAACTTCGCAATCCGTCACAGCTTGTAAGCTTTCTTGAGAAGGAATTTGCTGGAATAAAGAACTCGGAATTATCACAATATCGCCATCAATAAAAAATTCGGTGGTGATATCATTGTTATCCATATCATTTACAAATGCCCTAACTACGCCTTTTTCCAAAAGATAATAGGATTCTAAAACCTGATCTTTAGCAAGAATTAGTTCATCTTTTGCAAAAGTTCTTTTCTTGTGAAACGAAGCAATTTGATTGATATCTTCTTCACTTAAAAGAAAGTGCTGATAGATATTTTGAAAAATTTCAGAATTCAAAATTGGAGAAAATTAATGTTTAATAATTTCTTTGACAATTCCACCTTGAGGCTCACGGACCGTTGAAGTAAAAATAAAGGCTTTTGGATCAATTTCGTGAACGATATTTCGAAGTTTACGAACTTCTAATCTTGTTACAATCGTGAAAATAATATCAACTTCCGCGCTTTGTTCAAAAGATTCTTTCATAAAACCTCTTTCACCTTTATAAACCGTAATCCCACGATTTAAAGTTAAAACCAAAGCTTTTTTCACCGCTTCTGGATTGCTGGATACAATGGTAACACCTGTATAGGCTTCAATTCCTTCAATCACATATTTTGTCATTTGACCAGCAATTACGTAGGTTAAAATCGCATACAAAGCCGTTTCTACTTTTAAAAATAAAGCAGCGATGATGAAAATAATGATGTTCATCCCCAGAATAATTTCGGTAATGCTAAAGCTACTTCGTTTTAAAGTCAACAAAGCTAAAACTTCCATTCCATCGAATGTTCCGCCACCGCGCATCGATAATCCAATTCCGATTCCGAGGAAAAATCCTCCAAACATCGCAACCAATAATTTGTCGTGCGTTAATTCTGGAAAAGGTATAAAATGCAGTGTTAATGCGATTAAAACAATCGTTAAGGCTGAACGAATCGCAAAATGTTTGGAAACTTTAAAATACGCCAAAGCGATGAATGGAATGTTCAATAAAATAAGAATCAAACCTAAATTCCAGCCTTGAACTTCGTGAAATAAAAGTGAGATTCCTGTTACGCCACCATCCAAAAAATGGTTGGGAACAAGGAAACTTTTAAGTGCAAAACTTGCGGACAAAACGCCCAAAATAAGATAAATAATATCAGAAAGTGTGAATAATGGATGATTCTGATGCGTTCCTGCCTGCATTGTTCGGTTGTAATTTTATAGTTTAGATTTGATGATCGCTAGATTTTCTGCTTTCTTAGCTGCACGATTTTCAATCGCGGTTTTGGTAAAATAATGGTGATTTTCGAGGAAACGTTCTTGTAGAAGATTCCAATCGCGCTCGCTGGAAATCATCCCGAACATCGCTAATTCCTCGTACAATTTATCACCAATGGTGAAGAAATCATCTCGCCCAAGATAGTCCAAATCGGCATCAGCAAGGATTTCTTCAAAATGATTCTTTGGAGATTGCGGAATTTTAGTCGCCATAATCATTCCTTTTATCAAGTCGATTTTTTCTTGAGAATAACCGTGATTTGGTAAGTATTCTTGGGCGATTTCGCACGATTTTTCTTCATGATCTTTAGAACCATACAAGAAACCTGTATCGTGGAAAAGCGCCGCCGTTTCTAGCAAAACCAAATCTTCCTCCGAAAGACCTTCAGCTTTACCGATTTCTCTCGCAGCCTGAATCACATCCTCGATATGTGACACACTGTGATACGACAAATGTTTCGGCAACTTGTTCTGAAGCTCCGACAGAATTATGTTTTTTACCTCGTGATAATTCATATGTCAAATATAATTGAAATTGTGACTAAATACTATGCTTCAACAAAATACATTTCCTGTTCACCTTTTCCTTTCACAGAAATCTTGCCGCGACAAGTCGTTTGGAAATCGTCTTTTACTAATTCGTAAGTATTTTTTGAAATATTTATTTTTCCTTTTTCGCCCGCTTGTTCCATTCTCGCCGCCGTATTTACGGTATCGCCCCAAATGTCGTAGGCGAATTTCTTCACGCCAACAATTCCCGCAATTACGTGTCCAGAGTGAATTCCGATACGTAAATCCAAGGCGTTTGGACTTACTTTTTTACGTTCTTCGATAAATTTTAGAATTTCTTGACTTGCTGCAATGGCATTTTTAGCGTGATCCTTATTAACCGTTGGCAGTCCGCTCACTGCAAGATAGGCATCACCGATGGTTTTAATTTTTTCCAAACCATGTCTGCCCATAATGTTATCAAACTCGGTGAAGCAAACATTGAGTTCTTCTAATAATTCTTGAACACCAATTTTTTCAGAAGTCGTTGTGAAATTCACAAAATCGGTGAACAAAACGGAAACCTCATCGTAGTATTTTGCATCGGATTTTCCTTTTTCCTTAAGCTCTTGCGCGACTTCTTGTGGAAGAATATTCAACAATAAATCTTCGGATTTCTTTTTCTCCGCTGCGATTTTAATTCCGTCTTTTCGTTTTTGATTGTACGACCAACCTGCAAAACCTAATAGTAGCAAAGCCGTCACAGCGCCTCCAATAGACATATTTCGGATATTCTTCGATTTTGAAAGTTCGGCTTTCGCTTCGGCATCTTTCTTTTCTTGCTCTGCTTTGGCAACTTTCTTTTCTTGAGCATATTTTAATGCCACAGCTTTTTGCTCTTCATCGTATTTAATGCTAATTTCACGTCGCTTATGCTCTTCTTCTAACAACAATCTTTGTCGTTCTTCTTCTGTTTTTGCTGCTGCTTGTTTTTTGTCAAACTCGTAACGCAAAGCTTTTAATTCCAATTCTTTTTGAAGCTGAATCCGTTTGGTTTCTTCTTCGAATTTGATTTTTAAACGTTGCTCAGACAAATCACGATCCGATTGAACCTGCTCAACTCCCCTGATATTTTCAGCACTTGTGCTTCGATTTTCAAGTTCTTTATACTTTTTATAATAGTCAAATGCAGATTTGTAATCACCAAGCATTTCGTCTATTTTATAATAGCCTTCGTAAGATTGAGCTTCAACATCATCATTATGAAACATTTGCTTCGATAAAATATCCTTATAATTTGCATCTAACTCTGATCGGAGACTATTTAATCTCTCTTTTTTCTCTCCATCATTCGCGAAAGTGATGCTTCCATCTTGTATTGCGTCTACTTCAACCACAAGCATTAGCTGCTTAGATCCAGTTTTAATCTGATATATATCATTTTCTGGGGATAAATCAAATGCTTTTTTAGCATAGTCCATCGCCTTTTTATAGTCTTTTTCTTTTTGATATATGTTTGAAAAAATATAATAAATTCGTCCCAAATTTTGATTTAAACCCAGACTTTCAGATTGGCTCAGTGCTTTTGAGGCAGCTTCCTTTGCTTTTGTGTAGTCTTTTAATTCTAGATAAGAAAAAGATCGAACAATGTTAATTTCGGATAAAAAAGGTGTATTTTTTTGAGGTAGTAATTCTTCACACTTTTTTAATGATTCGATTGCTTTTGAAGCATTTTTCATTTTGTACTGCAAATAACCAATATAATACATCGGAATAAATGAGTTTGCCTTATCATATTTGGTCGTGTAATCATAAAAGTCCAAAGCTCTCTTATATGAATCTGAAAGTTTATTCCGAAGCATGTAATTTGATAAGCTCATAGAAAAGGCGTTAAGCATTCTTTGCGGGGATACTTTAATACTCTTATTTCTTTCTGATTGAATAACTTGTTCTAGAATATCACCAGCTTCAATATATTTATTCTTTAAGGTTAATTCCTGTGCTTTTGATAACTCCACCATTACATAATCATCCGCATTGTTAGTTTTTTCCAAGTATTTTTGCGCTTCTAACCTATACTTATCGGCATTAGCCTTGTCGCCTTGCAATAGATAATTCGTATTAATCGACATGTACAATTCTCCAACATTTTGAAATTTTTTCTCTTTCTTAAAAAAATCAATTAACTGAAAGCCATAGACAAGTGCACTATCTTGTTTACTCTCTCGACCAAACTGATTATACAATTCGATCTTAGCATTTACACGACTTTTCTCATCCTTCGCCTCTTTCAACTTCTGGCGAAGTTCTTTGATAGCGTTAGAATCTTGGGCAAACGAAAATTGGGTACCTAAAAATGTAAATATAAAGGCGAAGAGAATATGTGAGTATAGATTTTTCAAACTTTAGTTTTTCTGAAAACAAAAATAAAAATTTCAAGCAAGTAGGCACTATATTAATTCAAATAGTTTCAAAAACAAAAAAAAGCATCTTCCCAAAGGAAAGATGCTTTTATATATTCTATGTAACCTACTATTTTACAGCTGCTAAAGCATCTGCGTAGTTTGGTTCTTGACCAATTTCTGGAACTTGCTCTGTGTAAACGACTTTTCCATTCTCGTCCAAAACGACAACCGCACGGCTTAAAAGACCATGAAGTGGAGAATCTTCTAAAGTTACTCCATAATCTTCACCAAAACTTCCTCTAAAATCTGAAAGCACATCAACATTATCAAGACCTTCTGCAGCGCAAAAACGACTCAATGCAAATGGTAAATCACGAGAAACATTAACAACAACTGTATTCTCTAATGACGTTGCATCTTGATTAAAATGTCTTGCAGACGCCGCACAAACACCTGTGTCAATACTTGGAAAAATATTCAAAACAACTTTTTTCCCTTGATAATCTGACAGCTTTTTTTCAGATAAATCCGAATTAACTAACGTGAACTCTTTTGCTTGCGTACCTACTTCTGGAAGATTTCCAACCGTATGAATAGGATTTCCTTTAAATGTAATATTTGCCATATTTTCTTTGTTTTTTAATTGTATAAAAATAAAAAAAGATTCACGAAAAAACTCCTAAATCTTTTGTAAATCTTTGTTAATATGTTGCAGAATTTCGCGTTAAAATTTATAAACTCGCTTCTTCTGTCTTGCTAGAATCACCAATCAAATCGTTGAGTTCTTTCATCTCCGCTTTAGATAATTCTCTGAATTTACCATAAGGAACATCGAGTTGAATACTCATAATTCGAATGCGTTTTAACTTGGTTACTTCGTAATCCAAATATTCGCACATTCTTCGAATTTGACGGTTCAAACCTTGTGTTAAAACAATTCGGAACACAAATTTGGAAAGCTGTTCTACTTCACATTTGTTGGTCATAGTATCCAAAATCGGAATTCCATTTCCCATACGTTTAATAAAACGCTCTGTTATTGGCTTGTCTACAGTAACAATATATTCTTTTTCATGATTATTTCGAGCACGAAGAATTTTATTGACAATATCGCCGTCATTGGTCATGATAATCAAGCCTTCACTCGCTTTATCTAATCTTCCAACAGGAAAAATTCGTTTTGGATAGTTCATGTAATCCACGATATTTTTCTTGACTTTCGGATTGGTTGTACATTCAATTCCGACGGGCTTATTCAATGCGATATAGACAAAATCTTCTTTCGGCTCCGTAATTAATTTTCCATCAACCGTTACTTCGTCATTGGGACCAACTTTTGTTCCCATTTCAGGGATTTTCCCGTTTATTTTTACTTTCCCGGCTTCGATTAAACGATCGGCTTCGCGACGCGAACAAAATCCCGACTCGCTTAGAAATTTATTTACTCTTTTTAATTGCTCTTCCATAATTACGAAACAAAGGTAGCCATAAATCTGTTTTATTGATAAAAAATGATTGCAACCTTATTCTTAAATCAAGCTCTTTTTTGAATCATTATTCTTAAATTTGTAGAACGTAGAATTTATATAAATTAAATATCATATAATGTCAGGAAAATCAAAAATCTATTACACCCTTACGGATGAAGCGCCAATGCTGGCAACGCACTCGTTTTTACCTATTGTAAAAGCCTTTACCCATTCTGCAGATATCGAAATTGCCGTTCCGGACATTTCTCTTTCAGGAAGAATTTTGGCTAATTTTCCAGAATTTTTAAAAGAAGATCAGCGTATTGCTGATGCATTAAGTGAGCTTGGTCAGTTGGCAACACAACCTGATGCAAACATCATTAAACTTCCGAACATTTCGGCTTCTGTTCCTCAGTTGGATGAAGCGATTGCGGAACTTCAAGCTAAAGGATTTGCAGTTCCTAATTACCCTGCAGAACCTAAAAATGAAGATGAAAAAGCAATTAAAGCAAAATATGCTAAAGTTTTAGGATCGGCTGTAAACCCAGTTTTACGTGAAGGAAACTCGGACAGACGTGCTCCAAAGGCGGTAAAAAATTACGCAAAAGCGAATCCTCACAAAATGGGAGATTGGGCTTCGGATAGCAAAACCGATGTTGCAAACATGACTGAAGGCGATTTCTACGGAACTGAAACTTCTACAACATTAGAGAATGCAACAAAATTCAGAATCGTTTTCAAAGGAAATGATGGTTCAGAACAAGTTTTGAAAGATTTTTCAGCCTTACAAGCAGGTGAAGTTATTGATTCTTCTGTGATGAATCTAAACGCTTTAAAAGCATTTGTACAAACAGCAATTCAAGAAGCGAAAGACAAAAACGTTTTGCTTTCTGCACACTTGAAAGCAACCATGATGAAGGTTTCGGATCCAATTATTTTTGGGGCGATTGTAGAAACGTATTTTAAAGATGTTTTTGCAAACTATGGTGAGCTTTTCAAATCACTAGATATTAACCCGAACAACGGTTTGGCTGATTTATTTGAAAAAATCAAAGGTCAACCTCAAGAAGCTGAAATCACAACTGCAATCAACTCAGCGATTGAAAATGGACCAAGATTGGCGATGGTAAATTCGGATAAAGGAATTACGAATTTCCACGTTCCATCGGATGTTATCGTTGATGCTTCTATGGCGGCTTTAGTTCGTGGTGGCGGAAAAATGTGGAATAAAGATGGCGCTGAAGAAGATACGATTGCGATTATTCCAGATCGTTCGTATTCTGGTTTCTATGAAGCGGTTGTCAACGATATGAAAGCGAACGGAAAATTAGATCCAACAACTATGGGATCTGTTCCAAACGTTGGTTTAATGGCTCAAAAAGCGGAGGAATACGGTTCGCACGATAAAACATTCCAAATGACAGCGGACGGAACGGTTGAAGTTCAAGACGAAGCTGGAAACGTTCTTCTTACTCAAAAAGTAGAGAACAACGACATTTTCAGAATGTGTCAAACGAAAGATGCTCCAATTCAAGATTGGGTAAAATTAGCGGTTAACAGAGCAAGATTGTCTGATACGCCTGCAATTTTCTGGTTAGACAAAGGACGAGCACACGATAGAGAAATCATCAAAAAAGTAGAAAAATATTTAGCTGATCACGATACGGCAGGTCTTGACATCCGAATTTTAGATGTTAAAGATGCAATGACGGAAACGTTGAAAAGAGCTAGAGAAGGAAAAGATACGATTTCTGTTTCTGGGAACGTATTGAGAGATTATCTTACCGACCTTTTCCCAATTGTGGAATTAGGTACATCGGCTAAAATGCTTTCCATCGTTCCATTAATGAATGGTGGAGGTTTGTTCGAAACAGGAGCTGGAGGTTCAGCACCAAAACACATCGAGCAATTCTTGGAAGAAGGTTATTTACGTTGGGATTCTTTAGGAGAATTCTTAGCGCTTCAGGCTTCTTTGGAGCATTTAGCACAAACGCAAAACAATCCAAAATCTCAAGTTTTAGCGGATGCTTTAGATGAAGCGAATGCGAAATTCTTAGCTACGGATAAATCTCCTGGAAGAAAGCTTGGAACAATCGATAACCGAGGTTCTCACTTCTATTTGGCGATGTATTGGGCAGAAGCATTAGGAGCACAAACAAAGGATGCGAATATCGCGGCGAAGTTTGCTCCAATTGCAAAAGCATTGCAAGAAAATGAAGCTAAAATCAATGAAGAATTGATCGCAGCACAAGGAAAAGCGCAAAACATAGATGGTTATTACAGACCTGATGAAAACAAAACCTACGCAGCAATGCGTCCAAGTTTGACATTAGACACGATTATCAACGGAATCTAATCAAACATATACCAAATCGAAAAGGCTCTCAAATTGAGAGCCTTTTCTTTTTTAGATCATCATTTGTGTTTTCAGATCGTTTGTGTTTTTGTATCCTATGGAACTTGTGTTTTTTGGATATTGCTATCCCATCATTTGTAAGACAAAGATAGCCTGCTTCTCTATTCAACAAAGGAAAATGAAATCGATATTTATCGAATCTCTTGTAGATATTTATCTACAAAAAGAGAACAAAATTGATAAAATTAATAAGAATTGGATTTAAGAAGGTCGATAAGCTCGACTAGATTTTCGATTTCCAATTTCTCGAAAATTCTCTTTTTAACGGTACTTATCGTATTTTGCTTCAGGTCAAGTTGGTTGGCTATTTCTAGATTTCCAAGACCTTGCGCGTAAAGATTTGCAATTTCTAATTCCCTTTCTGATAACAAAGAAACTGGATTGGTCGATTTCGGATTTCGAATCGAGTCCAGCAATAAAGCTTTCGTTTTATCGGAAAGATATTCCCCCTCAAAAATAACTTTCTGAATCGCTGTTTTCACTTCCTCTTCTTCCGAAAGTTTGCTTACAAAACCGTTTACACCAGCATTTAGGAACTTCAACGCATAAGTATCTTCTTCCAAACCGCTGAAAACTAAAATTTTTAAATCCGGTTTTAGCTCCTTCAGCTTTGAAATAATGGAAAGACTGTTTCCATCGGGGAAATGCGCATCCGTAATCAGAATATCAATAGGAAGCGCTTCAATTTTTTCTTGAACTTGAAGCAACGAATTCGCTTGATTCAACTCGCAATTAATTTCCAAATCTTCGATAAGAAAAATAACGCCTTGCCTCATCAAACTGTGATCGTCAGCAATTAAAAAAGTGATGGCTTTTTCCAAAAATTAGTTTTTTACGTCCATTAAAAGAGTAAATTTCACAGTCGTGCCCTTCCCTATTTGGCTGTTTGCAGAAATATTTCCGTCATACAAAGCTACAATTTCCTTACATAAACTCAAACCTAAACCTGCTCCCAAATTTTCAACTTCTTTAGACAAAACACCTTGATAATACGGCTCAAAAATATTTTTCAAATCCGTTTCGGAAATCCCTGCACCTGTATCGATTACTTCTGTTTCCAGCGAAATGGTTTTAGAGTCAACCGGAATCACTTTAGAAATCACCGAAATTTTTCCGTTTTCCGTGAATTTATTTGCGTTGCCGATGATATTCATAAAAAGTTGATTCAACTTCGTTCGATCCGAATTCACAACCAAACTTGGGTCAATCGTTTCTGAAATGGAAAATTGATTATTTCGAGTTTCAATATACGGTTCAATTGATTTTAAAATTGATGAAACCTCATCTTTTAGATTAAAGTTTTCTTTAACCAATTTGTTTTCAACTTCCTGATTTTTGGTGTATTCTAAAATTTGATTGGCTTGCATGAGCAAAGAATTACTCGTAAAGCTGATGGATTTTAGGTTTTCCTTAATTCCTTCATCAGCCGTTTTCTTGGAAATTCGATTAGCAAAAATTCCGATAATTTTTAATGGCGAACGAAGTTCGTGACTTAACATACCAAGAATTCGATTTTTAAACTTCAAATTTTCTTTATTCAATTGGTCTGCTTCACGTAATTTTTCCTCGTAAAAGAACGCCAAACGTGTAAAATACAACATTAAAACGGACACGATAAACATAAAAACCAATGCCGCAATAATAAAATTTAAACGGCGTTTATCATTTTTCTCGCGCTGATTTTCCAACTCATTTTCAAGTTTGGATTTCGCTAAATGAATATTGGTATCGTAAAAGTCCATTAAATCATTGCTGTAATTAATCACTTTTTCGAAAATCTGCAACTCGTCTGAATTATGGGTATTTTTTGCAAATTCATTTTTCTGAATGGTGACTTGTACATTTTTGATTTGCTTGGTATAATGCTGATCTGCTGCAGTCATCAAACTATCTAAAATCTTGTGAGAACGTTCTGCATTTTCAGCAACAATCTCCTTCATTTTGACAACCGTACTGTCTTTACGCACATTTTCTTTACCCGAAATTGCGTCTTTCAACCTCCCGAAAAGTTTCTTTTTTTGGATGGTATCCGTGTAGGTTTCCGTTTCAACATTAATCTCAGGGGCTTTGTACTCGTAATCATACTTCTTTACAGTGGGTAGCTTTTCAACTTTAGCCGCAGCCGTCGGTTTAGCGATATTCTGCGTCACGGAATCAATGATCGTGCGGAGTTTTTCCGTTTTCGGGAACTCACGTTCTTTGCTAAGATTTGCTTTTTTAAGATTCTGATTTTTATTCGTAAAATAGCTAAGCGTGTCAAAGCTTTTTGTCAAGTTTCCAACAGATTGATAATAGGCATTTAAATCATCCGAGTTTCGACTTGCTAAGTATTTTTGAAAATTTCGCTGAACATCGTAAAAATTGGATTTTGACTTTTTTGTGAATTGATCAAGGTAAGCAACCTCTTTTAGCTGATTTTCAACGAAGGAAACATCCTTTCGATTTTTTATTTCGCTAATGATGAAAGCAGCAATAAACACCTGAATTATCAGAATGCAAATAAACAGAGAATACTGTATAAATTTCCTTTTTCTAAGGTTCAAAAATTGATCCGATGCCATTATTCAACGAACAACAATGTTATTACTTAAATTAAAAATCCGACAAAGATAAACAAATGTTAATTAGCATGAAAGACACCTTTTCCTGCATACAAATTAAATATTTGTAAAACAGGCTTTTTACGACCGAGCGCATCAAATAATTTGTACTTTTGGAATAGTAAAAACGACTCTAATTTATGAAAAAACACGCCCTATTACTACTCTTCACCTTATTGAGTCTAGGTAGTAACGCCCAAATCCTCAACGCTCTTAAAGATAAATTAAAAGAAAAAGCAACGGAAAAAGCGACCAACCTCGTTGGTGCAAATGCCAAAGGCCTTATCACTTCTGAAGCCATCACAACCAATTTCAAAGATTGTGATAAAGCCAATATCAAAGATCCTAACTTTGGAAAAGATGCAAAATATACAAATCTTTGCAGCGCCGACTTTACGGAAAAAGGATATGTACTAAAACCTGGCTATTACGAATTGAAAGTTAAAAGTTTTTGTTTGAAAGCCGGAACTCACGCGCCAAGCAAAGGCGATGGCTATCTATACGCTCCATTAAAAGGTCCGAAAAAAGAAATTGTTGACAGACTTGTTAAAAATTGGTCTTATCATCCTGAAATCAAACAATCGGATGTACAGGCTTTGCTTTGGGCTATTATTGCGAAAGCTAATTTTAAAAATTTAGGCCCAGAACTTCAGCTTGCTGCTTCTAAATTACTAGAACCGAAAGATTTACTAAATCTTAGTAAAATGGGGTTGGATTTCATTCCACAAAGCACGATGTCTGATGTGAAAAACAGCCTTCCGAAATCGGTACAATTGGTTCTTGATGCTGAAAACAAAATGAGACAGCTCTTCACCTCGTCATCATACAACTATTCTGAACTAGAAAAATACGCGATGCTGGCTGGATTTAACACAGAAAAATCTGAAATCGAATACGGAACTTGGGGATTGCATCCAAACGGCTTTTGGATTTCGTATTTACCAAGTGGCTACAGCCATATGACGGTACGAATTTATGTTCCAGAAACTTTGAAAACCGCTTATTATAGGCCTTCGGACGATGTTGCCGTACCTGCAAATACATCGAGCCAACGTCTTATGTTAAGCGACGTTAAAGATTGCATGTAGACGATCTCAAAATACGATACAAAAAAAAGCCTCTGTTGAGGCTTTTTTTATTAAATACTAATTTGACATCATCACTCCCAAGTAACCTAGTGTAAAGCCTGCTATAAAAGCAAGTGTAACAAGAACCATAAAACCTAAGAAAAACCAGAAAATATAGTTGTACCACAAACCTGAGTTACCAAACTTACGCTCGAAGAAATTTCGAGTCTTCATAAACGGTTTGAACTTCACTTCTGATTGTAATGATTTTCTATCATAAACAAAATCATCTTTTTCATCCGTTAACTGCATAACCAAGTCGGAAATTTCAATAATGTATTTTCCATAGAATTCTCGCAACCAAAGTTTTCCTAAAAAGTACATCGAGATTGACGCAGCTAACGTGATAGACATTATAAAGATAAAATGCGACATCGTCTCATCTCGAACACCATATATAATGAAATACGCACAAAAAATGATCGGAATGTAACTGATATAATACGATTTATACAATTCTGTATTCAAAACCAACTCGTAGCGCAAATTCAATAATTGATGAAATGTCGAAAAATTTTGGGTATTGATTTTCTGATACAACGTATTGAACTTCATAAAATAATAAATGGCAATCGCCATCGAAATCACTAAAAGTGCAACGATCATTTTCCATTGTTCCATACCTTGAGCAAAGTAATAAATAATCACAGCCAACATCGGGTATGACAAGATGGTATACCAAAACTCAATTCGCATATTCTTGCGGATTTTCTCCAAAGGCGAATGAATTTCGTTTTGTTTTTCTAAAGAAACTTCCGGTGTTTCTTGTATGTCTTCTTTATTCCAAATGTCTTTTAATTCGTTAAGGTCCATAGCACAAAGGAGTTTTAGTTAGTTTGGCCAGCAATAAGCTGCTTTAGTTTTTCTTTCGCACGATTTAGTTTTACTCGTGCATTCACTTCGGTAATTCCTAATTGCTCAGCCATTTCTTTACCTGAAACGTCTTCCAAATAATAGAAAATTAAGGCTTTGTCAATAGGATTTAGTTGATTGATCGCTTGGTACATCGTTTTCAACTTCTGCTCGTCTTCCCAATTGTAGTCTTCCGATTTGATGTTGAAATTCTCCAATTCATTATTCTGAATTAAATTACGTTTCCGCTTTTCACTCTTCAAAAAAACAATGGCAGTATTCAATGCGATTCGATATAACCATGTTGAAAACTCACTTTTTCCTTCAAAACTGGAATACGATTTCCAAACTTGATAGGTTATTTCCTGAAAAAGATCGCGCTGATCGTCCGGATGATCCATATACATCCTGGAGATCTTGAAAATCACTCCTTTGTGTTTTTCAATTCTAGCGACAAATTCCTTTTCCAAAGTGCTCATTAAGCGAGTTTCTGATTGGTTAGTAGTAGATCTAAAAAAATGTTACAAAAATGACCCTTCAAATTTTCAGAAAGGTTGTATTTTTCACCTATACAAAGCAAAAAATAAATCATATATTCAAATAAAAAATGAAAAAATCGAGTTTTTATATTTTAATTCTTTTAATCATCACAATTTCGTGTGAAAAATCTACAAATGTTGAAAAATTAACGCCACAAGAAGATAGCTTGAAAACAGCTATGTCAACACGTTTTACAACTGAAGAAATCAATGCGAAATATGAAGAAAGGCTACAAACCAAATTACTTTCTGACAGTATTTTGGCGCTAGCTTTTCCTACTGAAATGCTTGGTATGAAACGCGATACCATTAGTGTTATTTTCGAAAATCACACCCCGAATTCTGAATTTAAAGGTACCGTGTTATGGGCTTCGTACAAAAAAGGGAATTCTTCTGTAAAAATTGGTTTTAGCGACTGTTCTGATAAATTTTCTAGTTTAACCATGAAAACAACCATGATTATGGAAACCGAATACGTGAACAAAATTTTAGAAAATGGTTTTCTAAAATCGCAAGTCTATAAAGGTCATATCCTAAGAACGAAACAAACGACCGAAAATGGACAAGTACAATCCAATATTAAAATGCAACTTAAAGAACGATACTTCGTTGACATCTATGGAACCAATATTTCTGTTGAAAAATTAATACCTGTACTTTCAGAAATCAAATATCAAGACCTTCCTGATTAAAAAAAATCCTCACAAGTTTCAAGCTTATGAGGATTGTATTTAGATGATTTTAAATTTTACTTCAAATCATATCGATCTGCGTTCATCATTTTAACCCAAGCTGCAACGAAATCTGTTACGAATTTCTCTTTATTGTCGTCTTGTGCATATACTTCTGCATACGATCTCAAAATTGAATTAGATCCGAAAACCAAATCCACACGTGTCGCCGTCCATTTTGTAGAACCAGAATTGCGATCCACAATACTGTACAAATTCTCTCCTGTTGGAATCCATTTGTTATTCATGTCGGTTAAGTTAACAAAGAAATCGTTCGTTAAAACCCCTTCTCTATCTGTGAAAACGCCATGTTTTGTTCCTGCATAATTGGTTCCTAAAACGCGCATTCCACCAATTAAAGCCACCATTTCTGGCGCTGTTAATCCCATTAATTGCGTTCTGTCTAGCAATAATTCTTCGGCTTTAACATCATAATTGTGCTTCAAGAAATTTCGGTAACCGTCGTAAAGTGGCTCCAAATATTCAAAAGATTCAATGTCGGTTTGTTCTTGAGTTGCATCGCCACGACCTGCAGCAAATGGAACTGTAATATTCACACCCGCTTCTTGAGCTGCTTTTTCAACTGCTGCAGTTCCTCCCAAAACAATTAAATCCGCAATAGAAACTTTCTTCGCCAATCCAGCTTGAATTTCTTCCAATTTTGCTAAAACTTTGTTCAATCTTTCAGGCTCGTTAGCAACCCAATTTCTTTGTGGTTCTAGTCTAATTCTCGCTCCATTAGCACCACCACGATAATCGGAACCTCTCCAAGTTCTTGCAGAATCCCAAGCGGTGTTGATTAATTCCGTTCTTGAAAGTCCAGAATTTAATAACGTTTGTTTTAAATCAGCAATTTCAGAATCGCTTAAAGTATAATCAACTTTCGGAATTGGATCTTGCCAAATCAAATCTTCAGCAGGAACATCCGCTCCCAAATAACGGTTTTTTGGACCCATATCCCGGTGCGTTAACTTGAACCACGCTCTTGCGAAAACGTCCGCTAATTGATCTGGATTATTTAAAAAGTTTAAAGAAATTTCTCTGTAAATAGGGTCAAATTTCATTGCCATATCGGCATCTGTCATCATCGGATTACGCTTCACATTCGGGTTGAAAGCATCAACTGGCATATCCTCTTCAGCAATATTAACTGGTTCGTATTGATGAGCTCCGGCTGGAGATTTCGTTAATTGCCAATCGTATTTAAAAAGCAATGTCAAGAATTCGTTATCCCAACGCGTCGGATTGGTTGTCCAAGCGCCTTCAATCCCCGAAACCATCGTGTTACCACGATTTCCAGTTCCTTCAGGATTATGCCATCCTAAACCTTGCGAAAAAACATCTGCCTCTTCTGGGTCAGGCCCCAATTTATCTGCATTTCCGTTTCCATGAGATTTTCCAATTGTGTGACCACCAACTGTTAAAGCTACTGTTTCCTCATCATCCATTCCCATTCTTTTGAAGGTGACACGAATGTCTTGTCCCGTTTTAATTGGATCAGGATTTCCGTCCACACCTTCAGGATTTACATAAATTAATCCCATTTGCACCGCTGCCAAAGGATTTTCTAAGGTGTCACGGTTTTCATCATCACCATAACGATGCTTTGTTGAATCTAACCATTTTTTCTCCGAACCCCAATAAACGTCTTTTTCAGGAGCCCAAATATCTAGACGACCACCGCCGTAACCGAAAGTTTTCAAACCAACAGCTTCGTAAGCAACCGTTCCTGCAAGGATAATTAAATCTCCCCAAGAAATTTTATTTCCGTATTTCTTTTTAATAGGCCAAAGCAAACGACGACCTTTGTCTGTATTTACGTTATCTGGCCAAGAATTTAACGGTGCAAAACGTTGGTTTCCTGTGTTCGCACCACCACGTCCGTCCATGGCACGGTAACTTCCCGCCATATGCCACGCTGTACGTACAAACATTCCTGCGTAGTTTCCGTAATCTGCCGGCCACCAATCTTGACTGTCCGTTAATAAAGTTTTTATATCATTTTTAACAGCTTCTAAATCCAGTTTTTTGAATTCTTCGGCATAATTAAAATCATCACCAAAAGGATTTGTTTTTTTGTCGTGTTGCGCCAAAATATCCAAATTAAGTGCATTTGGCCACCAATCCATCACCGATTCGTTGTTGGAAGTTAAGCCACCATGAATC
This sequence comes from Kaistella sp. CFF1-2, assembly GCF_059509915.1. Classification (NCBI taxonomy): domain Bacteria; kingdom Pseudomonadati; phylum Bacteroidota; class Flavobacteriia; order Flavobacteriales; family Weeksellaceae; genus Kaistella; species Kaistella sp. CFF1-2. The sequence goes on from NZ_JCAKLF010000001.1 coordinate 684,892, forward strand.
ACGGGGCATTTTCCACTTGATGAGGAAGATGAAGATGTCTTTTCATTTTCACTGTGAACATTTTCTCCTTTATTGGGATTGTTTTCTGGCATTTCTTTTCCATGATTAAAAGGGCATTTGCCTTCTCCGTTTTCTGTGTTCATATGAGTTTGATTTTATGTTATCTAAATTGAATGAAACAAAACTAGCCGTTTCATTTCACTGAAAACTGTATTTTTGATGCAATGAAAAAATAGTAATTATTTGAAATATCTATTAGATTTAAAATTTCAATTTAATCCATCTATATAAACTCTTTTTGGACTTACTAAAATTATGAAATATTTTCTATTCTTTTGCATCGTTCTGTTTTGTATTTCATGTACAAGTGTTTCGAAGTATAATGAGCAATTGAAAACGCAGATTTCAGTTGAAAAACTTCATCAAGACGTAGATTATTCGTACATGCAGCTCCAAAAATTTCACCCTGATTTGTACGGATACATCACAAAAGATAGTTTGGATTCCGTTTTTAAAATGGTGAAAAATGATATTCAGAAACCGCTAACGCCAGCAGAATTATTTCAAAAACTTGCGCCTGCAATTACACAAGTTCGCCAAGGACATCTCGCTTTGCGATCCCCCTTTCAAAGATTCACAAAAAAAGAAACCAAAAGATTGGAATTGCAAAAAGGACTTTTGGCACGTATGGGTTATGTAGTGGATGGGAACCGACTTTTCGTAAAAAATAATGCCGAAAAATTTGCTAACATTAAAGTTGGAACCGAAATCTTAAAAATTGGAGATGTTCCTGTAAAAACAATCTTGGATGATTATCGAAAATACATAACAGGAGATGGCTGGAACCGAACTTATCCCAAATACAGTCTTGCTCGCCGTTGGCCCGATTTGTACACCTTACAACATGGTTTTTTGGATAGTGTAAAACTTGAAACGAAGTATCAAAATGAAATTCAATCATTTTATATTAAGCGTGAATATCAAACAAAAGAAGAGAAAAAAGAGGAAACTAAAAAGGCTTCAGCTCTGAAAACGGATCCTCAGAAAAAAATATTGGATTACAACCCAAAAACGAAGTCGTATAACCGATCCATGCAGTATTTAGGAAAAGATAGCACAATTGCCTACATGAAAATCAATTCTTTTTCAGGAACTTTTTCTTCCAAGTTTTACAAAGAAAGTTTTGCAAGGCTTCAACAAAATAAAACCAACTATCTTATCCTCGACGTTCGCGATAATTTGGGCGGATCTTTATCTGAAATTCATAACCTGTACTCGTATTTAGCAAAAGAAGAATTTCAGTTTATCAAAGATATTGGAGTGACCCGAAGATCGTCTATGACCCATGCCAACTATTTTTCCGACATTCCTACATTAGCAAAACCAATTGCGGGAATTACGTATCCATTATATTATATTGGAAGCTTACTCAGTGTTAAGAAAATGAATGACCATTTTTACTTGAAAAACAATACAATTTTTACGCTTAAAAAACCAAAAAAGACCGCATTTCAAGGAACTGTTTACGTTTTAATAAATGGGAGTAGTTTTTCGGCTTCATCAATACTGAGTTCCAAATTAAAATATGAAAAAAGAGCAACTTTAGTGGGTGAAGAAACCGGTGGAGCTAATGACGGAACGGTCGCAGGACGATATCACACCATAAAACTTCCAAACTCAAAGCTCGTTTTACCAGTCGGTTTAATGCTTATTCAACCCGATATTAAAGCTACAAATTCGAAAAAAGGTGTCATTCCAGATCATCAAATCATCCCAACTTTGCAAGAAAATCTAGGCAAAAAAGATGTTGCGCTACAATGGATTTTGAAAGATATTGGGGTGGTAAAAGAGTAAATATTTTAAAATTCATTAAATTTTTATTGTTTTTCAATAAATAATTTGTGATATTTGCTAAACAAAATACCAAAATTATGAAAACGAATACCGTATTACTTATTTTAAAATTTATTGTTCTTGCTGTATTTCTAGGACTTTTAGTGCAATTGCTAGCAATTTTAGCGATGGGTGCCTATTCTCTTTTTAGTGTAGAATGGAACAGTTTGCAAAGTTTTATTAAAGATGCAACAACAGGAATTTTTATAAATAATGATTCCAATGCTATTTCAACTTCGCTATTATTAATAGGCATTATTGGTCTATTACCTATTAAAGTTTATTTATCCTACTTACTTTGGAAGGTTCTTAACAAAATGAACCTAAATAGCCCTTTCACAAAATATCTATTAAAGTTGATTGTAAAAATCGGATATGTTTCTTTGATTACTGGAGTTCTTCTTTCCATAATATCATTTGGAATCAGTTCATTAAATACCCCTGACGCCAAAACCTTAAGTAATGCGAGACTTGAAAACTCTGGATTTCAATACTTATTTTTCGCATTAATTATTTTCGTGATCACTCAAGTTTTTAAACGTGGAGTTGAGATGCAAGAGGAACATGAATTATTAGTTTAATACTATGGGAATTGTAGTAAATTTAGATGTCATGATGGCCAAAAGGAAGATTTCACTTAACGAACTTTCAGTAAAAGTAGATCTCACGCTTTCTAATTTGTCCATTTTAAAAACAGGAAAAGCGAAAGCTATTCGTTTTAGGACATTAGAAGCAATTTGTAAAGCTTTAAACTGCCAACCAGGAGATATTTTGGAATACGTTTCTGATGATCCAGAAGATTCAAAACCATAAAAAAAAAGTCCTCAATCGAGGACTTTTACATTTTATATCGAGTTATTTTTTACTTTTCAGTAAGTTCAAAATCACCTTTGATGCGAACTAAATCACTAATAACCGCTTCTGGAAATTTCGGTCCAACGCCGTAATCCGATCTTTTTAAAGTTCCTAAAACTTGATAGGAATATGTTTTTGCTTTACTCATTGGATTCACGGTAGAACCTCTATAAACTAAAACCACAGTCGCCGGCTTTGTAACACCATGCATCGTTAGATTTCCGTTTAGTTTGTAGTAGTTTTTTTGTTTTCCTTTTTGAATAGATGTGGACACAAATACAATTTTTGGATTGTTTGCCGCATCAAAGAAATCTGCGCTTTTCAAATGTGTATCTCTTGCTTCGATATGTGTATCGATTGAATTAATATCAGCCGAAAACGTAAATGATGAGTTTAGGAAATTCTTTTCATCAGCCTTAATTTGTAAATCTGCCGTATTGAAGTTTCCCGTAATATCATTAATTCCCAAGTGCGTCACCACAAATTGGATTCTAGAATGCGCAGGGTCTGAAGCTAAATTTTTTACTTGAGCGAATGTAGAAATCGAATATAGCACTACAGCGAACAAGGAGAGTAATTTTTTCATAAGTATATAAATTTTAAATTTTCTATTGCAAAGGTAGGTCAGCAGCAAAATCTGCACATTGACCTAGGATAAGAAATGGTTTTTATACTACTTCAACTATTTCCCAAGTGCCTCTTTTTGAAACATCTCAGGGAAAATAGCTGACAATGCAAAATAGCCTATAATCATAACAATTAACAGGATTATCGCAATGAGTACACCTGTTGGAGGGGTATTTTTTTTAGATTCCATCTTTTACGTTTAGATTTATAAAGGTAGGACTATTAAAAAAAAGAATGTTATACATTCTAATTTTATCTTTTCATTTTTATACCGTAAATTTGAAACTCTAGAAATACTAACACAAAAAAAAGTAAATCATATGTCTAAAGCAATTTCTCAAGTTCCTTTCGCAGTAAATGAGCCAGTGAATTCGTACGCACCAGGAACACCAGAGGTGAAAAGTTTAATCTCAACCTACAAAACAATGTGGAAAGAGAAAATGGAAATCCCAATGGTTATTGGTGGTAAAGATGTAACAACAAAAAAGAAAACAAAACTACAATCTCCACAAGATCATAAGCATGATTTAGGTTTCTACTATGAAGGTGACATGAGCCATGTAGATCAAGCTATTGAAGCAGCTTTAGCTGCTAAAGAAAAGTGGAATGCATTAGGTTGGGAACAAAGAGCTGCTATATTTTTAAAAGCGGCAGATCTTGTTGCTGGTCCTTATAGAGATAGATTAAACGCTGCAACCATGATTGGGCAATCGAAAAACGTGCACCAAGCAGAAATTGATGCAGCTTGTGAGTTTATTGATTTCCTACGTTTCAACGTAGAATTCATGACAGAAATGTACGCTGAACAACCTGTTTCTGATGCTGGAATTTGGAATCGTGTAGAATACAGACCGCTTGAAGGTTTTTGTTTTGCCGTAACTCCATTTAACTTTACAGCAATTTCAGGAAACTTACCTTCTTGTATGGCGATGATGGGTAACGTTGTTGTTTGGAAACCTTCAGACAAGCAAGTATATTCGGCTCACGTGTTAATGGAAGTTTTCAGAGAAGCGGGGCTTCCTGATGGGGTAATCAACATGATTTTCACGGATGGTAAAGAAACGGCTGAAAAAGTATTAGCTCATAGAGATTTCGCTGGATTGCATTTTACAGGATCTACAAGAGTTTTCCAAGGAATGTGGAAAATGATTGGTGATAATATCCATAACTACAGAACGTATCCAAGAATTGTTGGTGAAACAGGAGGAAAAGACTTCGTTATGGTTCACCCAAGCGCAAATGTTGAAGCGGTTGCTACGGCTTTGGTAAGAGGTGCTTTCGAATATCAAGGTCAGAAATGTTCTGCGGCTTCTAGAGCTTACATCCCTGTTTCTCTTTGGGACGATGTGAAAGCGGTTATGGAAGCGCAAATGAAAACTATTAAAGTGGGGTCTCCAGAAGACACATCAAACTTTGTAAACGCGGTTATCGACAAAAACTCATTCGAAAAATGTAAAGGATACATTGAAAGAGCGAAAAAAGCAAAAGATGCAGAGGTTGTGCTTGGTGGAAAATGTGATGATAAAAAAGGATGGTTTGTACATCCAACAGTTATTAAAACAACAAACCCTCAATACGAAAGTATGGTAGAAGAAATCTTCGGACCTGTACTTACTCTATATGTTTACGAAGATAAAAACTGGGCAGAAACATTGAAATTGGTTGACGAAACATCTCCATATTCTTTGACAGGATCTATCTTCTCACAATGCAGATATGCAATTGATGAAGCGTACAAAGCATTAGAAAATGCATCTGGAAACTTCTACATCAATGACAAGCCAACAGGTGCTGTTGTTGGTCAACAACCTTTTGGTGGTGGTAGAGCTTCTGGAACTAATGATAAAGCAGGTTCTAAAATGAACTTACTACGTTGGGTTTCTGTACGTTCAATTAAAGAAACGTTTGTTTCTCCAAAAGACTATAAATATCCATATTTAGGATAATTCGGAATTTCAATCCAATAAAATTAACAACGGGCTTCTTTTTGGGAGCCCGTTGTTGTTTTAAATAGTAAATTTAATCACTTAATTATCAACAAATTAAATATTAATGACAACTTTTATTAAAATTTTTTAAAAAAAACTGTAACCTTTTTGGGGAAAGCGTGTCTATTAGTATAGAAAACAAAACTGTGGGAATCGTATTAGGAAATAAAAATGAAGATTTGCTCAAGCGACTGGTTCGGCAAGAATCGGCTGCTCAGAAAATATACTACGAAAAAAACGTTGGTAAATTTTTAAGCATCAGTCGTTCCTATATCAACGATATTTTTCATGCCGAAGATTGTGTTATCAAAGCATTTTGTAAGATATTCAAGAGCATTGAAACCTATCGTAGTGAGGGAAATTTTGATGGATGGGCACGACGAATCGTCGTAAATGAATGCTTAAATTTTCTAAAAACTCGTAAAAATATCTTTTACATCGACGACACCCAATATGAGTTTGTTGCTGAAGCCGAAGAATCCTATGAAGTTGAAGAAATCATTGATGTTCAAGCTTTATTAGATGAACTTCCAGAAGCGTATCGAATGGTTTTTAACCTTCATGTTTTAGAAGAATATTCGCATCAGGAAATCGCAGAAATGCTACAAATAAGTGTTAATGCAAGTAAAACGCAACTTTTTAGAGCAAAGCAAAAACTGAAAACCATCTACTACAACCAAAAAGAAAAACAAAATGAAGCCCAATAATATCGAAAACCAAATAAAAAAGCACTTGGAAAATCGCGAGATCGCCCCAAGTCGAAACCTTTGGGATGCCATTGAGCAAGGAAATCTTGCTATTGAACCTACGAAAAAGAAAAACTCGTATTGGATAGGTATTGCAGCTTCTTTTGTGCTCCTATTTTCAGCGGGTTGGTTTTTGCTAAACTCGAAGTCGGATGAACCAAAAATAGCTCAAAAAGAAACTTCGAAAGTGCGCACTGCGCCTCAAAATTCGGTTGAAAATACAACGAAAGAACCAGCAGCACCAATTGCCCTTCAAAAAATTGAACCCAAAGAAAAAGAACCAGCAAAGTCTTTAGCAACGAATAAGGAAACGCAAACTGTAGTGAAAGAAAATGCAACGACGTCACCATCGAAAATAACCATCAACGTTGATGCATTGAAAAAAGAACAGGAAACTATCTCAAAAAATGTTCTTGCAAAAACAGATTCAGCGAAAATAAAACCAGCCGTTCAAAAGAAAAAATATACCGATGCTAATGCGCTTTTATTTTCGGTAGAAAACAAAAACATAATCAAGCAAACCCGCGACGGATCCAACGTTGCGACCATTGAGCTGGAAAAAAAATAAATCCATTTTTTAGAAATTAAATTATTTAGATATGATAAAGAAAATTATTGTAGCAGGAGCATTATGCTTTGTAGCAGCACAAGTTGAGGCTCAAGTTAATTTGAAGATTAACATTCCGCAAAAGGAATCCACTTCGGTAAGTCCGATCGTTAAGGAGAAAATCGAAAACTACGCTAACGAAATCAACACCATTATTCAAGCTGAAAAAGCAAAAATGGAAGGTGAAATCACAGCAGTTAATGAAAAATTAAACGCTGGGACAATTACCCAAAGTGAAGCCAATGCTCAAAAAGCCGCTATTGCAGATCGATATTCTGCAGCTATTGATGAAAAAATCACCTCGCTTGGATTCGATTTGGATGATGTCGTTTCAAAACAAGTACGTTATTCGCTTTTGAATGAGGACGCAAATTCTGAAAAAGAACTTAAAGATAAACTCGTAAAGCGCTATAAACCCGCTCGAAGCGTAACGACTTATATTTCTTACGGTGCTATGATTTTAGACAAAAGCAACGAAGAGACCTTAGATCAGCATAAAGGTTTTGCTAATAATTTGGAGGTAGGCTTTAAACTTAATTATCAATTTTCACAAACCAGCCCTTGGGCATTAACTTCGGGACTAGCCCTTTCTTGGAGAACGCTAAGAATGCAGGACAACTATTACTTCACAAAAGTGAATACAGGAGAAACGATCCTTGCACAAGACTCGAAAAACTTAGATAAATCAAAACTAAGAACAGGATACATAATGATTCCGTTTGGGTTGCAATACAACTTTTCAAAACTAAAAACAGTTGCAGAAGACATTACGTATCGCCCGTATTATAATGGTTTAAAACTGGGTGCGAATGTTTATGGTGGCGTCCGAATGGGAACCAATAACATTGTAAAAGGAGACCAAATGAATTTCCGAAACAAAGAAGATTACAACGTAAATCCTTTTGTATATGGAGCTCAGGTTACTTTAGGTTATAATAGTTGGAGTTTATTCGTGAAACGTGATTTCAGCGATTATTTTAAAAACAACAATTTCAACAACACCAAAATGGTTCAGGTTGGTTTAACGTACGATTTCTAATTTTACATTCATATTAGCATTTTTGCAAAGAGTCGGAAGAAATTCTGACTTTTTTTGATTTTTTTAACACAATGCGTTACATATTATTATTACATTTACGCGGAAAAAAAATCAAAATGACAAAATCAATACAAATTCTATCACTTGTTACCATTAGCGCTATGGCTTTTGGACAAGGAATACAGTTCGAGAAAACCACTTTCAATGATATCTTAGCCAAAGCAAAAAAAGAAAACAAATTAATTTTTCTTGATGCTTATGCTTCTTGGTGTGGTCCATGTAAATTAATGGATAAAAATATCTTCCCTTTAAAATCAGTTGGCGATTTCTACAATGGAAATTTTGTAAATGCTAAAATCGATATGGAAAAAGGTGAAGGAGTTGCATTAGCGAAAAAATATGGAGTTTCAGCCTACCCAACCTACCTTTTCATTGATGGAGACGGTAAGGAAGTTCACAGAACTTTAGGGTATGTTGAAGAAAATGACTTCCTACAATTTGCGAAAGACGCCATGGATCCTTCAAAAAGAATTGGTGCTTTGCAAAAAGAATATGAAAATGGGAAAAAAGATTTAGTATTCTTAAAAAAACTAGCCGAAATGACCATGTTTTCTGATGCTACATTTTCAGGACGTGTACTAGACACGTATTTTACAGAAAAAAAGAAGCAGAACTTAGATTTGGAAAAAGAGGATGTGACTATTTTGATGATGGCGGCAAGATCTGCAAATCCTAAGGCTTTAGAAACTTTCGGAAAACACCAAGAAGCCCTAACAAAAGTACTTGGTGAGAAGTCTTATACAAACTTCTACAACGGACAAAAAGTTAACGCTGCTATTAACAAGGCATACAATAAAGAAACAAAAACGTTTGACGAAAATCTTTTTTATACCGAAACAGCATCAATTTTGAGTAAAGAAGAGGCGGCAAAAGCAATCACAAAAGCAAAAGCTTCTCGTGCTTTAAAAGCGAAGGACTTCGCAACGTATGAAAAGTTAATTTTAGAAAGTTACCAAGATTTTTCTAAGGCTTCTGCGAATGAATTGAATAGCGCGGCTTGGAATTTTTATGAAAATGTAACCAACAAAACTTCTTTGGAAAAAGCAGTTACTTGGGCATTACAATCGATTAAACTTTCCGAAAATTTTGCTAATACGGACACTCTTGCTCATTTGTACAGCAAATTAGGAGACAAAACCAATGCAAAACTATGGGCTGAGAAATCAATTGAACTAGGAAAAGCAGCGGGGCAAGAAACGGAAAGTTCAGCAAAATTATTAGAGTCTTTGAAATAAGATTTTTAATTTAAATAAAACGAATCGGCAACCTCTTCGAGGTTGCCGATTCGTTTATCATCTGTTTGCTTTAATCAAATTCTAGTATTCAAACAAAACACTTCCCCAAGTAAATCCGCTACCAAAAGCAGAAAGAAGCACTAAATCACCCCTCTTGATTTTCCCTTGTTCAATCGCTTCGCTTAACGCAATTGGAATAGAAGCTGCCGTTGTATTACCGTATTTCTGAATATTATTGAAAACCTTTTCATCAGGTAATCCAAACTTCTCCTGAACGAATTGCGCAATTCTCAAATTCGCTTGATGCGGAATGAACATATCCAAATCTTCAACCGTTTTCCCTGCTTTTGTTAATGCTTCAATCATGGTTTCAGGGAAACGCGTTACCGCATGTTTGAAAACGTAATTTCCATTCATTACCGGATAGATTTCTGCGTTAGTGATTTTTTCTGGATGATTTTTCAAAACATCACTCCAACCGAACTTTGTTCCTGGAAATTTCACGGCTAATTCCTCAGCATACTTCCCTTCAGAATGCATATTCGTTGACAAAATATCACCAGCATTCGCATCTTCTGAAGCCGATAAAATTACGGCACCCGCTCCATCACCAAAAATGACAGAAACCCCTCTTCCTTCATCACTAAAATCCAATCCAAAAGAATGAATTTCGGCCCCAACAACTAAGATATTTTTATAAACTCCCGCTTTAATAAAAGCATTGGCAACACCCATTGCATAGACAAAACCTGAACATTGATTGCGAACATCCAACGCTCCAATCGTATCGCAGCCCAACAAATCTTGAAGCACTACACCACTTCCAGGAAAGAAATAGTCTGGAGATAGCGTTGCAAAAACGATATAATCGATATCTTTTGCCGTTAGATTAGCCATTGCCAAAGCCTTTTGAGATGCTTTCATCCCATAAAAAGCCGTTGTTTCTTCGCTATCCAATCTATTTTTACGATGTCTTCTTTCTTTAATTCCGGTTCTTTCGGTAATCCATTCGTCGTTTGTGGTCATTAATTTTGCGAGATCATCATTGGTTACAACGTTTTCAGGAACATAATGTCCTACCCCTTTTATGATACTTTTTACCATTAAAAAAAATATTTATGCAAAGATATTTGATATTCCCTACATACTAAAATTTATTTTGCAAAAGCCACCCAAATTCCTGTAAGGAACCAAAAAGAAAATAGCTTAAATTTGCAGCCAAAAAGCAGGTATGGCGATAGAAATAGCATACAAAAATGAACATTGCGAATGGTTGGATTGTGAAAATGCATCTTTAGAAGATATCAATTTTCTAAAAGACCGCTATAACATCGATCCTCTTTTATTGGAAGATACTACGGATGCCAATCACCTTCCCAAATTCGAAGAAGATGAAGGTGTGCTTTTCTTTTTAACACGTGAAAATACTGATTTGGAACGTAAAAGTCTCAACAACATAAGTGATGTGAGCACCAAATTGGGAATATTTATCGTCGGAAATACCATTATCACTGTTCACCGACTTAAAAATCGCAGTATTTATGAATATAGAGCGGAAATAGAAGGTGAACGAACGGAAGTAACCACCAGTTCTATAGCTCTTCATTTATTTCTAAAAGTCCTTAAATCATTCGATGATGAAAGTATTCGTTTGATTGATATAATTGAAAAAATGGAGAACGATATTTTTCTGCATGACAATAACCATTCATCCCAAATCCGAAAGCTTTTTCGTGTGAAACGTAAAGCGGGTTTGAATTTTAGAATTCTAAATATTTCTGGTGATTGGGTTCGAAATGTCAACAAATTACAACTTACAGATGCTCAAATAGCCGATATCGAAGATAAACACAAGGATGTTGTTGCCGATTTTGATCATCTTATCGCTCAAGTAAGCAACTTGATTTCAATGTTTTTAGCGCTTTCCGATCAGAAAGCCAATCAAGTCATGAAACTTTTGGCTATCTATTCTGTTTATTTTTTACCCCTAACATTTATCGCAGGGGTTTATGGAATGAATTTCGACAACATGCCCGAACTTCACACTCCATTTGGTTACTTTGTTACTTTAGGTGTAATGTTTTTAATCGTCTTTTGCACATTTATCTATTTCAAAAAGAAACGATGGCATTAATAAAACAAAACCGAATCAGCTCTGATTCGGTTTTTTATTTTTCACGTTTAGTGCATTGCTTCACTTAAATCAATGGGTTCACGACCTTTTTTCTGTCTCACAAACAACACAAATGGGATACATACCAAAAAGATCAATCCTAAATACAGGAAAACATCCATATAGGAAAGCACTGCCGCTTGTTTCATCACCGAGCCTTGCATCGCTTTATATGCTGATGCTAAAGCCACGTCGGGCGTCATTCCTTTGCCCATAAAACTGGCTTTCAGAGCGCTTATTCTTTGCTGAACATTCCAATCATTCATATTGAGATGTTCGGATAAAGCTGCAGCATGTTTCGACGTTTGATTGGAAATAAATGTCGTTATCGCGGCGATCCCAAATGAACCTCCTAACTGTCGCATCATTCCCGTAAATGCAGCTCCTTGACCAATTTCTTGACCTTTTAATGTACTTAATGACAACGATGTAATTGGAATAAACAAAAGTCCTAATCCCGCACCACGAACTATCAACATCCAAAAGAAATCATCTTTTCCCGTATCTGGAGTTAAAATTTTATAACCCCAAAAACTATACACGAAGAAAATAAACAAACCGATGGAAACTAAAATTTGTTGTTTTGCTCCGCGAGTTAATAATCGACCAATAATAGGCATCATAAACGCCGTTGTTAATGCGGCTGGAATCATCAATGCTCCCGATTGCAAAGCCGTCCAACCCAAAATACTTTGCGTATATAATGGAACGATAAATGTGGATCCGTACAAACCAAAACCTAAAATAAACGACATGATTGTTCCGATTCGTAGATTTCCATTTTTCAAAACACGCAATTCAACAATTGGATATTTGAAGGTTAATTCTCGCCAAAGGAATAAGATAAAACCTAAAACAGCGACAACGGTTAAGAATACAATCGTTCGGCTTTCAAACCAATCATCTTCATGGCCTCTCTCTAAAATATATTGTAGCGAACCAACAAACGCACTTAACAAGAAAATCCCGATCCAATCGACATCGCGAATGGCACGCTTGGCTGCAAATTTCGGACTTCGAACAAACTGTAACGTAAGCATTGTTGCCGCAATCCCAATAGGAATGTTAATGTAAAAAATGTACGGCCAACTGTAATTATCAACGATATATCCTCCTAAAGGCGGACCTAAAGTAGGTCCAATAATAACTCCTAAACCATAAATCGCTTGCGCCATACTTCGTTTTTCAATGGGATAGGATTCGGTAATAATCGTTTGAGAAGTCACTAATAATGCACCACCACCAATACCTTGCATCAATCTAAAAAAGACCAATTCCCAGATATTAGTTGCATTTCCGCAAAGAAATGAACAGATGGTAAATATAACAATGGATGCTGCAAAATAATTTCGGCGCCCAAATTGTTGCGAAAGCCAACTTGTCATTGGTACAACAATCACGTTACCAATAGCATAGGCTGTAATTACCCAACCAACTTCGGATAACGTTGCCCCAAGGTTTCCTTTCATTTCGTTGAGCGCTACATTCACAATTGTAGAATCTACAATCTCAAGCAATGCGCAAAGAATGGCTGTAACGGTGATTATGACACGCCGCGAACCGTATTCTACTAATGAATCTTGTTCCATAATTGTGGTATCAAAAGTTCACCTAATAATAAACTTTCAAAAAAGTATTAATTTAAAGTAACTTCGGCTTTAACATTCATTCCCGCACGTAATTTCTTGGCAATCGTTGGATCAAGATGAACAAAATCCAAGCGAACAGGAACACGTTGAACAACTTTCACAAAGTTTCCACTCGCATTATCTGGAGGCAAAATAGAGAATGACGATCCTGTTGCTGGTGAAAATGAACTCACTTTAGCTTCAAAATCGGTATCTGGAAAAGCATCAATTTCAACTTTCACTTTCTGACCTTCCACCATTTTTGATAACTGCGTTTCTTTAAAATTCGCTACAATCCATTTATCATTATCACGAACCAAGCTAAATAACTGCGATCCTGCCTGAATAAATTGACCTGCCTGAACTGGAATTTTAGATACGAATCCGTCCTCAGGAGCAACAATAACGGTATAGGAAAGGCTTAATCTTGCATTTTCAACATCCGCTTCTCGTTGCTTCACAACCGAATTTGCAACGTTAATTTGTTGCGAACTCGCAGCAGTTTGAGATTGTACCACTCCCGTTTGCTGAGCCACTTGATTTCTTTGATCAACCAAAACTTGCAATTGCTTATCCGCAGCTTGTTTGGCTGCATACGCTTGTTCGTATTGCTGTTGTGTTATGGAATGATCTTTAATTAAATTCTGATATCTTTTTAAATCTTCACCTGTTTTCCAAACATTAACTTTTGCGGCTTCAATTTGCGCATTTGCCGTCGCGATCGCCGCTTGAGTCGTGTTAATGTTTTGAGATGTTGCTTGTGTACTTGCTTGCGCTGATGAAACGCTTGAATGCGCCGTTCCTAAAGCTGCTTCGGCTTGGTGAAGAACGACCTGCTGATCGCGAGAATCCAAAACAACCAACGTATCACCTTTGTGCACAAATTGATTGTCTTTTACTTTAACCTCTTTTATGTATCCCGAAATTTTAGAAACAACGGGTGACATATTAGACGCAATCTGCGCGTCATCCGTTTCTTCATGCGTTTTCCCGTACGAATAGGCATGATATCCATACGCGCCACCACCAATAACAACAGCGGCTAAAATGATGGGAAACAAAAGTGATTTTTTCTTTTTACTCGGTTGTATTTCTGTAGTATCTGACATTTTTTTATTGTGTTTTAGTCTAAATTTTTAAAGGAGAATTCCTGCAGTTTGTTGCAATTTTTTCTGAGCTAATGCTGCATCAGCTTTGGCATTAGTCACTTCAATATGAGCCGAAATTTGAGCCGTATTTGCATCTAAAAGTTCCGTCATTGTTGCTAAACCGTTGTCGTATTTATTTTTTGTAATTCGATAGTTTTCGTCGGCTTGAGTTTGGGCATTTTCCAAAACATCAATTTTCCTCTGAGCCAATTCGAATGAATTGAAATCACGAAAAACTTCTAATTTAATCTGATCTCTAAGTAAATCTGAAGTTGCTGCCAATTCTCTCTCCTTAGCTTCGGCATTGAGTAAACTTGAATTTTTCTTCCACAAATGCGACAATTCATATTGTACGCCCAAACCAACATTAGCAGCGTTCGTTACGGTAAGAATTTTCGGAACGTGAGCTGCAACATATCCTGCGGTTACCGCAATACTTGGCAACTCTTCTGCTTTTGCCGCCTTGCTTCCTAAATTCGCAGCCGATTGTTGTTTTCCAACCGCTTGTAAATCATTTCTATTTTGATAGGCTTCGGAATAATAATACTTCAAATCATGTAAAGAATTGGAATTTTCCCAAAATCCACGATCGACTTCGATTTGAGTTTCATCTGGTAAACCCAAAAGCAAATCCATATTAAGATTGGCTACCAAAAAATTGTTTTGGGCGTCCAATAATTGCAATTCCAAATTCGACGTTTGTAGATTGGCTTTCAAACGATCATTTCTTGCAATAACGCCGTTATTTTCAAGTTTTAAAAATTGAGAATCACGTTGTCTTGATGCTTTCAAATTTTCTTCTAAAACCTCAATCATTTGTTCAGCTTTAAACAAATTCGTGTACGCCTTTGCAATGGTGAAAGCGACTGCTTCCTTATCATTTTCTGCATTCAAACGCACGGCATCCAAAACGTATTCGGCAGATTGAATTCCATACTTAATACGTCCACCTGCAAAAAGAGGCAAAGAAAGATTTGCACTTCCGAAAAATGCAGAATTCGCTTTTGGCGTCGCTCCCCCGCCACCTTGAGCGATTTTAAGATCAACATTCGCATTGGCTAATGCAAGTGCGCTTCCGGAAATACTCAAATCGGGAAGTTTTTTATTTTTGGCTTCAATGATATGGGCTTCGGCTTGCTCAATTTTTGTTTGATCTATTTTTAGATTTTTAGAATTTCCCAATCCTAAAGCGACCGCTTGATCTAATGTTATATGCTTCTTTTCTTGAGCAAAACTGGACAAACTTAAGCTTACAAAAAATGCAATGAGTAATCCGTTTTTATTTTTCTTCATAACCTACGACGAGTTTTATGGTGTCTTTGAGTTGTTGAGTTAATTGTTGATAATATGTTTCTTCGTCACGAGGAACTTCCTGAGAAAATTCTTGATAGACTTCGTACATATTCATCGCTGTGTATAAACTTCCAGAAATAATTGCATGGACTAAAGACACATCTGGTCTTTTAGTGAATATTCCTTCGTTGAAGCCCATTTCTACAATATTTTGATAGAATTGTAGAAATTTCAACTTGGATTCTTTTAAAATTTGAATAGTTGATGTTCGTTTAAAATTTAATTGCTCTCTTTGTAGAATGAGATAGAAGTTTTTCAATGTTCGAACTCGTTGAACGTAACGATCAATGATTACAGAAAGTTTCTCAATTGCTGACATTTCATGATTCTCCATTGTTTGGTGGATGAAATCGTAGCCTTGTTTCATGCGATAAACAAAAATTTGCTCAAACAATTTTTCTTTAGACCCAAAGTAGTACGAAATCATCGAAACATTTACATTAGCAGCTTTTGCAATCTCACGCGTAGATGTAGCGCTAAAACCTTTCTCTGCAAAAAGCACTTCCGAATGTAAAAGAATATGTTCTTCTTTGCTAACCATTATTTTTTAATTTTTGCGGGGACAAATTTAAATCACAGCGTAAAATTAATCAAACGATTGATTGATTTTAACAAATTTTAACACAATTGGAGCTAAAAAAAGGAAGCTTATTTTCTTCCTTTAAAATCTGTCATTGTTTCGTAAATACCGAAAATATGTTCCATAACCCAGTCGTAAAGGCCTAACGGGAGAATCCCTTGCGACAGTCGAATAAACCAAAACGGAAGTGGTAAAGCCAACATTTTGCGTTCCTTTTCAATTGCTCGAATAATTTTTTCTGAAGTTTTTTCCGGATCTAAAATGGGAATTAACTTTGATTTTACTCCATCAAACATCCCTGTATTGATGTAATACGGCATAATCGTGGTAAAGTGAATATTCTTTTTCAGTTTTTCCATTTCCAATCGAACGCTGTCGCTCCACCCCACTGCTGCCCATTTTGAAGCTGCATAAACTGACATTTTAGGATTAGAAACCAAAGCTGCAGACGATGCTACGGTACAAACCGAACCTCGATTTTGAGAAATCATTCCAGGAAGAATGGCACGAGTTAAATGCATTGGAGCCAAAGAATTGATTTTCATATTAAATTCAATTTGTTCGTGCGAATGTTCATGAAAATAGGTTCCAGTAACTACTCCTGCGTTATTTATGAGAATATCCACGCTTCCAATATCAGTTTTTATTTGAGCACCAACGGAAATTATCGCGGCCAAATTCCCCAAATCAATAGGATACGTAGAAATTGTTTTTCCAAAATGGCTGAATTCTTGTTTCACATTCTGCAAACCTTGTTCATTAATATCCAAAAGAATCAGATGTTTACAGCTTCGCTCAAGTGATTTGCGAGCCATAATTTTACCAATTCCGGAACAACCACCGGTGATTAAAACGACTTTATCTTTAAATTCCATGGATATTTTTTAACTTAGAAATCCTAAAATTACAATTTTAAGCGCACGGAAAAATGAATTATCAACATATTTTAACGCAACAACGCGAATTTTTTAGCACCCAAGCCACGAAAGATATTTCCTTCCGAAAACGACAATTGGAAAAGCTAAAAAAAGCAATTCAAAATAACGAAAATTTACTGTATAAGGCGATAGAAAAGGATTTTGGAAAATCAGCTATTGAAACGTATCTCACGGAAATTTCATTTATATACAATGAAATTAACTATTTTCTAAAAAATCTTAATCGACTTTCGAAGCCAAAATCGGTGCGAACCAACTTGGTGAATCTTCCTGGAAGTAGCCAAATTATCCCCGAACCTCTTGGTTGCACGCTTATTATTGGAGCGTGGAATTACCCGTATCAATTAACCATTTGTCCAATGATTGCGGCTATGGCAGCTGGAAATTGCTGTATTGTAAAGCCAAGTGAAATTGCAAATCACACGATGCAAGCCATGGAAACGTTGATTAATACGAATTTTGAAGAGAATTATGTTCATGTAATTCCTGGTGGAATTCCAGAAACAACGGAGATTCTGAAATTACGATTTGATAAGATTTTCTTCACAGGAAGTACAAAAGTTGGTCAGATTGTTTACGAAGCGGCTGCAAAACATTTAACGCCTGTCACTTTAGAATTGGGAGGAAAGTCGCCAGCTATTATTTCGGATGATTCCAATTTTGAATTGGCTGCAAAGCGCATCGTTTGGGGAAAATTTTTAAATGCAGGTCAAACGTGCATCGCTCCAGATTACATTTTAGTTTCTAAAAAGTCGGAACAAAAATTTCTTGAATACTTAAAACAGTATATCGAAAAATTCAACTATTCTGAAGGTTCAGAAAACTATACAAACATCATCAACACAAGAAATTTTGAACGTTTGCAGAGTTTTATTTCTCCGGAGAAAATCTATTATGGTGGAAAATCAAATGCAGAAACACGTTATCTAGAACCAACAATTCTTAAAAATGTTACTTGGAATGACGCCGTCATGCAAGAAGAAATTTTCGGTCCTATTCTTCCCGTTCTTACGTACGAATTTTTCCACGAAGCCATCAACATGATTTTATCTAAGGAAAAGCCACTTTCAGCGTATTTGTTTTCTAACAGTTCAAGCGAACAACGTCTTTTTATGGATAAATTATCTTTTGGTGGTGGTTGTATTAACGATGTTCTCATGCACATCAGCAACGAAAATTTGCCTTTTGGAGGCGTAGGAAATTCGGGAATGGGAAGTTATCATGGAAAGTTTGGATTTGACACGTTTAGTCATCACAAAGCCATTCTACATAAGGCAACTTGGGGCGAACCTGATTTGAAATATCCGCCATATACAGAGAAAAAGAAGAATTGGCTGAAAAAAATAATGTAAAAAAAAATCCAGAATTGCTTCCGGATTTTTTATATCGATTTGATTAGCCTTTGGGAACCCATTTTGAGAAAAATTCTTTTACTTTTTCCAGTCCATATCCTTTACCATCTTCTAAAACAGCAGAATCTTGAACGTGAATCATTTTCCCATCTTTATCTAAAACAATAAAAACGGGGTATCCGAATTTGTCTCCAGGATTACCATATTTTGCAAAAACTTTTTCGTTTTTGTTTTCTTTCGAATAATTAAGGTGGTAGTACAAATAATTGTCATCCACAATTTTCTTTAGTTCTGGCGTATCTTGAACGTATTGATTGAATCTCAGGCACCAAATACACCAATTTCCACCCGCTTGAAGGATAATATTTTTATTCTCTGCTTGGGCTTTCTTCACTAATTCAGTGATTTTTTCCTCCGCATTTTCTTTGTCGTTATACGGTTTTCCAAGTTTGGCTTTTTCATCTGCTGCCTTTTGTTTGGCTTCAGCTTGAGCATCTGCAGTCGTCGTGGTTTGGGCAAAACTTAGTGTTGAAAGTCCCAAAACACCTAAAAACAAAGCTTTGTTGAATGTATTTTTCATTTATTTTTTATGCATTAAATTAAACTTCAGCCTTTGCTATTACAAAAACGAATCCAAAATACGAATTATTCGTAAATTTGCACACTTCATGAAGATTTTAGTTTACATAGTCAAATTATTTTCTCAACTTCCGCTGGGAATTCTGTATGTATTTTCGGATCTATTTTTTGTTCTAAACTATTATATAATAGGCTATAGAAGAAAAGTAGTCTATGAAAATATACGCAATTCGTTTCCTGAAAAATCGAAAGAAGAAATTAAAAAAATTGAAAAGCAATTTTTCAAAAACTTCGCCGATTATATTGTTGAAACTCTAAAAGCGCTTACAATTTCTGAAAATGAATTGAAAGTTCGTGTTCAGCATATCAATCAAAATATTTTTAAGGAAGCCAAAGCCGAAGGGAAAAACATCGTCTTGCTTACGGGGCATGTCTTTAATTGGGAGTGGTTTACGGGATTAGCAAATATGGTTCCTCAAGAAAATTCGCATCCGGTTTACAAGAAGGTGAAAAATGAATTTTGGGGTAAGGAAATTGTTGCCATTCGAAATCGTTTTGGGAACGAATCTGTAGAATCGCGTGAAGTGATGCGCCATATGTTGAAAACACCTAACAACGGGAATTCTATTTATATGTTTGTTGCGGATCAGTCTCCAAAAGCCGATGCCGTGAATATCGGAACCGAATTCTTGAATCAGAAAACACCCGTTTTTATTGGCTATGATAAGATTTCAACCAAAATGAATCTCGCATTTGTGTATTGCGAAATGAAAAAAGTAAAACGCGGATTCTATCAAGTTAATTATTACAGAATATATCCTGATGGTGAGCGTTTCCAAGAATTGGAAGTGGTAAAAAAATTCCATATCTTGTTGGAAAACACCATTAACAAGCATCCCGACAATTATCTTTGGTCGCATAAACGTTGGAAATATACCGACCTAATTAAACGAATGATTTAGTGAAAACAGCCATAGCCATCCTCAATTTCAACGGAAAACATTGGTTAGAAAAATTTCTACCTTCTGTCGTTGAACATTCTCAAAATGAAGAAATTTATGTCATCGACAATCAAAGTTCAGATGACAGTTTGGCGTTTGTAGGAAGCAATTATCCAGCAATAAAAATTGTTCAGAATTCAGGTAATTTTGGCTTTGCAAAAGGCTACAACAAAGGTTTAAAATCCATTAAAGCAGATGTTTATTGTCTGTTGAATTCGGATGTTGAAGTCACCGAAAATTGGGTCGAAAAAGCAGTTAAAATTTTTGAAAAAGATCCGTTAATAGCTGCTGTTCAACCAAAAATAAAATCCTATCATCAAAAAAATTATTTCGAATTTGCGGGTGCAGCAGGCGGAATGATGGACAATTTGGGATATCCTTATTGTCGAGGTCGCGTTTTTGATACGATAGAAAAAGATGAAGGTCAATACGATGATATTAGTGAAATTTTTTGGGCTTCGGGAGCTGCTTTGTTCATTAAATCGGATGTTTTTTGGGAGCAAAATGGTTTCGATGAGCGCTACTTTGCGCATCAGGAAGAAATCGATTTGTGTTGGCGAATAATTAATTCTGGGAAGAAAGTATTTTACACTTACGAATCGGTTGTTTTCCACGTTGGTGGTGGAACTTTGAATAAAAATTCAGCTCAAAAAACCTATTTAAATATTCGAAATAATCTTTCCACACTTTTAAAAAACCTGCCTTTTCCCAAATTAATTTGGTTGATTTTCTTCCGATTATGTTTGGATGGCGTTGCGGGAATTTATTTTGGAATCAAAATGGGATTTCCGCATTTATGGGCGGTTGTACGTGCGCACTTTGGATTTTACAGCCAAGCAATTGGAACCTTACAACGACGAGGAAAGCATCAAATATCCAAATATTATCAAGCCAAATGGCTTATATTTAAACACTTTATTTAAACACGAATGATAGATTTTTGTGCCATCGATTTTGAAACAGCAACTCATGAGCGGCATTCCGCTTGTGAATTGGGAATCTCTGTGGTTGAAAATGGAACGATCGTTCAAACCAAAACTTGGTTGATTAAGCCACCTTCTTTTCCGTATTTTCATCCAAGAAACATCGATGTTCACGGCATTACGCCTTCAGAAGTCGCAGATGCTCCTACATTTGATGAAATTTGGTACGAAGCGGAAGAATTGCTTTACGGAAATTTCTTTGTCGCTCATAATGCTTCTTTTGATGCTTCTGTATTACGTGGCTGTTTGGATTATTATGGTCTTTTCAAACCAAAAATGGACTATTTATGCAGCATTCAAGTTGCTAAAAAGTCTTGGAAGAACATCCCGAAATATGGTTTGAAATCTCTTGCAGAAGCTCATCAAATCAAATTTAATCACCACAGAGCAGGTGATGATGCCGAAGTTTGCGCAAAAATAGCTTTATTGGGCTTCGAGCGCCTGATGTTGACTTCCAATGATGAAATTAAAAGTTTGCTAAAGACGAATTTTAAACCGCTTTAGTTACTCAACATCGTCGCCATTAAATGAAACTTGGGAATTTCGATGCTTTTTGTTTCTCCGTTTTCCAAATTCTCAATCAAATAACTTCCTTCCATGTGTCCGATTCCTGATCGTAAAAAAACGTTTGAAAAATAGGTGAAATCATCTTGAGACTTGATTTCAGGAGTTAAGCCAATAACGCCTTCCCCCGAAACTTCAGTGAAGCCAAATCCAACATCGTAAATAATCCAATGTCTTCTCAATACTTTTATTGGAACTGCGGAAAAGTTTTCAATATTGATAAAGTATTTGAAAAGAAAACGGTTCTCGGATGGATTGCTGTTTTTCTCATCATAGTCGGGCATTACGCTTACCCTAATATTATCTGTGGTTTTTGAAAACATAGCCTTTGATTTATCAATACTCGATCATACAAAGTAAAACAACTCAGCTCATAAATTTATTACAAAAAAATCCTGCATTTGATGCAGGATTTTAAGTATTTTAAAGTTCTAAACCTTTCTTTTCGTCACCTCCAAGAAGGAATTCAACCGGATTGTCTAGCGCTTCTTTCACCGCAACTAGGAATCCTACAGACTCCCTACCGTCGATAATTCGGTGGTCATAAGAAACTGCAAGGTACATCATTGGTCTAATTTCAACCTGACCGTTCACTGCAACTGGTCTTTGAATAATGTTGTGCATTCCTAAAATAGCCGATTGTGGCGGGTTGATGATTGGCGTAGATAACATCGATCCAAATACACCACCATTGGTAATTGTAAATGTACCTCCCGTCATTTCGTCAACTGTAATTTTTCCGTCACGTACTTTTTCCGCTAATGCTTTAATGTTGGCTTCAACACCTGCAAGGCTCATGTTTTCTGCATTTCTCAATACAGGAACCATTAATCCTTTTGGACCTGAAACTGCAATTGAAATATCGCAGAAATCGTAGTTTGTTTTGAAATCACCATCCAAAGATGCATTCACATCTGGGAATAATTGTAAAGCTCTAGTAACCGCTTTCGTGAAGAAAGACATGAAACCAAGACCTACACCATGTTTCTGAGCGAATTCTTCTTTGTATTGTTTTCTGATTCTGAAAATTTCAGACATGTCCACTTCGTTAAACGTCGTTAACATTGCTGTTTCATTTTTCACAGAAACCAATCTCGAAGCTAATTTTCTTCTTAATACAGAAAGTTTAGTTGTCGTTGTTCCTCTAGAACCACCAGCTGGAGCTGATCCCATTGCTGGAACGGAAGCTAATTCTGCATCATATTTTGTAACTCTACCGTCTTTTCCTGTTCCTTGAACTGCACCAGCATCTAGACCTTTTTCGTCTAAGATTTTCTTAGCTGCTGGTGAAGGAGTTCCTGTTGCATAAGAAGCTGGAGCTGCTTTTTCAGCTGGCTTAGGAGCTTCCGCTTTTGGAGCCTCTGCTTTTACTTCCGCAGGTTTTTCTTCTGATTTTGGAGCTTCTGCAGCACCACCTTCAGGTTTAGCAGCAGCCATATCGATAAGGCAAACCACTTGTCCTACTTGTACAACGTCACCTTCTTCTGCTTTCAAAGTGATCACACCACTTTCTTCCGCAGGAAGTTCTAAAGTTGCTTTGTCTGAATCTACTTCAGCAATGGGTTGATCTTTTTCAACATAGTCGCCATCTTTTACCAACCAAGTAGCGATTTCTACTTCTGTGATTGATTCTCCCGGCGAAGGAACTTTCATTTCTAATACTGACATCGGTATATTATTTTATTTTTTACGATTATATTTTTATTCTTCACTTACGCTTTTACAGTGTTGCTTGCTTTTTCGAAAACGCGATTGATAACACCCGACTGATTTCTGTCGAACATTTTATGGCTTCCTGGCGCAGGCGATCCACTTGGAACTGGTGCTACAACATCGATTCCTGTATCTCTAAGATTTCTCAAGATGAACGTCCAAGCTCCCATGTTTTCTGGTTCTTCTTGTGCCCAAACTAGAGATGTTCTTTGGTTGTATTTCGCAAAAAGCTCATCTAATTTTTGTTTATCAAGCGGATATATTTGCTCCAAACGAACTAAAGCAACACTTTCGTCGTTGGTTTCTTCTTTCTTCGCCAATAATTCGTAGTATAATTTACCAGAACAAAGAACTAATTTTTCCACTTTAGAAGCATCTGCTGTTGCATCGTCAATAATCGGTTGGAATTGTCCTTCAGCTAAATCTTCAAGAGACGAAACCACTTTTGGATGTCTCAACAATGATTTTGGCGACATCACGATTAATGGCTTACGGAAACTCCATTTCATTTGTCTTCTCATCATGTGGAAGAAGTTGGCTGGAGTTGTACAATTAGCCACAATCATATTTTCATTTGCACAAAGTGCTAAAAATCTTTCTAATCGAGCCGAAGAATGCTCTGCACCTTGACCTTCGAAACCGTGAGGAAGCAACATCACCAATCCGTTTTGGATTTTCCATTTCTCTTCCGCTGCAACCAAATATTGGTCGATAATAATTTGGGCTCCGTTTACGAAGTCACCAAATTGTGCTTCCCAAATCGTTAACGTGTTTGGAGAGGCCATTGCGTATCCATAATCAAATCCTAAAACTCCGTATTCTGACAAATGAGAATTATAAATATGGAATTTCGAATCTGAAACATGCTGTAACGGAATGTATTCTTCTTCGTTATCTTCTGTCTTTACAACGGCGTGTCTGTGAGAGAACGTTCCTCTTTCCACATCTTCACCCGAAATACGAATGTTTTTACCTTCGGTTAATAAAGTTGCATACGCTAACCATTCACCAACAGCCCAATCAATGCTATCCGAATCAATCATCTTCAAACGAGCATCAAACAATCTTGTGATTTTATTGATGAATTTTTTATCCGCTGGAAGCGTTGACATTTTCACCGCCAATTCTTTTAATTGAGCCAATGGATATTTCGTATCAACTGGAGTTAAAACTTCCGATTTTCTTGAGAACGCATAATCTTTCCAATCATTTGCCATGAAAATCTCCATGGTGTTGCGTTCAATTTCTTTAGAAGCATCAAAATCTTTATCTAAAAGCGCTTTGAATTCAACTTCCATTTTCTTTAAAACCTCATCCGAAACTACATTTCCATTTTTCAATTTCTCTTTGTAGATTTCTCTTGGATTTGGATGTTTTGAAATTGTTTTATACAACTGAGGTTGCGTAAATCTTGGTTCATCACCTTCGTTATGACCGTACTTTCTGTATCCTAAAAGATCAATGTACACGTCTTTTCCAAACTTAGCTCTGAATTCTGCAGCGAAATGCAATGCGTGAACGACTGCCTCTACATCATCTGCATTCACATGCATTACTGGAGAGTCCGTTACTTTCGCAATATCCGTGCTATAAATAGACGATCTAGAATCGGTATAATTGGTTGTAAACGCAACTTGATTGTTCACAACGATATGAACTGTTCCACCTGTTCTATATCCTTCTAAAGTCATCATTTGAGCAACTTCGTACACAATTCCTTGTCCAGCAATTGCACCGTCACCGTGAATGATGATTGGTAAAACTTTATTGAAATCGTGGTACTTGTTATCCACTTTTGCACGAGAAATCCCTTCTACCAATGCAGCAACGGTTTCCAAGTGCGATGGATTCGGCGTTAAGTTGATAATCACCTCTTCTCCATTTGCCGTTTTGATCGTGTTGGTAGAACCTAAGTGATATTTCACATCACCAGAAAACACATCTTCTTCAAACTCTTTCCCTTCGAATTCTGAGAAAATTTGCTTGTATGATTTACCAAAAATATTTGTCAAAACATTTAATCTACCACGGTGTGCCATACCCAAAACCACTTCCTGAACTCCTAATTTTGAAGATCTCGTGATTAATTGATCTAAAGCAGGAATCAGCGATTCGCCACCTTCCAATGAAAATCTTTTTTGACCAACAAATTTCGTGTTCAAATAATTTTCAAAAGCTACGGCTTGATTTAGTTTATGTAAAATTTCCGTTTTTTCTTCAGCTGAAAGCGAGGGATGATTTTCATTGACCTGTAGGAATCTACGAATGAAATCGCGTTCTTCCACATTGTGAATATGCATATACTCTACCCCGATAGAATCGCAATAGATGTTATCCAAATGCGTAATAATCTCTTGTAAAGTAGAAGCTTCCTTCATCCCAGTTTGCACCGCACAGTTGAATTTTCTTCCCAAATCTTCCTTCGTTAAACCGAAATTTTCGATATCCAACGTTGGCTGATAATGTCTGCGCTCTCTAACAGGGTTTGTTTTTGTAAAAAGATGACCTCTTAATCGGTAGGCTTCAATAAGGTTTACCACCTTAAACTCTCTTCGGATGTCCTCCGGAACTTCTCCGTTAGCCGAAGCTTGTTGTGCTTGTTGCACCACATTAGCACCAGAAGCTACCGGTGCGCTCCCAAAATAATCTTCATCGCCATAGTTTTCTAGAGCGAAGTCGAAACCTTGAAAAAAGGCTTTCCATGAGGGTTCTAAGGAGTCTGGATGCTTTCTGTACTGCTGATATAAATCTTCAATCAGCTGCGAATGTGCTGCATTCAAAAATGAAAATCTGTCCATTATTTTCGATGTCTATTTTTCTAATTTTGGTAATCCACAAATCTAATAAATTTTGGTTGGATACGGCCAAAATAAGTCATTGATTTTACTAATTAAACCTATTTAAAGACTGGTAGCTCCATTTTCATCATCACATCCGAATTTTCTTCTGGAGGTTCAATGAACGTTTGCATTAAGTCTAAGTGTCGCATGGTGTCTTTTTTCGCCTTTTGAAGCAACTTAGAGATCGCATTTTGCCTTCCCGCAAAGCTTCCTTTGTAAAAAATTGTATACACTTTGCTTGCATTAAGTGTTCGGAAACTGAAATTATTATCGGAAACTCCGATACGTTTTGATAGCGGAATTCCCATATAGTAAGACACTTCTTTATCTTTAAAATTAGAAGCTTCATTAATCATCACTGGAAGCCCAACCTCATCTTCGCCTTTTCCTAGATCGCTGGTGACAAAATTGAACACTTTGCTGTAATTCATCACAACATTTTTCTGCAATGCATCTTTCTTATTGGATGTACTTACGTTAACTCCCAGAAGCAACTGTCCCTCGAACTGATCCACCATGACGGAATCGTATTTAATGTTCTGAAGTTGCTCGTCTTTATCCACTTTATTGGCCAACATATTTTTAAGGTTGGTCATACTTTTTTCCAAATTCTCGACAAATTCTTCTTCTGTCCAAAAGTTGACAGGACGTTGTAACAACGGTAATTTCGGAGAATGTACATACCATGTTATTTTGGTTTTTGTATCCGAAATTGCTTTGAATTTAAGATCAATCACGTACGGATTGTTATCCTCATCTTCAAAAAGTTGGTATTTCAACGTTTTGAATTTATTCTCATATCGGATATACATTTCTCCAGCTTTATCGCCCTTTATTTCACGAAAACGAATAGCGCTTCCCTGCCCTTCATAAGGTTTAAAATAGTCAATATTCAAGTTTTTTTCATTGGAAAAATACGCATTCCAACGAACAAAATTCTGAAAATTATTAAACTGTGGAAAAACCTTTTCCATAGGATAATCAATCTCTTTTTCTACTGTAAAGGTTTTGCTTTCATCCACAAAAAAATACATGACTGCTGTATAAATCCCGAACAGAGCGAGAAGGATGAGTACCATAAATTTGAACCAACGCATCCGACAAAATTAGGATTAAAAATACGGCTATACAACATTCTTGCACACAAAAAAAAGAGCACTTTCGTACTCTTTCTATTTCATTTGTCTATTAACCAATTTGGGTTCCTGGTTCTATTACGGCATTCTTTTTCACAACAACGATTCCATCTTTTATCGAGTGCGTGTGAAAATCTCCATCAGGAAGATGTTTTCCTCCAATAATGCGAACATTATTCCCGATGCTGCAGTTTTTATCTAGAATTGCTTTGTCTATATAACAGTATTTTCCGACACCCAGATTTGGTGCTCCAACCTGGTCTTTTTCAATAATATCATTCGTATTTTGATAATAATCAGATCCCATGATGTACGAATTAACAACCGTACTTCCTTTATCAATACGTGTTCGGTTTCCGATAATTGAATTTTCAATTTTATCAGCCATGACGATACATCCATCTCCAAAAATCGCTCGATTAACATACGATCCTAATATTTTAGAAGGTGGAAGCAT
The DNA here is from genome assembly GCF_059509915.1 of Kaistella sp. CFF1-2. NCBI lineage: Bacteria > Pseudomonadati > Bacteroidota > Flavobacteriia > Flavobacteriales > Weeksellaceae > Kaistella > Kaistella sp. CFF1-2. The sequence goes on from NZ_JCAKLF010000001.1 coordinate 712,387, forward strand.
TCGCGCTCTTGAGTAAATAGGCGATGAACTAAATAAATTGAATTTCGGAAAATCTTGACACAAATCTAAATTAGCATCAAAAAACGAATCGATTGTTCCGATATCCGTCCAGTAGCCGTTGTATTGGAAACTCAAGGTGTTATAGCCTCTTTCAATCGCATTTGGAATTAATTCTTTACCGAAATCGTCCCCTTTATCTTCAGCAAAAATTTTTTTCAGAACGCCTTTTGAGAAAATATAAATTCCCATTGAAGCGAGATATTCTTTTCCTTCACTTCGAGACGCATCAGAAACTTCGGATTTCCAATCCCCTAAAATATCGTTATCTGGTTTTTCAATAAACGAGGTAATAACGCCATCATCATTGGCTTTCAAAATTCCAAATCCGGTTGCATCTTTGGCGTTAACGGGAATAGTAGCAATAGTAATATCGCCCCCATTATCTTCATGAAATTTCATCATTTCACGGAAATCCATTTGATACAATTGATCCCCAGACAAAATCAAAATATGATCGTATTCGTATTTTTCAAGATGCTTCATGGTTTGTCGAACCGCGTCTGCAGTTCCTTGAAACCATTGATCGCTATCCACATTTTGTTCTGCCGCCAAAATATCTACAAAACCACGACTAAACGTGTCAAAATGATAGGTATTTTTAATATGCGAGTTCAATGAAGCAGAGTTGAACTGCGTAAGAACCATAATTTTATTGTAGCCCGAATTCAAACAATTGGAAATCGGAATATCCACCAAACGGTACTTTCCTGCGATAGGCACAGCAGGTTTAGAACGGGAATAAGTTAATGGAAAAAGGCGAGTTCCTCTACCACCACCTAAAACAATTGAGATTACATTATTACTCATTTTCAAGTGTTATTGCTTTATAGATTTATGTATTGAAGTTACAAAATATTTACTCATACAGAGTACATTTTCAAATAATTTTGAGCTGAATTTTCCCAAGAAAAATCAAAACTCATATTGGTATGAACCAATTCGTTCATGTATCCCGTGTTGTAGTATAGCCCAAGTGCGCGATGCATGGCATGAACGACATCATCGGCACCCGCATTTGCGAAATTAATCCCAGCACCACCGCTAGAAACATCTTCAACGGTATCACGCAAACCGCCTGTATATCGAACAATCGGAATTGTTCCGTAACGCATCGAATACATTTGATTTAAACCACACGGCTCTACTCGCGATGGCATCAGTAGAAAATCGGCTGATGCATAGATTTTATGCGACAAATACTCTTTATACCCTAAATCGAGCGCGAAATTGGTGTAATTATAACTCAAACCTTTTAATGCGTTTTCAATAGCAGGATCGCCAGAACCAAGGATAATAATATTCAAAGCACCTTTGGACTGTTGAATACTTTTTGAAACAATATCAGGAAGAAAATCAGCTCCTTTTTCGCCCGCAAAGCGCCCAATAAAAGCAAAAAGTGGCAAATCTGGATTTAAATTATACTCATTACACAAGTCCAATTTATTTTTCCATTTCCCCTCTAAAGCCGTTTCATTATCGAAATTCACAGCCAAGAAATCGTCCGTTTTGGGATTCCAAACTTCGGTATCAATTCCATTAATAATTCCGTACGCTTTTGCATATTCCTGTTGAACCAACTTTTCCAAACCTTTGAACGATTGAAAAAGTTCTTCCAAATATCCTTCTGAAACCGCATTAAACGCATCACAACATTTAATCATCGCTGCTAAAGGGTTAATATAACCTGCCCAATCTAGTAAACCTAAATTCGATTTTCCATCAACCCAAGGGAAATAATCGAGCATCGACCAACGCATTTGCCCTTGATATTCACCATTATGAATTGTCCCTATCGTTTTTACTCCTTTCAAGAAGCTAAATTCTGGACAATGCTGTATCATAAAAGGAACCAAACCTGTGTGATAATCGTGACAATGCAGAATATCGGGTTTAATTTTCATCGCTGACAACCAATGCAAAACACCGTGTTGAAAAGCTAAAAACTGCTGGCTTTCATCCCAATAACCATACGGATTATCACGATCTAGCAAACCTGGAATTTTCACCAAAAACAAGTCGAAACCCAACGTATTAGAACGTTCCTTCAGTATTTGAACTTGATGCATTTGATCTTTCTGATGAATATAGCCCTCGAAAACCAATTCGAAATCATGATCATGAACAAAAGGTTTATTGTACCAAGGCATCACCACCTTCGCATCTATACCTTCTATTTTGTTTTGATACTTGGGAAGCGCTCCCACCACATCTGCTAAACCGCCAACTTTGGCTACAGGATAGCATTCCATACTCAAATGATATATCGTCATTGGCTTGCGATTTTTATTTCTAAACTCAATCGTGTTTTTTATTTTTTAGGAGATTTCAATCTAATTGGCTTTAGTTTTTTAAATGCTTTGGCTTCCAATTTGCCTTTTTTACTTGGTTTATCAGCCATTCTTTTCAAAACAACACCTGACAAAGCTGGTAAGCGAACTAAAATTGAATTCGGTTTATTCATCCAATCCGAATCAAATTCTTGTAAAACCTCCGCATGAACTCCGCTTCCCCCAAATCGTTCTTCATCCGAATTCAAAATCACCTTCCACGTACTATTTTCTTCAACACCAATTTTATAGTCTAAAACTCGAGGTGTTAAATTTAAAATCGTCATGGTTTCATCACCCTGATTTTCCCCTTTTCTAAGATAAACATAAATCGAATTATCTTCATCATTGGCTTCAACCCAATCAAATCCTTTTGGGTTAAATTGCAATTCGTACAAAGATTTTTCTGATCTATATAGATGATTTAAAGCTTTAACAAAGTCATTTAAACCTTGATGAACAGGATAATCTAAGAGATGCCAATCAAGCGATGCGGCAAAATTCCATTCTGACGTTTGTGCAATTTCATTACCCATAAACAATAATTTTGCGCCAGGATGTGTAAACATAAACGTATACAGTGTCCTTAAATTGGCAAATTTTTGCCATTCGTCCCCCTTCATTTTGTAAATCATACTGGCTTTTCCATGAACGACCTCGTCGTGAGACAAGGGCATCATGTAATGTTCATTGAACGCATACATGGACTGAAACGTAATTTTATGATGATGGTATTTGCGATGCACGGGATCTTCTTTGAAATAATCCAACGTATCGTGCATCCAGCCCATCATCCATTTCATTCCGAAGCCAATTCCACCATTGTGAACAGGCTTGGTTAAGTTTGGAAAATCTGAACTTTCCTCCGCAATCGTTATAATATCTGGAAACTCACGATACACCGTGGTATTCATTTGTTTTAGAAAAGCTTCTGCTTCAAGATTAACATTTCCGCCGCGAATATTTGGCTCCCATTCGCCTTCATTTCGAGCATAATCTAAATATAACATCGAAGTCACCGCGTCTACTCTTAAACCATCTGCATGATAGCGATCCAACCAAAAAGCGGCATTGGAAATCAAAAACGATTTCACTTCATTTCGTCCGTAGTTGAAAATATGTGAGTTCCATTGAGGATGAAATCCTTTTCGCGGATCTTCATGTTCGTACAAGAACGTTCCATCAAAAAAGTGAAGTCCATTCGCATCTCCAGGAAAATGTGACGGAACCCAATCCAGAAAAACACCGATATCGTTTCGATGCAATTCGTTGATTAAAAACATTAAATCTTGAGGCGATCCAAAACGTGAATTGGCCGCAAAGAAACCAGTAATTTGATAACCCCAACTAGGTTCATACGGGTGCTCCATCACGGGCAAAAACTCCACATGCGTGAACTCCATTTTTTTGAGATAGGGAATCAAACGCTCTGCAATTTCACGATAACTGAAGAATCGTTTTGGATCATCCATACCTCGCATCCAAGACCCCATATGCATTTCGTAAACGGAAATAGGCGCTTTCAGATTATTAAATTGATAACGTTTTGCCATCCAATCTTGGTCGTTCCATTCAAACCAATTCGTAGAAACCAAAGACGCGGCTTGAACATTTTGCTCCCAGCTTAAAGCGTACGGATCACTTTTCTCCAATAAAACACCTTGACGCGTTCTAATGGCATATTTGTAAACCGTTCCCCAAGAAAGACCCGGAATAAAGCCTTCCCAAATCCCAGAACCATCCCATCTTGGATAAAGCGGATGCGCAAACGAATTCCATTGATTAAAATTTCCAATAACAGAAACTTCTTTAGCATTGGGCGCCCAAACCGAGAAATAAACACCCTCTTTTCCATCCACCACAACCGAATGCGAACCCATTTTTTCGTACAAACGACTATGCGTTCCTTCTCGAAATAAAAAGATATCGTGGTCCGTAAATAAAGTGTAAGGTTGGGTTGCGTTCATAAAATCGGATTTATCAATCACTTGTTCTCAATTCTTAAATTTACAAAATTCTTTGAAGCAATGCCGATTTTTAAAAATAAATTAAGAAAAAGATCAAGTCTTAGTAAATAATTCATTTTTGACGTTCAAATCCGCTGTAACACGACACTTGATTCATAAATAATTCATATTTGCTTAAAAATGAAATTAAATACGAAGGTTTTTATATTGAATTTCAAAACTTTTCCCACAAAAAAACCGCATAATTTTTCTACTTTTAAGGTTTTGAAAAATGCAGATGTAAACCCATGATTTTTAATCTCGAAACTTTAGATACAGACGACCGAAAAATATACATTACCGGGAATTTCAATGCTTGGAATCCCAAAGATGCAACCTATATCCTTCAACAAAAGGATGAAAATCATTTTTTTATAGAAATCGAAGACGAAATTCTACCAGAAAAAATTGAATATAAATTCACCAAAGGAGGCTGGGAAAACGTTGAACTGGATCTATATGGCTCCATTACACCCAACAGAAAAACCTTAAAAAAAGACAAAAAAACAAACGATATTGTTACAAAATGGCGTTTGAATTGGGGACCCTTCAAAAAAGAACTTTTTCCAATTGCAGAAGTTGTTGCGGAAGAATTCTACATTCCACAATTGGATCGATATCGTAAAGTTTGGGCGCTTTTGCCGCACGATTATCACACGAGCAAAAAAGAGTATCCTGTTTTGTACCTTCACGATGCTCAAAATCTATTTAACGAAGGAAGTTTGTACGGAAATTGGGAAATCGATAAAAAACTTTCCATCCTGACTGAATACGGTCGTGGCGATCTTATTGTCGTTGCGGTTGATCATGGAAAAGAATCTCGAATCAATGAGTACATCTTCGATAACGACAATGTTTCCAAAGGTTCTGAAGGAAAAAAATACATACGTTTTATAACCGATACATTAAAACCGTTTATTGACCAAAAATACCGAACCAAAAAAGACCGCGAACACACCGGAATTGGCGGTAGTTCACTTGGAGGCTTAATCAGTATTTACAGTGGTTTTTTATATCCTGAAGTGTATTCGAAATTGTTGATTTTTTCACCCTCTTTATGGGTGGAACCGAACAATAATTTCCCGATGTTCACCTTTAAAAATCCGTATAAAACGAAAGTTTATCTCTATGGAGGCGAATTGGAAGGCTCGCAAATGGTGAATCGAATTTTCACCTTTGAAGAAAAGTTAAAAGAATGGGAAGACAAAAAATTATTTGATTTCCAAATTCGAAAAAGCATCAATCCAGACGGAACGCACAACGAATATTTTTGGTCACAAGAGTTCCCACGAGCGATTGAATGGCTTTATTATGACAATACCGAAAACCCTGTAGAAGTAGCACCAATACAATCTTAAACACAATGAAAAACAATCCTTTTATCCTAAAATCAAAAAACGCAAAACAAACATTCAGCCTTTTTTCAGAAGACCAATGGAAAGAAAAATCAGCTTCATATCCTACTGAAATTCAACATTTTTTTAGCGGAAAGAAGAAAGAATTTTTCGTTTTAACGCATCAAAACAAAACGGAGTTTCTTATTGGTTTAGGAAGCGATCCAAAGACTTTCGAACTTCAAGAAGTCGGCGAAAAGTTTTCTTCAGCCTATTCAAAAAACATTCAATCGGTTGAATCCAATATCGTTAGTGATTTGAATCCATCTGATCTGGAAGCTTTTGTTTTAGGATTATTTTTAGGTTCGTACCAATATCCATTTTCGGAAAAACATCCAATTTGGAACTCAAAATTTAAACTAGATATTCCAAATTCAACCAAAAAATCGAATGAAAAACTTGCCCAAAAAGTTGACGCATTTTGCACTGGGCAATTTGCTGCGATGGATTGGTTAAACAAACCCGCAAACTTCAAAAAAACACCTCAAGTTACCGATTTTCTGAAGAAAATATCCAAAGAATTTGCATTTGATCTTCAAATTTTCAATCGTAAGGAATCGGAAAAGTTAGGATTAGGTGCCTTTGTAGCCGTGAATCAGGGAAGCGCAGAGGATTGTGCATTTAGCATTATTAAATATAACGGCGGAAAGAAAAATGCAAAAACCATTGGTTTAATTGGGAAATGCGTTCTTTTTGACACGGGAGGTATTTCCATTAAGGGTTCTGCAAATTTACATTATATGAAATCAGATATGGGAGGCGCAACAGCCGTTATCGGAACTTTAATTACTGCTGCAAAACTTCAACTTCCGATTAATATTATTGCGATTTTGCCCGTGACTGATAATGCGGTTTCAGATCGAGCGTACTTGCCAAGTGACGTGGTAACAGCGTATAATGGAAAAACAATTGAAGTTTTAAATACCGACGCCGAAGGCCGAATGACGCTTGCAGACTCCCTAGCCTACCATACGAAAAACTTCAAAACCGAATATTTAATTGACCTTGCAACGCTTACAGGAAGCGCCGTGCGAATGTTTGGTGATACCTGTGGAGCCTTATTCTCCAATGATGAAGGTTTGCAAAAAGCGTTGATAACTTCAGGCGACAAAACCAATCAGCGTTTATGGAATATGCCGATGTGGGATGTTTGGAATGATGATTTCAAATCCGATGTTGCTGATTTTAAGAACATTTCTATGAAACCAGTTGGCGACTGCATCGTTGCCGCAAAATTCCTTGAACATTTCTTAGAAAATGAAGTAAAATGGGCACATTTGGACATTGCTGGAGTCGCTTTCGGAAATACCAATTATTCAAAAGAAAAAGCAGCAACGGGTTACGGTGTTCAATTATTGATTGATTTTATTGAAAATTTAGCATAAAATTGATCTAAATATCAAAATTTCTCTGTATTATTACATTAGAGTTTCTGATTTCTTATGTCGTTCTAGCAACATCAGACGCACGAAACCGATAAATCCACACACTTTAATGTATGAATATGGAGGAGAAAACGATAGTTTGTATTTCCTGCTACTATAAAGGATATGATTTCATGGACGAGATGAAAAAATTAGGGAATAAAGTCATCCTAATTACATCATCGAAACTTCGTGATAAAAACTGGCCGTGGCACGCAATAGACGAAACATTTTATATGAACGAAAGCGCTCCTTCCGTTTGGAATATGGAGCATTTGGTTCAAGGATTTTCCCATTTACTTACGACACGAAAAGTAAGTGCCGTCGTTGCTTTGGATGACTATGATGTTGAAAAAGCAGCATTAATCAGAGAAACATTCCGTATTCCAGGGATGGGACAAACCACGCATCGTTATTTTCGTGATAAATTAGCCATGCGTCAACAAGCTTTAGATACGGGAATTTCAGTTCCAGAATTCACATCTATATTTAATAATGATGATGTTACTGCTTTTGTTGAAAAAGTTTCTCCACCTTGGGTTCTGAAACCTCGTTCGGAAGCCTCAGCTAGTGGAATTAAAAAGCTTCACACCAAGGAAGATCTTTGGCAAGCCATTGAAAATCTGAAAGAAGAACGTCATCTTTTTCTTCTTGAAAGCTTTAAACCGGGCGATGTTTATCATGTTGACAGTTTAACGTATCATAAAGACATTGTGTTTACATGCTGTTCAAAATACTTAGCTCCACCGATGAGCGTTTCGCATGATGGTGGCGTTTTCAGAACAAAAACATTGAATCGCTATTCCGATGAATTTGCGGAATTAAGTAAAATCAACGAAGAAGTTCTTCATAATTTCGGATTGCAAAACGGAGCTACACACACCGAGTTTATTCGTGGAACCGACGGTAAATACTATTTTCTCGAAACCTCTTCACGAGTTGGCGGCGCCAATATTCCTGATTTGGTAGAAGCGGCGACAGGAATAAATATTTGGCGAGAATGGGCTCGACTAGAAAATTCATTACTCAACAAAAAAGAATATACGTTAGCTAAACCTACGGGGTTTTCGGCTGGCTTGTTAATTTCACTAGCCAACGAAAAAAATCCAGACACAACTCCATTTGATTCGGATGAAGTTCATAAATACATAACACTCGACCATCATATTGGAATTGTCTTCAAATCAAATGATGAAGCTTTGGTTCAACGACGTTTGGACGAAGCTGCGGATTTGGTTACCGAGAAATTACTCAACGTTATTCCGCCACAAACCAAACCAACTTCTTAATTAAAAAACGGAGCAACCATGCCTAAAATTGAACATACAGATTATTATTCTAACATACTCGGGATGCATGTTAATGTGGAAGTAACCGGTCATTACGGTTATCCATTGATTATGTTTCCCACATCGCAAGGTTCGTATACGCAAAATCACGATTTCAAACTAAACGATAGCATCAGTTGGTTTGTGGATCAAGGAATTATTAAAATTTACAACGTACAAACCATTGATAAAATAAGCTTTTACAACAAAAGTATTTCGCCTGCAGATCGCATTCGAAACTACGAACTTTGGGTTCAGTTTATGCATCAGGAATTTATTCCTGCCATTCAAAAAGCACATCAAACGCATCGCGTTGCGTTGGCTGGAGCTAGTTTTGGTGGCTATCATGCTGCAAATTTAGCATTTCGATTTCCCGATTTAGTTTCACATATGTTTTGCCTTTCGGGAACGTTCTCCATCCGAAATTTCATGGATGGTTACGACAGTGATTTGGTGTATTTCAATTGCGCGAAAGACTTTATCCCAAATGATGAAGCCTGGAAGTACAAGCACATGCATATCGTTTTAAGCACCTCCGATCAAGATATTTGTTTGGAACCCACGAAAGAAATGGCGGCGCTTTTAGATGCAAAAGGAATCAACAATTGGTACGACGAAAGAAAATGGATTAATCACGATTGGCCGCTTTGGCGAATGGTTTTTCCAATGTTTATCGGTCGATTATTTGGAAATAGTTAAAAAATTAAAAATAAGTAAAACTAAAAATTCACAATATTATGAGTAAAAAAGTAGGAATCCTTTTTGGGATGGAAGATACCTTTCCATGGGCATTTATAGATAAAGTAAATGAATTGGGAAATGGCGAAATTATTGCCGAACCCGTTTCTATTGACAAATTAGAACAAGGTGCAGATTATGGTTATGCGGTAATAATCGATCGTATCTCACAAGACGTTCCTTTTTATAGAGCCTACCTTAAAAATGCTTCTGTTAATGGCACCTACGTTATCAACAATCCGTTTTGGTGGAGCGCAGATGAAAAATTCTTCAACAATGCATTAATGTTGAAATTAGGAATTCCACTTCCGAAAACCGTACTTCTTCCGTCTCACGAAAGACCAACAAATACATCGGAAACATCTTTTAGAAATTTAAAATTCCCACACGATTGGGAGTATATCTTCAATTACATTGGTTTTCCAGCGTATATGAAACCGCACGATGGTGGCGGTTGGAGAAACGTTTATCGCGTAGAAAATCCGGAAGATCTTTGGAATAAGCTTTCAGAAACAGAACAATTGGTGATGATGGTTCAGGAAGAAATCATTTTTGACGATTATTACCGTGTCTATTGCTTGGGCAAAAAATACGTACACATTATGCCGTACGAACCAAGAAATGAACCTCATTTACGTTACGCAACCGAACATAAAACGAAAGGCGAAGAATTAACGAAATTGCTGAAGCAAATTGAAGAATTGACCATCAAAATGAATGAGGCTTTAGGTTATGACTTCAATACGGTGGAATTTGCAGTTCGTGATGGAATTCCGTACGCAATTGATTTCTGTAATCCAGCTCCTGACGCAGACAGAAACTCTGTTGGGGAAGAAAATTTCCAATGGATTATTGAACACGCAGCTAAATTAGCAATTGAAAAAGCAAAAGAATACAAACCTGGAGTTCCGAATATTTCTTGGGGAACATTCGTAACCGATTCTATTAAAAAGTAACTGATTTTCTTTGAAAATCGGTCTAAAAACACAATGAAGTTATGTCGCACACATTTACCATAGGGGTCGAAGAAGAATATCAAATCATTGATGCCGAATCACGTGATTTGATTTCCCATGTATCCAAGATAATCGAAGGAGGAAAGGCTACCTTGAGCGAACATTTGAAACATGAAATGCACGAATCCGTTGTTGAGATGGAAACCGGCATTTGCAACAATATTAAAGAAGCACGAGAAGAACTCTACTCGCTTCGTAAACGATTGATTACCATTGCCCATGAACAAAATTTGCGTGTTTCTGGAGGTGGTACGCATCCGTTTTCGCGTTGGCAAGACAACACCATCACCAAAGATGTCCGTTATGACAAAATCGTAGGTGACATGGGTGATGTGGCTCGTGAAAACCTTATTTTTGGATTGCATGTTCATATTGGAATTCCAAATCGGGAAGAAGGTGTACGTATCCAAAATGTAATGCGTTATTTCCTTCCGCACGTGTATGCACTTTCTACGAATTCACCGTTTTGGGTAGGAAGACAAACCGGCTTCAAATCCTATCGTCAAGAAGTTTTTGCAAAATTTCCAAGAACGGGAATTCCAAGTTACTTCTCGAGCGTGGCGGAATTTGATTCGTATGTTGATTTGATGATTAAAACAGGAACTATCGATAACGCTAAGAAAATTTGGTGGGATCTGCGAGTTCACCCATTTTACCCAACCATCGAATTCCGAATTTGTGATATGCCCATGCGTGTTGAAGAAACCGTATGTTTAGCGGCAATTATGCAAGCTTTAACAGCCAAAATTTACAAATTGCATCAGCAAAACTTAAGTTTCCGCAGTTATCGCAGATTGTTGATTACCGAAAACAAATGGCGCGCTTCAAAAGACGGAATTCATTCTCAGTTAATTGATTTTGGAAAAGAAGCAAGCGTTCCGTATGCAGAACTTTTAGAGGAATTATTAGCCTTTATTGATGATGTTGTTGATGAATTAAACTGCCGCAACGAAGTTGAATACGCATGGGAAATCCTAAAAAGAGGAACTGGTGCAGATCGACAATTGGAAGTTTTTGAGCGAACAGGAAACTTAAAAGATGTTGTTGATTACATGATTTCGGAAACCGAATACGGAATTACCGAAAACTAAAAACGCATAAAATTGAAATTTTGTAATTTTGCAAATTAAACCATTCTCAATGAGCACAATAAAACTTGCCTTGCTGGACATGAACAACAACCATCCCAACCAAGGTATGCGTAATATCAAAGAAATTTCTGAGGCTTTTCGACTTCAATTTGAATCGCAAGTGGAGGTTTCGTATTTTGATGTTCGCTATAAAAATGAAGTGCCGGATTATCAAGATTTCGATATTTTCATTTCTTCCGGTGGACCAGGAAACCCACATCGTGAAGGGTATGAATGGGAACAGAAATTTGCAGATTTCCTAGACCAAGTTTGGGAACACAACATTCATAACGAGCAAAAAAAATATTTGTTTTTAATCTGTCACTCATTCCAATTGGCGAGTATTCACTGGAAATTAGGAAATGTTTGCAAGCGAAAATCGTATTCATTTGGCGTGATGCCTATTCACAAAACCAAGGAGGGCGAGCAAGATTTCTTGTTAAAAAACCTACCGGAACCTTTCTACGCAGTAGATTCACGTTCGTTTCAGTTAATTGAACCTAATTTGGATTTATTTGCTGAAAAAGGAATGAAAATAGTTGCCAAAGAAAAAGTTCGTCCGCACATTCATTTAGAAAGAGCGGTGATGGCGATTCGTTTTTCGGAAGAAATTTTCGGAACGCAATTTCATCCTGAGGCTGATCCTGAAGGGATGATGGAAAACTTGAAAGACGAAACCAATAAAGAAGCCATGATTAAAAATTTTGGCGAGGAAAAATATTTGGAAACGGTAGATAGAATGGATGATCCCGATAAAATCGTTCTCACCCAAGCCCAAATTCTTCCAAGGTTTCTAAGGCACGCCGCCAAACAAATTTTAAAAGAAGAATTAAGCGTATGCTAACATAGAAATCGGGTTTTAACAGCCCGATTTTTTACACCAAACACCACAAAAACGTATGATCAAAAAAATTCGAGACCAATTCAATTCCGAGTTTTCAAATGAAAAATACCAAGAACTTTTAGAAAATTTAAAAGCAAAGACGGGTTTTCCACCTTTGTTTCGCGTTTCTGAAAGTCCAATTTTTCTTACGAATGAATTTCGAAATAAACTTCTTGGCGCCTCAGAAAGTATTTTAAATCAAATTCAAAACATTTCTGATGAAGAGTTGAAGAAAGCCGTTCCAGAAAATTATTTGGTTCCCAACGACACCAAAAAGACGCACTTTTTCACAATTGATTTTGGAATTTGCGAAAATGAAAACGGTGAAATCGAACCGCAATTAATCGAATTACAAGCATTTCCAACTTTATACGCGTTTCAACGAGAATTAAAAAATGCGTTTTGTGAAGTTTATCCTTTTTTAGGCGAGTTCAGACGTAAAATATCGGACGATGCTTACTATGAAAAGCTAAAACAAGTACTTGTCAGTGATGAAGATCCTAAACATGTCGTTTTATTGGAAATTTATCCTGAAAAGCAAAAAACAAATATCGATTTCTACTTAACTGAAAAACATTTAGGCATTAAAACCGTTTGTTTAACGAAGGTTCAGAAAGAAGGAAATCAACTTTTTTACGATAATAACGGTGAAAAAACGCAAATCAAACGAATTTACAACCGCGTTATTTTTGATGAACTCGACCGAATTCCCGATTTGAAAACCGCTTTTGATTTCCGTGAAGATTTGGATGTTACTTGGGTAACGCACCCGAACTGGTTTTTCAAAATTTCAAAATTCTTGTTGCCGAAACTTCAACACGATTTCGTACCGAAAAGCTATTTCTTAAATGAATTTCCAAAAGATGAAAACGTGGAAAATTTTGTTTTGAAACCACTTTTTTCCTTTGCAGGAAGCGGCGTGAATTTGCATCCAACTTGGGAACAAATCAATTCCATTCAAGATCAAGAAAATTTTATCATGCAACGAAAAGTTCAGTACGCTCCTATTTTTGAAGATCCCAACGGAGAGTTTTCCAAAGCTGAAATTCGACTGCTTTACATTTGGCCCGAAAATGAAGAACAACCAACCTTAATGGAATATCTTGTTCGAATGACCAAAGCCGAAATGGTAAATGTGGATTTCAATAAAAAAGACGCCATTTGGATTGGTGGAACGACCGCCTTTTTCACTGAATATTAACAAATAGTAAAGCTGAATTATTCAGCTTTTTTTTATGCTTTTTTAGCCTTCAAATTCTCGAATTTAGCCCTACATTTGTTGTATGAATTACAAAGCCGAATTGCAAAGATTCGTTACCAGTCAGTACATCTATTCGGGTGTGCGAATCACGTTGGCTTGTGTGGTTCCGGCGATCATTCTAGCGCATTTCGGGATTTTAAAAGAGTATTTTCTATTCCCATTAGCAACCAGTTTTGTTGGTTTAACAGACCAACCCGGACCTTTTATCCGAAGACGAAACGCCTTAATTTTAGCCATTATTTCGTTCGTCATTGTTGCCTTTATTTCGATTTTAATTAAACATTACGAACCGCTCGTTTTTGTATTAATCGCCGTTTTCGGAATGCTTTTCACCATGATTGGCGTCTATGGACAACGACTCGCTGCCGTGGGCTCCTTATCACTCGTCGTTATGGCGATTTTCTTGGATCACAGCATGGCAAACGGTCCCATCTTAAAAAGTATGGGCATCTTTTTGGCGGGATGTATTTGGTTTTTCCTTGTTTTTCTACTTGTTTCGAGAATTCAGCCCTATAAATTAGCTTTTCAAATGGTTGGTGAAAACTATTTGGAACTCGCCGAATTTCTTCGAATTAGAGCACGTTATTATCAAGAAAAGCCAGAGTTTGACAAGCTTTTCCCGCAAATTATAGCGAAGCAAATTGATATAAAAAATCAGCAAGAAGCAACACGCGAAATTGTTTTCAAAACACGAACCATTGTAAACGAATCCACCACAACAAGTCGTTTGCTGATGATGATGTTTCTAAATTCCTTAGAACTTCATGAAAAATTAATGACCTCCGATAGCGATTATGAGAAGATTAATCGTCGTTTCGGAAAGTTTAAAATTCTACCAAAAATTCATGATTATCTGATTCTTTTATCGGAAGAAATAACCAATATTGGGATTGCGATGCAAAGTGGAGCCAAGGCGAAACCCATCAACAATATTAAAAAAGAACATCAAAATCTTTACGAATACTATTTCAATTTCAGAAATCAGAATCTAACTCCAGAAAATTTAGAAGACTTTATGATTCTACGTTTGATTTTGATTCGAGTGAATGAAATTACGGATGAAATCAACAGTATTTACAAAGTTTTTGATCAAGACATTTCATTGGCGAAAAGTTTATCTTCTGGTTTAGATTATCAAAAATTTGTTCCGTATCAGGAAAAAATCAACTTAAAAGTTCTCAAAAATAACCTTTCAATCAAGTCCGAACATTTCCGACATGCGATTCGGATTACATTAGCATTGTTAATTGGATACGGCTTTTCGTACGCGACATTTCTGGGATTAGGACATACCTATTGGATATTAATTACCATAACCGCAATTTTAAAACCGTCCTACTCCACAACCAAAACGCGAAACTTATGGCGTTTGGGTGGAACCGTTGCTGGCGGTGTTTTCGCTTACGTTTTACTCATGTTCGTTGACGACAGCAGAATATTGCTCACCATTCTGTTTTCGAGTATGATTTTGTGTTTCACGTTTTTGCGTGGAAAATACCTTATCGCTGTGTTTTTCATGACTATTTATGTATTTCTGACTTTCAACTTCATGCATCCAGGAAACGTGAATATCATCTTCCGAGATCGCTTGGTAGACACCTTCATTGCGGGAATTATTGCCTTTATCGTTTCGTATTTGGTATTACCGGTTTGGCAGCATTCTCAAAATATTGATTTGATGAAAGAGTCGGCAAATTCCAATATAAAATACTTTGAATCGGTGATGCAATATCTTGGAACAACGGAGTTTAAAGAGCAAAATTATCGTCTTGCTCGTAAAGATGCCATGATTTCGTTAGCGAATTTAAGTGATAATTTTCAACGGATGATTTCGGATCCTAAAACGCAGCAAATCCGTATTGAAACCGTGCATCAGTTTGTAACAACATCGCATTTGATTACGGCGTATATTGCTTCGCTTTCACAATATGCGAAATACGAAAAAGACTATCCAAATATTGATATTGAAGGTTGGCATACGAAGATTTTGGCAGAACTTCAACGAACGGAACATATTTTGAATCAGCAAAAAATTGATCCTACACTACAAGAAGAAAGTAAGATTATTCCTGAAGATTTTGTGAGTGAACTTTTAGAAAATCGTAAAAAAGAACTTCAAGAAGAAGAACAAGAATTTTTTGATCGTCGCGACATGCATAAAATCTCCTACGTTGCTGAAATTAAAAACATCAAAGAAATTCTTTCATTGCTTTTCAATACGGCAAAAGAACAACGTCGATTGGTTCAGAATTACTACAAAACTAATCCACAATCGTAAAAACGTAGTCTTCGAAAAACTCAACACGTGCGTAGAAATCGTCCGAGCCATTTTCATCATAAACACGGCATTGAACGCTGTGTAAATGCTCCATATTAAACGGTAAAACTTCGTAATGTTTTTTCAACGACCAATGTTTGGAGTGATGAATTTTGTACAAACTTTCCTTTACAGACCAGATAATCGTTAAATATTCCATTTCCAAATCGGCTGGAATAAATTCGCGCTCTTCAGGATACACAAACTTATCTTTTAACCTAGTCATTTTTGGATTAAACTTCTCCAAGTCTATTCCTACGGGCCATTTCGAAAAAGCAATCGCTGCAAAAGGATATGAATTGGTTATAGAAATTTCGTAATCTCTTGGCGATAAAAACGGCTGTCGATCCTCATACAAAATCTTATGATCGGGTAATTCATCTTTTAAAATTTGTCTAACCATCAAGGTTTCCAGCAATTTTTTCGGATGATATTCTTCAATTCGGGATTTGTTTTCAGGTTCAATTAATTTTTCAGTGTCAAAAAAATCCGTTTCATCGTATTTCCACAAATGAATTTTGGCTTTAATGTTTGAAAAATCTTGAAATAAAGGCATTTTTTGTTTGCTATTTGAAACCTCTAAAGTAGCCAAAAAGCGTGAAATTCTAAAATAATTGCAGAGGATTCCGATTGCTTTGTCTGAAAACTCAAGATGTTTTCTTAGTTAAAGTTTGTTAATGTACATCGAGAAATCAAATCAAGATTTAAATTTGCATCATCAAAATGAAAAATTTCCTGACATATTTGCTCACCGCCCTACTCTTGGTTTTTGTTGTAGGAAGCAAAGTTTACACTCCTGCTCAGGAAAATTTAACGACGATTTCTGCACCTCATCAACTTCCAAAAAAAGTTAACCACCTCAACAAAACGATGGTGAAAACGGATCATCAACAAAATGATGCACCCAATTTTTTTGTAGAATCTGAGGATGTTGATTTTTCGGCTGCTGATCAGCTTGCCAACCTTAGTTTTGCTATTGGAATTGTTTCTGGACTTTTTCTTCTCATTCAATTTTTTGAAAAAAAGAGAACTCTAGCATTTCAATCAGCACCGAGAGGAATCCCTCATGTTAAGCGATTTATTTTAATCCGCTCTATTAGAATTTAGACCGTCTTTGTTTTTACCAAACATGCTATTATTTCTGTTAATAGCCTCTTTTGCGATGTTTTTCATTGAAAAAATCAGCAAAGGAAACTCATTCAAAAAAACGTTTAAGATTAAGTAAATTCTAAGAGAACTATGAAAAAAGCAATTGCTTTTGGTGCGTTATGCACGCTACTTTTTGCACAATCATGCAAAAACAAAGACGAAAAAAAAGAAGACGAAGTCACGTATCAAGTTACCAATCCGTTACAAAAAGACACGGTCGTAACTAAAGAATATGTAGCCCAAATTCAATCGGTAAAAAATATTGAAATTCGTGCTCAAGAAAAAGGATTTTTACAATCCATTTACATTGACGAAGGTCAAAGTGTAGGCGCTGGACAACCGTTGTTCAAAATTATGCCGCAAATCTACCAAGCCGAAGTTATGAAAACTAAAGCCGAAGTAGAACAAGCGCGAATCGAATTGCAAAATGCGTCTACTTTAGCTGGAAACAATATCGTTTCGCCCAACGAAAGAGCCATGGCTAAAGCCAAATTAGATGGTTCAAGAGCGGAAATGCAACTTGCGCAAACTCATTTAGCTTTCACCAATATTCGCGCTCCTTTTTCTGGATTAATCAATAGAATTCCACTAAAAATCGGAAGTTTAGTTGATGAAGGCGCTTTATTAACAACGCTTTCGGATAACTCCAATGTCTATGCCTATTTCAACATGTCGGAACCTGAATATTTGAATTATCAAACGCATGCTGCGGAACGCGGAAGTCAAGAAGTTAAGCTTCTGATGGCCAATGGCGATGCTTTCCCCGAAAAAGGCTATGTACAGACGATTGAAGGAGAATTTGATAACGAAACGGGAAATATTGCATTCAGAGCCAAATTTGCTAACCCAAATCGTTTACTACGAAATGGCGAAACAGGAAAAATTCAAATGAGCATTCCTGTAAACAAAGCTTTGATTATTCCGCAAAAAGCGACCTATGAAATTCAAGATCAAGTTTACGTTTTTGTGGTAGATAAAAATGGCGTGGCGAAATCTAGAAATATCAAGGTAGCATACGAACTTCCCGATATTTATATAGTCGCTTCAGGTTTGAATCCCGAAGACAAAATCTTGGTTGATGGCGTACAAAAAGTGAAAGACGATCAAAAAATCAAGATGCAATACCAAAATCCACAAAAGGTGTTGCAAAACTTGACTTTAAAAGCAGAATAATTCCTTTTTAAAAATCAAAAGTATGTTTAGAAGATTTATTCGCAGACCCGTTCTGTCGATCGTTATATCGTTGATTATTATTTTTTTAGGAATTTTATCACTCATTAAACTTCCTGTTACTCAGTTTCCATCGATCTCGCCACCCAAAGTAAATATCACCGCCGAATATCCCGGCGCCAATAATGAATTGCTCGTTAAATCGGTTGTTATTCCGCTAGAAAGAGCTATTAATGGTGTTCCTGGAATGAAATATATGGCTTCCGATGCCGGAAATGATGGCGAAGCCTCCATCCAAGTCGTTTTTGATTTGGGGACGGATCCCAATGTTGCTGCAGTGAATGTTCAAAATCACATTTCATCTGCCATAAACAAACTACCACCTTTGGTCGTTCGTGAAGGAGTGAAAATTACGCGTGAGGAACCGAACATGTTAATGTACATCAACTTGTACAGTGATGATCATAAAGCCAATCAAAAATTCCTTTTCAACTATGCAGACATCAATATTTTGTCTGAGTTGAAACGTATAAAAGGCGTTGGTGAAGCGGACATTTTAGGAACTCGTGAATATGCGATGCGTATTTGGTTAAAACCAGACCGTCTTACCGCTTACAATATTTCTGCGGATGAAGTCATGGAAGCTTTGAATGCCCAAAGCATCGAAGCTTCGCCCGGAAAAACCGGTGAAAGTTCGGGTAAAAAATCGCAATCATTTGAGTATATTTTGAAATATCCTGGTCGTTACAACAATGAAAAAGACTACGGAAATATCATTTTAAGATCAACATCTAATGGTGAATTTATTCGTTTGAAAGACGTTGCTGATGTCGAATTTGGAAGCTCTATGTACGACATCTACTCAACTTTAAATGGAAAACCTTCAGCCGCAATTACCATCAAACAATCCTATGGATCGAATGCAAGTGATGTTATTAAAAATGTGAAAACCTTGATGCAAGATTTGGAGAAAGTAAATTTCCCAAAAGGCATGCATTATGAAATTTCATACGACGTTTCTCGATTCTTGGATGCGTCAATGGAAAAGGTAGTTCACACCTTGTTTGAAGCCTTTATTTTAGTAGGAATCGTCGTTTTCCTTTTCCTTGGAGACTGGCGTTCAACATTAATTCCGACCATTGCCGTTCCTGTTTCATTGATTGGAACTTTTGCGATCATGTCTGCATTTGGAATAACGCTGAATATGATTTCGCTTTTTGCCCTTGTGATGGCGATTGGTGTTGTGGTGGATGATGCGATTGTCGTCATCGAGGCTGTTCATGCCAAGATGGAAGAAAAACATCTTTCGCCGTTAAAAGCAACCGAAGAAGCAATGCATGAAATCAGCGGAGCGATCATTGCCATCACGTTGGTTATGGCTTCGGTTTTCATTCCGGTTGCGTTTATGAGCGGACCCGTTGGGATTTTCTATCGTCAGTTTTCAATTACGATGGTTTCATCCATCATGTTATCGGGTGTTGTCGCGTTAACATTGACACCAGCGTTATGTGCTTTGATTTTGAAAAACAATCACGGAAAAGAAAGAAAAAGAACTCCAATCAATCGATTTTTGGATCACTTCAACAATAATTTCAATAAAGGAGCAGGAAAATATCGAAACTTATTGAACAAATCGGTTACTAAAAAAGCATTTACACTTCCTATCTTATTGATTTTCTGTGTCATGGCCTTCTTTTTAAGTAATAAACTTCCGTCAGGATTTATTCCAGCAGAAGATCAAGGGATGATTTATGCTATTATTCAAACGCCGCCAGGATCAACGTTAGAGCGTACCAACAAAATTGCTATGGAGCTTCAAAAAGCATCTGAAGACATTGATGGAGTTTCTTCGGTTTCCTCTTTGGCTGGGTATGAAATTCTTACCGAAGGAACGGGTTCTAACTCTGGAACGTGTTTGATTAATTTAAAATCTTGGGACGATCGTAAGGAATCTGCCGCCGAAGTCATTGAACAGTTAGAAGAAAAAGCGAAAAATATTACAGGAGCCAATATTGAATTCTTCCAACCGCCTTCTATTCCTGGTTATGGTGCTGCGGGAGGTTTTGAATTGAGATTACTCGACAAAGCAGGAAGTGGCGATTACAAAAAAATGGAAACGGTTGCGAATGACTTTGTGAAAGAATTGAAAAAACGTCCAGAATTAGGTTCTGCATTTACGTTTTATTCAGCCAGTTTCCCGCAATACATGCTGAAAATTGACAATGATCTTGCAGAGCAAAAAGGAGTTTCTATTGAAAAAGCGATGGATAATCTTTCAACTTTAATTGGTTCGAATTACGAAACGAGTTTTATCCGATTTGATAGACCGTATAAAGTTGTTGTACAAGCTGGGCCACAATACAGAGCTTTGCCTTCTGACATTTTGAAGCTTTATGTGAAAAATGATCAGGATCAAATGGTTCCCTATTCCGATTTCATGCATTTGGAAAAAGTGTACGGTTTGTCCGAAATCACGCGTCACAACATGTATAATGCAGCCGAAGTTAGTGGAACGCCTGCACCTGGCTATAGTTCTGGACAAGCAATTGCTGCCATTCAAGAAGTTGCTGATAAAACCCTTCCGCGCGGATTTGGAATTGACTGGGCGGGAATTTCCAAAGATGAAGTTTCTCGAGGAAATGAAGCGTTATACATTTTCTTAGTGTGTTTAGGCTTTGTCTATCTCATTCTTTCCGCACAATACGAAAGTTTTATTTTGCCTTTGCCTGTTATCCTTTCCCTTCCTATCGGGATTGCAGGAGCATTTATCGCATTGCAAGCTTTTGGCTTGGAGAATAATATTTATGCGCAAGTTGCGATGGTGATGCTCATTGGTTTGCTCGGTAAAAACGCCGTGTTGATTGTTGAATTTGCCGTCCAGCGGAAGGCTGAAGGAATTAGCGTCCGTGATGCTGCTATAGAAGGAGCCTACGCACGTTTCCGACCAATATTGATGACTTCTTTTGCGTTTATCGCAGGGCTTTTACCACTTGTTTTTGCATCAGGTCCTGGAGCTATTGGAAACCGAACTATTGGTACTGCATCGGCTGGGGGAATGTTGATAGGAACTATTTTCGGACTATTAGTCATTCCGGGATTATATTTCCTATTTGGAACCCTTGCCGCAAAAAGCAAACTATCGCATTATGAAGAAGAAAATCCATTAACTGAACAAACAGAACCTTACCAACACGATGGAAAATTTGAAGATTACCACTAAAAATATCATTTGCCTAGCCACTTTAGCTTTAGTGGTTAGCTGCAAAGCACCGATGGCAACCGTAATTCAAGATCAAGTGAAAACGGATTTGCCAGCACAATTTGAAAAAGAAGCCAATACTGAAAATACCCAAAATAGTGGTATTACGCCTTGGCGACAGTTTTTTACCGATTCTGATTTAACCAATCTTATAGAAATCGCTTTAAAAAACAATCAAGAATTACTGATTACGCTGCAAAAAATTGAAATTGCAAAAAGTGGTGTTCTTTATACCAATGGAAATCTAAAGCCGAGCGTTTCCGCAGGAATTGGAGCGGGTGTTGAAAAAGTTGGACGATATACAAGCGCTGGAGCCGGCGATGCGACAACCGAAATAAAACCTGGAAAAGAAATGCCCGATCCGCTTGGAAATTTCGAAGCTGGAATTTCTACGGACTGGGAGGTGGATATTTGGCATAAACTGAGAACCGAAAAAGAATCAGCGGTGGCGCATTATCTTTCCACTGTTGAAGGGAAAAATTTTGTTCTTTCTTCCTTAATTTCAGAGGTTGCGGAAAACTATTACGAACTTTTAGCTTTGGATAATCAATTGGATATTGTTGATCAGTACATCGATTTGCAGAAAAAAGCGTTAGAGGTTTCAAAAATCCAAAAGCAAGCGATGGCTGCTACAGAATTGGCTGTGAAGAAATTTGAAGCCGAATTATCTAAAGCGCAAGCCATGGAGTTTGACATTAAGCAACAAATCACCGAAAAAGAAAATCAAATCAATACTTTGCTTGGAAGATATCCGCAACCAATTGTTCGAAACAAATCGGCGTTTATGTCTATTGTTCCACAAACGGTTTATACAGGTATTCCTTCGGAACTATTGACCAACCGACCTGATATCAAAGAAGCTGAACTAGAATTAAAAGCTGCACAACTCGATGTTCAAGCAGCGAGAAAAGAATTTTATCCTTCATTGAGTATTTCAGCAACCTTAGGTTTGGAAGCCTTCAAACCAACCTATCTTTTAAAAATGCCCGAATCATTAGCCTATGGTTTGGCAGCGGATTTGGCAGGACCATTGATTAACAAAACGGCGATACAAGCTAATTTTCACACGGCGGATGCTAAACAAATTCAAGCGTTATATGAATACGACAAAACGATCCTGAATGCGTATATGGAAGTAACAAACCAAATGTCGAAAATCAAAAACATCGATCAATACTATCAATTCAAAGCTAAGGAAGCTAAATCTTTGGACGAATCGATCGGAATTGCCAATCAACTTTTTAGAAATTCTAGAGCCGATTATTTGGAAGTTTTGATGAATCAGCGTGACGCTTTGGATGCGAAAATGGAATTGGTAGAAGCCAAAGAAAAACAATTAAGTACCGTGGTTACTATTTATAAAAGCCTCGGTGGCGGATGGAAATAACACTTTTTTAATACACTTACTCTTAAACGACATCCTTTGGATGGGAAGGCACGAAACGTTTGAACAACAGACTCTTATAGTCTTAGCGAAAAGCGTTTCGCCTTTTTTTTATATGTGGGTAATAAATTGTATTTTTGCATCGAAAATTAATTCAAAAACAAAACTGTATTTATGGATACAACAACACAATATGTTCCTTACAAGGTTAAGGATATTTCTCTAGCAGAATGGGGAAGAAAAGAAATTACGTTAGCAGAAGCTGAAATGCCAGGTTTAATGGCGATTCGTGAAGAATACGGACCATCTCAACCATTGAAAGGCGCTAGAATTGCAGGATGTCTTCACATGACGATTCAAACTGCGGTTTTAATCGAAACTTTGGTAGCTCTTGGTGCAGAAGTTACTTGGTCTTCTTGTAATATCTTCTCAACTCAGGATCACGCTGCTGCTGCGATTGCTGCTGCTGGAATTCCAGTTTACGCTTGGAAAGGTCTTAACGAAGAGGAATTCGATTGGTGTATTGAGCAAACTTTGTTCTTCGGTGAAGATAGAAAACCATTAAACATGATTTTGGATGATGGTGGAGATTTAACAAACATGGTTTTTGATAAATATCCAGAATTCACGAAAGATATCAAAGGACTTTCTGAAGAAACAACAACAGGCGTTCACAGATTGTACGAAAGAATGAAAAACGGAACTTTGGTAATGCCTGCAATCAACGTAAACGATTCGGTTACTAAGTCTAAATTCGATAACAAATACGGTTGTAAAGAATCTGCTGTTGATGCGGTAAGAAGAGCAACTGACGTTATGTTAGCTGGTAAAAGAGTGGTAGTTTGTGGTTACGGAGACGTTGGTAAAGGTACTGCAGCATCTTTCAGAGGAGCTGGTTCTATCGTTACGGTTACAGAAATCGATCCAATTTGTGCGCTTCAAGCCGCAATGGACGGGTACGAAGTAAAAAGATTAGATACAGTTGTTGATAATGCAGATATCGTAATTACGACGACTGGTAACTTCAACATCGTAAGACCTGAGCATTTCAAGAAAATGAAGGATAAAACAATCGTTTGTAACATTGGACACTTTGATAACGAAATCGATATGGCTTGGTTAAACGAAAACTACGGTTCAACTAAAACAGAAGTTAAGCCTCAAGTTGATATTTACAACGTTGATGGTAAAGAAATCATCATCTTGGCTGAAGGTCGTTTAGTAAACCTTGGTTGCGCGACTGGTCACCCATCTTTTGTAATGTCGAACTCGTTCTCAAACCAAACGTTGGCTCAGATCGAATTATGGACAAACTCTGCTGCTTACGGAAATGAAGTGTATATGTTACCTAAACATTTGGATGAAAAAGTAGCGGCTTTACACCTTAAAAAATTAAGCGTTGAATTGGAAACTCTTTCTCCTGCACAAGCTGATTACATCGGAGTTGCTGTTGAAGGACCTTTCAAACCTGAATATTACAGATACTAAAACTTCTTAGTTCTTAAAAATAGAAACGCTTCTCTTGGAGAAGCGTTTTTTGTTTTATTCTTTAGTTGATTCTTCAACTGGTTTTTCATAAAGTTCAAGAACCTCATCTTTTCCAGGATGCTGCCATTCCCAATCAGCAAAAATGCCTAAATAATTCATCATTTTTTCTGAAAATTTGGGATATCCCGGAACGGTATCGAGAATATCTAATTTCCTATCTTTTGTTTCGATTCTAACTTTCAAAAAAGATTCGCCTTTGGATTTAGCATATTTGTAAATGCTAATTTTCTCAACATCGTCCCAATCGACTTTTGCCGTATTTTGAATAGAAAAACCTGATTCATCAAACACAAAATCACCATCGTCTTCTAAAGAGGCTTCAAATTCATCATAATCGGCATTAGAATAGGTCTTTTTCTTCGACTCCAAATTTTGATACCAATTCAAACCAACAAAAACAGCAATTGCAAAAGCCACAAAAACAACAAAGATATATTTGCGTTCACCTTGATCAACATACCACCGAATACTTGCATAAACCAATAGAAGCGACGCTACAAAGTAGAGTAACCGATTATGCAAAACCATTAAAACCCTAAGAATTTAAATTTAAACTGAATGGCAAAATTATCTTTGAAAATTTGCGTGTGGTAATACCCAACTCGGTAGAAAAACCCAAGATTAAATTGCGAACTCAAGAAATTATTCCACTCTAAGCCAACTTCTTGGTAGAAATGATTCAACTTATCATATTTAAACTGATGATCCGCCATATCATCCATATTTCCGATAATTCCTCGATAAACGACATCAAAACTAGAGGTGTTTTTTCCGAAACTTTTGAAATACCACGGAATTCGATGCGTTAAATAAAATCCCGCAAATCGATCGTTATAGTATTTTCCAGCTTCCATCGTAGCAAAACCTAAATAGGAGGTCAAGTTGAAATTAAATGAATTTTCTTTTCCAGAACCCAAACCATTTTGCTGAAAGTGATGCCAAATCGGAGCATTTCCAGACATCAAACCTGCATAAGCGCGAACTCCAGTTACACCACCACCCCATTTTAGCTGATGGGCTAATAAAACATCAAAACGATCATACTCCAAATCACCACCAAAAGCTTTCATTCCTTTTTCGTAATTGAAGAAAACTTCAGGAAAATTTTGCTCAAATGTATATTTTCCAGAAGGCGTCATGATATTTTTCGATCCAGGCGAATACTTCAGTGATATTTTCGTACTGAAATTATCAAAACGATCACCTAAACCTCTAAAATTATAATCAAACAAGGATCTTTCCTGATCTTTTTTGGCAGCAACTTGCACCGTTAATGAGTTAGCAATATCTGCTTCGTAAGAAAGTTTAAATCCTCTGTAACCGTAAAAAACGTCGTTTTTCATATCTACTCCAGAATTCATCAGCTTCATACGGAAGTTCCACATATTTTCACTGAATTTCCCTGAAGCCACGACATCATTGTAGTATTCAAATCGGAAAAAAGAAGTTTTTCTTGTCGTCGTGCGAACATCCAAACCTACTCCATACTTGAACCCTTCATCTTTAAAGCCATAGCCCACATACGCATCTGGCGAAATATATTTATGGAAACGCTCATTCATTTTTGCGCCAACGCCGACTCTAAAACCTTCGTACAAATTGTATTTTAGAAACTGTGACGCATCAAAATCAACATTTCCAACTCGAACTTTTCCTTTTACTAAAGCCGAAAGCACACTTGCTTTTTGATCGACTTTATATTTTTTCCCTAAACTATCAATCTGTTTATAGGTATCTGCTTCGCGTTCCGAAAGCGGATTGATACGGTATTGATCTAAAGTTTTCCCATCTGTATTCTGAACTTCCATCGTGTAGCCTTTGAAATCTTTGGCTTTCACATCGGCTGGAACTTTAAAATCAAAGAAATCTGAAGTTAAAAAAACATACATCCCAAACTGCTTTTTTAAACCTGCGGAATCCGCTTTCTTCGCACCAAAATTGACATTTCCGGCTTTCAGCTTAAAATTTTCTTTCACCAAAAACCATTTGTTATCAATCGGTTTCCAAATACTCGTAATGGTCCCTTCATTGGCTTTTTTCGAGCTACTTTCAAGCTTTTTCACCGCATAAGTATCTTTGTCTATGTACAAATAACCATTAAATTTTCTTCGATTAATAGCCTGTTTGTAATCTACTTGACGAAAACGAATTACGTAATTCATTCGACCATCTATTTCAATGGAATCAGAAAGGAAAAAACGATACAGATTCCGGTTTTCTTTAGCGACCTCCCGTGGAACTTTTGTTCGGTTCGAACGCAAAGTGAACATTTCATAAATCGGCTCTTTCAATCCTGAAATTCGATTGTCTAAAATGTTTATTTTCTCACCATATTTTTTAGAATACAAATATTCTTGTGCTTTTTCCCAAAGAAACATTTTGGATTTCCCCATCATTTTGCTCACTCCATTCCACTCCAACGAATCTTTTTTCTGCTCTTCTGTTTGTTCTTTTTTCGGAAGTTTAGAAAGCAAATCCAATCGTTTTTCTAGAAAATCATTATACGCTCTAATGCTGTCTTCATCGAAATCATAGGAAATTTTCTCGTATGATTTGAAGGAATACGAATCCAATCTTTTTGGTGAATTATTTTCGTAATTCGCATTTACTTTATCCAGAATTTTCAGGGCTTCGGGATCACTTTTATCGTTTAATACAACCGTTTCTATCGTTCTCGTTTCGCCATCAACTTCACTTAAAGTAGCTTCCATACGCTTATCAACCAAAACATCTTCCGAGTAATATCCCGGCATAGAAACTTCAATCATTTTACATTTAGTCCGAAAATCCAATTGCCCCAACGAATTGGTTTTTCCAATAGGAACTTTATTGCATGAAACCGTCGCATTTGCAATTGGCTTGCGCTTCCCTGCCTCAAAAACCGTGATTTTATTCTGGGAAAAAATGGAGATAAAGACGAAAAATAAAACGAGTGACGCGTATTTTTTCATAAGCAAAATTAGTGTTTAAAAATAAGTAGCTTTTCCAGCTGGAAAGTTACATTTTTAAAGAATGGTTTTATATTTCAATCACACTAAAAAATAAAATTCGCACCAAGAAACTTTTATTTCTTCATGCGAATTGATTTTATAGGCAAGCCCATTTCTTATTTATCATCCAAAGTCTTCATAAAATCAATGATTTGATCGATTTCTTTATCGGTCAAATTCAGTTGATCTTCGGGCAAAGTTTGATTATCCGCTTTTAAACCTAAGCCTTTTCCACCACCTTTATTGTAGAAATCCATCACTTGTTTTAAGGTTTGATAACCACCGTTATGCATATACGGTCCTGTTTTATTGATGTTTCGAATGGTTGGGGTTTTAAAAGAATGTTGCAATTCCTGCACTGTTGCATGGAATTTTCCTCGACCTAAATCAGAATCCAAATTTTGATTCTTCGCATTTTCGGCGGTTCCTAACACTTCTTGTTCGGTTTTTACGTAATTCGGCGGAACGGTTCCATTGAACAACGGAAAGAAGTGACAAGTCGTACATTTTGCTTTCCCAACAAACAAATTAAAACCTTGTTTTTGATTCGCCGTAATGGCGTTTTTATTTCCGCGCATGAAAGCGTCGAAATTAGAATTAAACGTCGGCAAAGATCGAATATAACTCGCCAAAGCATTCTGAAGTTGCCACGTTTCTACTTTGTTAGTCTGATAGATTTTTTTGAAAACGTTCGCATATTCAGGGTGCGCATTAATTTTGGTAATAATTGTTTCCAAATCGCCGTGCATTTCTTCTTTATTCGTGATGACATCGGAACTTTGACCTTCCAAATCAGCTTGTCGCATATCCCAAAATTGCGCCTGTTGCAAGCCTGAATAATTCAGCGAAGGTGTATTTCTGGAAAGCGGTGCTCCCATGAGTGAAAGTGACTTTTCCATGCCATCTGTAAACGCTTTTCCGGCAACGTGACATGTTGAACAACTTCGATCACTGTTTTTAGAAAGTAAATTATCGCTAAACAATTTCTTTCCTAAATCCGCTTTTTCAGTGGACATTTCAAACTTTTTCCCAGGTACAAATGCATTGGGATTAAAAGCGTCCTTTGAGAAAAAATTGGCTGCGTTTTTATTGATAACAGAAGTAACTTCAATATCCTGAATGTCTTCAATTTTCTTAAACTCCAAAACTTCGGATGCTAAAGGATTTAAGATATCAGCTATAAAATCAGCATAATTAAACGTGTCTTTGTTGGGATTCTTTTGAAGTTCAGCTTTGGCTTTATCAATTAATCCTGAAATATTCTGAAAAGCTTTGTTGTTTTTCTCGTACGAAATATGGTTCAGAAAATACTTCAAACTTTCCAATGTATACGGCATTTCTTGAAGATGCTTTCCTGAAATTGGCGTATCAAAACCAGCAATTCCTAAACTTGTAATTCGGAAAACCTCTTGTCGAAGCGCATCAAAAACTTGGTTCCGATTGACTGAAATGGTTTCAAAATTTGTTTTTATAGCTCCTGATTTATTAATTAACTTTTTGAGCGTTCGGATAACTTCTTCTTTATTTTCGGGAGAATATGGGTAAATAAGTTCTTCTAAAACTTGCAACCCTTCAGGTTCGAGAACGGTGTGTTCTTCAAACTCAATTTCGGGAAGCGCGGGACCATTAATAAATCGAGCCGAATTGGGAAGGAAATACTCAATCGCCCATTCCATTTTTTTATAGCTTAATCGAAGTTGATCAAAACGAGCTTGAATGGTTTGTTCATCCTTATTTTCTTCTACTAAATGAATGAGTTCACTTGTTTGCGTATTAAAGGTTTGGTTGATTTTTAAAATCTCGGTTTTTATTGTTCCTAAATCTTCGCTAATTGGTTTCTGACCTTGGTCTTTACACTGAATAATAGAACCAAAAATCGAAATTAAAACGAGAAAATATATAGTTTTGAAAAGGTTTTTCATACTTGCGAAAAAGTACCAGTAGAAAGAAAATCTACTGATACTTTATAGAAAAAAGTTACTAATTAGTTATCTCTGTACGTTGCGAATCAATACGACTTGTCCACCTTCTTTATTGGTATTCACACCTGCTCCATCTGCATTTTTGAACGCATCTTTTTGCCAAGTATGTGAGTGAACGTTTACTGCAAATGTGTTAGGAACGCCGATGATATCCGACACATCAACCATGGCTCCAAACTCCCAAGAACCAAATTTTTGTAAGTTTCCAGACTGGTTGTAAGCCGTTTGCCAAGCTGCATCTGTTCTGTTATGCTTCATGTTCAACCAAGGTTTGTACTCTTTCGTTGAAATATTAAATTGCCAGATGTATGAATCGTGCTTCGCAGCCGTATAATATGAATCTCCATCCTCTTGAATGTAAACGTAGTTTTCCGTTACACAAAGGTTATCTGGGTTGATGATGTTGTTTCCTGGATTTGAATCTCCTTCTGCAACCAATTCCAATTTCCCGGTAAGCATGTTGTTTTCGTTTAAAACCAATTTGTAAACTCTACCCCACATCGTGAATCCTGGTTTTGGAGTAACTCCATCACTGGATTCTCCCGTTGCTGTAAAGTAAATTTCTCTTCCTTTATTGGCTCCTTTTCTGTAATCTACATCTTCAACTCTTGAAAAACGAATCGCATTATTGTCGATATTTTTCTGGTTGATTTCTGCCCCTGTTAGTTTTTTCGCATTTGGAATTTCAAAAAACTCAACATCATACGAACTTCCTTTCGTAATATTGGTTTCTGTATAATCGTTGTTTTTTCTTTTTAAAGCGTATAATTTTCCATTATCCAAATCTCCTTGCTTGTCTGCAACGTACATTACCAATTGACCAGCCGACTGATGTGTAGACGAATACGATTGATCTTCACCGATTAAAATATACATTTTCCCACCTGAAACATCCTTAGGAAGCGGAACCGCATTTTCCATAGAAGCTTTTCCTAAAGCAGGTTTTACTCGTGATTGATCCGAAGCTTGAGAAGCTGGCGCCAACGGATTAATGGCATGAACCATACTTTCCGCACCCGATTCACCCGCTGTTAAAAACGCGCTGAACCCGTGTGTTTCTGGCGTTGCTAATGTTGCCGAACACAAACGCGTCATCCCACCAATTCCATTTAAAATATACTCGCCTTTGATTGGTCTAAAGGTTTTATCTAAATATACTCTTGAAACCGATTGCGTGATTTCGTGATTCGTAATCATTAAATAGCCGTCTGATGCAGGATCTTTCATAATTCCCATTCCGTCTGGCTGTCCTGCAAACACGAAGTTTGGTGATTGCGGAAGCGCATCCGAACTCGAAATAAGCGTATTAATTTCTAAATTTTCAAAACCCGGCATTCCAAAAACGAAAGCCGGTTCTTTAGAAAAATTTTCAATTTTAATTTCTGGATTTACAGGTTTGTTTTCTGAACCCGACTCGTCATTACAGCTTTGAAATGTTAAAGCTAAAAACGCAAAAGCTGCAATACTGTGATGTAATTTCATATTTGATTTCATTTTTACTAGAGCAAAACTATGCCTTGAATATGAACTGTGTTTTAAGAAACCGACACCATATTTTTAAGTTTTCTACTGAGAATCGTTTAAATATGAATACAATATCAATAATTAGAATTGGTCTTGATAATCTAAAATCGCTAGTAAATGAAACAAAAAAACGTCCCATAAATGGGACGTTTTATAAGTTGTATAACTAAATTATTTAAAATCTTTAGGATGCATTTCTATTTCCTGAAGCAGCTTTCC
Organism: Kaistella sp. CFF1-2; assembly: GCF_059509915.1. Classification (NCBI taxonomy): domain Bacteria; kingdom Pseudomonadati; phylum Bacteroidota; class Flavobacteriia; order Flavobacteriales; family Weeksellaceae; genus Kaistella; species Kaistella sp. CFF1-2. Next base: position 743,496 of record NZ_JCAKLF010000001.1, read on the forward strand.
AGCATTATCTCGGTATTGATATTTCAAAGATTTGATGTCAAAATACAATAACTCATTTAAGACTTTTTTCAATTGCTGGTCTTTGCTCATATCCGATTTGATAATATTCTTCGACTCGTTGCGCTTGACGATATCTTTCAATTTGTTCGGGACTACGGCAGTATAAACAACATCGCTATTTTTTCCTAGCGAAATCATCGTGATTTTCACTCCCGAAACAGAATCCGTTATTGGAAGATTTCCGTTGTAGACTTCCAACATTTTTTGAAGTTCGTTATGTTTTGGATTGATGATTTCTCCAGGTTTCAAACCATTCATATTGGATTTGTTCATCAATTCCTCAGCAACGATTTTCCCATTTTGATCTTGAACTAAAATTCGGAAATTAATACCTTCATTAAACAATTTCTTGTTTTCAGGATTACTCCAAATCATTTTCCCGACCATCCCAATCAAAGCGGATTTGATGACTGTAATTTCACTCAATCGTTCATCGACATCATACGAAAAAAGCAAGCTGATTTCTTGGTCGCCCGTACGTTCGGACTTCATCAATTTCAATCCATTTGCTTGATAGGATTTTGATTCGGCTTGAATGTTCTTCAAAACCTTATTCACATTGGTTTCTTCCTCTTTTTTGCATGAAACGAGAACTAAGCTTAAACCAAAAAATAAACTAATGAATAAACGCATGACTGAATTTGTTGCGGAAAAAATGAGTTTTAAAAAGGGTTTCGGCGGCTTCGCCGCCGAAAATATACTAGGTTATTTTCTTCGTTTTGAGAAATAGTAAACTATTAAAAAAACTAAACTACAAAGCTAAAGCCTTCTGATAGGCATTTTCAATTCCATCTAGATTTTTTCCACCTGCAGTTGCGAAACCTGGATTTCCTCCACCTCCACCTTGGATTTCTTTTGCTAAATCTTTTACGATTGCACCTGCTTGGTAAGTTGTTTCCAAATCTGCTGAAACACCAACCGTAATCATTGGTTTGTCACCAGCATCAGAAATAATTACAATAACCGATTTCGGCATATCTTTTTTCAATTGGAAAACAATATCCTTCACAGAACCTGCGTCCAAAGACGTTTTCTTCACCAAAAAATTTTTATCCTCTTTGGCTACAAATTCGTTTTTCCAGTTTTGGATTTCGCCTTTTGCTTTTTCTTTTTTCAGACCTTCAATTTCGGCTTTCAATTGCTGATTTTCTTCAACCAATTTCTCAACCGATTTCAAAACATCTTTTGACTTCAACAATTGAGATAATTCTGAAATTTGAGTTTCTAAACCTTTAAAGTAGGCTTCAGATTTATCACCAGAAATCGCTTCAATTCTACGGATTCCCGCGGCTGTTGAACTTTCATTCACCAATTTGAAATGACCAATTTCCGACGTTGATTTCACGTGTGTCCCACCACAAAGTTCTTTGGACGAACCAAACTGAATCATGCGCACATTATCTCCGTATTTTTCTCCAAACAAAGCCATTGCTCCTTTATCCAAAGCTTCCTGAATAGGAATATTTCTGAATTCTTGCAGTGCAATATTTTCTTTGATTTTCTCGTTCACTTTTTCCTCAACCAAAGCCAATTCTTCTTCAGTCATTTTTGAGAAATGAGAAAAATCAAAACGCAAATAATCTGGACCAACATACGAACCTTTTTGCTCAACATGTGTTCCTAAAACATCACGCAACGCTTCGTGCAACAAGTGCGTTACAGAGTGATTTGCTTGGCTATTTTTACGATCCGCCGTATTTACTTTCGCATAAAAAACAGCTCCAGCATCTTTCGGAAGCCCATTAATTAAGGAAATAATCAAGTTGTTCTCTTTTTTTGTTTCTAAAACTTCAAAGCTCTCAACTGCATTTTCAAGAACACCTTTATCGCCAACTTGCCCTCCACCTTCTGGATAGAAAGGCGATTTATCTAAAACGATTTGATAAAACTCACCGTCTTTATTTTCAATTTTACGATAACGGGTAATTAAAACTTCAGCTTCCGTTTGATCGTAACCAACAAATGTTTCCGGCTTTTCTTCTAAAACAACCCAGTCATACACTTTTGCCGCTGAATCTTTTTTAGAACGTTGCTTTTGCTTTTGCATTTCGGCTTCAAAACCAGTTTCGTCAATCGTTAATCCTTTTTCTTCCGCAATAATTCTTGTCAAATCATCTGGGAAACCGTAGGTATCGTACAATTCAAAAACCTCTTCACTAGGAAGAACTTTTTCGTTTTTCGCTTGGGTTTGTTGAATTAGCTTTTCAACACGTACTAAACCATGCTCGATTGTCTTTAAAAAAGAATTTTCTTCTTCTTTGATTACTTCTGTAATCAGCTTTTCTTGTTTTTCTAATTCTGGGAAGAATGCACCCATTTGATTTTTCAAAATGCCAACCAATTCGTACAAAAATGGTTCTTTCATATCCAAGAAACGATACGCATACGAAATCGCTCTTCTCAAAATACGACGAATTACATAACCTGCTCCGTTGTTTGAAGGAAGTTGTCCATCAGCAATTGCGAATGAAACCGCACGAATATGATCCACCACAACTCGGATTGCGATGTCTTTTTCGTCTGTTAAAATTCCTGTATATTTTTTCCCTGAAAGTTCTTCAACCTTAGCAATTAAAGGTGTGAAAACATCGGTATCATAATTCGATTCTTTGTGTTGTAAAGCCATACAAAGACGTTCGAAGCCCATTCCGGTATCGATATGTTTTGCTGGAAGATTTTCTAAACTTCCATCTGCTTTACGGTTGTACTGCATGAAAACGAGATTCCAAATTTCCACCACTTGCGGATGGTCGTTGTTCACCAATTCAAGACCCGAAACTTTTGCTTTTTCTTCTTCGGTACGTAAATCAACATGAATTTCAGAACAGGGTCCACACGGCCCGCTCGCACCCATTTCCCAGAAATTATCTTTCTTGTTTCCGTTGATAATTCGATCTTCCGAAATAAACGCTTTCCAATAATCATACGCATCTTGGTCACGATCCAAATTTTCCGTTGCATCGCCTTCAAAAATCGTTACGTATAGATTTTCTTTTGGAATTTTATACACTTCCGTCAATAATTCCCAAGCCCAAGAAATCGCTTCTTTTTTGAAATAATCCCCAAAAGACCAGTTCCCCAACATTTCGAACATCGTGTGGTGATACGTATCACGACCCACATCGTCCAAATCGTTGTGCTTTCCAGAAACACGAAGACATTTTTGCGTATCGGCAATACGTAACGCTTTAGGTTCTTTATACCCTAAAAAATAATCCTTAAACTGCGTCATCCCAGAATTGGAGAACATCAACGTGGGATCATCTTTCAAAACGATCGGTGCAGAAGGAACGATTAAATGTTCTTTGCTTTTGAAAAAATCTAAAAACTGCTGGCGTATTTCTTGTGAAGTCATATCTTTTTTTTGATTTTAGAGTTTTGAGTTTCAGGTTTAAAGTTTCTTGACTTCAATCTCTACTCGTGGCTCTATTTTACAAGTCGCAAATTTAGTGAAAATTAGCCGTTTTTTCGAAGTGGAATTCAACAAAAAATCCGACTAAAAAATAGTCGGATTATATTTAATCGAATTTGGATTACCAATCGCGTTTTTTCAAGATCCAATACGATCCCAAAATAAACAAAGTACACCATACCAATGTTGCAATTACGCTTTCTGTTGGGTAGTGAAATTTATATTCAAACCCCATCATTTTCGCCATATTTAGACGAATCAAAGGATTCGGAATCAAATTACTCATACTTTCTAAAGGCAAAACTTTAGAAATGAAAAACTGCTCTTGAATTGCTTCCATTTTTTGAGCTGGTTTTAAATTTCTCAAACGCGTAAAACTTTCGATTGCGCCAATAATTCCTTCAGCAATCCAATAAATGAAGAAGAAAAGGAATACGAAAATGGACTTACGAAGTAAAACGGATATGAACATCAAAAAGCTAAAAAACGTAAATAACTTCAAGAAATAATGTGGAATAAAAAAGAGTTCTTTCGTAACCAATTCCGTATCTGTTTTCTCAGAATAGGCGTAACCAATCGCTAACGTAATCCCGAATACCAATAAAGTAGAAATAAAACTAAATGAGAAAATGGTAAAAAGTTTAGATAAAATAAACTCTTTTCGAGAAAGTCCATCAATGACATTTTGCTTAAACATTCGGTTGGTGAATTCCTGACAAATGGAGAAAACAATGATTAATCCTAAGAAAATTTTCAAAATTGCGACAATCCAGGTCGTGAAATTCCAGATTTCAGGGAAGTTATAAATCCCCTGTTCTTTTAGGTTAATCGTAAACGAATCGGTGATCTGAAGATCGACCAAACCGATAAATAATAAAGCAACTAAAACCAAAAAATACAAAGCTGTAAAAATCTGGAAAGGCTTATAGGTAAGATTTTTATAAAATTCTAAAGTAGCTAGACGTTTCATTAATTCTGGTTTTTAACAAGTTGAAGAAATTGAGATTCAAGAGACTGCTTTTTCAGCACAAGTTGCGAAAGGAAAATTCCTTTTTCCGCCAATTTTTTGTTCAAATTAACAGCTGACATTTCGTTTTCTACCGAAACGATAACCAAATCGCCATCCAAACGAATATCCGAAGCGAAATTCAGTTCTTTAATCGCTGCAACAAGTTGATCGGTATTTTCAGCTTTAAGTTCGAAAAAGCCTTTAGAATTGGTCATTTCATCAACTCTACCGCAATAAATTGCGTTTCCTTCTTTCAAAACAACCACGTGAGAACAAATTTTCTCAATCTCGTCTAGCAAGTGGCTCGCAATAATAATCGTAATTCCTTTTTTTGCAATGGCGTTTATCAGTTCACGAATTTGGATAATTCCTTCAGGATCCAAACCGTTGGTTGGTTCATCCAAAATCAATACTTCTGGGCTATTCAACAATGCAGAAGCAATTGCTAAACGTTGTTTCATACCCAAAGAATAGGTTTTGAAAACATCTTTTTTACGTGCCAATAAACCTACTTGATCCAAAACCTCATCAATTCTTGAATACGGTGCACCTTTAATTTCGGCCATGATTTTCAAGTTCTTTTCAGCGCTCAGGTACGGATAAAAATTCGGTTGCTCGATAATCGCTCCGATTTTTTTTAAGGTTTTAGTAGAAGTACCTTCTTCTCCAAACCAGCTCCAATTGCCGCCCGTTGGGTTTATTGTGGTTAAAAGCATCCCAAAGGTTGTGGACTTTCCACTTCCGTTAGGACCCAAAATTCCGTAAACATTCCCACGTTCAACTTCGAACGAAAGATTGTTCACCACCACCCTTTTGAATTTCTTGGTGAGATTTTTTACTGATAATACGTGATCCATTGATTCTGTTTTACATAAAAAGTAGGATTTTTTATCATTTTGTTACAATTGAAAATGGTTTCGCTAAAAAAATTGTACTTTCAAACTTCAAAAAAAGATCAATGAAACTTATAGAACTTGCCAAAGAGCTCCAGATAACAACCGAAAGTATAAAAAGATTTATTCAGGATTTCGACCTCGATTTAGACGAATGTATTTTTTCCAACTTCGAAGTAAAACCCGATTTTATTCAATTTGCAAAGGAAAATGCAGATTTCCTTCAACGTTATGAAAAAGACCTCAACAAAACGAAATCTACGGATGATATTGCTGCAAAAATCCATCAACCGAAGGAAAAAGTAGAGGAAATTCTCAAAAGTCAAATGCCTCAAATTTTAGAAAACGGATATTTCAAATCGTCGGTTTCGTCGTTTGGAATTGACAATCAATTGGGAGGCGATTATCATTTTGTCTACGATTATTTCGGTAAAAAATCGCCGCTTCGAAAAAAAGATTTTATTGGGTATCGTGATTTGTTTTTCTATATCTCTGATGCTTTGGAACCGTTCATAAATAATGAAGAATCGAAGAATTGGGGTATTGAAAAACCGGCAGGAATTATCTTGTACGGCCCTCCAGGAAGTGGTAAAATATTTTGGGCGCATAAAATTTCTGAAATTATTGGTTATGAATTCACTGAGGTTAAAAAACATTTTCTAGGAACTTCCTACATTGGTGGTGATGTAGAAAATTTCAACACATTTTTACTTTCGATCTTACAAAAAGAAAAAATCGAATTGTTTATTGAGAATTTCGACGATATTATGCAGGAACGAAATGCTAATTATTCCCGTGAAAATGAGGAAACGAAGGAAATTATCATGCATAATGTTTCCCGTTTTCCTTACGAAGGAATTTTGATGATTGGTTCGGCTATTTCGCTGGATGTGATTGACGAGGAAGTTATGGCGCCGGGAAGATTTGATGTTCTTGTTCCTATTTTCCCACCAAATGTGAAAGAAAGAGCAGAAATGATTCAGTTTGCGATGCTCAAAAACTTAGAAAAAACATCGACTCTATTTAAAATATTAGAAAAAAACAATGCAGATCATCTGCCGTTTTGGAATGAAGTTGCTTTGAAGATGAAAGCCTTTAGCAACACGATGGTTATTGACTTTACACAGAGTTTAAAGAAACGAATTCGAAATCAATACTTAAAATCTCGAGACGAAAACCTGAAAATAGACATCAAACTTTTGGATGGTGCTTTGCGAGATTCGGCAAGTAAATTAACTTCGGAATACCTTGATCAAGTTCAGCAGTTCTTGCATGAAGTGATTGTAAATAATTATGATGATTTTGTAAGTCGAATAAAAGATTTACAACAAGAACTTGACGCTTACAAAGTGGTTGAAGAACCGAGAAGAGCAATTGGTTTTCAAAATACCAATGGTGAAAAAAAGTAGGAAAGTCAACTAACAAGGCATTACTAAAACCAAATTATCCGTAAATTTGCCATCTTAATTACGCAACATTGATCAACCAAGACCTCTTAAAAGAAACCCAATCTCGAATTGAAGATTTGTATAAATATTTGCAAATCGAAAAAAAGAAAATTGAAATTTCCAATGACGACGAAAAAACGGCGGCACCCGAATTTTGGGACAATCCAAAAGAAGCGGAAGTCTTCCTAAAACAGCTTCGTTCCAAGAAAAAGTGGGTTGAGGAGTATGAAGAAATTTATACGCAATTTGAAGATTTACAGGTTCTAAGTGAGTTTGCAAAGGAAGATCCCGATTCGGAAACAGAATTGGAAGAAACCTTCCCTCAATTGGTGGAAAAAATTGAGAATTTGGAGTTCAAAAACATGCTTTCCAACGAAGGTGATGAACTTTCTGCGGTTCTTCAAATCACCGCTGGAGCTGGTGGAACCGAAAGTTGCGATTGGGCTTCGATGCTGATGCGTATGTACACGATGTGGGCAGAAAAACAAGGCTACAAAATTCGAGAACTGAATTTTCAAGAAGGTGATGTTGCAGGTGTAAAAACCGTGACCTTAGAAATCGATGGCGAATACGCTTTTGGTTATTTGAAAGGCGAAAATGGTGTTCACCGTTTGGTGCGTATTTCTCCGTTTGATTCCAATGCAAAACGTCATACAAGTTTCGTTTCGGTTTATGTGTATCCGTTGGTTGATGACACGATTGAGATTAACATTAATCCTGCGGATATTAGTTTTGAAACCATGCGTGCCTCTGGAGCCGGTGGGCAGAACGTAAACAAGGTAGAAACGGCAGTACGATTGCGACACGCTCCTACCGGAATTATTATTGAAAACTCAGAATCGCGTTCTCAGCTTCAAAACAAGGAAAAAGCGATGCAACTTTTACGTTCTCGATTGTACGAAATGGAATTGGAAGAACGTATGCGAGCTCGAAACGAAATTGAAGCCAACAAAATGAAAATTGAATGGGGAAGCCAAATCAGAAACTACGTCATGCATCCGTACAAATTGGTGAAAGACGTTCGTTCCGCGCACGAAACTTCCGATGTGGATGGCGTTATGAATGGCGATATCACGCCTTTCCTAAAAGCCTATTTAATGGCAGATGGAACAGCTGTTGGTGAAGATGATTTAGAATTTTAAATTCAAAACATAGAAAGTAAATAAGGAAATCGAATATCGGTTTCCTTTTTTAGTTACATTTACCCAAAATCAGCAATTTGAAAGAGCAAATTTCCCAATTCTTCTACGATCACGGTTTATTTAGTCCATTGGATTTCACGGATCCGGTGACGTATTTTATTCCTGGATTTATTTTGTTGATTCTTGGCGAGACTTTTTTATATCAAATTCCGCAAAAGCTTTTCACGAAAAACCTCGTAAAAGATGAAGTTTCGAGCATTGGTTTGGGAGTTGGCGCCGTATTTTTAGATTTCGGAATGAAAGCCGTTTCATTGGGCTATTTTTTCTGGATTTATAACAATTTCCGTTTGACGGATATCTTCGGAGTCTCAAGTTTAGCTGAATTTGCCACTTGGAAATGGCATAAAGAGCATTGGTGGCTATGGTTTTTGGTGCTTGTCGTGCAAGATTTTGGATTTTATTGGCATCATCGATTGAGTCACAAAATCCGTTTGTTTTGGACGGGACACGTCAATCATCATTCGGCGAAGCACTTGAGTTTTGCAATTGCTCTTCGGCAAGGCTGGTTTGAGATTGTTTATCGTGATATTTGGTATATTCCTTTTGTGTTGATCGGTTTCCATCCTTTGATGATTGCGATGATGCATCAATTCAACTTAATTTTTCAATTTTGGCCACATACCAATGCGATTGGAAAGCTCGGTTGGTTTGATCGCGTTTTTAATTCGCCTTCCAATCATCGTGTCCATCATTCCCGTCAAATCGAAGAACTCGACAAAAATTACGGCGGAATCTTAATGCTTTGGGATCACCTTTTTGGAACCTACCGTGCAGAAAAATCAAAAATTCACGATTACGGAATCCTTCATAACATCAACACCTACCATGTTTTTCATATTGTTTTTGATGAATTTGAAGCGATGATTCGAGATGTAAAATCAGCGCCAAATTTAAAATCAAAACTAGCCTATATTTTTAAAGCTCCAGGCTGGAAACACAACGGACCGGATGAGCGAATTGACACCTTGCAAAAAAACTCACGCTAGATTGTGTTAAAAATATCCTAATAATTTTTATTCCTTACTCAATTCCATTATTTTTGTAGAAATCATAAACGAAATATGGATCATTTTGAAAGTTGGAAAGACCTCCTAAATCCGGAGTTTTATATTAAAATGGGTGGATTTTGGCTGGTATTGTTTATCATTTTTGCAGAAACAGGCCTTTTCATCGGTTTTTTCTTACCTGGAGACAGTTTACTTTTTATTTCTGGAATTTATGCACGTGAAATTATCGCCGAGACTTTTGGTTCGTTCGGAAGCGATTTTCTGGACACGACAATTTTAGCGAGCTGCATTGCTTTGGCTGCAATTATCGGTAATGAAGTGGGTTATTTTTTCGGTTTAAAAACGGGACCTTCTTTGTATAAGAAAAAAGACACGTTACTTTTCAAGAAAAAATATCTGTATCAAGCGAATGATTTCTTTGAGAAACACGGCTCATTAGCCGTTATTCTAGCAAGGTTCCTTCCTATTGTACGAACTTTCACACCCATTGTTGCGGGAATCGTTCGCATGGATAAAAAACGTTTTTTACGTGACAATATCATCGGAGCTATTCTTTGGTCGTTTTCTTTGGTGTATGCGGGACATTATTTGGACAAAGTATTCATCGATAAATTCGGGATCGACTTAAAGGAGCACCTTGAATATATTATTCTTATCTTAGTACTCATAACTACATTGCCTGTTATATTAAAGATTGTTTTTGGAAAAGCCGAGGCTCCTAAAGACTTTCCTGAATAACCTTAATTTTTCACTATGGAGGAAATGGTCGTTCTCATCAACGAAAATGATGAAGTAAAGGGATTAATGGAGAAAATGCAGGCGCACAAAACTGGACTACTTCACCGTGCCTTCTCCGTATTTTTATTCAACAATCAGGGCGAAATGTTGCTTCAAAAAAGGGCAGCGCACAAATACCATTCACCAAACCAATGGACGAATGCCGTATGCTCGCATCCTCGTGATGGCGAAACGTATAAAGATGCCGCTTTACGAAGGTTGAAAGAAGAGTTGGGAATTGAAGTGGAAATTGATCATAAATTTTTCTTCATTTACAAGGCGGACGTTGGTGATGGACTTTGGGAACACGAATTAGACCACGTTTTTGTAGGAAACTATCAAGGAGAATTTCAATTAAATCCGGAAGAAGTTTCGGAGGTTCGTTATATTTCTCAAGAAAATTTGGAAAAAGAAATGACCGAAAACCCTGCGAATTTTACAGAGTGGTTTAAGATCATTTTAAAAGAATATCAAGAACATTTATAAAATCAAAGACATGAAAAAATGGATTTGGATTTCTTTGGTTTGGCTACTGGCAACGTCGTTTAGCTTCCTAAAACCACAAGTTCTAGAAACATCAAACTTCAAAATGGACTATCCAGAAAACTGGAAAATAACCAATGATGACGGAATTTTTAATGTATTTCCTGATAATGAAATTGGTGCAATTACCATTTCAGGATATGAAAACCTTAATCTTCCCGATGCGGATGTTAAAAAATTTATTCTAGAACTTAATTCAGCCAATCAGCCAGAAACAGCCGTAAAATCTAAAAAAGTAGGCGGTACCACCGAATACTATTACGATTTTGAAGATCAACAATCTAAAATTACGGTGATGACGAAGCTCATCAAAAAAAATAATTTGGTGTACATCATCACGCTTAATTGCAAAACCAAATATTGGAACGGGCAATATAGAAGTCAATTTTTGGAAACATATAATAGCTTTAAACTCAAAAAATAAAAATGAAAAAAACTCCACTTTACGACAAACATGTCTCTTTAGGGGCAAAGATGGTACCTTTCGCAGGATTTGATATGCCTGTACAATATTCGGGTGTTACCGAAGAACATTTCGCTGTACGTGAAAAAGCTGGAATGTTCGATGTGTCTCACATGGGACAATTTATGATTGAAGGACCAGGTTCTGTCGAACTTTTACAATATGTTGCTACCAACGATGTTACGACTTTAGAAAACGGAAAAGCACAATATACGTGTCTTCCAAACGGAAATGGCGGAATTGTAGATGATTTAATCGTTTACAAAATGGCAGATGAAAAGTATTTTGTGGTTGTTAATGCTTCAAATATCGATAAAGACTGGGCGCATATTTCAAAATACAATGAAAAATTCGGTGCAAAAATGACGAATATTTCAGATGAGATGTCGCTTTTAGCAATTCAAGGTCCGAGAGCAACGGAGATTTTACAAAAACTAACGGATGTCAATTTAGCAGATATTCCGTACTATCATTTCACTGTTGGCGCTGTAGATGGTGTTCAAGACGTGATTATCTCAAATACAGGATATACAGGAAGCGGAGGTTTCGAAATTTATTTTAAAAATGAAGCCGCAAACCAATTGTGGGATGCGCTAACAGAAGCGGGTAAAGAAGAAGGCATGATTCCTTGCGGATTGGCTTCTAGAGATACATTGAGACTAGAAAAAGGATTTTGTTTATATGGAAATGATATCGACGATACAACATCGCCGCTAGAAGGAGGTTTAGGTTGGATTACCAAGCTTGATAAAGGCGATTTCGTAGATCGTGATTTCTTAGCAAAACAAAAAGAAGAAGGTGTTACTAGAAAATTAGTTGGTTTCGAATTGGTTGACAAAGGCGTTCCAAGACACGATTATCCAGTTGTAGATGCAGAAGGAAACGTTATTGGGAAGGTAACTTCGGGAACCCAATCTCCAATGAAGAAAACGGGAATTGGTTTGGCTTATGTTGCTAAAGGGCATAACAAAATCGGTTCTGATATCTTCATTCAAGTACGAAATAAGAATCTTGCAGCGAAAGTGGTGAAAACTCCTTTTATATAAGTAAAAATTCAAAAAATACTAAAACCATTCTTCTTCTTGAGAATGGTTTTTTTTTATATATTTAAGCCAAATTAAATGCATGAAAAAAATCGTTTCACTTTTCATTTTATTTGTATGGTCAAGCTTTTACCAAGCTCAGGAGTATCAAATTATTTATAATTTCAAATACAAAAGAGATTCCCTTTCAGACAATTATAAAACCGAACCTTTTGTTTTACAAATTGAAAAAGACATCTCTAAGTATATGTTGAAATCAATGGTTGATAATAACAAAAAATTAGGCCCAAACTCTAAAATGTTCTACAGTCTACCTCAAGAACAAGTGGTTTCCAGAAAAAGACAAACCAACGAATTCACAAATTATGATGCTCAAGGAATGGCGTATTATCAATATCCATCTCAATCTACTATAGATTGGAAAATTGAGACCGATACGAAATCTGAAAACAACTATCAGCTGCAAAAAGCGACAGCGAAATTTGGCGGAAGATCTTGGGAAGCATGGTTTATCAAAGACATTCCTTTATCCGAAGGACCCTTTAAATTCTACGGATTACCAGGTTTGATTTACGAAATCAAAGATTCCAAAAATAACTTCATTTATAACTTAACTGAAATAAAAAAATTGGATACGCCATATGATACCTCCAATATTTTAGAAACGCATTTCGGAACAAGCCCCGTAAAGATTGACCGCAAGAAGTATGAAAAAATTATCCTAAACGATTATAACAATCCATATGCAGAATATCGAAGCATGAAAGAAGGAAGTTGGATGATTGGTGTGGATAAAGATCGTACTATAGAAACAATAAAAGATTTAGATTTGTACGTAAAAGAATATCAAGAACAGAAAAAGAAAAACTACAATCCTGTTCAGCTAGATCAAGCTATACAATTTCCAAAATAAAACAAAAAGAGGCATACAGCCTCTTTTTTATTTTTCAAAATAGTCGTTTAATGCTTCGACGTTTTTTTTATCATTTCCAATGAAAATAGCATCATCCGAAATAAAAACAGGACGCTTCAAAAACGAATAATGATCAAGAATCAATTTCTTAAAATCCTTTTCTTTCAAGGATTTAACATCCAATTCACGCGCTTTTATTTGAGTTGATTTTTTACTGAACAAAGCTTCATACGATTTTGTTCGAGCATGCATTTCTTCTAATTCGGCTTCTGTAATCGGTTCCGATTTTATTTCGCGAAGTTCCCAACCTTCCAAATCGAGCGGACTCATAATTTTCTTATTGGTACCGCAGGTTTTCAGATAAAATACTTTTTTCATACCTCAAAAATAAAGCTTCCTTCAGAAAACCCCAAAATTTACCTACCTTTAATTGAAATTAGATAAATCGATATGCAAAACACAACCACTTTTCAGTTTATATCCGAACCGAGCGATGTTAATTATGGCGGCAATGTTCATGGCGGAAGCGTGATGAAATGGATTGATCAAGCGGGTTACGCTTGTGCAAGTTCGTGGAGTTCGAGTTATTGCGTTACGGTTTATGTGGGTGGAATTCGTTTTTATTCGCCTATAAAAATTGGACACATTGTAAAAGTTGAAGCCGATGTTATCTACACCGGTTCTACCAGCATGCATATTGCGATTAACGTGTTTTCACGGAACATCAAGCGAAAAGAGTTTGAAAAGAAAACGCATTGCATTATTGTTTTTGTCGCTGTTGATGATGAAGGAAACCCCATTCAAGTTCCGAAATTCACTCCAACGACAGAAGCGGAAGAAAAATTGGAGCAATACGCCATTAAATTAATGGATTTGCGACGTCAAATCGAAGATGAAATGAAACCGTTTTTATAATGAATCGGAAAACATTTCTTGCTTCTAGTGGACTTTTGGTTTTTGCTTCTTGTCTTCCAAAAAATATGCTGAATCCATCAAAAAAAAATTTGGGGTTGCAACTTTATACCATTCGGCATTTACTTGAAAACAATGTTGAAGAGAGTTTATATCATGTTTCGCAATTAGGCTTTCAAAATGTTGAAATTTACGGATACAACGGGAAATTCTTTGGAAAAACCATCACCGAATTTGGCGAAATTTTAAAGAAAAATAAGCTAAACGTTTTAAGTTCACATCATTCACTTTCTGATTTCAAAAATGAATCATTCTTTGAAAAAGCATGTCAAGATTTACAATATTTAGGTTGTCAATACATGATTCTCGCCTATCTTCAACAAGAAGAACGAACTGAAAAAAGCTATCAAGAACTTCCAAAAATTTTAGAAAAAGCGGCAGAAATTGCTAAAAAATATGGAATCCAAGTTGGTTATCACAACCATGATTTTGAATTTAAAGATCGTGTAGATAATCAAATTGCATATGATTATTTACTCACCAAAACCCCGAAAAATATAGTTTTCGAAATGGACTTGTATTGGATATATCAAGCAGGAAAAAATCCAATTGAGTATTTCAATAAATACCCGAAGCGTTTTTCTTTGTGGCATGTAAAAGATCGTGATCCAAAAGATTTCTCGTTTAGCGAAATTGGAAATGGAACTATTCCCTTCCAAACAATTTTTGAAAATCGAGATTTAGCAGGACTAAAACATTGGTTTATTGAACAAGATGAAAGTAAAAAACCAATTTTGGACAGTCTAAAACAAAGTGTTGACTATGTTAATCAACACGCCTATTTTAAGTAAAAAAACCGGACTAATCATCAAAACGCTCTAATTGATCCGTTGCGTTGTAAGGTGCATAACTCTTGGCTTCTTCCCGAAATTTGACAATTTGTTTAGCATTTAGAGTTTTATCTTTTAGTAATTTCTTGGCATAAACTTCAATTTGAGCATTGTAATAGTCTTGAAATTCCTGATTTCGGAAGCGTCCAAAATCATCGTAATACGAACACATGCCTCCGTAAAAATAACCCAGTTCTTTGAACGTTTTAGGATCAACACCTTCATTCGCTCCAAAAACCGCACAGTAAACAGGAATTGGATCAGCGATGACATACGGCTCTCCCGTTTCTTTGTAATCCAAAATATAGTTCATTTGCTTTTCTGAAAACTGATATTTAAAATCTTGCACTCTCTTTTCCCCTTGAAGCAAACCTAAAAACGTATTGCCACCATACGAGTTTTCTATTTCAGCATAAACCATCACCCAGCCTTTCTTAAGAAATGAGGTATAATTCAGGATTTCAGGCAAAGAATAGACCTGCAAAATTGTATTGGTAACACCCGAATAATCTACTCCATCCTTACGATCTGCAAAATAAAGAATCAGCTTTTCACCATCCGCATGTGCCGTTTCCAAACGAATACAGTTTTTGTAGGGTTCAACCGTCCACAAAACTTCATTCATACGATAATTCTTTCCACCCGTTTTATAGGCTTGATCCCATTCGGAATAACCCGTTAAGTCTAAATATTTTTCATTAACTACCTTTGCTTGCGCTTCAAAAATCTTATGATTAAAATTCACTCGAATATGGTATGTAGGATCTTCTTCACGTCCATTATTTTCATGAACATATGCGAATCCTTCCGAATCTTTTGGATTAAAAAAGTACGTTAAAGCAACTCCATTTTCATGTTTATAAACCAAATTATCCGTCAATTCATAGGGAACAAATTGAGCTTGAGAAAAGATATTAATTACTAAGAAAAGTGCGATGTAGAGTTTGTTCATCCTAGATTTTTTGCATTTTTTATAGAATGGAAAAATACTAAATATTTGAAATTATCTTGTAATACTAAAGTAAATTATAAACATTAATTTTAATAAAAATACGTCTTATGAAAAGAAAAACCCCTATTTTGACTTTGACATTCGTAGCTGCGGCTTTTGCAATAAGCTGTGAAAAGAAAGAAGTTGTGGTTCACAATCCGAATACGGAAACACAATCTAGTGAAACCCAAACCATAGAACAAGTTCCTGGTGATGTGACTAACAGTGCGACTTTTAAAGACATGCCGCAGACGATTAAAACATTTCTTGATGAGCATTATGCAAAAGTTCCTATCGTGAAATACGAGAAGAAGACCGAAACATTCGATGGCACTTCGTACGAGGTACGTCTGAATTCTGGTGTAAAAGCGGAATTTGACGACAAAGGAAATTGGAAGGAAATTGAAGATGCTGCTGGAGTTCCTAAATCCTTAATATCTAAGGAAGTGCAAACCTATTTTGACACCAATTTTAAAGGAATAACCATTAAGAAGATTGAAAAAGATAAAAAATCCATCAAAGCCGAACTTGCTAACGGCACCGAATATGAATTTGACCAAAACGGAAAGTTCATCAAAATGGATCCATAAAAAAAGCCTCAACATTGAGGCTTTTTTATTTATAGAAAAGGGGTTATTATCTCGCGATATTTACCGCTCTTGTTTCTCTAATTACCGTGATTTTCACTTGTCCTGGATATGTCAATTCATTCTGAATTTTCTCTGAAATATCGTACGACAATTGTGCTGCTACCTCATCATTAACCTTTCCACTTTCTACCATCACGCGAAGCTCACGCCCTGCTTGAATCGCGTAGGCACTAGAAACTCCATCAAAGCTTAAAGCAGCTGCTTCAAGATCTTTAAGACGTTGGATATAGGATTCTAAAACTTGTCTTCTTGCGCCTGGTCTTGCTCCCGAAATCGCATCCGCAACTTGGATAATTGGTGACAATAAAGAAGTCATTTCAATTTCGTCATGATGCGCTCCAATAGCATTGATTACTTCTGGATTTTCTCCAAATTTCTCTGCCCATTGCATACCTAATAGCGCGTGTGGAAGTTCTGATTCTTGCTCAGGAACTTTACCGATATCGTGTAATAGACCTGCTCTTTTCGCCAACTTCACATTCAATCCTAATTCCGCAGCCATCGTCGCAGCTATATTTGCTACTTCTCTCGAGTGTTGCAATAGGTTTTGTCCGTATGAAGAACGGTATTTCATTCTACCCACGATTTTCACCAATTCTGGGTGCAATCCGTGAATTCCTAATTCAATAATCGTACGCTTACCAACTTCGATAATTTCCTCTTCAATTTGCTTTCTCGTTTTATCCACCACTTCTTCAATACGAGCTGGGTGAATTCTACCATCGGTAACCAAACGGTGTAATGACAATCTTGCGATTTCTCTTCTTACTGGATCAAAACACGATAACAAAATTGCTTCCGGAGTATCATCTACGATAATTTCAACACCTGTTGCTGCTTCTAAAGCACGAATGTTACGTCCTTCCCTACCGATAATTCTACCTTTAACTTCGTCCGATTCAATATTGAAAACAGAAACCGAATTTTCAATCGCTTGTTCTGTCCCAATTCTCTGAATGGTTTGGATAACAATTTTACGAGCTTCGTTTTTTGCATTCATTTGAGCTTCCTCCATGATGCTTTGTACGTGTGCTTGTGCTCTTGTTTTCGCTTCTGCTCTAAGTGATTCTACCAATTCCGCTTTTGCTTCGTCAGCTGAATAATTAGAAATTTTCTCTAAAATTTCCACTTTTTGAGCCGTTATTTGGTCTAATTCCGCTTGTTTCTTTTCAACAATTTCCGTCTTCTTCGAATAATCAGCAATTTGTCGATCCAAATCTTTTTCTAGTTTGGATGTCTTACTCAATTCATCGTTTAGCTTTTGCTCTTTTTCCTTCGTTCTTTTCTCTACTTCTTGCATTTTCTTTTCTCTTCCTTGAATATCCGCATCATGTTGCGATTTCAATTCTAAGAACTTTTCTTTTGCCTGAAGTTGTTTCTCCTTCTTGATCGATTCTGCCTGTACTGAAGCTTTTTCTAGGGTGTTCTCTGCATTCTTCTTCGCATCTTCCATTATGAATTTTGCTTTAGAATTAAGTGAACTTTTGGAAAATAACAATCCCGCCAAAGCTCCTACAATAAGGCATACAAGGCCAACGATTATAGGTATAGTCATATATTTATGTTTTATTTATGTTTCGTATTCGTTTTGTCCAATAAAAAAACCTACAACAATTCAAAGATTGAGAGTAAACTCCTAATCAACACGATTTGAACTGATTTTCACTTTCTGTAATCCGCGAGATGCGGCACGCCATTAAGTGAACATTTGTTCGGTAATTGTTTAGCGTTGAGTTTACCTTTAATGTGTTAGAACTATTGTAGGCAGTCGTTAAAATATTGTGCAGTCTAATCCTCCAAGAGCGAGTTAAGCTCTTTCACCTTCTCTAAGGAAGAGACCATATTTTTATCTAAATTAAGCTGAACTACTTCGGCACTAGCTCCCAATTTCAGGGCGCACATCGCTAAAGCATCTTGCTTGTCTTTAACATCAAAACTTGCTTCAAAATCTTTGATCATTCCTTCAATCTGTTTTCCTACACGACGAAGGGTTTCTTCTTCGGCAGCAGGGACATTCAAAGGATATGTTCTCCCGGCAATATTGATGGTAATTCTTCTTACTTCCATTATAAGCCGCTATTTTGAAGTTGGGCAATACAGAAATCTACTTCTTTTATCAATCGGTTAATGTGATTTTTCATTAAACGATTATGTTCTGGATTTCCCGATATGGTTGCGTGCAGTTTTATGTTTTTGTTGTCTTCTACCAATTCCTGATTTTTCTTCTTCTCAACATGGTATTTCTCCTTCATTTCGGCTAAATCTTCGGATACTTGAAGATAAGTTTCTTGAAGACTTTGATAGTCTTTTTTAAGCTTCAAAATCTTTTTTTCTAGTTCTGAAAAATTACTTTCAAGTTCTTGTAGCATCTCTAGGAATCATTCTAACCTATGCAAAAATAGGAAAAATACTTATTAAAAGATAATTTTTGACGAAGTATTTAGTTGAAAATTAAAAAAAGAGAAAAATTGATATTTTTCTCTTCATTTTGGTATCTAATTAAAATTTTGAATAATCTTATTCGAATTTCAACACAAACATAAAGGCTCTAGATTGGGCTTGTGAAATTCCTGCAGCCCAATATGGTGGTGTCCCTGCATTATCTTTCACAATTTCATTGTTGGTGAAAAATGTTCCTCTAAAAGCGGGAGTTAGTTTAAATCGTTTAAAATAAAATTGCATTCCGATTTCTGCAGTCCATCCAAAATTATGCGTCGTAGAACGAAATGTGTTCTGCATATTATCTGTTTCCGACTTTTCATTACTTTGCAAATTCACTAAATAATTAATCCCCGCCGCAGCGTAAGGTCTCGAGTTGTACCAACGATCTCCGTGATATTCCACCAATAAAGGAATATCAATATACGTAGACTTCACCGTTTTGTACATATCCGTTTCTGATAAGGTACGAACAAGTGTAGGATCGGTTATAAAACGATCATTTGCCTGCGTATCGAATGTTAAATCTCTTTGTACAAACTGAAGTCCGGGTTCAATACGTAAATCAAAACTCGAATTCAAACGCATTCTACCAATTAAACCTGCCCCAAAACCCATAGATGATTCAGATGAAATTAGATTTTTCTTTCCATCTTCACTCATCCCGTATTTCGGATCAAGAATTAATTTATAATCGTAGTTATTCGCCGCGAGATAAAAACCCCAACTAAATTTTTTCTCATCAAAATCTTCCAAATTATCCATACGATCTCTCGTATTGAATAACTGCGCCTGAAGCTGAATTCCGGAAAACAATCCGAGAAGCAATATTAAAGAGGTTCTTGTCTTCATAATCTATTTCGTTGCTTTATAAATAGTGGCAATTCCGAAGGTTAGTTTTTTATAAACCACTTCCGAGTAGCCTCGCTGTTGTAGTATACTTTTCATAATCGCACCGTATGGAAACGCCTCTACAGAATCTGGAAGATACGTGTAGGCACGATCGTCTTTCGATACCAACTTTCCGATACGTGGCAATATATTTTTAAAATAAAACATGTAAAACGGTCGCATCATGCCCTGGACTTTAGAAAACTCTAAAATATAAACACTACCACCTACTTTTACCACACGCTTCAACTCGTCTAAACCTTTTTCAAGATTTTCAAAATTACGTACTCCAAATGCAACGGAAACAGCATCAAATTTATTATCTTCAAAAGGAAGATTTTCTGCATCCCCTTTCACCATTGTGATTTTATCTTGAAGATTTTGTTGCTTTACTTTCTCGATTCCAACGTTCAGCATTTGCTGTGAAAGATCTAGTCCAACAACATTAGCTCCTGTTCCTTTTTGAATTGTAATAGCCAAATCTCCTGTTCCTGTTGCGACATCTAAAACCAGTTTTGGATTATCATTTTTCATCCATTTTACCAGTTTATTTCGCCACGTAACGTCTATTTTCATAGAAAGCATACGGTTCAACAAATCGTATTTTGGTGCGATGTTGTCGAACATATCTTCTACTTGATCTTTCTTGCTCTCGGTGTTATTGTATGGGGTAACTTCTTTCACAGTTAAAAATTATAATATTCTTTATAGTATATGATATAGTCGTCTTTGCGGAAAATTTTTGTTCGCGTTTCAACTTTGTCAATATTTTTAATGAGTTTATCATAATCCTCATCAATATTGTAATAAAAATCGTCCGAATACAACTTTTTAAAAAGCTTAGGCGCTCCAAAATACGGCTTTCTATCAATCGTTGTTGATCCTAAAGCAGAAAGCAATGAATCTTTTTTGATGTTGTACCCGTAATATTGGGTATTAATGTAATAATCGGCATGTGTAATATTCAATAAACCACGTAGTTTATTCACCTGAAAGATAGAATCGTACATCAATTTCTTATCTTTATCGTACACCTTGATTGCATTTTTTCCCTTTTCCAAATCAATTTTTACATATTGTCCAGGTGCAACGATTTTCTCGGTACCGTTATTAATCTTGAAATAATAAGGTTTATCAGTCGGATTATCTACGAGATATTCATTTTTCTTAGCAAGAAATAGGAAGTAAACCCCAAACGCAAAGATAAATATCAATAAAGCAGCAAAAAGTCCGAATAATGAAGGATTTTTCTTCATTTTAAGAATCAATTTTGTGCAAATGTAAGAATATTTTTGCATTGTCTTTAATTGCAGATTTATTCTTAAATTTGCTTCTTTAATTATTTTTAAATCTACTATGCCAAATACCATAATTATTGGTTCGGGAAGTTACATTCCAGAGAACATCATTGAGGGTAAAGACTTCCTAAATTCGGAGTTTTATGATGACAATTATGAAAAAATCGACAAGCCAAATGATGAAATCATCAGCAAGTTTGTAGAAATTACCGAAATTGAAAGAAGGCGTTATGTAGATGAAAATCTTTTGAATTCGGACATCGGAGCTATCGCTGCACAAAGAGCTTTAGACGATTCTGGGTTGGACAAAGAAAGCATTGATTATATTATTAGTGCAACGAATTTCGGAGATATCGACACAAATGGTCAACAAAGTTTCATGCCTTCACTTTCGGCATTAATTAAGAATAAATTAGGAATCGAAAATCCAAAATGTATTAATTACGACATGATTTTCGGTTGTCCAGGTTGGGTTGAAGCGATGATTTTAGCCGATGTTTTAATTAAGAGCGGACGTGCAAAAAACATTATCGTAGTTGGTTCAGAAACATTAAGCCGTTCTACTGACCCGTACGATCGTAATAAAATGATTTTTGCTGATGGCGCTGGAGCCGTTGTTGTAACAGCAACAGAAGAAGAAAATGTTGGAATAATTGCAGATTCTACATTGTGTTTCAATGGTGAAGAAGTTTGTTATCTAGAAAATTCACATACGTTGAATCCAAATGCAGATCAATCTAAAAAATACATTCGTATGCGTGGAAGAAAAATCTACGAATTTGCGTTGAAAAACGTTCCACCAGCGATTAAAGAAACCATTGATAAAGCAGGAATCAACATTACAGATATTGACAAAATCCTGATCCATCAAGCGAATGCAAAAATGGATTACGCGATGATTTCAAGACTTTACAAATTATACGGAATCAAAGATTACGATCACGCGATTTCACCGATGACCATTCAAGAATTCGGAAACACTTCAGTAGCCACCATTCCTACGATGTTTGACCTGATTCGTAAAGGAAAAATGGAAGGTCACACATTCAAAAATGAAGGATTCATCGTATTTACATCCGTTGGTGCTGGTATGAACATCAATGCGATCGTTTATAAATTTCCGAAAAACTAGTGAAGCGAAATTTCATCATTTTATCAGGAATCATGTTCCTGTTGGAGATTTATGTCTATCAGGCATTTAAATCCATTTTAGAACACCCTTGGCAGAAAATTCTTTATTGGATTATTGCCATCGTTCCTTACTTAGCCGTGGTTTGGCTGGGTTTTAGCATCGAAAAAACGGATAAGAGTCCACTAAAAATCCAAATTGTAACAGTTGTAGTTTTAGCAGTCATTCTCCCTAAACTATTTATCATCATTTCTTTATTGATTGATGATTTAACTAGATTATTTGGATTTATAATTTCCTATTTTTCCTCTGGAACCACATCCTATCCAGGAAGAAGAAAATTCATTGGTTATGTTGGAATTGGTTTAGCAGCTACTTTTTCCGCATTAATTTGGGACGGCGTATTTTTTGGTCGTTTCCGATTTAAGGTTCGAAGAGTTAAAGTAAAACTTAACAATCTACCAGCAGCATTCAAAGGTTATAAAATTGTTCAAATTTCTGATGTCCATTCAGGAAGTTTTTCAAAACCTGAGAAGCTTCAACACGCAATTGATTTAATTAATGAGCAAAATGCAGATTTAATTTTGTTCACTGGTGATATGGTCAATAGTACTGCAGAAGAATTCATTCCATTCATTCCTTTGTTTTCGCAAATTAAAGCGAAAGATGGAAAATTAGCTACTTTAGGAAATCATGATTACGGAATGTATCATTATACGAAGGTTGAAGATGGACGTGAAAACGTTAATCGACTTATTCAATACGAAAAGCAAGCTGGATTTGACATGCTACGAAATGAATATCGTATCATCGAGAAAAATGGTGAAAAATTGTATATCGTTGGAGTTGAAAACTGGGGACTTCCTCCTTTTCCGCAGTTTGGGGATTTGGATAAAGCGACTTTAGGCCTACCAAAAGACGCAGCAAAAATATTGATGAGCCATGACCCTACTCATTTCGACGAAATCGTTAAAAAACACCCTTCTAACATCCAATTAACTTTATCTGGACACACACACGGAATGCAGTTTGGTTTAGATTTGAAAAACACCAAATGGTCGCCCGCTCAGTATCGTTATCCGAAATGGATGGATTTATATGAAAGTCTAGGAAAATACTTGTATGTGAATCGAGGTTTTGGTGTTATTGGTTTCCCTGGACGTGTGGGAATAGACCCAGAAATCACGTTGTTTGTATTAGAATAACCCATTATAATAAAAAGATAAAAAGCCTCAAGTATGAGGCTTTTTTTATTGATCAAAATTCATTGTCTAAAACAAAAAAGCTTTCAGAAATCTGAAAGCTTTTGCGATCCGGACGGGACTCGAACCCGCGACCTCCGCCGTGACAGGGCGGCATTCTAACCAGCTGAACTACCGGATCAATTTTTTGAAAAGTAATTGATAAAACTTTATGCGATCCGGACGGGACTCGAACCCGCGACCTCCGCCGTGACAGGGCGGCATTCTAACCAGCTGAACTACCGGATCAGTTTTTTGAAAAGTAACTGAAAACTTTTTGCGATCCGGACGGGACTCGAACCCGCGACCTCCGCCGTGACAGGGCGGCATTCTAACCAGCTGAACTACCGGATCAATTTTTATAAGAACTCCTTTTCTTTAGGTGAGTGCAAAATTACGCTTTTTTCCCAATCCTGCAAATGTTTTTAAAAAATAAATGCTTCCCAATAAGGAAAGCATTCATTTTCAGTTTATTTTTTTTCTTATAAATGAGCAGACAATTTCTCAGCAATAACTTCTTTTGGACTTACCCCTACCAATTTGTCTACCACTTCACCATTTTTGAAGATCAACAAAGTAGGAATATTTCTAATTCCGTATTCTACAGAAACGTCTTGGTTGTTATCAACATCAACTTTTCCTACAACTGCTTTACCATCAAAATCGTTAGAAATTTCATCAACGATTGGTCCCAACATCATACATGGACCGCACCATGCTGCCCAAAAATCTACCAATACTGGTTTATCCGAATTAAGTACTGTGTCTTTAAAATTGCTGTCTGTGATTTCTAATGCCATAATATTTTTATCTTTAATTGTATATACAAATGTACTAAAATAAGTGCGACTCCAAAATTATCCGCTCCTATTGCTTTTATTGGTAATTTCTATGAAAGTTCCGCTTGAATTCCCTTTACCGCACTGATTAACTGATCGATATCGGCTTTTGTTGTGTAATGGCTAAAGGATACTCGTAACGGTGTTCCGTTCTCCATATCGTTTTCATCCAAGATCATTAACATAACTGTTGACGGTTGCGCTGCTCCAGAAGAACATGCACTTCCTTGTGAAATTGCAATTCCTTTCATATCCAATTTCAACCCAATTAATGGATCTTTGAATGGTAGTAAAACGTTCACCAAAGTGAATAAAGAATTTTCCTTTTCATTGGATCTTCCGTTGAATTTTACATTCGGAATATTTGCTTTGAATTGCTCGATTGTATAATCTTTGATTTCTTGAATTTGTGTTGCATACGCATCCAAATTCTCAATACACATATCGAATGCTTTTCCTAAACCCGCGATTCCTGAAACGTTTTCTGTTCCTGCTCTAAGTTCACGTTCCTGCGTTCCACCAGAAATCATTCCTTTTAGTTTTGTTGATTTCTTGATGTAAGCAAATCCGCTTCCTTTTGGCCCGTGGAATTTATGTGCACTGCATGATGCAAAATCAATATTGATTTTTGAAAAATCCAAATCCAAATGCGCTACCGTTTGCACCGTATCCGAATGGAAATAAGCATTATACTTTTCACATAAAGCTCCTATTTTCTCAATATCGTAGATGTTTCCGATCTCATTGTTTGCATGCATCAACGTCACCAAAGTCTTTTTATCCGAGCTTTTGAGAGCTTTTTCTAAATCTTCAAGAGATAAGTCACCTTGGTTATTTGGACGCAAATACACTACTTCTACTCCCTTTCTGTTTTTCATATCGCGAACCGATTCGGCAACGCATTTATGCTCAAGAGGCGAAGTAATAATACGTTCAACACCCAAAAACTCAACACAAGCTTTAATAATCAAGTTATTGGATTCGGTACCGCAAGACGTAAAAATAATTTCGTTAGACTGTACATGAAGTGCATTTGAAATATTCTTCCTAACATTCTCAATTAACGCTTTTGCTTCTTGCCCAAAACTATGAGTAGAAGAAGGATTCCCGTAATTAATTTTCATCACATCCACCATTGCATCAATTACTTCTACTGAAAGTGGTGTTGTAGCGGCATTATCCAGATATACTTTTTCCATTTTTAAACTTGCTATTTTGTCGATTTATTTGCGCAGCAATTTAGTGAATTTTCTCTGATTTTCCGAATCCAAAAAAACGCCTTAAAACGAAATATTTTCACCATTTTAAAATAAACCATCTCAAAAAGTGAATGAAAACAAAAAATCCACCCACGAATTAGGATAGATTTCAAAATATTTACTGAATAAAATTTTATGTTTTAATTCGCTTAATGAAAGAAACGGAAATAACTTTCGTCTGCCCAAGAAAGCATTGGTTTGTCACCGGAAGTATCTCCAAAAGCAATCGATTTGTCATACCGAAGGCCTTCTATTGCTTTTTTAATGCGAAACACTTTCTCCTCGCCATTACAATTTTTCGTGATAAAATTACCTGTAAAAACGCCATTTGAAAACTGTGCTTCTGTCGCTAACAAATTCATATTGAATTGCTTTGCAAACGGGCGAACCCAAATATCCAAAGAAGCTGTCACCAAATAAGATTCCGTAGCGGAACGATCAATATTCTGAATGAAATCTAACGCATTTGTGCGAATTAATTTTGGATATTCTTTATCAAAAAACTGTTGCGCTTTTGTTGTAATTCGCTCCTCCGATTGGCCTTTTAAAATGGAACCAACGAAACTTTTTTTCACTTTTTCAGCATCTGCTAATTTCAACTTCAGCAAAATAAAAAGAGGAACGTGCTTCAAATATTGAACATGATATTTTTTCGAATTATAAAATTTCAAAAACAAAAACATCGTGTCATGCTGCGTAAGCGTACCATCAAAGTCAAAAAAATACAACTTTTTCATCCGATTACATTTTTAGTTTTTTGAAAATAAACTCGGGAATATTTCGGATTATCATCATAATTAAAGCCCAAATAGGTAAAACGTATGCAACATTTTTTTTGTTTTTGTAGGCTTTATAAATACAATTTGCAGCTTGTTGCGGTGTTGCCGTTAGTTTTGGATTCAATGGTAAACCTTCCGTCATTTTTGTAGCCATAAATCCTGGTTTCACCGTAAGAACATGAACTTTTTTATCAAACAAGAAATTTCGCAACCCACTTAAATACGCTGTGAAACCCGCTTTGGCTGATCCGTAAATAAAATTACTTTGACGCCCTCTTTCGCCCGCAACTGATGACAGTCCAATGATTGTTCCGGTACGTTGAGATTGAAATTTGTGCGCAAAAAAGTTCATTAAAGGAACCAATTTTGCATAATTAATATCGATAATGAGATCCGTATTTACATTGTCATACAGGCCTTCTTCGGAATTTTGACCAAGATATCCAGAAGCACAAAAAAGCAAATCTGATTTAATATGATCCAATTTGTGATAATCAATTTCCTTCGTCAAATCAACTTCGATAACCTCCGATGGTTGAAAATATTTAACATCAATATGCTTTGCAAATTTTTCAGTTGTCTCTCTATTTGAAGTCAGCAAAAACAACGTTGAATATCTTTTTCCTTCCATTAAAACCTTTTCTACAAAGGCTTGGGTAACTTCAGAATTCGTTCCTAATACAATCATGAAATGGGTTTCTACTTAGAAAATTTTACTTTTATCCGTTAACGATTCTTTTGTGTTGATGTGAAACAAATTTAGAATTAGTCACATTCTGAAGATAGTTTGTTAAGCTTGATTTACTCATACAATCCTTTGTTAGATATATTCTTCCGCCATATTCTTCAACAATTTCATCTAAAGTTTTGATAAGCTTCGGTAATTTAGAGTTCACTTTAAAATCTAAAGCCAATGTATAACCTTCCATTGGAAAGGAATTATAGGCTTGTGGATTATCTTTTCCGAACAGCTTCAAAACAGCCAAGAATGAGCCATTTCCAGATTTTGCAATTGCTGTAAGAATCTTAGTCATCCCTTCTTTCCCTTGAGCTTTTGGAATTACCATTTGATATTGGATAAATCCTTTTTTACCGTAAATTTTATTCCAATCATTCACAACATCTAAAGGATAAAAAAACGTATCATAATCTACAAAACCATGAACTTCTTTCTTTCGTTGTTTATTGAAATACAACCAATTAAATATCTTAATACTCAATTTATTTAGGACAAATCCGGGAAAATAAAAAGGAACCGTTGGGTGTGGTTTCGATTTTAATTTAAACGGATTATTTTGCAATTTTGGAGACAATTCTGCTTTTAAAGCATGTTCGCCACGCATTAGAATTGAACGTCCAATATTTTTTCCAGTTTGCAGACAATCAATCCAAGCAACGTTGTACGTCCAAGATTCCGATTCTTCAAAAAGTTGGAAAATCTCATCCAAATTATTTGCTTTGATACTTTCTTGACGAATGTAAACCGATTCGATATTTTTTAACTTGATTTTTGCAGAAAGAATAATTCCCGTAAGTCCCATTCCACCAATCGTTGCCCAGAAAACCTCAGTATTTGATTCAGGAGAACAAATCAAAACTGAACCATCTTCCTTCATCAACGAAAACTCCAAAACATAATCTGAAAAACAGCCTTCTGCATGATGATTTTTCCCATGAACATCAGAAGCAATTGCACCACCAACACTCACGAATTTGGTTCCTGGAGTCACGTGCAAAAAATATCCTTGTGGCACAGAAACTTCTAAAATCTCTGATAAAAGAACACCTGATTCGCATTCAATAATGCCATTTAAACGGTCAAAACTAATAAACTTATTAAGTCTTCGTGTCGAAAAAATCGCATCACCTAAAGAAGCGTCACCATAGCATCTTCCGTTTCCACGAGCGATAACTTCTTTATTTGAAACGACAAATTTTTGAATTTCAGCAATAGAATCAGCCGATTTCATCACGGAATCGACGATGGGATAATTTCCCCAATTGGTTACTTTTTGTGTTTTTAAATTCTTCATCATCTTTTCATCATCAATTATGGTAATAAATCAACATCATAAATGTGATCGCCCAAAGAGCAATGGTAACCTGTATATAATGATCTTTATAAACAATTTTTGTTGGAGATTCAGTTCTGTTATAGACCAAAGTTTGCTGCAAATACCTTAAAAAGGCAAAAACAACAAAAATAAAAGTGTAGAAAACTTTCATTCCAAATTTTTCCTGAACTTCTGGCGTCACGGTAAACATCAAATACGAAACGATCGCCAAAGTCACCGAAATAGACAAAGCGATATCCGAAAACTGCACATTATAGCCGTCCAATGAACGTCTCGTTTTTCCAGAAATCTGCGCGTTAATTAACTCTCCACGTCTTTTTCCGATTGCTAAAACTAATGCCAAAAGGAATGTCAACAAAATAGCCCATTGCGAAATCGGAATTCCAGTTGCGTAACCTCCCGCCAAAACTCTTAAAACAAAGCCCATAGCAATGATACATACATCAATAATGGCTACATGTTTTAGTTTAAACGTGTACAAAAGGTTCATTACGAAATACGTCGCAATGATAATGGCGAACTTCCAAAATGAAACTTGGAAATAACTTTCTCCAAAAAATATCAAGGTAACCACAGAAAGCAAAAGAAATACAAAAATCCCAACTGCGGTTGGTTTTGAAATCGCTCCACTTGCTAAAGGTCTATTTTTCTTTTCAGGATGTTTCTTGTCGGACTCAATGTCCATATAATCATTAACAATGTAGATTGAGCTAGCCGTTAATGAAAAAACGATAAATGCGAAGAAACTTTGAAGTAATAGGTTTTGATGAAAAAAATTACCTGAAAAAAACAATGGTCCGAACACAAATAAATTCTTCACCCATTGTTCTACACGAAGCAATTTTAAATATTTTTTCATCCGATTCTCTTGTTTGTTGCAAAAATAGCAATTTTCTTTAATAATCACGCTTAAAATCAACAAAAAAGGCCGCAATCTGCGGCCTTCATTTTCCTATAAATATTGATTAATTGCCCGATTGAGCATCTTTGATCATATTTTCATTTGCTGTAATTGCAAACTCAACTCTTCTGTTTTGAGCTCTACCAGCATCGGTATCATTTGTAGCGATTGGTTCTGCCTCACCAACACCCATTGAATTCATACGGCTACCAGCAATTCCTTTAGAAAGCAAATAACTCTTAACCGAGTTTGCTCTTCTTTCGGAAAGTTTCTGATTGTACTCATCAGCACCTTTGCTATCTGTATGTCCGTAAATATTAATATTCGTGTCTGGATTATTAGCTAAAACAGTTACTAATTTATCTAAATTCGCTTTTGCAGTCGCTGTAAGATCGGATGAATCAAATCCAAAGTTGACCATATTTTCTTTCAAAGTAACTTTGATACCTTCACCTACTCTTTCTACTTCAGCACCTGGTAAAGTTTCTTTAATCTCTTTAGCTTGCTTGTCCATTTTGTTACCAATAACGTTACCAGCAACACCACCAACAATACCACCTAATACAGCACCAACTGGAGCATTTTTACCTTTACCGATATTATTTCCAAGAATACCACCAATTACAGCACCTGCTGCAGTACCGATTGCGGTTCCTTTTTGTTGATTGTTCGCATTTTGAACAGATTCACAACTCGTAAAGATCAATGCTGATCCTAAAAATAAAGCTGCTACTTTTGTTTTTGTTATATTGATATTTTTCATATCTGTAGTTTAATTTTAATTTGTACTTAATTAGTTAACTTTTGTAAAGTTGTAAACGACTCTTACCGTTTCACTTGTTGTTGGAATATTTTGTTCCAAACTAAAACTTGAATCGGATTGATTTACTAATCTCAAGCTATATCCTGAAATATTTTGTTTCGCTTTTGTTCCATCGACAACTTTTTTAAATTTGAATTCTGACCCATTAACCACTTCAAATTTAATTGGTTGAACAATTGAAGGACAAGAACCTCCACCATTCACAGTATATGATCCTGTATAATTATTCGGAACTAATTTCCATTGAGAACCTACGAAACATTGAGCATCTGCACCTTCGTCAAATGGTTTTACTGAATAATTTTTGTCATAATCTACACTCGTGATTTGCCAGTCTCCTTTAAGTTTTAGAAATTCGGCTTTGTTAGATTGCGCTGTTTTTGCTGTTGAACATGATGCTAAAATTGCTGTTCCAAAAATTCCAGCTAAAATTATATTTTTCATAGTCTAAATGATTTTTGTGTTTAGGTCTATTACAAAACTATGCCAAAATTCGCTATTCTCAATAAAAAAAGCCTTACAACAAGGCTTTTTTTTCTTACATAATTATTTTTTCGAGCTTTTTTTAATCGGCATTGTCTTTTTCGGAATCGATTTTATCTGTTGTCCATATTTTTCATAAGCATATTGAGCTGCTTTCGCGACATCAATTACGCCTCCCGCTTCAGAAATCGAGTCGAATCGAGCATTTTCAGGCGGAGCTAATTGTGCATTCACTGTTGATTTATTCGCTGTACGAACTAACGCTTCAATAATTTGATTCGGTTTCAAATACGGCATATATGCTAACAAAACGGCAGCAGCACCAGCAACAACTGGCGATGCCATAGATGTCCCTTGCAAATACTCATATTTTCCGTCTGGAACTGTAGAGTAGATTTTGTCTCCAGGAGCAAAAACATTCACCATTTTCTGATTGTAATTAGAAAAATCAGCTCTTAAGTTAACGTTATCATTTGTAGATGCTCCCACCACGATCATGTTATCAATAAACGGCGCAGCATCGCTTGATGTCGTAAAATTGGTAGGATAATAACGATGAACAGCAATATCTTCATTTTCATTCCCAGCTGCTTTCACCAATAAAACTCCTTTATCTTGTGCATATTTAAAAGCATCCCAAACGTGCTTTTTTCCAGGCGACATTGGTTTTCCAAAGCTCATGTTCAAGACTTTAGCACCATTATCAACCGCATATCGTATCGCATTTGCAATATCTTTATCACGTTCATCACCATCAGGAACCACTCTAACAGACATAATTTTAGCCACTTTACTTGCAACACCATATTGTGTTTCATTTCCTTGCGGATATCCTGCAATAATCCCCGCTACGTGCGTTCCGTGTTGCGCGTCGGGGCCTTCATAATGGTTATTTCCGTAAATCTTTTCAGCGTAATTATCGTAATCATCGCCAACAAACTCAGCACGTGGATCAAAATCTAAATTATATTGGTAAAGAGCACTTGTTTCGTATTGTTTAAGCGCATCTTTCATCAATTTATCTAAGAATTCTTTGACTTTATCCGAAGATTTCCCTTGAACTTCAGGATCCGATTGTAATCGTCCCAAAAAGTCTAAAGCAATGGCTTCATCTTGAGTTGAGGGTCTAATTCCTTTCAAGACATCCATGGTTAAATTCTGACCATTCAAAAGCGTGACCATTGTTGGAACCAACGATTCCATTTTTTTGAAGAATGCGTAATTCTGTCTTGCCTCAATACTTTTCGTGTTGAAAATTTGTTTCGATTCCATATAGGATTGAAACTCATCCGGCATTTTGGTTTGATTTGCCTTATTTTCAGCAGAATTGGAGCCTTCAAAAATCGGTTTGTATTTTTTGACAATACGAGTTACCTCCATATTGTCAATATTCACGTCGCCTTTTTTGTTTCCAAGGAAATTCCAACCATGAACATCATCAACATAGCCATTTTTATCATCATCAATACCGTTTCCAGGGATTTCTTTGGTATTCGTCCACATGTTTTTCACCAAACCAGGATGATCGACTTCTACACCACTATCCAAAACACCAACAATAACGGGTTGCGATTTTAAACCTTTCGATTCAAAAAATTGATATGCGGCATCGGTATTGACACCAAAAACGTTATCTTTTTGATAATTTTTATGATACCACGTTTTCAATTCAGCTTCTGCTTTCTCTTCGTCTGCGGTTTTTGAATTTTGAGCCCAACCCAATCCTATTCCTAAAAATAAGGCGGCGGCGATGTACATCTTTTTCATATTCGTTCTACTTTGAAAATGTTATTTTTCTGCCTTGTTCGGCAATTTTCCAAGAAATCATATCATTAAGTGGTTGCAATTCCGAATTAAGTTTTTCAATAATTCCAGCTTTTGGTTTGATATGCGTAATAATCAATTTTACCTTTTGCAATGCTTTTTTTCCAGTTAAATTCTGCAAAACAAGCATTTCCTCATGAAGTAATTTGGGTGTCAAATGTCCAAATAACTTATCATCTGGTTGATCATTGGCGTACGAACACTCCAAAGCGATACCACGTAATTTATTCTCTTGGATTAACTGCGCAATCGCTTTCCAAAGGTTTTTTAATTGATTGGATTTTTCAATGCGATCGGCACCAGTATCTCCTAAATACAAAAAGTATGCATCTTTTGAATTCTTTAACAAAATTGCGGAGCTCAAATTTTCACCAACGTGACTTAACGGAAATATTTTGGCCTTCAAATCCGTGTTTTTCACTACAAACCAAGTTCCGAATTCTAGATTTTCGTAGGTGTATTTTCCTAAAGCAGGTTTATCGCCTTCATTGGTAAAATTCCCCCAAACATCCCATCGAAACACATGATTTTTAAATGCATCTAACGTATTTTTTGATCCGTAAAGGTATTTCGGACTATCTTCTGGAGAATTGATAATCAACCCCGACGAATGATCAAAATGTGGATGCGAAATAAAATAGCCTTTGACTTTATCTTTAACAAATTGAGAAGGCTCTTCCGTTTTGTTTTCCTTTGTTAAATAGGTTCGAACACCCGAAAAAACCGTTCCAGCATCCAAACTTAAATAGTTTTCATTGGAACCCGAACCAATTAAATACGCTGATAAATTGGCTTCATCAACACCACCACGAACGCCAATAGGAATTAACGTGAAATCCTGTGCATGAACGATTATTGAGCTAAAAACGGCGCAAATTAGTAAGAATCCTTTCATGATTTAATTTGTTTTAAATACGCTAGACTTTCAGGTCCCAAATTACACATCACATCCAGAATCGAGAGATTTTCAATAAATCCAAATTTTTCATCAAAGGTTTGATAGTAAACTGGAAAACCGAATTCTTCTTTAGATTTTGCAGAAAATTGGTTTCGATAATCTGTTCCATCAAAATCTATTACATAATCTTCTGTCAACTGAAAAGGAATATCCATTTTCAAAATTTTGAATAAAACTTCCAACGCATTTCGATTGAAATTCAACAAAGAACGCTCTTCAAAAAAAACAATTGATTTTATTTTATCTTCATAAAATTCAAAATACGGCGAACCTCGATAGGCCGATTCAATTGACTTCCAATGCTGTTTTCTCCAATTTTCAACATCAGAAATTTGAATATCTTTCATCAATCGACTTCCAGAATGTTGAATCGGAATCATCAACGAAAGCTTTCCATTTGCTGCATAAATACTCGTTCTGTTACGATAAGTTTGCTTCGGAAATGTCTCAAACTGTTCAAACAAAACTGGCAAACTTTCCTTTACCAAAGCGGAAAACCAAGCAACTGGTGGAAAATAAAATATGGGAAATAGGGATTTTTGCATAGGTCTCACAAATTTGAGAATTCTTAAAATAAAGACAGGATGTTCTCAAAACTCACATTTCGAAAACATCCTGCTTGCCTTTACGAAAGGCGATTATTGAGTGTATTAATCTTCTTTTTTCTTTTTGAATAGTTTTTCAAAAAAGTCCCATCCGAAAAACAACACCAAAACAGCTACAGCAACCCACCAATACGATGTTTTATTGGCATCGCCCGTGTTCGTCGCTTTAAACATTCTATCCCAACGGATTTTCTTTTTCGGTGCTTGGAAATCGGAATTAGAATCGGCGAAAACCCCTTCTAAACTCAACCAAGTAAACATAGGCTTCCCAACGATATGTGTTTCTGGAACAAAGCCGAAGAAACGTGAATCTAAAGACGCGTCACGGTTATCCCCAATCATCATATAGTAATCATACTTCACGGTATATTGTTTCGATGGAGTTCCGTTGATAAGGAATTGTCCATTTTTAGTTTCCAACGTATTTCCTTCGTATTCGGTGATCATTTTCTGATATTCAGGAAGATTATCCGCTGTCAATGTAATGACATCTCCTTTTTTAGGAACACGTAATGGACCATACCAATCAATATTCCAATCTTTGTTGTTCGGGAAAATCGTGTTCGAGACATTGACTTTATTCGTAAACACCCATTTTTCAGCCTCTCGGCTTTTCTCCATATCTGGATAGTATGAAATATCTTTTTCACCTTTAGGACGAATATCCTGCGAAATCGAAACAACACCTTGGAGTTCTTTGAATTCTTTTGCAAACTTATCTGTTAACCCACTAAAACGATAATTGTAACTTCCATTTCCAAGATCTTGAACGTTTACTGGCAAAAATCCATATGCATTATAAATCATGTCCATATCCAACATTTGGTTGGTTTTAACATTATAAGCATGCTGAACTTCGGCATCACCCATTCTTTTTTCTGGTTGACCATTTACGAATAATTCACCATTACGGAACTCGATCGTTTCACCAGCTGCTGCAACCAATCTCTTTACATACGGATCTTTACGATCAATTGAAGTATGCACTGAATCTGCTGGATAGTTGAAAACAACAATATCATTACGTTTTGGTTTTTCCCAACCTGGTAATCTCAAATACGGTAAAGAAACTCCATCAGCATAGGATTTCGGATCATCTTTTGGATTTCCATTTCCTCCTTTATCAAAAATTGTACTTTGCAAAAACGGAATTGCCAAAGGACGCATCGGCATACGATATCCATAATTCAATTTATTTACAAAAAGGAAATCACCCACCAAAAGCGTTCTTTCCATAGAACCTGTCGGAATCCCAAAAGGCTGCGTTATAAACGTATGAATAATCGTTGCAAAAACGACAGCAAATGTAATAGAACCAATAAAGGTATCTTTTTTCTTTGCCTTGCGCTCCTCTTCTGTTAAATACTGATCTTCCTCTTCTTCAATCTCAGTATTTTCAGAATAATTAACA
This sequence comes from Kaistella sp. CFF1-2, assembly GCF_059509915.1. NCBI lineage: Bacteria > Pseudomonadati > Bacteroidota > Flavobacteriia > Flavobacteriales > Weeksellaceae > Kaistella > Kaistella sp. CFF1-2. The sequence continues at coordinate 778,664 of NZ_JCAKLF010000001.1, forward strand.
ATAGCCATATAAATAAATGGCAAAATCACCGTTAAAATTCGATCTTTAAATAACGTTTTCCCAAATTTTTTCATTAAAAACAAATGAAAAACCGTCATCATAATCGGTCCAACAATAGGAAGATACGCTAGAAACGCCCACCATTTCGGATGTTTCGTTTCTTTTTGGATAATCATATAGTTATAAAACGGAACAAACGCAAAAAGCGGATTGTAGCCCATTTTTTTGAACAATTTCCATGTTGATACGCCCATTAAAACAGACAAAATCAGAACATAAACCGTGTAGGTTAAAAAATAATTCATCGTACTTATTTGAAGTTGATTAATTCATTAGTTTATAGACATTGAAAAATGTTACAGTCCTAAAACATCTTTCATGGTAAAGTTTCCTTTTTTCCCGACAAGCCATTCTGCAGCAACCACGGCTCCAAGAGCAAAACCATTACGGTTATGTGCAGTATGTTTAATTTCAATTTCGTCTACTTGCGAACGATAATATACGGAATGCGTTCCCGGAACTTCGTTTTCACGAATGGCGAAAATCCCCAATTGGTCGCCCGAAGTTTCTTCCAATTTCCAAGAATTGAATTCTGGATTATTGTTGATTACACCTTCTGCTAACGTAATAGCCGTTCCGCTAGGTGCATCCAATTTATGAATATGGTGAATTTCCTCTAACTGAACTTGATAATTCGGAAAAGGCTTCATCATTTGAGCCAATTTTTCGTTTAAGGCAAAAAATAAATTTACCCCTAAAGAAAAATTAGAACCGTAAATAAAACCAGTTTCGTTTTGGATACAGATTTCTTCAATTTCCGCTTTCCTTTCTAACCAACCAGTCGTCCCGCAAACGACAGGAACTTGATTTTCAAGACAGAATTTGATATTCTCAAAAGCCGCTTCAGGATTAGAAAATTCGATTGCAACTTCGGCTCCATTTAAGGATTCAAGAGTAGGTTTTTCTTTCAAACGAGCCACAATTTCGTGACCTCTTTCCGTGGCAATTTGATCAATAATTTGCCCCATTTTTCCGTAACCTACTAAAGCTATTTTCATTCTTGTATTTTAAAATTTGAAATTGATACTTAATCCTGCTTTTGCATTCTGATTCGAGAACTCATCATAAATAACCGTTGGCCTAATCGCCAAATCAGGATCGTGTTTTTGATCGTATAAATGTGCATCAACAACGGCATCAATGATATTCAAAGCGTACACCAAACCGGTGATGGCGATAGAATAATCGCGTTGACGTTTGAATTTATCTTGCGTCCGCCCCAAAACCTCTTTGTTGATTCCTGGAATATCGGAGAACTCATGTGTTTGTCCATTAAGCTCCGCAAGAAAGGCATTTCGATACCGGTTGTACTTTTTGTTATTCCACAAAGCAATTCCAACTCCCGTTCCGATTCCGCCCCAAACCACAGGTATTTTCCAATATTTTTTATTGTAATATTGTCCCAAACCTGGCAAAACAGCAGAATACAGTCCGGCTTTTGTTGGACTGTATTGAGGTTTTGAGATCGGTGCATTCACGGTATTGATATCCTGAATAACATCCGTATTTGTTTTGATGGTGTCGCTTGAAACCGTTGCGGGGGTCGCAACTTTTAAAGTATCTACCGGCGTTACTTGTCCAAATACAATTTGAACTGCAAAGCCGAACACCAAAAGAAAAAATTTATTCTTCATTCTTGATTCGTGACAAGATTTGCTCTAATTCTGCTTCGTTCTTAAAATCTAAAACGATTTTTCCTTTTTTTCCGTTGGCAGCGGTTTTAATTTCCACTTTAACATCCAAAATATCTGACAAATCTTTCTGAACTTTCTTGTGAAAATTAGAAATTGACTTTCCCGCCTTTACGGATTTATCCTGAGGCGCTTTCAAAGCTGTTGCAGCTGCTTCCGCTTGGCGAACGTTCAATTTTTCTTTAACGATTAATTGAAATAATTGAATCTGCAAAGCCTCCGTTTCCAAACTCAAAATGGCACGTCCATGTCCCGCTGAAATTTCAGAACTACGAACCGCATTTTGAATATCTGGACTCAACTTCAACAAACGAATCGAGTTGGTAATCGTGCTTCGCTCCTTCCCAATTCGACCACTCAAATTTTCTTGCGTCATCCCAATTTCCTCTAAAAGACGTTGGTAGGTTAATGCAATTTCTATCGGATCAAGATCTTCACGCTGAATATTTTCCACCAAAGCCATCTCCAACAATTCTTGGTCATTAACCAAACGAATGTAGGCTGGAATTGTCTTTAAACCCGCAATTTTAGAAGCTCTATACCTTCTTTCACCCGAGATAATCTCGAATTTATCTTTGTCTTTTCGAAGGGTAATCGGCTGGATAATCCCTAAATTTTGTATCGATTGCGCTAGATCGGCTAAAGCTTTTTCATCAAAATAGGTTCTAGGCTGCGTCGCATTGGGATAAATATCTTCAATGGGAACTTCTACAATATTCCCCACCCATTTATCTGCGCCTTCGTCTGTTGCCGAATTAATGCTAATTTTAGATTCTGAACTCAGGATTGCTCCCAAACCCCGACCCATGGCTCTTTTCTTATCTTTCAATACTTTCTGATTTTAAATTTTTAGAATTGTTTTCGTTTTTCAACAAAACTTCTTCCGCTAATTGAATATATTGGATCGCTCCTTTACTTTCGGCATCGTACATTAAAATACTTTCCCCAAAACTAGGTGCTTCACTTAAACGTACATTTCGGCTAATAATTGTTTCGAAAACCATTTCTGGGAAATGCGAATTTACTTCTTCCACAACCTGATTAGACAATCTCAAACGGCTATCAAACATGGTTAAAAGCAAACCTTCAATATCCAAATCGGCATTATGAATTTTCTGAACGTTTTTAATTGTGTTCAACAATTTACCCAAACCTTCCAATGCAAAATACTCACATTGAATCGGAATAATCACAGAATCTGCCGCTGTAAGCGCATTAATCGTAATTAAACCCAAACTAGGTGCGCAATCAATCACCACATAATCGTATTGACTGCGAACAGGTTCTAGTGCTTTTTTCAACATATATTCTCGATGATCACGGTCTACCAATTCAATTTCAGCAGCAACCAAATCAATATGAGATGGAATAATATCTAAATTTGGAGACGATGTTTTTTGAATACATTGTTGTACATCAACGCTATGCTCCAACAAATGATAAGTAGAAAATTTCACTTCTTCCACCCCCAAACCTGAAGTTGCATTAGCCTGAGGATCCGCATCAATGATCAAGACTTTCTTTTCTAAAACCCCCAATGCTGCAGCCAAATTAACTGCTGTGGTTGTTTTACCAACACCTCCTTTTTGATTTGCAATTCCGATTATTTTTGCCATATTTCTTTTTCTCGAATTCAAAAATACGATTTTTTTAATTTGAGCGGTTATTGTTAATAACTACAAAACAGGTAAAGTATTGTGAATCATAGATATATCTAGAAAAAAAATTATCCACAATTTTAAAAAATTGTGGATAAAAATATATTGAATTCCCTTCTTTATTCGAACATCATCGAAATTGGGAATTTAAAATAACTACGAACGGTTTGCCCTTTCACTTTAGCCGGAGTCCATTTTCCTTTTACACTTTTAATGGTTCTTTCTGCTTCTCTATTAAAAGCCGCATCTTTACCAGCTGCTTTCACACTAGAAATGCTTCCATCACGCTCTACAATAAAAGTAATTACCGCACTCATTTTGTCACCCGAACCTTCAAACTGATTGGTGTCAAAATTCCCCATTACTTTATTTCGGAACGAATTAACACCACCCATAAAATCAGCTTCCACATCGACATTAACGACAGGATCATCACTTACCACGGGCTTCTGAGCAGGAATAACATCAACTTTTCCTGTTCCCAGATCAGCAACAAACGGTTTTGGAGGCGTAATCACACTTTCTGGTGGAACATCTTTGATCTCTTCAAAACCTTGAATTCCTGGATCCGTTACTTTACCTACCGTTTTTTCAACAGGTGGATTATTTGTTGGAGTTGGTAAAACACTAGCTTTCGATTGTACAACTTGTGGAGTTTCTGGTAAAACTTCTTTTGGTGGCACAACAACTTCCTCATCATAGATACGAGTTAAGTCGATGTTAACTTCCGGTTTTGAAGGAGGCGCCATTACCGCATCTGACTTTAAAGCATTAACCACAAAAGGCGTCGCAGCAACCGCTACAAACAAGCCCAACCCAACAAACAAAGCACGTGTAAGCATTCTGTCCGATTCCATACGTAAATCGTAGGCGCCATAGGCCTTGTTACGGCCTTCGAATAGGATTTCATTAAAATGAATGTCCTCTTTTTTGAATAGATTTTTCATCATAAAAATATTAAGGTTATACATTTGGTTCAAAAAACATTCATATTATTAGTTTGGTAACCCTTTTCTCATTTTGATTTAATCTTTACAAATTATTTGCCAAAATTTTACATAATCTTCATATATTTCAGAATTTAATTATAAGTATTATCCTATACATATTAATAAAAAGAAAAAGCCCCCTAAACAGGAGACTTTTTAAAACTTATGGAATAAGGATTTATTTAAAATAAATCTTTTCTAATAATATTCTGACTTCGTTCTGGACCTACAGAAACCAAATACACATTAATACCTAAATAATTCTCGATAAATTCGATGTATTTTTTGGCATTTTCTGGAAGTTCATCGTATGATCTTACTTTCGTAATATCTTCGTCCCAACCTTCTAACTCTTCATAAATTGGTTCGTAGTTGTATAGTTTTGTTGTTGATGATGTAAAATAATCAATGATTTTTCCATCTTCCGTTTTATATTTCGTAACGATCTTCAATGGCTTGATTCCCGTCATAACATCCAACTTCGTAATCACCAAATTATTGATTCCGTTAATCATACAAGCATGTTTCAACGAAACCAAATCTAACCACCCTGTTCTTCTTGGACGCCCTGTTGTTGCACCAAATTCGTTACCGACTTGTCTGATATGCTCTCCTAATTCATTATCCAATTCTGACGGAAAGGGACCATGACCAACGCGCGTACAATATGCTTTGGCAACACCAATTAAGTTTTGCAAACTTGTCGGCGGAACTCCAGCTCCTGTACAAACACCTCCAGTTGTAGGTGACGAAGACGTTACATATGGATATGTACCAAAATCAATATCCAACATAAGAGCTTGCGCTCCTTCGAAAAGGATATTTTTCCCTTCTTGAATTGCTTCGTTAAGCTCTAGTTCTGTATCAACAATACGATCTTTCAAAAGTTCACCAATAGCAATATATTCATTATAAATATCGTCAACATTCAATGCGGGTTTTTCAAAATACTTTTCGAAAAGCGCATTTTTTACTTTCAGATTTTTTTCAATTTTTTCGCGAAGCACCTCAGGATTCAATAAATCAATCATACGGATTCCCACACGAGCGATTTTATCTTCATAACAAGGACCAATTCCTTTTTTGGTTGTCCCAATCTGAGTTCCTCCCGTTTCTTCTTCACGATACGTGTCTAGAAGAATATGGTATGGCATGATAACGTGCGCACGACGGCTGATAAATACGTGATCTGTTCTCAAGCCTTTACTTTCAATCTGGCCAATTTCTTTCATGAACGCATTAGGATTCACCACGACACCATTGGCAATAATACATTTTCCTTTGCACTGCAAAACTCCCGATGGAAGCAAGTGAAGAACAAATTTTTCGTCACCAACATAGACCGTATGTCCCGCGTTATCTCCACCTTGGAAACGCACAACATAATCAGATTTTGCCGATAAAACGTCTGTAATTTTCCCCTTTCCTTCGTCTCCGTATTGAAGTCCAACTACAACATAAGTTGACATATATATTTACTTTTTTATTAGATTTCTACAAAAGTACTCCTAAAATTTATGCTTGACAAGAAAAGACTTTAGAAATTCTAAAAATCGTTAGTATCAGCAAGATGTAGAAGTTTAATTCTAAAAACGTCCCATAAAATCAGGATGTCAATTCGCATAAAAGGCTCGAAAATTTCCATACGAGATAAGAAATACCTAAATTTGTACTTTGAAAAATCGTATGGAAAGTATTCAAGTACACGACAAGCATTTCGTTCCTTATTTGAAGCATGAAGAGCTTCAGGAAATCATTAAAAATCTAGCCTTAAAAGTTTACGAAGATTATAAAGACGAAACCCCTGTATTTATCGGAGTTTTGAATGGTGTAATCATGTTCTTTTCAGATTTTTTAAAGTACTATCCTGGAAAATGTGAGATTGCATTTATCCAAATGAGTTCGTATTCGGGAACTCAATCTACAGGTATAGTTTACAAAAAAATGGAACTTACCAAAGAAGTAGAAGGACGACACATTATTTTAATGGAAGACATCGTTGATACAGGAAATACCATCGAAAGTTTATTTGAATATTTCAAAAACACACAACGTCCAAAATCTCTAAAAGTAGCTACGCTACTATTAAAACCAGAGGTTTATACCAAAGAATTTAAGATTGATTATATCGCAAAGGAAATTCCAAACAAATTTGTATTAGGATATGGTTTGGATTATGATGAATTGGGCAGAAACCTTCCCGATTTGTATCAATTAGAAGAAGGAAGAATCAATCATTAAGCATATTTCATTAACTAGATTAGTAATCTTTATAAAACATAAAAATGATTAACATCGTATTATTCGGCCCTCCAGGAAGTGGTAAAGGAACTCAAGCTCAAAATTTGATTAATCAATTTAATCTAAAGCAAGTTTCTACCGGAGACCTTTTCAGATACAACATTAAAAATGCAACTGAATTGGGAACTTTGGCCAAATCCTACATCGACAAAGGCGAATTAGTACCCGATCAGGTAACAATTGATATGCTGATTGACGAAGTTAAAAAACCAACCGATGCACAAGGATTTATCTTTGATGGTTTTCCTAGAACAGCTGCACAAACAGAAGCTTTAGAAAGCATCGTTAAAGAAGTTTTGAATGATGAAATCGACGTTTGTCTTTCCTTAGTTGTTGAAGATGAAATTTTGGTAGAACGTTTACTAAAACGTGGTGAAACTAGTGGAAGAACAGACGATAGCAATGAAGAAATCATCCGTACGCGGATTAAAGAATACTACACAAAAACTGCTGAAGTTGCTGAGCTTTACAAGCAGCAAGGAAAATACGTTGAAATAAACGGTGTTGGAGAGATTGATGAAATTTCTCAAAAGCTTTACGCAGAAGTAGAGAAAGTAAAATAATTTCTAAGTTGGAATTTGAGGTTTGAAATTAATCTCAAATTTCAAATTTATCAAATTTCAAATTTAAGAAATGAGCAACTTTGTAGATTATGTAAAGATTCATTGTACATCCGGTCACGGAGGTGCAGGATCTGCGCATCTTCGCCGTGAAAAATACATTCCCAAAGGTGGACCCGATGGTGGTGATGGTGGTCGTGGCGGACATATTATTATGAAAGGAAATTCTCACGAATGGACCTTACTTCCATTGAGATACACCCGACATATTAAAGCCGACCGAGGTCAAAATGGAGCTAAAAATCAGCTTACAGGAGCTGATGGCGATGATAAATACATCGAAGTTCCCATTGGAACCATAGCAAAAAACGAATACGGTGAAATCATGGGCGAAATCATGGAGGACGGACAAGAAATCGTCCTGATGTATGGTGGAAAAGGAGGTTTAGGAAATGAACATTTCAAATCTTCAACCAATCAAACACCTAGATATGCACAGCCAGGACTTCCTGGTGAAGAAGGCTATATTATTTTCGAATTGAAAATTTTAGCGGATGTTGGTCTAGTTGGTTTTCCAAATGCAGGAAAATCTACCCTTCTGGCATCAGTTTCTGCTGCAAAACCAAAAATTGCTAATTACGCCTTTACTACTTTGACTCCGAATCTTGGAATCGTGAATTACAGAAACTTCAAGTCTTTTGTAATGGCAGATATTCCAGGTATTATTGAAGGAGCGGCTGAAGGAAAAGGCCTTGGACATCGTTTCTTGAGACATATTGAGCGAAATTCAATTCTGCTATTTTTGATTCCAGCCGATTCTGAAGATCATTTCCAAGAGTTTAAAATTTTGGAAAATGAATTAAAAGAGTACAATCCAGAGCTTTTAGATAAAGATTTTATCATTTCAATCTCAAAATCTGATCTTTTGGATGATGAATTAAAAACAGAAATTTCTGCTGAATTCCCAGAAAACAAGCAACCTTTATTCTTTTCAGGCGTTACTGGAGAAGGCTTAACGGAGCTTAAAGACGTGATTTGGAAACATCTTCATGGATAAACTATCGTAATCCAGCCAAAATACTAAGCGCAATACCAAGTATTGTGCTTCCTTTTTTTAAGAATAGATTTATATTACTTTTTCGTACAAACTAAGACCACTTCGTTTTCTGCAAAACCAAAATAAGAATCACCAGAAAATCGAACAACATCAACTAGAAAACCTGCTGCTTTTAATCTTGCTTCTAATCCAAGAATAGAATAAATCCGGACATGATCTTCTTGCCCAAAATGCTTTAATCTTCCCTTATCACTCGTAATTGAATAATCTTCATAAATATCGCCCTCTTTAAAAGGAGTTTGGATTAAAGCAGTTCCATTTGCTTTAAGAACTCGATACAATTCCGACATCGCTTTTTCATCATCAATTATATGCTCCAAAATATGATAGCAAACAATTAAATCAAACGACTCGGCATTCGAGTCAATATTTGTAATATCAAATCGATAATCTGATAAAAAATCATCCGCAAAATCAGAAGAAAAATACTGAATATCCTTTCTTTTTTTCCACTTTTTGTATAAAATTCGAAAAGGCGAAAAGTCCAAAAAGGACATTCCGTCTTTTAAATATTCGTCATATAAAAGTTTGTAAAGTCTTCTTGTTCTTGAAATACTCCCACAAATTGGACAAATTTTATCTCCATTTTCTAAAGTGACAAACTTTTTCAACCTCGTTTCACAAACATTACATTCGTGATCATCGCCTTTGTAGAAAGGAGTTAGTGTTCTTCGTAATTCATCCTCGTAGTTAAACAGCAATTTCTTAGGAAGAATACTTTTAACTGCTTTTTTTAATGAATGATACATACTTTTATATTGGATGAATTAGGAGACACAAAATAACAAATTTTATTCTATTTTGCAGGAATACTTCCTCAACTCTCAGTTCCATTTTTAGCTATTTAATGAGAACAGAAAACTTTCCTTATAAAAAGCTATCTTTGCACTTCTCTGTTATCCAAATACTGGATAAAATTATTTTTAAAAATATACCATTTGAATTTTAAAGAATTAGGAGTTCAGGACTCCATTTTAGAAGCTTTAACAGCACAAGGATACGAAAACCCAACTCCTATTCAGGAAAAAGCAATACCACAAATCTTAGCTAAAAAAGATGTTTTGGGTTGCGCACAAACAGGAACAGGAAAAACGGCAGCTTTTGCTATTCCTATCCTGCAAAACCTTTCAGAAAACACTCAGCATCAAAGTCAAATAAAGGCTTTAATTCTAACTCCAACTCGTGAGTTGGCCATACAAATTGAAGAAAATTTTGTTGCGTACAGCAAAAATTTAAAACTAAAAACTTTAGTAATCTTTGGCGGTGTAAAACAACATCAACAAGAACAACAACTGAAAAGAGGCGTTGATATTCTCATTGCAACTCCAGGCCGTTTGTTGGATTTCATCAATCAAGGTTTGGTAAAACTTCACCATTTACAAGTTTTTGTTTTGGACGAAGCGGATAGAATGCTGGATATGGGATTTGTTCATGATGTAAAGCGCGTTATCAAACATCTTCCTCAAAAAAGACAAAACCTTTTCTTTTCTGCAACCATGCCGAAGGAAATTGCAAATTTGGCTTCGGATATTCTCAGAAATCCAATTAAAGTTGAAGTTACACCAGTTTCGTCAACCGCTCAAACCATTCAGCAAAGCATCTATTTCGTTGAAAAAGATAATAAATTAGATTTGTTAGCGCATATTCTTGAAAATCAAGATATGGATCAGGTTTTGGTATTTTCAAGAACGAAATATGGTGCCGATAAAATTGCGAAAAGGCTAATAAAATCAAATATTAAAGCGCAAGCAATACACGGTGATAAATCACAAAATGCTCGTCAAAATGCTTTAAATAATTTCAAAAATAAAGAAACTCGAGTTTTGGTGGCAACCGACATCGCCGCTCGTGGAATTGATATTGATGAATTGAAATACGTTATCAATTTTGAACTTTCAGATGTTGCGGAAACCTATGTTCACCGAATCGGAAGAACAGGAAGAGCGGGCTCTGAAGGAACTTCTATTTCTTTTGTAGATGGATTGGATTTAGCCAATTTGCGTTCGACAGAAAAATTAATTGGTCAAAAAATTCCAGTTATAAAAGATCATCCTTATCACACTAGCGATTTGGTAGAAATGAAGCGTGATAGCAACAATAAACCCGTTGCATCAACCAAGCCAAAACAGACCAAAGAAAGCATCAGTTATAAAAAGCCGAAGAACAAGAATTTCTTCCGAAAAAAGTAAAAGGAACATTTTTTGTAAAAACTTAAAAAAAGATTTTATGAAATATGTATTTTCACTTTTAGCATTTGTATTATTGATCTCGTGTACAACACAAAAAAATAGCAGTCAATTTTCTAAAATTGAATATGAAGCGGGACCATGTTTTGGATTTTGTCCGATTTATAAAATGACGATAAACCCTGATAGAACAGCCGTTTTGGAAGCCGAACGATTTAACTTTTCCAAAGGAAACTCGAAAGATGATTTTTCGAAACCTAGAGAAGGAACGTTTACAGCAACAATTAAGAAAGAGGATTTTGATAAATTGGTCGTATTACTAAATGATCTTGATGCAAAATCGTTGAAAGATTTCTACGGAAATAAAAATGTAACTGACTTACCAACGTCATATCTTCGTTTAGATTTTACTGATGGAAGCAAGAAACAAATCCAAGACTATGGAAAAAATGGTTCTGACAAGTTAAAAGCTGTTTACAACGCTTTTGAAGACCTTAAAACTTCCCAGTCGTGGACGAAAATTAAATAGAAAACGCTCAGAAATTTCTGAGCGTTTTTTGTTTTATATTTATTATATCAAATTACTATACATCTAATGACTTTATTCGATTAACAAAAGTTCGGGATATAAATCGAGATTCAATATACTTCCATGAGAAAAATGCGCATACAAAAGAAATCATGACGACAATACAAAAGAACTCCCATTTACCGACAACATTATGAAATCCTTTTGAAATTAACATCTGAGTAATTGGGAAATGAAAAATATAAACTCCGTATGTAAAGTCACCATGTTTCCCAAAGTGATTTAAAAATTTAAAATTATATGCAACAAACAATGCAACAATTGCCATTGCAAAAGGCCCGAAAAGCAAAAAAATAGATAAATTGTACTCTAAAAGAAAAACCAGTAATGCTGGAAGCACAAAATATTTGAGTTTACTTTTCAGCCAATTGAAATAATGAAAACACAAAATACCTGCAACAAAATAGCATAATGTACCTGGAAGTTGCTTAGCAATTCTATGATACCCCAAATTGGTTAAAACATTAGAAAAAATAATAGAGCATAAATAAATTAGACCATAAAAAAACCATTTCTTCCTAAATAATTTCTGCTGAATAAATACTAGTAATGGTAGCAATAAATAAAACCCTTCCTCAATTTTAATAGTCCAAAGTGAAGCGTTTACAGTACAGATTGTATTCGGTGAAAAAAAAACGCCTGGCAAACAAGGCTCAAGATAATTTTGATAGATTAAATTAACACCTAAATAATACCAAAATTGTTTTGATGTGAAATATTCTTGAAAACTTAAATAACTAAAAAACGAAAGTAAAACGGCAAAAAGTAAAATAACGAATGTATAAGCAGGAACTATCCTTCTTACCCGTTTTATAAAATAATTTTTTAATGAAGAACTTGAAGACAGACTTTTTGCTATTAGAAAGCCACTAATTATAAAAAAAACTCGAATTGCAATGTAATCCTGAAATAAAAAATGATATGAACTGTAAACATCGCCAGGTACAAGAACACATATATGGTGCCCCATAACTGTAAAAGCTAAAACAAGCCTTATAAAATCAAAATTATTCTGATTAATGTTTATACTACTATCCATAAGATAAAAATGATCTATTAAATAATTGCTATCTCATTAATTAACAAACATTCGCAACGCATTCTCTGTTGTAATTCTATCTATTTCCACAAATGGAAGCCCGTAAATATCAACTAATTTTCCAGCAACGAGTTCGACATAAGCGCTTTCGTTACGCTTTCCACGAAAAGGAACAGGAGCTAAATAAGGAGAATCCGTTTCCAAAACAATCTTATCTAACGGGATTTCGGAAAGAAACTGATCAATTTTTCCATTTTTAAAGGTCACAACTCCACCAATTCCCAAAATAAAGCCTAAATCGATTGCTCGTTTTGCTTGATCTAAATCACCAGAAAAACAGTGAAAAATCCCTCGCAATTTTGGATGTTTTTTACGATCTAAAACCTCAAAAACCTCATCAAAGCTAGATCGTGTATGAATAACAATTGGTAAATCCATTTCAATAGCCCAATCGATTTGCTGTTCAAATGCTTTCATTTGAATATCCAATGTCGATTGATCCCAATATAAATCAATTCCAATTTCGCCAATCGCGACAAAATGACGTTTATCTAAATAGTCTTTGACAATTTCCAATTCATTTTCCCAAGATTCAGGTTTCACAGAACAAGGATGCAAACCCATCATACTGAAAATCTGATCAGGATAATCGGCTTCCAACTTCAACATATTTTCATGGGTTTCCGAATCAATTGCAGGAAGATAAAATCGCTCCACACCTTTATCCAAAGCACGTTGAATCATCTCTGTTCTATCCTCATCAAATTCGGTTGAATATAAGTGCGTATGGGTATCAATCATGAATTACTTTTCTTTAAAGGTTTAATAAATAATAGTATCACAGATGCAAATTGAAGAATAGTTTGTACAACTCCTACAATAATTTGATTATAATCTTGCATCATAAATCCGGACAAATCAGCGAAAATCCCAAGACTTCCCAAACCAAAAAAGAGTAGCAAAACGTATTTCATCCAAGGAATTTGCTTTCGGACTAAAAAAGCTAACATCAAAAATATCACAATCATTCCTATAAAAATTGCATATGCAATTCCATCACGAAGCAATAGGGAATCCGTGAAAAAAGAAATAATCATTAGTAAAGTCGAAACTAAAATCAGATTCGAAGAAATTTTATAATTGATTTCCATGTTTAAAAATTGAATGTTTAACTTTCGCTTGTTGAAGCTTTATTTTTTCTTGAATCTGCTCCTGAAAAGCAATAAACTTTGGATTTGATGGATCATGAGTTCGATGATTCAAACCTTGATAGATTTTAAAATTTTCTGCAACAAATACTTTTGTTTCTTCCGCAAAATACGACTTTGAAAACTTTTCAAAAACATAATTTACCGCCTGCGAATTCGGATGAATCATATCATCTTTATAAAAACGATAATCACGTAAATCATCCATCAAAATCTCATAAATAGGCAAATAATGACAATAATCTAAATCGGAAATCGCATCGTGTAAAGCCGAAATCAGCAAAGCTTTGCTTCGCGTATTTTCTACCATTCCATCTTTGGTGTGACGAACTGGAGAAACACTAAATAGAATCTGAACTTCATCTGGACAAATATCTTTCAACGACAAAATTGTTTCTTCAATATTTTCCACCAACTCTTGATGCGTCAGTAAACGCTTATTAAAGAACTTTTGAGGAATTTTATGACAATTGGCTACACCAACATTTTTGGGCAAAAACTCGTACACAAAAGCCGTTCCATACGTAATGATAATCCAATTGGATTCTTGCAAAAACTGATTTCCTTCTTGGGCACTCGTATTGATTTTTTCCAACGATTTATGCAGATAATTGGAATTAAAACTCGAATGATGCTCCAACGAAATAAATTCGTCGTTATAGGAAATCAAATCCTCTTCTCGATATACGTATGCATCGTGAAGGCGTTGCAAAGCAACACGGATGGAAAACGGATTAAAAATCGTCCCAAAAGGATTGTTCAAGGTTTGCAATTGTCCGTCTGAAAAAAGCTGAGCCATTTCTGTTGCAAAACAAGATCCCATCGTAAAGATTTTATCTTCCATCCCGATTTTCAAAGGAGAATCGGCAATATCTACTTCCGTTCTAAATTTCATAAGAAAAACAAAACTCCAATTTAAACAGATTTTTCAAGGTTCAAATTGGAGGATTTTTTATTTTTAGTTTACTATTAACTTTCTCTTCTTAACAAGTAATTTGCTAACTCGATAAAAGGACGTTTTTTCTCTTCTGGAGCGTCTATTTTATTCAAATATTCTTGAGCAATTTCGTTGTGTTTTTGAATTAAACGAAGTGCCATTTCATCAACTTTAGTTCTACGGAAAATCTTTTCAACACCGTAAATCTTATCCACGTTATCCGTTTTCTTCGTGTACCAATAATCCAACTCCTTCAACTCTTCAGGCGAAGCGTGCTCACGAGCCAAAAGATATAAAACCGTCTTCTTATTTTCGAAGATATCACCTGCATGTTTTTTCCCAAACGACGCTTGATCTCCAAAAACATCTAAGTAATCATCCATAATTTGGAATGCGATTCCGACATGTTTTCCAAAGTTGAAAATAGCTTTTGCATCTTCAAATTTAGCACCCGCAATTAAAGCTCCTATTTCAAACGAAGAAGCACTTAGTAACCCAGTTTTATACGTAATCATACGAATATAATCATCGTAGGTTACATCTTCTTGCGTTTCGAAATTGATATCGTATTGTTGTCCTTCGCACAAAAGCAAACCTGTATGCGTAAACACACGAACACACGCTTTGTACAATTCGGGCTCCAAATCATCAAAAAACTTATACGCTTTCAACAAAAGTCCATCTCCAGATAGAATTGCGGTGTTCAAACCATGAACGGTATGTATTGTAGGTACATTACGACGTAAAGGCGCATCGTCCATAATATCGTCATGAATCAACGTGAAATTGTGGAAATATTCAATAGCCAAAGCAGGTTTCACCGCTTTTTTAAGATCACCACCAAAAAGGTCGTTTGCCATAAGCACCATAATTGGTCGCAGTCTTTTACCACCGTGCGAGATAATATAGTTCATAGGCTCGTACAGTTCTTTCGGTTTATCCTTGAACATGTACCTGTCTATTGCATTTGCAATAAGTTCTTGATAACGATCTAAAAATTCCATAATTTACTATTGTGAAAGGCAAAAATACGCAATTTTACTGCGTAAATAAAATAAAAACTTTGCCTTTTGGGGCAAAGTTTTTTATTTATTCGATTCTAAAAACGAGGTTTTAGAAAGCTAATGTAATAAGATAACAGATTCCTGCAATTAGCGCTGAAATTGGAATAGTTAAAATCCAAGCCCATAATAAGCTTACGGTAACTCCCCAACGTACTGCGGAAACACGTTTCGTCAATCCAACCCCGATAATGGAACCGGTAATGGTATGCGTTGTAGAAACTGGAATACCAAAATGATCTGTGATGAATAATGTTAATGCACCTGCAGTTTCTGCACTTACACCTTCTAGTGGAGATACTTTTGTAATTTTAGTACCCATTGTTTTAATAATCTTCCAACCTCCACTCATCGTACCTAAAGCGATTGCGATGAACGAAACTAGTGGAACCCATAAATAGTGTTCTGTAAAGTAATTAAAACGTTCCGCTGATGGTAAGTCGATATATTGCGCATCGCTAATCATGTTTACATGATAGTAAATAACGGCTGCACCAATAATACCCATTACTTTCTGAGCATCATTCAAACCATGTCCAATACTAAACAATGCGGATGATACCAACTGCATTCTCTTGAATGCTTTATCTGCCTTATGAGGATTCGATCTTTTATACAAATTCACAATAATAATCGTGATAATAATCGAGATAATCATACCGATAATCGGCGCTAAGAAGATAAAGAGGAAGATAGGTATTACCTTATCAAACTTCACCACACTTTGTGTCGTGAGCTGCTTGAGAGCGGCAACCAATGTATCCCAAGTTCCTAAATGTGGTTGCGCTGCAAGTACATCTTGATAGTCTAAAACCAAGGCGTGTGTAAGCGCTGCTCCTAAGAAACCTCCAATCAATGTATGTGATGATGATGAAGGAATCCCAAACCACCAAGTAAATAAGTTCCACGCGATAGCCGCGATAAGTCCTGAGAAAATTACTTCAAGAGTAATAAAATTTTCGTTTACGGTTTTGGCGATGGTGTTTCCGATTTTAAAACCTCCTGGAAGAATGTATGCTGCAAGGAAAAATGCAGCGAAGTTCCATACCGCAGCCCAAAGAACTGCTTGAAAAGGAGATAAAACTTTAGTTGAAACGATGGTTGCAATAGAGTTTGCCGCATCGTGAAAACCGTTGATATAATCGAAAACTAACGCCAGTACAATAATAATTATCAATAAAATTGGTAAGTCCATTTCTGATATATATTTTTAGAGATAATTATGCGTATTTAATGATGATGTTCTCCATAATGTTGGCAACATCTTCTGCCTTATCAGTTACTTCTTCTAGATAGTTTAATACAGATTGTACTTTAATAATACGGATAGGATCGTTCGTTTCGAAAAGTCTCATTAAAGCCTTACTCTGAACGTCGTCTGCTAAATTTTCGAATGAATTAATCTTGATACAAGATTCTTTTACCGCTGCTGGATTTTTGAAATCTTTTAAGTTTTCAACAGCAACTTGAATTTCCAAACAAGCCTTGTGAATTAAGTGAGAGAACTCA
The DNA here is from genome assembly GCF_059509915.1 of Kaistella sp. CFF1-2. Lineage (NCBI taxonomy): Bacteria > Pseudomonadati > Bacteroidota > Flavobacteriia > Flavobacteriales > Weeksellaceae > Kaistella > Kaistella sp. CFF1-2. The sequence continues at coordinate 795,569 of NZ_JCAKLF010000001.1, forward strand.
GCGTATTCTTTTGTTTCTGGCGTTTTGTAAAGGAAAATATATTTTGCAGATGCATAAAGATAATCTGCAATATCATCTAAACCACTCGCTAATTGAGAAATATCTTCTCTATCAAATGGTGTAATAAAATTCTGTCCTAGCTCCACAAAAACTTGATGCGTATAATCATCATTTTTATGTTCGAAATCGCTAATTTTCTGCATAAACGAATCGTCATTTACATCAAATTCTGTAATTCCATCGTGGAAGAATTTTGACATTTCTACTAGATTCTGTGCAATTTGATCAAACAGTACAAAAAATACTTTGTCTTTAGGCTGGAACGCTTTAAAAAGATTACCTATTCCCATTTTATTTTAATTTAAATTTCGTGGTGCAAATATCCGAATAAACGAGTTTTGAAAAGGAAAATACGTGTTAACTTTCCTTAACATTACCTTAATCCGCCACAGGAACACTACCGTCGTGATCGAACAATTTTTGTCTATCTAGTGTGAAATTCAGTGCGAAATAAGCGAAATGAAAATTACGATCTCCCTTCAAAGAAGAAAATTCTTTTTGCCACATATAGCCCATATTGGCATTCATAAAATCGTTTACTTGATATCCAAATCCTCCAAATAGTCTGTTTCTTTTAAACGTATCTGTGTTAGGACCAACAAAAACTTCTTCAAACGCGTTTAAGAAAACGGTTCCAGGCTTCACTTTATCACTATTCAAAGGCAATGTGAATGACAAACGGTAACGATATCTCTCGTCATTCGTATTTTCATCGGTTTGTGGAAAATTAAAAAATCGCTTTTCCGCACGTAAACGGTGATCAAACTTCGCTTTTCCTAAGTTATGACTGAAAACATACTGCAACCACACACGAATCTCACGTTGATAAAAATCGCTGTCTTTATACGTCCCGTAACGCCCTACTCCAACTAAAACAGCATTCTTTTTGTTAATATGATACGTTGGTCCACCTTTGATTTCGTAATAATCAGGTAACATAAAATCTTCGATGGAACGCGTTTGAACTTCAACATAAGCAGACCATTTGCTGTTATGTTTGTACGTTAACGAAACCATATTAAAATTGGAAGCATGTTCTTTAAAATCAGTTTGAGCACTGATGCTAGCGGCCATAAAGACCAATATAAAACGGATAAATTTCACAAGAATTAATTTATAAAACGCCAAAGATAACACAATTCAAAAAAACGAAAACGAAAAAAGCAGCCTTAAAAAGACTGCTTTTCTATGTTAACAAAAATTAATATCGCAACTTAGTTTGCTACTTCAGCACGCATTTCTTTCCCTTTGAACTTCATCATTGGAAGGCTGCTCATAATTTCGTTTTTGTAATTTTTATCTACTTCGAAGAAAGTAAATTTGTCTAAAATTTCGATATCACCAATATCAGCTCTTTTCTTAGATTTCGCTGTTGCTTTGTTAATGATATCCAACATATCTACTTTTTTCAACTGATCTCTTTTTCCTAGATTAAAGAAGAAACGAACCATGTTTTCGTTGTTTCTCTTTTTCTTCCCTCCACGGTCACGATCTTTGAAGTTTCTGTCGCGGTTATCGCGATCTTTCCCGTAACGATCATCTCTTCTTCTATCTCTTCTTGAAGATGATGTATCTTCTTCACGATATAGTTTTTGAGAAGCAAGGTCATTACGATCTTGGTAAAACAAGATTAAATCTTTCAACTGGAACTGCAATAATTGGTTTACCAATTCTTCTTTTGTGAAGTTGCTAAGATCTGGGATTAACGCTTGGTCAATCTCAAAAATATTTTCATGCTCCGTTAACAATTTTTCGAAAACTCCAGAAACTTGCGCCTTGATGATTTCGTCACCTTTAGGAACTTGTTTTTCTGTAATTTCAATTTTTGTTTGAGACTTAATTTGCTTCAACTTTCTCGTTTCTTCTGGCTTAATCAATGCCATAGAAATACCGTCTTTTCCTGCACGTCCCGTTCTACCACTACGGTGAACGAAAACTTCTGGATCATCTGGCAATGAGAAGTGAATAACGTGAGTAAGAGAATCCACATCCAAACCTCTAGCTGCAACGTCCGTTGCAACCAAAATATCGATGTTTTTCAAACGGAATTTCTTCATTACCGTATCTCTTTGTGCTTGAGATAAGTCACCGTGCAAAGCATCAGCAGCATATCCGTTTTGCATTAAGAAATCAGCAACTTCCTGAGTTTCCGCTCTTGTTCTACAGAAAAGAATTGAATATTGATTCGGATTTGCATCGATCAAACGCTTCAAAGCTTCTTTTTTCTGTCTGTATCCTACCACATAATATTCGTGCGTAATGTTTTTCTTAACGGCGTTAATAGAACCTACTGAAATCTTGTGCGGATTCGTTAAATAATTCTTAGAGATACGCTCAACTTCTTTGTTCATCGTTGCCGAGAACAAAAATGTTTGTTTCGTATCTGGTGTTTCAGACAAAATGGTTTCCAAATCATCTTTGAAACCCATAGAAAGCATCTCATCAGCTTCGTCTAATACCATCCATTGGATATTAGAAAAATCTAATGCCTTTCTACCGATCAAATCGATAACTCTTCCGGGAGTTCCCACAATAATTTGTGGTTTTTCACGTAGAGAGCGTATTTGCTCGGAAATGCTACTTCCACCATAAACCGCTGTGGTTTTAATGTTAGGAAGGTATTTTGTGTAGTTCTTAATGTCTTTGGTGATCTGTAAACAAAGTTCTCGCGTTGGACAAAGCACTAATAACTGGATTTTACGACTTGTGTCGTCTATCATATCCAGAATCGGAAGCGAAAATGCTGCTGTTTTGCCTGTTCCTGTTGCCGCAAGTGCGATTAAATCGCGAACATCCGAAAGGATGAAAGGAATAGTCTGTTTCTGGATTTCTGTCGGCTGTTCATAGCCGAGGTCGCCAATAGCCTGAAGGATCTCAGGACTCAAATTGGACTCCGTAAATAAATTCATGTAAAAGATCGTCTATAATTCGGGGGCAAAGATACGAAAAAAATTTAAAAATCAATTATTTTCAATTATCTTTCTAATAGTTTTGAAAAAACCATTGCAAAAAGCATAAAAAAAAGATGTAAATTTTGATAAATTTTTAATACTCAAATAGCCTAATCAAATACATTTCTACTGTATATTTGTATAAAACATACGAAAATGAGCTTGCAACAAACTTTTCAATTTTTAACGGATTTACAAAAAAACAACAACAGAGATTGGTTCCAAGAAAATAAATCGTATTATCTCGAAGCGCAAAGTAACGTCATTGAATTTGTAGAATCGGTCTTGCAAAAAATGGCTGCGTACGATGAAGAAATTGTGAAAACGGACGTCAAAAAAGCGTTGTTTCGAATTTATAGAGACACCCGTTTTTCAAAAGACAAAACCCCTTACAAAACCAATTTCGGAATTAGTTTAGGCATCGGAAAAGGAAGTCAAAACGCAGGTTATTACATTCACATTGAACCTGGAAAATCTTTTGTTGGAGCTGGCTTGTATCAACCTGATTCCTCAAATTTAAAAAAGATTCGAAGTGAAATTTCTACGTTTAGAAAAGAGTTTTTGGATATTATTCATTCAAAAAACTTTCAGAAGTTCTATCCGGAATTGCATCAAGAAGACAAATTGAAAAACCCTCCGCAAGGTTTCGATAAGGAAAATCCGATGATTGAGTATTTGAAACTGAAAAACGTTCTCGTTTTACACAAACTTTCTGATGCGCAGGTTTTTTCAAAAGATTCGGCTACCTTTGTGAGCGAACTTTTCGAAGTTGCACAACCTTTTAATCAATTCATCAATAACGCTATCAACTAAAATGGAAATCGCTTTCAGGGCATTACAACCCGTAAAAAAAACTTCAAAAGCATTCACAATCATAAAATATGCAACGATTTTATTAATTGTCGGCATTATCATTTCAACAATTGTTCTTTTTCTTCCGCCGTTTTTCCGTTTGGAAGACGATATTAAAGCCATAATCGGAGGACTTATCATGCTTTTGTTGTTTGTCCAAGTTCTGAGGGCCTTTACGTACGTTTTGTTGAAAGGAAAAAAAATAAGTAAGTACACCGGTCATTTAGTTTTAAACTCGGATTCAATCGCCTACAACGACGAAGTTTTCCCGTTAAATAGTCTTGAAAAAATTCGTTTTATTGGTAATGATATTAAAGGTGATTTTCGAGGTTTTGTCGGAAAAGGAATTGATAATCAGATTCAACTTACATTGAAAAACCAAGAAGAAAAAACGTTCTTCTTTGAACAAACCTTGGAACATAATTTAAAATTAGCTGAGGAAAATCTGAACACGTACGTTGATGCAAAACTTCTTGCAAAGTCCAACTACGACAGCATTATGAACAATACCAATTATTATTAATCGGTTATTTAAGAAGTTCTTCGATTGATTTAATCAAAGCTTCATCTGATGGCGAAGTTGCATAATAATGAGCAATTTTTCCTGTTGAATCGACCAAAATAAAACGCGGAACCCAATTGAGATCAATCATATTGGTAAATTCGTTCTTCCAACCTTCTTCGAAAAAATAATTCTCTTTATCAGAAATTCCATATTTCTCCAAACCCTTTTTCCATTGCTCTTCAGAACGATCTACGGAAAAATAAACGACATCCATATTCGGAAAACACTCCAAAAGTTCTTTCGTTTTTGGAAGCGCCAATATACAATCGCGACACCAACTCGCCCAAAAATCAATGAGAATGATTTTCTTGGGATGCTTGGCGAAAATCTCTTTTACAGAAAGCTTTTTTCCATCTTGATTTAAAAGCTTTTGAGTTAACGCTTTCGCTGTGAACTCCGTTTTCATTACAGCGGGAATTTTCTGCGCTTGAAGATTCAACGCAAAAAACAAGACGAAAACTGCTACTATTTTTTTCATTTCTAACTCTTATTTTACTTCTTCTAAAAGGACAATTGAAAACTCTGTATCGAGTTCTACCGCAAGGTCTTTTACTACAACGGTTTTCCCAGAATAAGCGTCTCTAAGTTTTGTCCCGTTTTTGAAAACATAGGCTTCGAATTCGCCACCATTTTTCATTGTTCCATTATACACAAAACCAATCGTTTTCTTACCTTTTGGTAGATCCAAACCTATAACTACTCGATCATTCTGATAGCTTCTGAAAAATACATAAGGATCTCTTGAAATCATTTGATGAACTCCAGCACCCACAGCAGGATGACTTGCTCTAAATTGCCCTAATTTCTGCCAATGTTCTAAAACTTTTTTCGTTTCTGCATTGGATTTGATTTCATCCCAATTCATGTTACTTCGCAAAGTCGCATCACCTTCCGTTCCATCAATAATCAACGATCTCGCCGATTCATCGCCATAATAAATTTGCGAAACTCCCGGCGTAAGTAACAATTTGGTTCCAGACTCTATCGTTCGCTTTCGCTCTTTGTCAAACGGCGAACCATCATCATGTGACGAAACGTAATTCATTACACTTACACCTTTCAAATCTGAATTTAGAATATTCGAATACGATGAAAACAAATCTTCATACGATTTATTAGCATCACCTTTAAAATCAAAATTGATTAAACTCGTAAATCCATTGTCAAAATAATTCACCTTCTTATCGCCAAAATCATACAATTTCTTTTGAGAAATCCCGTATCCATAAACTTCACCAACCATAAAAAACGGTTGATTTTTCTGAAATGAACTTGGATTTTTAGCCTTATATTCTGCAAAAGCATCGTCACAAACTTTCTGAAAATCTTTCCAAACTTGTTCATGTACGTGTTTTACGGTATCAACTCGGAAACCATCAACTCCAAATTCGGTAATATAATCCGCCAACCACTTCATGATATAATACTTGGAAGCTCGTGGAAACTGATATTTCGCAAAAAAAGCATCCAACGATTTCAATTCTTTTTGCAAACGCCCTTCTTGCTTCCATTTATCCAACAAAAATTGCGGAATTTGGACTTCTTTATCATCTTCCGTTAAAATATCGGGTAAATTGGCAACCAATGTACAAGCTGTCGTCGTTTCAAAGCCACTGTACGTACATTGCGGAGAAGTACGCACCCAATCATTCGGATATTTCGGGTCTTGCGAAGTCACTGGTCCAGTGTGATTAATTACCACATCCAAAACAACTCGAATTCCCCTTGCATGCGCTTTAGAAACCAATTCTTTCAACTCTTTTTTAGTCCCAAAATTCGGATCAAGAGACGTCCAATCTTTTGCCCAATACCCATGAAAACCGTAGGTCTTTCCCGTTCCTTCGTCTGTATAACCGTGAATTTGCTCCACCAAAGGTGTCATCCAAATCGCATTGACACCCAAATCAGAAAAGTAATTATTCTCCACTTTTTGAATCACGCCACGCAAATCACCACCTTCGAAACCACGAAGTTTCGATGCCTTTTCCGTTCTTCCAAATTGGACATCATTAGACGTATCGCCATTTTTGAAACGATCCGTCAACAAAAAATACAAATTGGCTCCTTCCCAAACGAAAGGTTTTTCTTGAACTTTGGAAACACTTTGACATGATGTAATTAGCGCTAAACTAGTAATACAAATCATTTTTTTCATGATATTTACTCTAATTTTGGGGATGTACTCAAAGATAGGGAAAAGCAGATGTTTAAAGAAAAACGGATAAAATTTAACATTTTATTAACAATTTTAACTATCTTTGCCTTTCGTCTTAAAAATAAAACATGTCCATTTACAGTTCTTTAGCAGAAAACTTGCAATATTTTGCGCCCAATTTCTATAAAGACAGGTTTTTTAAAAAGTTAAAAAACTTGAGTAAATCCAATGTATTATCTCGAAAAGTGGAGCCCGAATTTCTATGGATTCAGAGTTTTTTAAAACAAGACGACGTTTTTGTAGATGTTGGAGCTAATGTCGGTGCCTATCTCTATGTTTTAGAACCGAAACTTCAACCGAAAAACATCCTTGCTTTTGAACCCAATCAAGGTTTGCAAAAAAGATTGCGACGAATTTTTCCAAAAATTTCCGTTTTCCCTGAAGCGCTTTCCAATGAAAAATGTGTAGCCGAATTTAAAGTTCCAGTAATTGATGGTAAAAAAATCCATTCTCGCGGGACTTTGCAGGTTCAAAACAAGGAAGAACAAGAAGAAAAATCAATACTTCAGAAAGTGGATGTTATCCCCATGGATTTGCATCCAATGATTCAAAAATTGTCAAGATTGAATTTCATTAAAATTGATGTTGAAGGAAATGAATTTCTAACCGTTGAAGGCGGAAAAAACACCATTTTAAAGCATAAACCAACCTTGATGATCGAGATTGAACAACGCCATCATCAAGAACCCATCTGGAATTTTATTGAAAAAGTGAAAAATTGGGGGTACTCAGCCAATTATTTGGACCGTTCTACGTTAGAGATTACAGAATTATCTCAAGAGTTGATCGAAAATCAAGACGCAGCCAACGTAAAACAGCATGAACACTATATTAACAACATCATTTTCATTCCTATTTAGATGAGTGTCGTAGCGAGGCAGAGCTTCAAATATAGTATTATTGGCTACCTGAGTTCGCTCTTGGGGATTTTTTCGGCAATTTTCATTTTCCCAACGGATATGGAATTTTTCGGAAAACTTCGTTTGATTATGAGTGGCGCCGAAATCATCGTTCCCTTTGTTATTGGTGGAATTTCCTATTCTAACGTCAAATTTTTTCTAAAAACGCAACAAGATGGTAAGCATCACAATATGCTATCGCTGTCTTTGCTGATTATTTTCATCAACTTTTTACTCTTTTTTATTGGATTTCTGGTCCTTCCTTACATTTGGCCAAGTTTAAGAGAACTGAAAATATGGCAGTATCGCGAATATGTGATCCCAATGGTTTTATTACTTTCGTTTGCGGGGGTTTTTAATAAATTCACGTCCAATTACAAACGAATAGCTGTTGCCAATATTTTTGACAATTTCTTGCCTAAAATAGCCAATTTGGTTGCTTTTTCGGCTTGTATTTATTTAGGCTTTTCAGAAAGCATTTCGTTTTCTATTTTCGTTTTGTTTTTTATAATTTCTTTAGTTGGATATGTCTATTACACCAATAAATTAGAGCCGGTTCAGATGGATTTTTCTAGAGATTATTTCAAGAAGGAAGATCTTTGGAAGCAGTTTTCAAACTACAGCTTTTTCGCTTTTTTAGGAACATTTGGAAGCTATGTAACCATCAATAACAATATGGTTGGGCAGTATTTCGGACCCGAAGAACTCGCTTCCTACTCGATTATTTATTCCTTGATTTCGATTATTTCCATGCCTCAATTAGGGCTTTTTAACGTATCGGCACCAATTATCAACAAATCGTTAACCGAAGGAAATTTTAAAGAATTGGATGTTTTTTACAAGAAAACATCGCTGACACTTTATTTTATTGGAGCGGTTTTGTTTTCGTGTATCGTCATTGGGTTTCCGTATTTAACAATGATTTTCCCGAAGCTTGCACCACTTCGTGACTTACAACCGGTGATTTGGATTTGGGGAAGCGCAATTCTATTTGATTTGGCGACAGGCTTTAACGGAAACATCTTATCCCTTTCAAAATACTACAAATTCAACATTATTATGATGTTAGTTTTGGCTGCTTTAACACTGATTTTGAACTTCTATTTCATTGAAAACACCAACCTTCGTCTAATCGGAATTGCGATTTCTACAGCGATATCCATTACGATTTACAATTGCGTAAAAGTCGTCTTCAACTATATTAAATTTGACGTTTCGCCTTTCAGTATTGAAATGATTTTCGCGTCTATTATTTGTACGTTGGCGATAACATTTGCTTTGATTTTACCCGATTTTAATAACAATTGGATCAATTTTATCTACAAACCTTTGGTTGTTTTGATCCTTATTGGAATTGGAAATCAAGTTATCCGAATTTATCCTTTGGATAAAGTTTTGAACAAAGGTTTTTTGAAAAGCCTATTTAAATTTTAATCGCTTTCAATAGCGTTTCTTCCAGTTCTTTCTGTACTTTTTCTTTGGAGAAAGAATTCCAATCTATTTTTGAATTTGAAACATCGTGAAGTTGCGTTTCAACATCTGATTCTTCAGAAAAAATAAAAGGAAAATCCGATTGATATTCTTTGGGGAAAACGGCAGGTTTCGCAAATTTAATTGCATCACCAATATTTCCACTCAATTTCGTTTTTCCGTACCATTCTTTTTGAGAAAAAAACTCGGTCTCAATTTGAATAGGACACCAAAGAACATTTCCCGATATTAAAATTGAATCATAGTGTTCTTGCGGAACTTTTTCAGTGAAATACGATAAGTGAATATGATTAGGAAGTTGTTTTTTTGTTTCCAATATCCACTTCAATTCGTATCCCTGTGCTTTTCCAAGTAAAACAAGTTCGGTAGGTTTTTTGAAATTTAAAACCTGTTTCAAAATTCGTTTGTAATCGCGTCGTTTTTGCGAAACTGCTCCTGGAATTACAACTTTAAACACATCAGAACTTTGATTTTCAGTTGATTTCACATAAAATAACGGCAAAAACTCATACTTAGAATTTTCAAACTTCTGGTCTAAAACAAATAAGGTTTTTGCATTTTCATACACGGAATTCATCGAAAATAAACCTTCTTTCGTTGCTAATTTCAAACGATACAAAGTATCTTCTTTTACAATGGAAGACGTCAAATTCTGTTTAGAAGATTTAGAAAACTCCAAATTATGAACAATAATGGCGGTTGGAAACTGCTTTACGATTTTGGAAAACACATTAAAATAGCGATGAACCGTTCCAATAACCACCAAATCCCAAGATTCTTGCTGAAGAACTTGAACTACATTTTTTACATCCACAATTCGAATAGCCGAATCTTGAACATTGAAGATTCTAGAAATCTTCTCCGAAAGAAAATATGAAACCTCAAAAACCTCGGAATCACGCATCAATTCATAAAAATTCGACAAAATATCGGGATGCGTATCCAATTCGATATAAGCGATTTTTAATTTCTGATTTTCTGACATGAAGTTTTCGTTTTGACTTTACAAATATACAGAAGAGCTTTCTTTTTTAAAGATTTAAAAAAAATTCAACACTAGAAAAAAATCAACTTCCTATCTTTGTAAACTTTTAGAAACAAAACCAAGCGATTGATGGTCATTTTATTCCTTATTTTAAGCGTTCTTACAGGAGTTATTCTGGGAAGTTATTTCTGTAAAAATCAAACATTTGCAAAAATGTTACTCATTTTAAGTGCTGGTTTTTTGATTACCATTACGTTTAATGAGGTTTTTCCGCAGGTTTATGAACATGATGATCATTATATCGGATTGTTTGTGATTGCAGGAGTTTTGTTGCAGATGCTCTTGGAAAGCTTAACGAAAGGCTTTGAACATGGTCACATCCACCATCATGATGATGACGAAAAACATATTCTTCCCGTTGCATTAATGGTTGGCTTGTTTATCCATGCCTTTATCGAAGGAATTCCATTGGCTAACGAAACCAACATTGCGAGTCCATATCTTTTAGGAATTGTGGTGCATAACATCCCAATTTCATTTGTTTTAGGCGCGTTCTTATTTGGAAAAAAAGCAAAACCTTCCGCGTACATTATTACCGCGTTATTTGCGCTTTCATCACCTTTAGGAGTTATTTTAGGAAAATATTTCAATCCCGAATGGCAGCCGTACTTTTTAGCTTTAGTAGGTGGAATTTTCATTCATATTTCATCGGTGATTATTTTTGAAAGCAATAAAAACCACAAAATGGATTGGAGCAAAATTATTCTCGTCATAATAGGGGTCGCGCTTGCTTTTTCTATGCATCTCCTTCATGATCATCATCATTAAAAATAAAAAAACTCCGAAAAATTTTCGGAGTTTTTTGATAATTAAAAATTCTAAAATTAGAATTTCCAACCTACACTAACTGTAAATATATTTTGTTTGTTATCCACTTCTGAAACTGCAGAAGAGTCTCCGTAGATATACGTTGTTGGCGAATAATATTGTGACCCTGCACCATCGTTTCCGTATAAGAACGGACTTTGATACGTTGAGCTAATATTTTGATACGCCGCATCAATATAGAATGAACGGAAATCATATCCTAAACCAACACCAAGCGTGTTTCTTTTTCCAACAAACATATTATCGAATCCTTTATCAGAACCTGATCCATCATTATTGAATGCGTTCATTGTAATTTGATCAAATGGACTGTTTGCAAAAGCATATCCAGCTCTCAATCTAAATTGCTGAATACGATATTCTGCTCCTACACGTACTTCCGAAAGGTTTTTGTAGTGATCTGAATAGAAATTTTTGAATTCTTGATCCACATCAGCTACATCAGTACTGTATTTCGGTTTGGTTAATCCCAATGAATAATCAACATTTAACGCAAAATTCTTATTTGGAACGTAAGCAGCACTTACGGTTGCTTTAAAAGGCGATCTGAAATTACGAGATTCCGAATATTCGGTATCACCATTAACATCATAATACATATAAGCACGATCCATTTGCCACCAAGTTGGTGTTTCAATAGCAGCTCCCAAACGGAATTGATTATTCACTTTTCCAATAACCCCGATATTTGCAGAAAATCCCGAAGCATCTTCTAAATACGGTGTATATTGTTTTGAGAATTTTTCAGAAAAATTAGAGAAACCTGCATCTGAGGAACGGTGCGTCAATAAGGCTGTATCGTATTGATTTAACGAAGAAGAATAAACATTTACACCTGCTCCTACATAAAATCTATTGTCATAATTACCACCTACAGCAATACTCATTTTCGACATATCACCGTAACGATCGTATGCATGACCATCTAAAGTCACATATTCTGTCGAATTAACATCGTACGCAATATTCTGATTTCCTGGACTTTCAACGTAGTTTTCTAGAGATTTGGTTGCGAAGTTCACTCCAACATTCACAAATTTCCATGGAGATCTTCCATTCAATTCAAAAACAGCTACACCACCAACTTGACCTAACGTCGTTTGATTGGTTTTATATGAAATCGAATTTCCAAAAAGGTTACTTGTGTTCTTGTTATCCGTTATTGAAAGCGATCCCGAAATATCACTTGCAATAAAAACCCCAATTCCTGCTGGGTTGCTGTTGATTACGGATACATCACCGCCCAAAGCTCCCATAGAGCCAGCCATTGAATTGTATTTAGAAGAACCTCCTAAATCTGTATTGGAATAAACATCAATTGAATTTTTGATTCCAGATACATCTTGGGCTTGCGCAAAATACATTGCTGCAAGACCCAATATGCTTAACGATTTTTTTATCATTTCTTATTTGTAAAATAAACTTGTTATGTCAAAATTATCTACCACCACCGGTTCTCATACCGCCGCCACCTCTTGAGCCGCCGCCTGAGCTACCACCAGAGAATCCGCCACCGCTAGAACGGAATCCGCCACTTGAAGAGTTTTGGAAACTTCCAGAATTATTTCGGCTAGATTCATATGAATTGTTTCTAGGTGCTTGGTTAGAACGGTTGTTATTGTAGTTGTAATTATTTGTTCGGTTACCAACATTCGGGTTGTATTGACCATTTCTAGCAGATGGCTGCGTTCTATATTGCCCGTTCGGATTCATAGTTCCCATTCTGTTTGACTGTTGCGCAGGAACGCGATTGGTTGGTGTAAATCCAGGTCCTCTATTGGTATTGTAGTTTCTGCTGCTATAGTTGGAATTTCCATTAGATCCCATATAGTTTGGTCCAGAAGGTCTAGATGGCAAATAATGGTATGGTCTAGTGTAGCCATAATAACCGCCACCATACCACGGATTGTAATATCCGCCATACCATGGGCTATAATAACCACCACCGTACCAAGGACTTCCCCAACCCCAGTTGCTCCATCCCCAATTCCAGCTAAGACCCATATTCCAGCCCCATGATGATCCCCATCCCATGTTCCAACCATAGTAAGGCATTCCCCAACCGTAATATCCTCCATAATAACCGCCCCATGTTCTATAGAATCCCATATCCCAGTAGCCATTATCGGTATAATACGTTTCCGATCCAGAATACGTTCCAAAGTCAGATGTTGTCGATTTGGAGTCATTTTGCCAGTTCGAACCGTAGTAACGATTTTCACTTTCTGCTTGGTTTTGTTTATTCTTTTCAATGATCCCTGTATCTCGGTAATCATAATACTCGCCAACTTGGTTTTCAGAGTAATTTCCGTAGCCTTGCGGAAGCGTATCTTTATTAGGATCATAATAGACACCATCTGTCTCGCTATAACCTCCTGTGTAAACCACACACGATGTTAAAAGTAATGATGCTGACAAAGCCATTACAGCTGCTTTTACAGGTAGCATTCCTAAAACTTTTTTGTGTATATTTCTTTTCATGATGAATGAATAAAATTATATTTAAATTATATTTGCACTTTATACCAAAATTATACCATCAAAAAGGGTAAATCAGTGTATAAAATTACATCTTTTTTAATTAGATAAAAGTTTACATTAAAAGTTAAATCAAAAATGGCAAAATTAACATCAAGAAGTGAAGATTACAGCAAATGGTACAATGAACTTGTTGTAAAAGCAGACTTGGCAGAGAATTCGGGGGTACGTGGAAGCATGGTTATCAAACCCTACGGATATGCTATCTGGGAAAAAATGCGTGATGAGATGGATCGCAAATTCAAAGAAACGGGTCACGTAAATGCTTATTTTCCACTTTTTGTACCCAAAAGCCTTTTTGAAGCAGAAGAAAAAAATGCAGAAGGTTTTGCAAAAGAATGTGCCGTAGTTACTCACTATCGCCTAAAAACCGACCCGGACAATCCTCATAAATTAATCGTTGACCCAGAAGCGAAATTGGAAGAAGAACTTATCGTTCGTCCAACTTCAGAAGCTATTATTTGGAATACCTATAAAAGTTGGATTCAATCTTACAGAGATTTACCAATTTTGATTAACCAATGGGCGAACGTTGTTCGTTGGGAAATGAGAACAAGATTATTCCTTAGAACTTCAGAATTTTTATGGCAAGAAGGACATACTGCGCATGCAACACGTGATGAAGCCGTTGAAGAAACAGAAAAAATGCTAGAAGTTTATGCAGATTTTGCTGAAAACTTTATGGCTATTCCTGTCATTAAAGGAATAAAATCAGCATCTGAGCGTTTTGCTGGCGCTGATGAAACCTACTGTATTGAAGCATTAATGCAAGATGGAAAAGCGTTACAAGCGGGAACTTCTCACTTTTTAGGTCAGAATTTCGCAAAAGCATTTGATGTAAAATTCACCAACCGTGAAGGGAAAATGGAATACGCCTGGGCGACTTCTTGGGGAACATCAACTCGATTGATGGGTGCTTTAATTATGACGCATTCAGATGATTTAGGATTGGTATTACCTCCAACGTTGGCTCCAATTCAAGTGGTAATTGTTCCAATTTTCAAAGGCGAAGAGCAATTGCTAGAAATTAGCGGTGTTGCCAATCAAATCGTTGATAAATTAAAAGCGAAAGGAATTTCGGTAAAATTCGATAACGACACCCAAAACAAACCAGGTTGGAAATTCGCAGAATACGAATTAAAAGGAGTTCCATTGCGAATTGCGATTGGTCCAAAAGATTTAGAAAACGGAACGGTCGAAATCGCACGTCGAGATAATTTAACAAAAGAAACACAACCTATTGAAGGGGTTGAAAACTATATTGAAAACCTTTTAGCGGAAATGCAAAAAGCAATTTTCGAAAAAGCATTGAATTATAGAGACACACATATCACGAAGGTAGATTCGTACGATGAGTTCAAGAAAGTTTTAGAAGAAAAAGGCGGATTTATTTCAGCGCATTGGGACGGTACAGAAGAGGAAGAAGAGCAAATTAAAAACGAAACTAAAGCGACAATTCGTTGTATTCCTTTGAATAATGAATTGGAAGAAGGTGTTTCTTTAATCACTGGAAAACCATCCAAACAAAGAGTGGTATTTGCAAAATCTTATTAATTTCTTTTAAAATTTCACAATTTTGAATAGGATATAGTATTAATTTATATATTTGTTTGACACAAATCTTAAAAAATAAACTATTATGTCTTTGAACTTAATCGACCTTATTAAGGGGCAACTTGGTCCAGCCTTAGTTTCTCAAGCATCTGCTCAGTTGGGTGAAAATGAATCAGGAGTACAGAAAGCAATTTCTGGCTTACTTCCTGCGGTAATTGGTGGTTTAGCAAATAATGCTGACAATCCAAGTGTATTAAACTCTATTACAGGAGCTGCTTCATCCGGATTGTTGAGTAATCTTTTAGGAGGTTCTTCAAACAATTCAATGATTACAACCTTATTACAAAGTCTTTTTGGAGATAAAATTGGAGGATTAGTTAATTCCGTTGCAGGTTTTGCAGGAATTAGCAATAATTCAACAAACTCTATCTTAAACTTAGTAACAGGAGCTACTTTAGGTTCAGTTGGTAAATATGCAGCTGATAACAACCTTGATTCTAATGGAATCAGTAACTTATTAACAAGCCAAAAAGGAATTCTTTCTTCTTTACTTCCTGCAGGATTATCGCTAGCCTCTTTAGGTTTAGATTTCGATAACTGGTTTGGAAAAGCAAAAGAAGATGTTTCTTCAAGAGTTTCTACAGCTAAAGACAACTTCGCAGAAGATGTTGCTGTTGCTAAGGAAAAAATTGAAACAAAAACAACTGAAATCAGAAATGACATCAGAGAAGATAACAACGGCGGTGGCGGTGGATCTATCTGGAAATGGTTATTACCACTTCTTCTGGTTTGTCTTCTTGGATGGTTCCTATGGAAGCAATGCAGTAAAGAAACAACAGATTCTGCAGCAGGTACCGATACAATCACAGTAGTTGATGATTCTGTAAATGTAAACGCTCCTGGAGATACTACGGTTACCACAACAGTAACAAAAGTTGATTCTGACATCGACTTAAATGGAGTGAATCTTAAAGGATACAAAGGAGGTCTTGAAGATAGAATGATTACATTCTTGAAAACAGACGGTTATAAAAATGCAGCTAATGACGATGCTTTAAAAACAGTTTGGTACGACTTCGATAAAGTAAACTTCAAAATGGGTAGCAATAAAGAGTTAGAAGCTGGTTCTCAAGCACAGTTAGATAACTTAGTAGCTATTTTGAAAGCGTTCCCAGATGCTAAAATCAAAGTGGGTGGTTACACGGATAAAGTGGGTAACGAAGCTGCAAACAAAAAACTTTCTGGAGAAAGAGCAGTTTTCATCAAAGATTACTTAGCTAAAGCAGGTGTTGGTGCACAAGTAATAGGAGCTGACGGTTACGGAAGCGAATTTGCAACGCAACCAGCTGATGCTTCAGATGCACAAAGAGCAGTTGACAGAAAAATGGCTGTTCGTTTCGCAAAATAATTTCTATAAATTAGAGATATCAACCGCTTCCTAGGAAGCGGTTTTTTAATTTCAATTTCAAAAGATTAAGTTTATTCAAAAATATTTGTTAGTTCAAACTAACATTGATACATTTGTTCTATGAAACCAGCTTGGAGAAGAATAAAAAATAACAATTCCTTACCCGAAGTTCACGCATCCATCCCGATTCCTAAAAACGCAAGCGCTTGGAAAAAGTTCTTAGCCTTTTCAGGTCCTGGATTGTTAATTGCAGTGGGTTATATGGATCCCGGAAACTGGGCGACTGATATTGCAGGTGGTTCCGAATTTGGTTATACCCTACTTTCGGTTATTCTTATTTCCAATCTGTTTGCTATGGTTTTGCAACACCTTTCGTTAAAGCTAGGTATTGCTACGGAACGAGATTTAGCTCAAGCTTGTCGCGATCATTACAAGCCAAGAACCAATTTCATTCTATGGGTTCTTTGTGAAATAGCCATCGCCGCCTGCGATCTTGCGGAAGTTTTAGGCGCAGCCATTGCTTTGAATTTATTATTTGGAATTCCATTGACTTGGGGAATTGTCATTACTGTAATTGACGTCATGTTAATTTTACTCCTCCAGTCCAAAGGTTTTCGTTGGCTAGAAAGTATCATTGGAGCTTTAATGATCATCATTATCGGATGTTTTGCTTATGATATTATCTTAAGTAAACCCGAAATCTTCCCAATTATAAGTGGACTGCTTCCACAAAAAGAAATTGTGACCAATCCCGCAATGCTCTACATCGCGATTGGAATATTGGGCGCTACGGTAATGCCCCATAATTTGTATTTACACAGCAGTATCGTGCAAACTCGTGCTTACGAACGAACAGATGAAGGAAAAAAAGAAGCCATTAAATTTGCAACTTTAGATAGTACGCTTTCTTTACTAATAGCATTTTTCATTAATGCGGCTATCTTAATTGTTTCCGCAGCGACATTTCACTACAACGGCCATCATGATGTTGCCGATATTCATGATGCATACGAACTTCTTGCACCAATTCTAGGAACAACTTTAGCAAGTATTGTCTTTGGAGTTGCTTTGTTAGCTTCTGGTCAAAATTCAACAATTACAGGAACTTTAGCTGGACAAATCGTTATGGAAGGTTTTCTACACATTCGATTGAAACCTTGGTTACGAAGATTAATTACTCGATTAATCGCTGTTATTCCCGCCCTAATTGTTACCATATTATATGGTGAAAAAGGAACTTCAGATCTTTTGGTTTTTAGCCAAGTTATCCTTTCCATGCAATTAAGTTTTGCCGTGGTTCCACTTGTTATATTTACCAATGACAAAACGAAAATGGGAAAATTTGCTAATTCACTTTTGCTAAAAACCATCGCTTGGCTTATCGCCATAATCATCATGGTTCTAAACATCTACTTACTGTACCGAACATTCACCGACTAAAGTATCTGCCCATTTGTCCGTTTCTTGACCTTGGCAAAAGATTTGCGAATTAAAGTGAAAAATAAGTACTATTATGTCTGAAAATCACGATAAACACGAAGAAAATTTTGATTTCGAGCAGGAGAACGCGCAAGAAAATGCAGCAGAATCTAATCAAAATGTGACAAACGAAAAATCTGCAGAAGACCTTTTGGCAGAAGAAAAAGATCGTTATATCAGGTTGTATGCCGAATTCGAAAACTACAAAAAAAGAACTTCACGAGAAAAAATGGAGTTTTTTCAATATGCCAATCAAGATTTAATGATTTCATTATTAGCCGTTCTAGATGATTTTGAACGTGCGCTAAAAGAAATCGCTAAAAACGGAAACGAAGCCGATTTACGAGGTGTTGAATTAATCTATCAAAAGTTAAAATCAAAGCTTGAAGAAAAAGGATTGAATGTAATTCAAGTTCAACAAGGAGATGATTTTAATGTAGATTTCCACGAAGCAGTAACTCAAATTCCTGCTCCATCACCAGAATTAAAAGGAAAAGTGGTTGATGTGATTGAAAATGGATATCAACTTCACGATCGCGTTATTCGTTTCGCAAAAGTGGTTACTGGAAACTAATTCCCGATTGGTTCTTTACAAGAAATTACTATGACAAAGAGAGATTACTACGAAGTATTAGAAATAACCAAAACGGCTAGTACGGAAGAGATTAAGAAAGCCTATAGAAAAATGGCCATCAAATATCACCCAGATAAAAATCCAGGTGATAAATCTGCAGAAGACAAGTTTAAAGAAGCTGCAGAAGCATACGAAATCCTTAGTGACGACAACAAACGGGCTCGTTACGACCAATTCGGTCATGCCGGAGTAAGTGGTAACGGAGGATTCGGCGGTGGCGGCGGATTTGGTGGCGGAATGAGCATGGAAGATATTTTCTCCCAATTTGGAGATATTTTCGGTGGTCAATTTGGTGGCGGATTCGGTGGTTTTGGTGGCGGCGGAGGTCGTCAACAAGCGCGTGGTTCTAATTTAAGAGTTCGCATCAAGCTAAATCTTGAAGAAATGGTGAACGGAACGCAAAAAACCATCAAGGTTAAGAAGATGAAAGCTGCAGAAGGCGCAACTTCGAAAACCTGTCCTACATGTAACGGTACCGGAGCTCAAATTAAAGTGATGAATACCGTTTTCGGACAAATGCAATCTCAAACCACGTGTGGAACTTGTCAAGGTATCGGAAAAGTAGCCGATCATATTCCGGCAGGTGCAAATTCACAAGGTTTAATCAAGGATGACGAAGAAGTAACGATCAATATTCCAGCTGGTGCACGTGAAGGAATTCAGCTAAGTGTACGTGGAAAAGGAAACGACGCTCCTTTTGGAGGCGTTCCTGGAGATTTATTGGTTGTTGTTGAAGAGGAAGAAGATAAAACAATCAAGCGTGAAGGTGATAATCTTCACCAAGAATTATATATTTCATTTGCGGAAGCAGCTTTAGGAGCGAAAAAAGAAGTTCCTACCGTTGGTGGAAAAGTAAAAATCACGATTGATGAAGGAACGCAAAGCGGAAAAATCCTTCGTCTAGCAGGAAAAGGACTTCCAAGTCTTGATAGTTATGGTAAAGGTGATATGTTTATTCATATTAATGTTTGGACGCCTACGCATCTTACACCAGAGCAAAAAGAATTCTTCGAAAAGCAAATGAACAGCGGCGAAATGAACGCTGAACCTTCTGGAAAAGAAAAAACATTCTTTGAAAAAGTAAAAGATTTGTTTAGCTAAATAGAAAAGAGACCGATTAATTTTGGTCTCTTTTTTTTGTAATAAAATAAAGGCTGAATTTCTTCAGCCTTTATTTTATTCTTTAGTTTGGGATTATGATTTTTTCTCTAAAACCTCATCAACCATTCCATAGCTCTTCGCTTCTTCTGAAGTCATCCAGTAATCACGATCTGATGATTTCTCAACCCATTCGTAGTCTTGTCCAGAATGCAATGCGATAATTTCGTACAATTCTTTCTTCAATTTCAACATCTCTCTTAAGTTGATTTCCATATCCGAAGCAACACCTTGTGCTCCTCCAGATGGTTGGTGGATCATCACTCGAGAATGTTTCAAAGCAGAACGCTTTCCTTTTTCACCTGCAACAAGTAAAACTGCACCCATAGACGCTGCCATACCTGTACAAATTGTTGCAACATCAGGCTTGATAATTTGCATTGTATCGTAGATTCCTAAACCTGCGTAAACACTTCCACCAGGAGAGTTAATGTAAATTTGAATGTCTTTAGAAGGATCTGCACTTTCTAAGAAAAGCAACTGCGCCGTAACGATATTTGCTACTTGATCGTCGATTCCTGTTCCCAAAAAGATAATTCTATCCATCATCAAACGTGAGAAAACGTCCATTTGCGCCACGTTCATACGTCTTTCTTCCATAATGTACGGCGTCAAGTTGGTTGGGTTAAACGTTCCCATATATTGATCGGTAGCCAAACCACTGTTTCCCATATGCTTTACCGAAAAATCTCTAAATTCTTTGTTAATATCCATATTCTATATTTGCTTTAATTATGTGTTTGTAATTTTCAAAAACTGTTCCCATCTCAAATGTAGCCAATTTGTCATAAAACCCGATGCAATTCTTTGTCTATTTGGTTACGAATTTGGGTTAATTTAATTATCGTTAAGTAATTTTCATCGTTTGATTCTGCTTCACCAAGTTTTTTCTTGATATCTTCGATAAGCTTCATGATGTATTCTCGTTTGTGACGGAAAATAATGTCATTCACCAGTTTCGGAACAACTTGTTCTTCTGTTTTGAAGAAAATATTGTGTTTTCCCCAATCACTCGTATGATATTTTTCAACCAAAACATCAGCAATCTTTCCAGAAATTTCTTCATCCATCAATTTAACAAAGAAATTTTCCGTTCGCAATTCGCCCATTTCTAGACCGTCACGAATTTCTTTAACAATTGTGCCATTGATTGGCGAAAGCATCTGATACTCGTCTTCTAAGAAATAAGCTGATATTTCTTCGGCAACTGTTACTTGGAAAGGCGTTTTGTCATCCGCAACGCGATCAAGGACAAAATCTCCGTATTTCAAAAGCAATTCAACCAATTTTTCTTCTAAAACCAAAAGCGGATCCACCGAAAACTCTTGCGTTTCAGTAACAACTTGAAGTTTTACAGGCGCTTCCGCTTTCGTTCTATCAATCGGTTTTTGACCTGATAAAATTTGTTTCTGAACATTTAATTCATTGAACAAACTCTGCTCGCTAATTCCGAATTTATTAGAAACTTCTTTCAAATAAACTTCCTGTTTTAGGGCATTTTCAACATTCGCAACCGATTTTACAATATCGCGAATCGCTTCCGCCTTTTTAATCGGATCATTTTGCGCTTCTTTTAAAAGAATTTCGGCTTTAAAATCAATAAAATCTTGAGATTCGTTGGCAATAAATTCTTCAACATAGTCTTGTGGATGCTTTCTAGAAAAACTATCAGGATCGTCACCATCAGGAAAAAGCAAAACGCGAATATTCATCCCTTCGGAAAGAAGCATGTCAATACTTCTGAAACTCGCTTTAATTCCTGCTTTATCGCCATCGAACAAGATAATCACATTCTCCGTCAAACGACGGATCAATCGAATTTGTTCCACCGTTAAAGCCGTTCCAGAACTGGAAACCACGTTTTCAATTCCTGCTTGATGAAGCGAAATAACGTCCATATACCCTTCCACCAACAAGCACGAATCCTTCCTCGAAATCGCTTGCTTTCCTTGGTTTAAACCATAAAGAACATTGGACTTATGGTAAATTTCGGTTTCTGGCGAGTTTAAATACTTCGCTGTTTTAACATTCGATTTCAGAATTCGAGCTCCAAAACCTAAAACGCGACCCGAAAAACTATGAATCGGAAAAATCACCCGTTCCCGAAAACGATCGAGACCGTTTGGTGCACTTTCTGGAAAAATAGATAAGCCGGATTTCAACAAAATATCACTCGAATAGCCTTTATCTAAAGCGTATTCCGTAAAAGCGTTTTTCTTTTCAGGAGAGTATCCTAATTGAAATTTCTTGATGACGTGATCTTTCAGTTCACGTTCCTTGAAATACGAAAGTCCAATAAGTCTCCCTTCTTCTCCTTCCCACAACTGATCCTGAAAGAAATCATTCGCAACTTCATGAATCTTGTACAAAAGATCGCGTTCACTTTGTTGCTGCTTTTGCTCTTCGGAATAGACTTTTTTGTCTTCTTCAATTTCAATTCCGTATTTTTTTGCGGCGTGACGAAGCGCTTCTGGATAGGTAAAACCTTCCAACTCCATCAAAAACGAAATCGCCGTCCCACCCTTTCCAGACGAGAAATCTTTCCAAATTTGCTTACTAGGAGAAACCACAAAACTAGGCGACTTTTCATCCTGAAACGGACTTAAACCTTTCAGATTGGTTCCAGCGCGTTTCAGTTGAACATATTCGCCAACAATATCCTCAATTCGAACAATTGAGAAAATTTTGTCTATCGTTTCTTGTGAAATCATTCTGTAAAAATAAAGAAGTTTCGAGGATTAATAAAATGATTATTTTTGCAATTATGAAATCAGTACAAATTAAAGCTCAAGATTTTTTCGAAATTCTAAAATTACGCGACGCCTCCATGTGGGATATTTTCGCACAAATGATTGATGGTGAGGAGAAAGAACTTATTTTCCTTGATGAAGAGGAAAAAATTTTGTTCAACTACCGACTTCCAAAAACAATTGAGCAAATGCACGAAGATAAAAAAGTTTTCACAGAAGAATACACAGAAAAACTAAAAAACTTGAATTAATTTTTGTCTTCTAAGAATTTTTCAATCGTTCTTTTTGTAGAAGCGACGTCATGAACGCGTAGGACTTTCGATCCTTTTTCTAGAACTTTCAAATGCAATTTTTGCGTTAAATCATCAATTTCTGTTGGAAGCTTTCCTAATGGTTTATAGATAAATGATTTTCTCGAAATCCCGATTAACAAAGGAAGTTTTCCAAATCCAAAATATTGGCAATTATCCAACATAAAATGCTGCTGCTCTGTAGTTTTTCCAAATCCAAAACCCGGATCTAAAATCACATCGTTGACACCAAGTTGCTTTAAAACCTGCAATTTCTTTGAAAAATAACAATTAATTTCAACAACCATATCTCCTTGTACTTCTTTTTCATGCATCGTTTCGTAGGTTGGATTGATATGCATCAACACGTATGGAAGTTGCAGTTCTGCGACTGTAGGAAACATTTTTTCATCAAATTGACCTCCAGAAATATCGTTCACCAAATCCATTCCTTCATCAAATCCAAAACGAACCACTTCTGAATAAAACGTATCAACTGAAATCAACACTTCGGGAAACTCTTTTTTAATCAACGAAATAACATTTCCTAACCTTTGCATTTCACCTTCCGCAGAGATTTTTTCTGCATTGGGCCTCGTTGATTGCGCTCCAATATCTAAAATATCAGCACCTTCATTAACTAAACGTTCTATATGTTTTAAAGCCTCCGTTTCAGAAAAAAAATGACCGCCATCCGAGAAAGAATCAGGTGTCATATTCAGAATTCCCATGATTTTCGGTTTGCTTAAATCAACCAAACGACCGTGACAATTCAGCGATGGAAAATTAGTGGCTTCTAGTGAAAACGTATTCATAAAACAAAGGTAAAAATTGACATCAACATCCCAAAACCGAAACGCCCAAACTTAGCCTTTTTAGAGATTTTTCTTATCTTTGAGACAGTATAGCATGATATGAGAAATACCTCAGAACAATTTGAGAACGTTATTGCGCAGTGTCGCGATTTATTTGCAAAAAAAATGAAAGATTACGGAGCAGCATGGCGCGTTTTGCGACCAAGTTCCATCACCGATCAAATTTATATAAAAGTTAATCGTATTCGTACGCTGCAAATGGCGGAAGTTCGCATGGTTGATGAAAGTGAAGATGATGAATTTATCGCAATCGTAAACTACTCTATTATTGGACTGATCCAATTGCAGAAAGGCTTAACCGATGATCTCAACGAAAACGAAGAAGAAATCTTAAAACTTTACGATCATTTTGCAACCGAAGCTCGCTTGTTAATGGAAAAGAAAAACCATGATTACGGCGAAGCTTGGCGCGAAATGCGCATTTCTTCAATCACGGATTTAATCTATCAAAAAGTATTGCGCACGAAACAAATTGAGGACAATCAAGGAAAAACAATCGTTTCGGAAGGTTTGGACGCAAATTATTTTGACATGTTGAATTACGCCGTTTTCTGTTTGATAAAAATTTCTGAAAACTAAGTTCTATGAAAAAAATCGGCGCTTTTTTTCAAATTTTAGGATTCGTTTTATGTTCAACTTTGGTTTTTGGACAAAATAAAAAGCCCGAAAGATTGATCATTGTTACCATTGATGGTTTACGTTGGCAAGAGTTTTTTAAAGGATTGGATGATGAAATTATCGCAAATCCAGATACCAAAGGAAATCTAAAAAACATCAAAACGCTGTATCCAAATCGAGAAGCCATGATGCCTTTTTTCTGGAACGAACTTTCTAAAAAAGCGGCTTTATATGGAAATCGAGACAAGCAAAGCGACGTCAAAGTAGCGAATCCTTATCATTTTTCATATCCCGGTTATGCCGAACTACTTTCGGGTTGGGTTGATGAAAAAGTGAATTCCAACAACTATCCAGAAAATACAAATTTGAATATTTTGGATGTACTTCAATCCAAAAAATCATACGAAAACCAAGTGGTCGCTTTTGGCGCGTGGAATGCGTTCGCTAGAATTTTTCATAAATCAACAGCAAAATTTCCTGTTTTTGAAGCATTTTCAACCTACAAAAATGATAAAAGTCCAAACGTTGATTTGCTAAATACCATGCTGAAAAACTCGCACAAACCTTGGTATGGAAACGAAGCTTTGGATATTTTCACGCACACGATGGCGATGGATTATCTGAAAACGAAAAAACCAAAAATAGCCTTTATTAGTTACGGCGAAACCGATGAATGGGCACATTCGGAGAACTATCGTTACTATTTGGATGCGATGAAAAATACCGATCAATTTCTATCTGAAATCTGGAATTTCATTCAAACAACACCAGAATATAAAGACAATACGATTTTGTTAATTACGACCGATCATGGACGTGGTTCGGTAAAATCTTGGGGCGATCATGGAAATGATGTACCCGGAGCCGATGAAATTTGGTTTGCTTTGTATTATCCTAAACTAAAAGCAACAGGAGAAATTAAAACATCGAAAACCATTTATTTAAAGGAACTTGCTCCTACTTTATTAAAATTGATGGGAATCGGTCCAAAGGAACTTTCTCCAAAAACTGAATTTGTAAAAGAACTATTATGATAAAAGCTGTTTTAAGAATTGTAATTGCCCTTATTTTTATTGCTTCGGGCTTTGTAAAAGCGGTCGACCCGATTGGGTTTTCTTTTAAATTGGAAGAGTATTTCTCCGCGGGCGTTTTTAATATGCCTTTTTTAGAGCCATTTGCTTTACCAATTTCCATTTTTGTTGTGGCTTTGGAACTTATTTTAGGAGTTGCTCTTCTGTTTAACATCAAAACGAAAAAAGTGCTTGCTGTTCTTATTGCGTTATGCGTTTTCTTTGCGTTTTTAACGTTTTACTCAGCGTATTTTAATAAAGTAACCGATTGCGGATGTTTTGGTGACGCGATTAAATTCACGCCATGGCAAAGCTTTATTAAAGATATTATTTTACTTGTTGGACTTCTGATACTATGGGCTTTGTATAAAAAAGAATCCGCTGCACAGAAATCAAGTGGAATTCAAAAAATAGCTTTACTTTTTTCGATCTTTTTTACAGGATTTATCTTGGTTTATGGAATTATTCGAGAACCATTGATCGATTTCAGAAGCTATAAAATCGGAACGAATATGAAGGTTGAGCAACAAAAAATTGCACAAGACCCATCCGTTTACAAAGTGTTTTACACGGCTAAAAATGAAAAAACAGGTGAAGAAAAATCGTTGGATCAAGACGAATATGTGAATAACAAAATCTATTGGGAAGAAGGTTCGCCTTGGAAACTTTTAGATGACAAAACGGAATCCAAATTGGTGAAAGAAGGCTATAAATCGGAAATCAGCAAGTTTAAGTTAGACGGTCAAGATGGTTCAGATTGGACGCAGAAAGTTATTGCAGCGCCAAAAGCGATTGTGATTTTCAGTTATCACCCGAATTTGGCTGACAAAGCAGTGATTCAAAAAGCGCAAGAAAAAGCAAAAAAATCAGGAAACACTTTGGTTTTAGGCGTAGCACCCAATTTTGGAGTTTATCAAACAATTCCTGCGGCGACGATGGACGGAACCGCCATTAAAACCATTGCTAGAAGTAATCCATCAGTTTTAATTTTAGAAAACGGAACGATTGTAGATAAAGTCCCTGGACATGTTTTTGTTGAGAATTAATCGTACCTTTGACTAGCTAAAAAAGTTATAATGCAAAAATCAAATAAACCGATTGCCGGTTATCATTTATTAATGCTATTGGCAGCCGTTGACGGAGAAGTTGCTCCTGCCGAAGGTGTAAAAATCACAGAATATCTTAGAAATGAATTTCCATTCCGTATTAATTTGGATAACGAATTGGACGTAATTATCAACCTTCAACCGGAAGATTGGAAAGATCATTTTGAATTTCATGCAAGATGTTTCTTAGATGATTCAACAGAAAAAGAGAGAAAAGAGTTTGTGAAGTTTGCAAAATCTTTGATTAAAGCAGACGAAACAGTTTCTGATGAAGAACACCGTTTTTACAAGCTTCTTAAAAACCTTTGGAGTTTCTAATTCCAAACCTTGAATTCATTCACTAAATAAAAAATCAACAATACGACCTTAAATCATGAGAAAAAAAATCGTTGCCGGAAATTGGAAGATGAACAAAACCGCATCAGAAGCCGAATCTTTGATGCAACAATTAGCAGAATACAAGAAAAATAACACAACCAATTGTGAAATTTATATTGCGCCACCAGCGTTGTATTTAACGATGGCGGAATCTATTTTTCCAAATAAGGAAGTTGGTGTTTACGCTCAGGATGTTTCCGAATACGCTTCTGGAGCATATACCGGTGAAATTTCTGTAGACATGATTAAGGCTATTAACGTTGATGGTAGTTTGGTTTCTCATTCGGAACGAAGACAATATCACGGCGAAACGGATAGCCATGCAAACAAAAAGGTAAAAGCATTATTAGATGCTGGTTTAACGCCGATTTATTGCAACGGTGAAACAATAGATCAGAGAAAATCGGGTCAGCATTTCGAAGTGGTAAAAAACCAAACGGAAACGGCTCTTTTCACCCTTTCAGCTGATGAAATTAAAAAAGTAGTAATTGCCTATGAGCCGGTTTGGGCTATTGGAACGGGAGAAACGGCATCGCCAGAACAAGCACAAGAAATTCACTCACATATTCGTAGTTTGATCGCTGCTAAATACGGTCAAGAGGTTGCTGATGAAGTTTCTATCTTATACGGAGGTTCTGTAAAACCAGACAACGCGAAAGAAATTTTTTCGCAGCCTGATATCGATGGTGGTTTAATCGGTGGAGCCGCATTAAAACTAGAAGATTTCTCAAAAATTATCGAAGCTTTTAATTAAAATTAAAATGCATATAAATAAAAGTCCGCTCTTTTTGCGGACTTTTTTTATTGAAAACCGCCACAACCTTTTTCAAAATTGTAATTTTGTCGTATTCATAAAACAGAAAATTCATGACACCTTATTTGGAATTCAACTTTAAGATAAATCCACTTCAACCTTGGAACGAAATATTAATGGCCGAACTTATCGAAATTGGTTTTGATAGTTTCACCGAAGAGCACGACGGCATTTTAGGCTATATTCCGACAAACCTTTTTGACGAAAGCGCGTTGAAAGAGCTGCCTTTACTAAACAGTTCGGAAGTTTCCATTACATATACATTCGCAGAAATGCCAATTATTAATTGGAATGAAGAATGGGAAAAGAATTTCTCTCCGATTAATGTGGAAGATAAAGTGCTTATTCGTGCGGAATTCCATGAATCAAATCCAGAAATGCACGAAATTATTATTCAACCCAAAATGTCGTTCGGTACAGGACATCACCCAACAACGCATTTGATGATTCAGCAGATGTTGCATATGAATTTCGATGGCGAAACCGTTTTAGATATGGGTTGTGGAACGTCTGTATTGGCGATTTACGCAAAACAAAGAGGCGCAAAAGAAGTTGTTGCAATTGATATTGACGAGTGGTCTGTAGAAAATTCCATTGAAAATGCTGCTCGAAATCAAGTAGAACTTAAAATTTCCCAAGGAACAGCCGACAATCTTGGTGACCAGAATTTCGATACCATTTTAGCGAATATCAATAGAAACATTTTAATTTCGGATATTCCGACGTACGTTTCGGTACTAAATCAGGGAGGTTCGTTGCTGTTGTCTGGACTTTGCTTCTTTGATGTTGACGATATTTTGGAGGTTTGCACAGAGCAAAATTTAACCTTAGAAAGAAAACTTCAACGCGAAGAATGGGTAAGTTTATTACTAAAAAAATAATCTCATGAGAATTGTATTAGTGCTTTTCAGTCTTTTTACCATGCAATTTGGGATGGCTCAAGAATCGGGAGATTACGCTTACGGTATTTTCAATTTTGATGGAAAAAAAGCTGAAAAAATCTTCACCAACGATACCAGAATTCGGGAAACACCGAGTATTTCTGGAAAAATTTTAGATTCGCTAGCTGCAAATTCTTCCATACTAATTGTTAGTCAAAGTTCAGTGATTACAAGACTTGGTGAACGATCTGCAAATTGGTATAAAATATCCTATACGAAGAACAACACCGTTGGTGAAGGTTTCGTGTGGGGCGGAAATTTAGCCATCAAGTATTTGTCCAAAAGCGGACTTGACTTCCTATTTGGAATGCAAAAAAGCGGAAAAGAATGGGACCAAGAATCCCAAATGGACGTACCCGTGAATTACGCAGCAGTAAAAGCGTTCAACGGAAATGAATTGGTGAGCGAAGCCATATTTAAAAGCGGTATCGGCGAAAGCTTATCGTATGCTGATTTCGAAATTGAAGACAATCGAAAACTAAAAAACGTCGATTTCATTCTTAAATCGTTGGTATCTGGAGAAGCGTGCGGAATTCCATCCTATGAGCAAAGACTGTTATTCGCTAATAATGAATTGGTTCATTTACCGCTTCAAATGAGTATTGGTGATGCGGATATGTTCTATCATTCTGAAGATTTGGTCTTTCCAAATGATAAAGGCGGAAAACCCAATACCATCTTCTTAAAAATGGAAGAAATGGAAAAAGATGAAAAGGATAAAGAGCACTTTAAACGAAGACAAGACGAGTATCGATGGGACGGCAAAGTTCTTTCCCAAATACTTACATTAAAATAAAAAAGCCTCCGTTTGGAGGCTTTTTTACTTCTTATTTTTGGCCTCAATCCATTTCGACATGAATTTTGTCGAATTCAACGAGTGATGCTGTAAAATCTGTCCTAAAAAGTTCGCTTGACGATGCTTTTGTAAATCCTCGAATAGCGAATCAACTTTTTCCTCGAATTGCGTTTCGAAAGTCTCCCAATCAAACTGCTTCTTTGCAATTTCATATCCATTTTCTTGCGCTTGATTCCAATCTGATTCGGAAGTATATAATTGAACCGCTTTTTCTGTAAAATCCTCATCCGAATTAACTACAAAACCGTTCCACAAACCATTCCATTGCATACCTTCGGCGCCAACTTCTGTAGTAACATTCGGCAAACCATACAACATACTTTCCCAAAGTTTTCCTTTCAAACCAGCACCAAAAGGAATTGGAGCCAATAAAACGCGCGTCGAATTAAAAACATCGGTTACATTTTCAGCTCTACCTTTGATTAAAAAACCTTCTTTATCGTTATGCAACTGAAATACTTTTTCACTCGCATACGCACCGTAAATATGCATTTCCGCATCAGATAGTTGCTTTCGAATCGATTTCCACAATGATTTCAATTTCAAAACCGTTTGCCAATTAGGTTCGTGCAAGAAATTTCCAATGCTCATAAAGTTTTTTCTTTCGCTAAAACCAATCGTAGAAGGAATGACTTCACGATTCAAAAATGGTATGTACAAAAGATTTTGAGGTGCAATTTGAAAGGTTTCCGTCAAAAGTTGATATTCATACTGCGAAATAATCAAAGAAAGATCACAACGCAGGATTGAAGCTAGTTCACGTTTAAAAACCGTATTGATATAGTCGGAATATTCTAATTCTCGATTTTCTTTAAATGCAATTTGACGAGCGGTTCTTAAAAAATGCAGATCTTCGGTATCTAAAATCCGAATTACATTCGGACAATTCTCGGAAACGCGCCATCCAAACTGTTCTTCCGTAACGTACCGATCAAATAAAACAACATCCGGGGCAAGCTCTTTAATTCGCTCATCAAATGACGAGTCATTCATTTGAATCGTTTCAACATCCATCGTTGAAGAGAAATCTGAAGGTTGTGCCGAAGTTAAAAAAGTAATCTGATAATCCCAAGAACGAAACATTTCCAAAAGTTGCAGCATACGATGTCCAGCCGCCGTAGAAGCCGGTTCCGGAACCACCATACCAATAATTACAAGATGTTTCATAGTATAAAGATGAGAATATTAAAGCAAAAAAGAGAAACCAATAAATTGATTTCTCTTTTTGTGAGCGCGACAGGATTCGAACCTGTGACCGTCTGCTTAGAAGGCAGATGCTCTATCCAGCTGAGCTACGCACCCTAAAAAAAATGTGTAAAAAAAAATTCCCGAAGGAATTTTCTTTTGTCGGGGTGGCAGGATTCGAACCTGCGACCTCCTGGTCCCAAACCAGGCGCGATGACCGGACTACGCTACACCCCGTGTTTACCGGTTGCGGAGGGTGTGGGATTCGAACCCACGCGACACTTTCGCGTCGACAGTTTAGCAAACTGCTCCGTTAACCACTCCGGCAACCCTCCTTATGCAATATTTTTAAGAGCTTCTGTTCCGTAATTGCGAGTGCAAATATAGAACGTATTTTCGAAACCTCCAAATCTTTTTGAAAAAAAAAATGAGTATTTTTGGTGCCTAATTAACACGACACTATGAAGATTAACCCTAAAATCTTATACCTCACATCTTTAGCCTTAACATTAAGTTCATGTGCTACTCAAAAAAAAGTAACTCCGGTAAAACCAACTGCGCCTAAACCGGCTCAACCAACGGCACAAACTCCAAAACCAACGACTCCGGTACAAACAAAACCGCAAGTAAATCATATCGGAAATAATGATTTTTTTACAACCAATATTGCCGATGCTAGTAAAAATGACAACACCATTAGTTACGGTTCTATCGTTTCGGCGAAACCAAACGGCTATACGGTTACTAAAAATTACTTCCCTGCCGTTGCCCAAAACTTTAGACAACGTTTCATTATTCTTCACTATACGGCATTAAATAATGAAAAATCCATTTCGGTTCTTACGCAACAAAGTGTGAGTGCTCATTATCTAGTAAACGACACCAACGATCAAGAAATTTATCAGTTGGTTGACGAAAATAAACGTTCGTATCACGCAGGAATAAGTCATTGGAGAGGTTTTGAACAGTTAAATGACACTTCTATTGGAATTGAAATCGTAAACGCAGGCTACTCCACAATTGATGGGAAAAAAGTGTTTGTTGAGTTTCCAGACTGGCAGATTAAAAAAGTAGCTGCTTTGGTGAAAGACCTAGCTAATCGTTACCAAGTTCCACCAACGTACATTTTGGCGCATTCGGATATTGCTCCTACAAGAAAACAAGATCCAGGATCTACATTTCCTTGGAAAAGATTGTATGACGAATATCAAATCGGAATGTGGTATGATGAAGCAACCAAACAAAGCTTTGTAAACCAAACTCTTCCTGATGAATTTGCGATGCAAGTGAACACGTCACCATTTATCTTTAAAATCCAATCTATGTTAAAGAATTTCGGATACGGAATTGAACCATCGGGAACGTATGATGACGCTACGAAAAAAACAATTGAAGCCTTCCAATATCACTTCCGACCTCAATTATGTGACGGAATAATGGATGTAGAAACCTACGCAATTCTTCAAGCTTTACTTCAGAAATACCCTAAGTAACACCATTTAAGAATACATCTTCGGATGTATTTTTTTTTATGCCTTTTATTTTTACCTTTAACCTCAAAAAAAAGACAACTATGCAAGGCTACAGAATAGAAGCAGATTTGTTGGGCGAACTTCAAGTTCCAGAAAACGCGTATTACGGTGTACAAACGCAAAGAGCAATTAATAATTTCAAGATTTCGGGTCAGTTACTTTCCTCGTATCCAAGATTTATTCGTGGATTGGCGTTGGTAAAGAAAGCAGCTGCGAAAACCAATTATCAATTGGGATTTTTAGATGAGCAATTGTATTTTAAAATTGCAGAAGCGTGTGACGAAGTTGCGGCTGGAAAATTCAATGATCAGTTTCCTATCGACATGATTCAAGGAGGTGCAGGAACTTCAGTAAACATGAATGCTAACGAAGTTATTGCGAATATCGTTCTTGAAAAATTAGGAAAAGCAAAAGGAGATTATCAGTATTGTTCTCCGAATGACCATATCAACCTTTCACAATCTACGAACGACGCCTACCCTACGAGTATCAAAATTGCGTTGTTGCAATTGAACGATCATTTGGTAGAAAAATTAAAACTAATTGTAGCGGCATTTCGTGCAAAGGGCGTAGAATTCAACGATGTTCTTAAAATGGGAAGAACGCAGCTTCAGGATGCGGTTCCGATGACTTTAGGACAAGAGTTCGAAGCATATGCAGCAAATTTGGAAGAAGATCTTTCGAAATTAAATA
The DNA here is from genome assembly GCF_059509915.1 of Kaistella sp. CFF1-2. Taxonomy (NCBI): domain Bacteria; kingdom Pseudomonadati; phylum Bacteroidota; class Flavobacteriia; order Flavobacteriales; family Weeksellaceae; genus Kaistella; species Kaistella sp. CFF1-2. Next base: position 828,354 of record NZ_JCAKLF010000001.1, read on the forward strand.
ATAACGCCAACCTTTTTGTTGAAGTAAATATGGGTGCAACGGCGATTGGAACAGGAATCAATGCGCCAGTTGGCTACGCAAATTTATGTGCTAAAAACCTTGCTGAAATTTCGGGATATCCAATTATTTCGGCTCCAAATTTAGTTGAAGCAACTCCTGATACAGGTTCGTACGTGATTTATTCATCTGTGATGAAGCGTCTTGCAGTGAAGCTTTCTAAAATTTGTAATGATTTGCGTTTGCTTTCATCAGGTCCACGCGCAGGTTTCTTTGAAATCAACCTTCCGCCAATGCAACCGGGATCGTCTATTATGCCTGGAAAAGTAAACCCTGTAGTTCCTGAAGTGGTGAACCAAGTTTGCTACAAAGTTATTGGGAACGACCTTACCGTAACTTTCGCTGCCGAAGCTGGACAATTGCAATTAAACGTGATGGAACCAGTACTTTCGCACGCAATTATGGAAAATGTACATTTCCTTTGCAACGCGATGGATACGCTTCGTGAAAAGTGCGTTACAGGCATTACCGCCAACCGTGAAGTATGTTTAAACATGGTGAAAAACAGCATCGGAATTGTAACCGCGTTGAATCCATATATCGGATACAAAAACTCAAGTAAAATCGCTAAAGAAGCTTTAGAAACAGGAAAAAGCGTTTATGATTTGGTATTAGAGCACGATCTTTTATCTCAAGAAAAACTAGATGCGATTTTGGATCCTGCCAATATGCTGAATCCACATTCTTTGATTTAATTTTCAATATAAAATAACCGAAGAACCAAGTGCAAACTTGGTTCTTTGATTCTAAAGTCCTATGAAATTCCTAATCATCATTCCCGTTCATAACGAAGAAAGAAACATTATCTATTGCTTAAAATCTTTGGAAATGCAAAGCTTTCAGAATTTTGAAATCATCGTGGTTAATGATGGTTCTACGGATCATTCACAGGAACGAATCGAAAAATTCACTTCAGAATCTTCGATTTCTAGAAAGATTTCATTGCTGAATCTCGAAAAATCAAAACATCAACCGGGTGCGAAAGTCGTTCGAACCTTCAACAAAGGCTTAGAAGATGCCGATTTAAGCCAATTTGATGTGATTTGTAAATACGATGCAGATATTATTTTTCCAAACGATTATTTGTATAAAATTAACTCTGTTTTTGAAAAAAATTCAAAAGCGGGAATGGTTTCAGGAATTGTAAAAATTAAAAACGATGTTCTCGATTATCAAAGCGCTTATGAATTTGATAACAAGAAAAAATATTGGCGATTCGAAGATATCTCGTCTAAAAACCATGTTCGTGGCCCCATTAAAGCCTATCGTAAGGAGTGCTTCCAACAAATGAACGGTTTGCGTCCCGTTTTAGGTTGGGATAATATTGATGTGATGCTTGCCGAAATGCACGGCTGGGAAGTGATTACGATTAAAGATCTTTGGGTAAAACATTTACGACCAACTGCTTTTCAATACAAAGCACAAAAAGCCGAAAAGCTAGGCGAATATTTTTACAATATTGGACTCAACTATCCTTTAACATTCACTTCTGCATTAAAATCTGCTTGGAAAAGCAAATCTTTTTCCGAGTTTTTTGGAATTATGAAATCGTATTCCAAACAAAAACATGAGCGAATTTTAACCAAAGAAGAAGTCAACTATATCCGAAGTCTCAGAAAAAAAGCCCTATTAGGAAAAATAGGACTTTAAATTTTATTTCTTTCGGAATAACGTGATGCATCGCGGTGATGTGTGAACATCAAAAGGGCTCAATTGATAATCGCCCCAAATTTTCACACGTTCAAACCCCGATTTTTCGGCATATTCTTTAATTTTCTCCGACGTATGCAGTTTCACACGCTCAAAATATTTGCGTTCTAAACCGTCTTGATCCTTGAAATTAATCTCTTTAACGATGTAGTTATTCTTGATTTCTTTGTGAATATGAAACGTTAAATCGTCTCGAATTTCATCATACGAATCAACAATTCCATTTTCAACAAATTCGCGATTCAGATAATCCAAAACAAATAAACCGCCGGATTTCAAGCCGTGATTCACCGATCGGAAAACATTCAAATCTTCATCTTCCGTTTCGAAATAACCAAAACTTGTAAACAAATTAAAAACTGCATCAAAATCCTTTATTGGAAGTGGATTTCGCATATCGTGAACCTCAAATTTTAGATGTTCATTTTCAAACTTTTTATCGTACGTAATACTTTGTTGCGACAAGTCTAAACCTAAAACATCAAAACCCAGCTTGTTCAAAAAAATGGAATGCCGCCCTTTTCCGCAAGCCAAATCCACAATTTTTGCCTTTTCTGGTAAATTTAAATCTTTTGTTAGTGCCGAAATAAAGCTTTCAGCCTCCTTATAATCACGATTATTGTATAAAATATGATAATATGGTGTATCAAACCACTCTTCAAACCAATCCATGCCGCAAAAATAGTTATTTTTGCACGTAAAGAAGAATTCCCAATGCAAACAGACGATTTAAAAATCCAGATAAAAACATTTTTTGGCTTAGAAAACATCCTTTTCGAGGAAATTAAAAAGCTCGGCGGCCGAAATGTCGAAATGAAAAACCGCGCCGTAAATTGCGAGGGCGATCTTGGATTTCTCTATAAAATCAATTATTCTGCGAGAACGGCTTTGAAAATTTTGGTTCCTATTTTCGAATTCAAAGCCTATAACGAGCACAAATATTACGAAAAACTATCTCGTTTCCCTTGGGATCAGTACATGAAAATCAACCAAACTTTTGCGATTGATGCAACAGTTCACTCCGAAAAATATACGCATTCTCAATTCATGACTTTAAAAATGAAGGATGCTATTGTCGATTTTTTCAATCATAAGTACGATAATCGTCCAAATATCGATACCAAACATCCTGACATCAAATTTCATTTGCATATTGACCGAGATTTGGTGACCATTTCAATGGATTCGTCTGGAGCGCCACTATACAAACGTGGCTACCGTCGTGAGCAAGGTGAAGCACCTATTAATGAAGTATTGGCTTCGGGAATGTTGCAAATTGCAGGTTGGGACGGAAAAGGAAATTTTCTGGACCCGATGTGCGGTAGTGGAACTATTTTGGTGGAAGCGGCGATGATTGCATTGGATTTACCGGCTCAAATTTTCAGAAAAAACTTTGCTTTCCAAAATTGGAATAATTACGACGACGAACTTTTCAAAAAAATAAAGGAATTCCGAATTAACAGAATTAAAGAATTTACGGGAAAAATCGTAGGATACGACATCGATAATCGCATGTTGAATTACGCTCGTGAGAATATCGAATCAGCAGAATTAGAAGAAGTTATCGAAGTGAAAAAGCAAGATTTCTTTGAAAGCAAGAAAGACCTTTTCCCTTTGTTGATGGTTTTCAATCCGCCGTATGACGAACGAATTACGATTCAATACGATGATTTTTACAAAAAAATTGGTGATACCTTCAAACAAAGTTATCCAAACACGTTGGCTTGGCTAATTTCTTCGGATTTGGAAGCCGTGAAAAAAGTAGGTTTGCGCCCTTCTCGAAAAGTAAAATTGTACAACGGAAAATTGGAAACTCGATTTTTGCAGTACGAAATGTACGAAGGAAGCAAAAAAGCCTCTAAAGAAAACTAAAAACGTAGATTTGATCTAATTTTGAATCTTCATTTTAATTGAAAACAAAACCTATTTTGAAACCGACTATTTCCATTGTTGTTGCCATTTTTAATCGAAAAGACGAACTTTTTGAGCTTTTGCAATCCTTATCATTTCAAACCGATAAAGACTTTGAAGTGATTATCGTGGATGACGGTTCCAAGATCGATTTACGCCCAACAATTGAATTATTTCAAGATCGAATGACGATTTTCTTTTATCGAAAAGACAATTCAGGACCGGGACTTTCTCGAAATTATGGAGCTCGAAGAGCCAATAACGATTGGTTGCTTTTTGTGGATTCCGATGTAATTGTTGAAAAAGATTACATCGAAAACATTAAAGAAAATATTGTTTCGAAACCTTGTGACGCTTTTGGTGGAGCTGATAAAGCCCATCGAGGATTCAACTTGATGCAAAAAGCCATCTCCTACTCGATGACATCGGTTTTCACAACAGGCGGAATTCGTGGAAGTAAAAAAGCGGTATCAAAATTCCAACCAAGAAGTTTCAATATGGGTGTTCGAAAAGCGGCTTTTGAAAAAGTTGGCGGTTTTTCCGAAATGCGAATTGGTGAAGATCCTGATTTGTCGATGACCTTATGGGAAAACGGATTTACAACGGCATTTTACGACAATATTGGCGTCTATCATAAGCGCAGAACGGACTTTGGAAGATTCTCGAAGCAGGTCTATCAATTTGGTTGTGCAAGACCGATTCTAAATCAAAGGCATCCCAATTATGTAAAGATTTCCTTCGCTTTTCCATCATTATTTTTGTTGGGGTACATTTGCGGATTTATCGAGTATTTCCTAATTGGAAACAAACTCATTTTGATGTGTTATGGTTTTTATACGTTTTTGGTATTTTTCCACGCTTTATGGAATACGAAAAACATCAGCATCGCAGCATTAGCTATTATTTCAACCTACATTCAGATGTTTTCATACGGTTATGGATTTTTAGAATCGTGGATTAAACTAAACGTTCTTCGAATGACGCCACAAGAAGCTTTTCCGAAGCATTTTCATCAAAATTAAAATTGAATACAACATAAAAAAACCGCTTAAAAGCGGTATTTTATTTTGACTAGTTGTTTTGATTAGTGCGGTTTTGTAGTCGCTGGATCGTCGTAATTCACCATCCAATTGATTCCGAATTTATCCGTCCACATTCCGAAAAATGCGCCCCAAAACGTATCTTGAAGTTCCATTGTTACTTTTCCACCCGCAGAAAGCTTGTTGAATAAATCCGTCGCTTCTTCACGAGAATTGGTATTTAACGAAAGAGAAAAATTATTTCCTTCTTTGTACTCATGCATTCCTGGCATCGTATCGCTACCCATCAAAACCGTTTCCGCAGAAATTGGTAACGAAACGTGCATGATTCTGTTTTTAACCTCATCACTCATCGGCGGCATATTTTCTTCTGGCGGAACATCACCAAATCTTCCCATAAAAGGAATTTCCGTTCCGAAAACCGATTGATAAAAATTGAACGCTTCTTCGCAATTTCCGTCGAATGTTAGGTAAACATTTAATTGTGCCATAGTTTGTTGTATTTGTTTGTAATTCGTGTTTATTTATTGGTCCACTTTGTGGGAAAAGACAAGGTTCCATCGTAGCTTTTCCATGTTCCTTCAAAGGAAATTTGATGATTTTCTATTGCTTCATCTTTATCATTCCAATTAAAAGTATAAACGAAAGTTCCTTTGAAAATTCCGCTATGTTTTCCTTTTGGTTCTTCTGCCATTTCGTATTCACCGTAAACTTTGCCTTTCTTTTTACTGTCTTTGTACTTGGTAATTTTTAGCTTTCCTTCGAAATTGGCAACGGTAGTATCTACCACCGAATTTCCAGAAATAAAATACGCTTGATCGTTTTTCTTGTCTTGTTCGGAAAGATTAATCTTCAGCTTCAAACCTTGATTTTCTTTACCAATTGTCCCCAAATACGGTTTGCTATTATTCAACCAAACGCTTTCAATATTCGGCATTTGTCCAAAAGCAAAACTGCTCATCAAGATCAATACGAGTGCTAGTTTCTTCATTAACTTGTGTTTTAAATTTTTAATTTGTGTTCCGACAAATATACTTAAAAAAAGGTTCGAAAAAATAAAAGGAGAAGTAAAAACTTCTCCTTTTTTGTTATGGTGTAATGGTCACTTTCGTGCCCTTCGTATGCGAGTTCATTTGAGGCGCATAGTAGTTTTGCAAGGTTGTAATTCCGTTGCTAAACGTTCCTGCAGCATTACAAATATAATCGTACTCGAAAACGTATTTTCCTTTCGGCATTACTTCCACATAGAAATTGGTTGAGGCATCTTTCGTTGATTGATAGTAACCCAAATTATTTTTCCATTGGTAGCTTGACAATACATCTACTGGCTCGAAACCAGCAGCACGCATATCTTTAATATGCACAAACTCCATATTACGATCGGTGTTCAAAATCATACGAACCGTTACTTTATCTCCGATTTTAAGCGGTGTATTGGCTGTAATTTTTTGAAGTTCTTCGCCATTCGTTGTTTTCACTTTTTTGTACAGTTCTTTAACCACAGAAACATACGTTTCAGATGATTTAATTTTATCCAAATCTTCGTAATACTGCCAGAAAACACCACCTTGAACAACTCCAGGACTTGTTTTCTTAACCGTTACGGTAGACAAATCACGATTCAACTGATCCGAAACAACAGCTTGTTTCACATATCCCGTTGCTTGCGTTTGAGGTTGCAATTGTTTTCCTCCCCAAGTGATTTCCGCTTTATCGCTTTCAGCCGTTGTCCATGATTTTCCAGAATTTAAGATGGTATAAATCACTTCCGCTGTACTTCGAGACGTATCCCAAGAATTCACTTCTTTCTGGGTAATCAACCAGATTTTCATTTCTTCAATGAAATTCATATCCTGAGGTTGCAATTTTTGGAACGCTTCTAAAGCTCCTGCATGATTCACTGTTTTCACGCTATACCATCCCCAATCGTTCAAATTCTGCTTCCAATAAACACCTTGCGTTTCCGATTGAACCGAAGTTTCTTTCAAATACGTCATTAGTTTTTTAGACACATTTTTCAACCCGTATTGATCAAACAACATCGCGGCACGATGCAATCCGAAGAACGTGAAATCTTTAATTTCCGTTGTTGGTGCTTTTTTAATCACCGCCGCTTTCAACGTTGCTCCTTTTCCTTTCAATGGATATTGAGACTCCCAATACTGACGCGTATCTAAATAATCCAGCACAAAGTTGTTCCAAATATGATCTTTATCGGTACGATAATACGTGTTTACTTGATCATCAACATATCGAATTAAGTTACCCACCATTTGGCTTTGAGAATCCGATTGATAATCGGCAACATTCGCTTTCAACCATTGGTTTAATCTTCCCAAATTCTTCAAAATATACAACGAGTTGTAGTATGAACTTGGATACCCACGATACCAACTGAATCCACCATCTGGGTTTTGCAATTGAAGCAATTCATCCCAATCCGAATGAATTGATTGTCGCATTGTATTGGCGTCAAACAAACGAGCCAATTTTTGCATTTGCTCTGTTTCCGATTTACTATCCAAAACCCAAGGCGTTTCTTCTAGTAAAAGTTGTTTCAATTCTTGGTTTTTCTCCAAATTAGAAACCAACAAACCTTTTGACTGATATTCATCGAACACTTGCTTCATTCTTGGATTTGCTTTGAAAATTTCCGAAGCAATCACATCCGCAAACCATTTGTTGAAAACTACATCCGCAGAAAGTGATAAATCATCTTTCAAGCTTGGTAATGCAAACATGATTTCCCAAATTGGGTTGGTTGTTAATTCCAACGTATTCGAAACATTTGATAATGTTTTTGAATTGGAATTTTTCAACGCATCTAATGTGAATGTTTTGGTTTGACCTTCTTTTACGAAAATCGGTAAGGCATCTGTAACCAACATTCTGTTTGGTAAAATGGCAATTCCTTTTTGTTCTCCGTCCGAGAAACTTCCAGCCTTCGCTATAATTTTGAAAACCACAGATGAAACATTATTTGGGACTTTCAGATTCCAAAATACCATTTCACTTGCATTTCCATCCAATTTAAATGCTTGTTCGAAATTATGACCTGTCACTTGAGTTAGCTGACTTAAACCAAATTTCTCACTAATATCTTCGTTCGTAAACGCATCTAAAATCTGCAACTGAGCCGAACCTGATAAAACTTGAGTTGTAATATTACTTAACTTCGTTTGCAACTGAATTTCATCACCTTCACGTAAGAAACGAGGATAGTTTGGTGTAATTGAAAACTCTTTTTGCGTAACCACTTCTTTTTCCAAAACAGCTCCACGAGCATCTTTTGTATGTGCTAAAAACATCACTTTCCATTGCGTAAGCGCTTCTGGAGATGTAAATTCAAAATGCACATTTCCTTGCTCGTCTGTTTTTAGATTTGGATAAAAGAAAGCCGTTTCATTAAAATTCTGGCGCAATGGAACTTTTCCTTTGTCGTCCTTAACTGCAACTGCAGAATCTGTAACCGCATCCACTTCTTGATCAGCAGCTTTTGCCATTGGTGCGGCTGGAGCTGCCATATTCGCGGTTTTCATTTGAACACCTGCTACCTTTCCCTGAAATTCCTCATCGACCGCTGTTTCATAAACGGCAGATTCAACTGACATATTGGAGCGTAACATTCTTGTATAACCTAAACCGCCATCATACCAAGAAAATGAAGGTGCAAAAATTGGTTTTGTTTTCAAATGATTGACTTTACGACTAAAATATTTTCTCAACAAATTATTTCCAATCGCATACGAATCAAAATATCTTGGCGGCACATACGAACTCCATGAATAGGTATTCACAGCGAACTGATCCAAAGACATATCGTACATATTAGCCAAAACTTCGGCATTGATTTTTTCTTGATCATTTCCTGTAACTTTTACCGACCAATGTTCTTTTTGTCCTGGTTGAAGCTTGTCTCTAAAGGTCGTTGTTTCAATTTTAAGAGGTTTGGTTTCAGATTTTACCGACACACTAATTTCTTGCGTTTGTACATCGTTATACGAAGCCAACTGGAATTGCAAATTCACATAAGAAATTGATTTATCTTGAGGCATATCAATCGTATAAGGAAGAACGCCTTTCGTAATTTCTTTTTCTTCAATACGAATTCCACCTTTTCCATCTTGAATGTAAATACGCACCAAAGCTTTTGGAATCGCCGAATAAATTAAAAACTTCGCTTTTGCATTGCGCTCCACTTCAGGAGTTAAGGTTTTAACATACAAGAACGGATTTTGATCTTTAGCTAAAGTTTTATCATCCCAAACATCAAATTGGTCAACCGCTTTGATCGTGTCTGTACCTTCGATATTATACACTTCAAGAAGATACTTTCCAGCTTCGAGTTTTCCTAAATTCAACTCGTCACCTGATTGATTTTTCTTGTCCCAAATTTGTTTTTCAATTCTATTTTTGTACGATTTTTCCGTTGCCAAATACGCATCATGAGGGAAAAGTTTCACAAACTCTTCTTTAGAAAATTTCGGTGTATCTTGAATGGAATACGAGAAGTTATTTCGTAAAACACGCTCTTCGCCTTTCAACTTTGAAAGTTTCACTTGATACGACTTTTTCAACGGCTGATCGTTGTAATTGTTAGTAGCAACTTTCGTTTTAATTTCTTTATCTGTAGAAGCTTCTTTAATATCGTCCACCTTGATGTAATGCGATACAGACGCTACTTTAACCGATGTTTCGTTAGATTGCGTTTCACCGTTCAAGTCCGTCACCGAAGCATTAATTTGATAGTTATCAATTTGGATTCCTTCAATTTTTTGGTCTTTTTCAAGCTTTACTTTAATTGTAAATTCTCCTTTTTCATTGGTAACAGCTTCGCCCAAAATGGAGTTCTGAAGTTCATCCACACGTGGATACCACCAGAAATAACGCCAACGGATATTTTGTTTTTTAATTTCGTAATTCACTTTCGAATTACTCATCGGAACACCAGAAAACATCATCGCTTTTCCTTTCACTTCAATGGTTTGTCCGTATTTGTATTCGTCTTTAATTGGTTCAAACGTTACTTCAAACTTTGGGCGTTTGTATTCTTCCACAGCGAAGCTTGCATACATATCCAAACCCGTTTCATCAACTTGAAGGGAATATTGTCCGTTTAATTTTCCTTTAGGCAAGGTAAAACTTCCGTTATACGAACCAAATTCATTGGTTTTGAACGTTTGCTTACTTACTTCTTCACCATTTGCATCACGTAAAATTATGGTTTGCGAATCGTTTGTGAGTACGGTTTCTTTTTGATCTTCAATTTTACGGGCAATCACTTTGAAATAAACGATTTGTCCAGGTCTGTAAATAGCACGATCTAAGAAAATCTGTCCCCATTTTCTTACACGATCTTCCGTTGAACGATACGAGTTTCTTCGATTTAAATTGAAAAGGTTGAAGTTTTGCGTTCCTGCTTCTTGAATCAATACATCTTGATAATAGGTTTCCGAATCCATTGGAACAACAAACGTACTTTCCTTAGAAACCGAAACCGTAGAAGTTACCGGTGGTTTTGAGTACACAATTGTTTTTGCAATCACCGATTTTGCTTGGGTAGCTTGTCCATTTTCATTTTTCACCAATCGCAATTGCATTCCTACATCTTTACTTCGGTCGCCATATAAAATTTTGTTATCCGAAACTAAAAAGTAAAAATCTCCCGCAACAGCGTTGTTCACCAAATATTCTACCATATAGATCCCGGCAGGAAGTGGCTTGATTTCCAAAGACGTTTTATGAACTTTGTAATCTTTAGGATCGGTTAGATCAAATTGATCTTTTCGAAATAATGTTTTTTTCACCGACTTAAACGGCGTTCTGTATGAATCTTGGGAATATTTGAAAAATCCATCAATATCAGAAGTTACCGCATAAATATTTAAAGAAAAAGCGGATGTATTTTTCGTCTCTGCTACAATATGGATAGGCTTGGAAACTTGCGTTTGTTCTTCATAATTGATGACCAAAGACGATGATTTAATGTTGTTTTCTAAATTGATAACCTCATTAATAAAACGGGTGTCTTTGTATTTTGCTTTGGCATCTTCAGCAATTGCAATCGCCTCTTTAAATTCACTCTTATTCATATATTGCTGCATAATTTCTGCCGCAATTTTTCCTTTGAAATCTTTTCCTGTTTCCGATTTGTAAAGTGCTTTCAGTTTGTCTAGACGATCTTTGCATTGATTTTTTTCGCAATCGTAATCAATTTTATATAATTGATTCATCAACCAAGCATCGCCTTTGCTAGAATTGGCTAAATCATCAACGATTTGATCCGCTTTTTTACGATTTGCAGAAACTTCGTCAGGCGTAAATAGACTTTGATTTTTCAAAAACGATATATAGTCTTTAGCGTACCAATCGTACAAATACGGATAATACACTTCATCAATTTTTTCGCCTTCGAAAATACCTTTGTATTTGGAAAGCGAAATGGATTTTAATTTATCTTTCTGTGCGTAAAGTTTTGCGTATTCTTGACCAAGATAATTTTTGTAATCTAGTTTACTCCATGTTTCAATACTCGCTAAATCGAGTTTATCAATATTGGTTCTTTGATTAATTTCCCATTGTTCTTGCTCATAAAATTGCTGAACAAATTCAATTTTTAAAACTTGAAAAAGCAGCAGGTCATCTCCTGAAAGTCCTTTTTCGACTTCAACTAGACGGGCAAAATATTGCGAGACGGCATCATTCTGCGTGTCGTCTTCTGTTAAAGAGAAAATACTGAATTCCCCTTTTAGGGCCTTTACAAGTTGTACGGTGTTATTGTCTTTCATGGCTTGGTTTTTAATTTCTTTTAGAATGGGAAGATTGGAGCTGTACTTGCCCAATTTGTAATTCTCTTGAATTTTCTTCCACTGGGTATCGTAATACGACTGCGACCAAGCAAATATCGATACGAATAACAATAAAAAAAGACCAATTTTTTTCATATTTTTGGTTGTTTAAATCTCAAAATTAGGAACAAAAGTATTCTTTTGAACCTCCAAAATGAACCTCTTAAATTTATTAAAAAAAACGTTTGTTGATAGCCAAATTTACGTTTCCTTAATGGGAAGTTTATTGGCAACGTTTTTTATGCTTGAACAAAATACGTTCCGTTTTCCCTCGTTCTTACTCATCTTCATCACCTATTTCTGCGGTTATCTCTACACAAAATATCAGTACACACCTTATTTTTACACCATTTTGGGCATCAATGCCGTTGCAGGCATAGGTTGCGCCTATTTAATTATTGAAAATCACAACAGCCAGCGCCTTCTTCATTGGTTAATCATTGTGATATTAGGACTGCTTTATAACAGTCAATTTTTAGCTTTATATATCCGGAAAATTCCGCTATTAAAAATATTCTATGTCGGTTTTGTTTGGGGTTTAATGAACTCTTGGCTCACACAAACCACACCCAATTTCCCTATTTTCTTCATTACTTTTTTATGGATCACCGCTTTGGTTTTACCATTTGACATCCGAGATATGAAACAAGATGATGTACTGACGTTCCCAAAACTCATTGGTGTAAAAAAAACAAAGCTTTTAGCCATCCTATTTTTAGTAACAGCATGCATCATTTCTGTATTTTGGTTGTCTTCCCCTTATATTTGGGCTATATTAATTTCAACATTACTCACAATTCCTTTGATACTCTATGCTTCTCCAGAAAAATCAGATGCATATTTTTCGGTTGGCGTAGAAACATGTTGCGGCCTACCGTTTTTAATTCTGATTTTATTGGAGTATTTTTGACGAATGATTGTCCGAAAACTAACCTTAACGCATTTTAAAAACCACTCCGAAAAGCATTTTGAGCTCTCTCCACAAATCAATTGTTTTGTTGGAAACAACGGAGTTGGGAAAACTAATATATTAGATGCATTATATTACCTTTCGGTTGGAAAAAGTTTTTTAGGAAATACAGATTCTCAAAATATTGAGAATGATGAAGACTTTTTTGCCATTCATGCCGAGGTTGAAAATCAAGATAAAGAAGACCTTATCAAGATTATTTATTCCAAAGAGGCGAAAAAGTCTATTAAGAAAAATGAAAAGGCTTATGATCGCATGGCAGACCATGTTGGTTATTTACCTAGTGTGATTATTTCGCCTTACGATTCCAATTTAATTTCGGATTCTGGGGAAAGTAGACGTCGGTTTCTCGATTCGATGATTTCGCAAACCGATTCGGAGTATTTGTATGATTTAATTCAATATCAAAAAACTATTCAGCAAAGAAATGCTTTGTTGAAATACTTCAGTAAAAACCGAACTTACGATCAGGATTCTTTGGATATTTACAACGATCCGATAACGCAATTTGGAACCAAAATTTTCGCAAAGAGAAAAGCATTTGTTGATCAACTAAACCCAATAATTCAGCATTTTTATGAGATTATTTCGGGAGGAAAAGAAAAAATAGATGTTACGTACGAATCGGATTTGTCCGAAGCAAATTTCACCCAACTTTTAGAAGAAAACAGAGAGCGTGACCGTCAATTGACCTACACTTCGAAAGGAATTCATAAAGATGATTTGGTTTTCGAGATGAATAAAAATTTGATCAAAAAAATTGGTTCCCAAGGACAACAAAAATCGTTTCTAATTTCATTAAAACTTGCTCAGATAAACAGAATCAAAGAACTAACAGGAAAATCTCCTATCCTCCTTTTAGACGATATTTTTGATAAATTGGATGACCACCGCGTTTCCCAATTAATTTCGTTGGTGAATAAGGAAAATTTCGGACAGATGTTTATTTCGGATACGCATCGTGAACGAACAGAGAGTGTTGTAAAAAGAATTAATGAAGAAAGTAAAATCTTTGAAATTTAAGCCATGAAATACAAGAAGAAACGCGAATATCAGTCTTCGGAACTCGTGCAATCATTGGCACGTCTTTATGGTTTTGAAGATAAACTGAAAGCTTTTGAAATCAAAGATTTCCTAGAAGAATATCTTGACGAAACCTTTTTCAAAGAAATAATTCAGGTGGATTTTAAAGATAAAGTCGTGAGTATCAGAATTCAATCAGACTTAATGCGTCATGATTTCAACATGAGAAAATCTTTTTTCTTGAAGAAATTCAAAGAAAAATTTGGTGAAGATTTCGTAAACGAAGTATTTATTTTTTAGAAACCGTTTGATCAAGAATTTCCTTGGCAGATGAATCCAAATTTGAACGAATCGGAATAAAAAAGCGAACCGGATTTTGCATAAAATACGTTCCGATAGCTTTGAAAATCTGCACAAACTCAGAAAAATCAATTTTTCGAGACCGGAATGCCAACAACATAGAAAGTCCAAAACTCACAATAAAGTTGAAGAACCCAATTAAGAAAACGGTAAAGAAACAAATCAAAAAGACATTAATTTCTACATCAAAATCTTTCCCATAAAGGCCTAAAGCTAGGTTTCCAGCGGCGAACGTAATGTGGCGAATATCCAAATCCAATCCTAGAAACTTCCCAATTGTTCCTGTTGCACCAAGACAAATCCCGAACCAAAAATTAGAAACAATTCCTGCCCAATTTTTGGAATAATACTCAGAAACTGCATTCGCAAATTTCTGTCCAAACACCTGATTTACTAAAGGGTTTTTAGCAATCCGTAATGGAATTTTATAAAAAACCGAGTTGTTCCCGACATTTCCAGCAATAATCCCAGAAATAAAAAGGTAAAAACCAGCGATTGATGCGTGAAGAATTGCTTTAGACTCAAATGGGTTGAGATCTTTCAGCAAAGTATCCGATTTTTCAACGGCAAAATTTTGATTTAACAATACATCCAAACCGTAAATAATCGCTAAAGCTACAGGAAATGCCCACAAGACGTTCCCCACAAAGGCAATGAATTGAGAACGGAACATTTTGGCAACTACGGATGCAAATGAGGAGTAATTTTTTTCTGTATTTTGTCCATACGATAATACTTTAGCCATCGTAGCAGCGGTCATTGCAGGCTGTTTCGTTGCTAAGGTATAACGCATTAAATAAATCATAATGAAACCCATCGCATAATTGAATGAGTACAAAAAAGCGTGAGAAAATTCGCTTCCTGGCGTGTATGAATACATGATTTTCAGCACACAAAGTGCACCAACAATCACACCTCCGCCACTCGCCTTCCAAAACATACTGTTGTAGCCTTTCCAGCCTGATGTAATATAATGCGAACCTGTTTCTGCGGTATGATTCGTAATCAAATGCGAAAGCAAACGTGTACTATCATCAGCAAAATCTCGAAGGTTATTTTTATGCGATTTATATTCTAAAATATTGAGAAACAAAGCTTTCGAATTATTAACAACATCTTCCGGTTTATCAATTGCTAAAAGAGGAAGAATATCCTGCATCCGATTAATCTGTTGCTGAATTTTTAAAAGCGACTGATTAATTTTCCCCGAAATCCCGTAAGTAGCCGAATTTTTAAAAGCCGTATTAACGAACTCTTGACACTGCTCAATATAAATTTTCAGCTGTTTGTAGCTGTCACTTTTTGTTGTTAAATCAATATTTCCTTCTTTTTTGAACTGATTGGTCAATAAATCCAATTCATCTTGAAGCGCTACAAATGGATTATCAAAATTTCGATATTCCGGAACCATTCGTAAAACTTGAACGTCCATCGCATTTCCGATAACGCGCCAAGCCAAAATATTGAGAGAAAATAACAAATCCCGTTTTACCCCAGGATTCAAAATAAACGAATCAATCCCTAAAAGCTTGAAAAATAGACTCAACTCTTCGGGATCAATATTTTTAAAATAATTTAAATCCGCCTTTGGACGAACCGTTACGTTATCAATAACATACCAAACCGTTTTTTCATCTTCAACAGACGGCAAAATAGTTTCAAGGACACGTTTTTTAAGTTCTGGAAAAAAAGCGTTTTCGGATAAAATATTGGCTTCGGTAAGCGAAAGATTGAATGGTTTTCCTTTGAAAACATTCTGAATATAATAGCCAAAATTAGAGGCAAGTTCAGGGTTCAGGCTTAGAAAACCTAAGATATTCGTAAAATTCTCACGTCTGAAGCTACGGAGAATTTCCATAATGGGTTCCAAGGTACTGGTCTCGTTTCGAAGCGTAAAATACTTCTTGAGAACTTCTTGGAAATTATCTTTTTTAAACTGAAGTAAAGCCATAAACAATGGACAAATATACTATTTCAAAACGACATTGTTCATTTGTCGCATAATCCAATTATGTTTTTTCGATAAATATGCCGATGGATTTTTAGGATCATACTTTTTCGGATTCGGCAAAACGGCCGCTATCCAAGCGGCTTCGCTCTTAGTAAGATCTTTCGACGATTTCCCAAAATAATATTTGGATGCCGCTTCAACACCAAAAACGCCTTGTCCCATTTCAATGGAATTCAAATAGCGTTCTAGTATAACGTCTTTCCCCCAAACCAACTCAATGATAAAGGTATAAACGGTTTCTAAACCTTTTCTAAACCAGCTTCTACCTTGCCAAAGAAAAATATTCTTCGCCGTTTGCTGCGAAATTGTACTTCCTCCTCTAATTTTTTTTCCTTTTTGATTGTGGTCTATCGCTTTTTCAATCGCCGCATAATCAAAACCGTTATGAGTAAAGAACTTTTGATCCTCGGAAGCAATAACTGCTTTCTTGACATTAGAACCAATATCTTCGTTGGAAACATAATCTCTTTTCAGCTTTCCGTATTCGAAAAGTCCTCCTAATTGCGTCAAAGTAATGGGTGGATTGAAAAATTTCCCCCAAAAAATAAATAAAATATTTGCTAAAATAACGATATAAATCAGTCTTTTAATAAATTTCCACATAAGCAAAAAATCCTTTTTTCAACGTTGATTTCAAGAATCAAAATTTTCAAAATAACTCCGCAAAGATACTATTTACATAGATTAGTTGAGCTCTTTCAAGTATTTCAATTGTTGATCTGGGAAAAGATTGGGATAAAATATTTTGATGTAATCTCGTAAAACCAAATCGGAACGAACCACGCCACTTTCAAAATAATCGTTCGCTTTTCCTTTTACAGAACCTTCTACCGTAAAGAGTTTCCCTTTGTTGAAGACTTCCATTTTCGCGTAATTCGGGTTGATGGCTAACATGGACATTTTGGTATCGTGATATCCTAGATTCACCCAAAATTGCGCATCTTTTGCCTTTACATAAACCTCTTCAAAACTTAGTGGAATGCTTATTTCTTGGGCATTATCTTGTAAAATATAATTGGCATTGGCATCTTTAATTAGTTGCGCCACATAGGATTTTCCGCCTGGTAAAAACCATTGATTTCCATACATTTCATTCGTAAGAACCATTGGTTTGGTGTTTTGCTCTGCCGCCACATGCATCCAATCTTTATAATTCTTTTCAATTTGTTCGTAACGCTTTATCGCAGCATCCTTATTTCCTAAAAGCACGCCAAAAAGCTCTAAAATTCGGCTTTTTCCTAAAGGTTCTTGCTCCAAATAATCATCAATAAAAATAAGTTCGATTCCTGATTTTCGTAGAACTTCGTAGGTATTCTCAAAACTTTCGACATAATTGGTAAAAATAGCGTCTGGTTTTAAAGCAATAATCTTCTCGATATTGTATTTCTGCTCGTTTCCGATATTCGCGATTGTTTTATCTTCAATTTTTGCGCGAATACTATCCGAAAAAACATATTCTGGACTGGAAACTCCCGCCAAAGCCGAGATCATATCCAGCTCAATAAAGTAGCCCGTTAAACTTGAATTAAGTAAAACGACTTTTTTAAACGGCAATTTTGATTTTTTTATGGAATATGTGAATTTTCCTGACTTTATCTGAATATCGTCCTTACCTTCCAGATAGTGAACACGTTGAGAAATTTCCACCCACTCATTTTGGGTAATTTGAACTTCTTTTTTACACGAAAGAAGTGTTAAAATGAGAAAAAAATAAAAGATTTTTGCTTTCATCTTTCAAAGAAAACAAAATTATGCTATATTTGCAAACCGAAAAACGGGTGCGTAGCTCAATTGGATAGAGCGTTAGATTACGGCTCTAAAGGTTGGGGGTTCGACTCCTCCCGCGCTCACAAAGAGAAATTCTAGTAGAATTTCTCTTTTTTATTTTACTTTTGTAAAAACATCAAGCATGTCTTTAGAAATTACGCAGCTTACGAAAAAATTTGGCGAACAAACCGCTTTAGATCACGTATCCATCCATATTAACCGCAACGAGATTATTGGTCTTCTTGGCCCAAATGGTGCCGGAAAATCAACGTTAATGAAGTCCATCGTTGGGGCTTTGCAGATTGATGAAGGTGAAATCGTTTTCAACGAGCAAAATATCCAAGCAAACCCTATTGAAGCGAAGAAAAAGATGGGTTTCCTTCCCGAAAATAATCCGCTTTATCACGATATGTACATTCACGAATATCTTCGTTTTGTTGCAGATTTGCATCAAATAAAAAACGATCGTGTAGAAGAAGTGATTGAATTGGTTGGTTTAACGCCCGAAATTTCTAAAAAAATCGGTCAACTTTCTAAAGGATATAAACAACGTGTTGGCCTTGCACAAGCCATTTTACACGAACCCGATTTGCTGATTCTCGATGAACCTACAAACGGTTTGGATCCGAATCAAATTATCGATATTCGAAATGTTATTCGAGAAATTGGAAAAGAGAAAACCGTGATTCTTTCCACACACATTATGCAAGAAGTGGAAGCGCTTTGCTCCCGAGTTATATTAATTCATCAAGGGAAAATCGTTCAAGATTCGCCGATTGATGAGTTTAAAAATAAATTTTCAAGTTTAGAAGAAGCTTTCCAAAGCTATACCAAATAAAAAAAGTCCCAATTAAGGGACTTTTTTATTGGAATCTACATTTAGATTAATGCAATTCTAGTAAAGAATTGTGACTTTCGAAATGCCAATTTTCAGGTTCACGAGAATCTAAAATTTGATATTCCATTATATAATGTCTAAAAATAGATTTCAACTCACTCATTTGTAAAGGAAGTTTTGAACTCAATCGAAGGTTTTGAAACGTTTCGTCAACAAACTCACAGTTCACATCAGGAAGCGTTTCTTCAATATCTTCAATAAGCCAATACGCATCTAATTTGGTTTCAACACGAATTTCTAACAAATAACAAAACCCTTGCTCATGGCGTGTTCCTCTAAAATGGCTGCATCTTCCGGCTGCATTATTTTGAATATTCATTTTTGTACAAATTTTATTTTAGAATCGGAAATCGACCTAAAGATCGATTTCCGACTTTTTTATTTAATGTGCGTGCCCTTCTTCGATAGGATCGTAATCTTCAACGATTAGCGCATCATAATCTTCGTTTTTGTGACCTAGGAAACGCTCTTCCCAACCTACCAAGATCATGTAAACTACCGGTACAATTACTAAAGTCAAGAATAATGACGACATTAGACCACCGATAATTACAATAGCAAGACCGTTGTTCATTGAAGCAGCTTCACCACTAGCCATCGCAATTGGCAACATACCAAATACCATCGCAATCGTGGTCATCAAAATCGGACGAAGACGCGCGTGGTTTGCTTGTACAAGCGCATTGAACGTTGTTTCACCTGCATCTTTTCTATGGTTTGCAAAGTCTACCAATAGAATCGCGTTTTTCGCAACAAGACCAATCAACATAATGATCCCGAGAATGGTGAAAATGTTTAACGATTGATTTGTTAAAGCTAATCCCCAAAGTGCTCCAATAAAGGAAAGCGGAATTGAGAACATCACGATAAACGGACGAATAAAGTCATCATACAAGATTACCATAATCATATACACCAACATTAACGCCGCTAATAAAGCTACTCCTAACGTACCAAAACCTTCACTTTGGTTTTCCATGTTACCGCCCCAAAGCCAGTTTACACCCGTTGGTTTTTTAAGCGCTTCCACTTTTGTTTGCCACTCTTGAGCCACTTCACCCGTCGTTCTACCAACAACCTGAGATTGTACGGTTACCGATGGTGAACGGTCATATCTTTCTAGTAATGACGGTCCAGAAGCATAATGAACATCAGCAAACTGAGAAAGATTTACTCGCATTCCTTGCGGATTTACGAAGCTCATATTTCTAATTTCGTCAATATCAGTACGGAAAACATCATCTAAAATAATATTGATATCGTATTCGGTATTTCCTGTTCTGAATTTAGAATCCGTGTTTCCACTAAATGCGGTTCTCAAGGTTTGACCAACCGTTGCAACGTTAAGACCTAAAGACGTCATCTTATCACGATCTACATCGATTGCAATTTCTGGGTTACCATCTTCCACACTTAAATCAACCTCAGCAGCGCCATCAATTGTACGTAGTTGCTTTTCTGCATCGAGTGCAAATTTCATCGCATCATCTAGTGTATTTGCCGTAATCGTCATCTGTAATGGTGCCATTTCTGCTCCCATCATCCCCATCGGAATTGACGTAACTTTCACACCAACCAATTCTTTTTCAAGACTTCGTTTGAGTTTGGCTGCAAATACTTTAGGATCGTCTGTTCTTTCCTTTTCATCAATCATCTCAACGGTGATTTCTGATTTGTTTGAAGTCGCTTGAGACGCTCCCATCCCACCACTGGATTGACCAACGGTTGTAATCATACTTTTCACCTGAGGATCTTTGCTCATGAATTTCTCGGCTTTCAACGTTGCAAAGTTGGTTTGCTCGATTGAAGCATCTTTCGGTAATTCAAATTGCATTAAGAATTTCCCTCTGTTAGACGCTGGGAAGAAATCGGAACCGATGAATCCGAAGACCATCAACATGATAGAAGACGCAAATAAGGCAACAGCAACTAGGATTGTCCAACGTTTGTGATTCAGACACCACTTTAACAAGCCACTGATCCAGTTTGTGAATTTATCTAATTGATTTTCAAAACCATAAATAATTTTCCCAAAGAAGGAATGCTCGCTAATATGCTCTAGTTTTCCGTAACGTGAGAACAACCAAGGAACCACGGTAAATGAAACCAATAATGACAATAATGTTGATATAATTACTACCACACAGAACTGGGTGATAATATCGGATACCAAACCTGTACTCATCGCAATCGGAAGGAATACCACGACAATTACCATAGTAATTGCAACTACCGTAAATCCGATTTCTTTTGCACCATCATACGCCGCTCTAACTTTGTTTTTACCCATTTCGAGATGCCTGTGGATGTTTTCAATAACAACAATTGCATCATCCACGAGGATACCTACAACGAGTGAAAGCGCCAATAAACTCATCAAGTTTAAGGAATATCCGAAGATCATAATTCCGATAAACGTTGCTACCAACGACGTTGGAATGGCAACCATTACGATTAATGCGTTTCGGAATGAGTGTAAGAAGAATAGCATCACGAATGCTACCAATCCTACCGCGATAAATAAATCCTTGATTACAGAACTCGCCGCTTCTAAGGTAAATACCGACGTATCATCTGCTAAATCCAGTTTTACACCTTGATTTTTATATTCTGCTTCTACGTCTAGAATTTTCTTTTGAACCAACTCACTCACCTCAACCGCATTGGCATCCGATTGCTTTTGAACTTGCAATAGCAATGTACTTTTTTGATCGATACGAGCGATTTTTTCCACTTTCTTTTGCGTATCTTGAACATCCGCAATGTCTGATAACAACACGTTTCTACCGTCTTTTGAAGAAATCGTTAAGCTACGTAATTGCTCTACCGATTTTAAGTTTCCAGAAAGACGAATTAAGATTTTGTTATCACGCGTTTTCAAATCTCCCGTTGGGAAATCCATATTCGACATCGCAATCGTTTGCTGAACCTCTGGAATTGATAATCCATACGCTTCCACTTTATACGGATCAAGACTGATTTTAATCTCACGCTCTTGTCCACCCACGATGTTTACTTGGGCAACCCCAGGAATTCTTGAGAAACTTGGCTGAATTTTTTGATCTACTAAATCATACAATTCGGCTTCTGTTAAATTCGCGGTAATACCCATCGTTGCTACAGGAAGATCGGAAAGCGAAAACTTCGTCAATGAAGGTTCTTCGGCGTCATCCGGCAACTCGGAACGAATTGCGTTAATCTTTCTCTGAGCATCATTCAAGGCATAATCCACATCGGCATCGTTGTTAAAGGTGATAATAACCACCGATAAACTTTCGTAGGATTTGGACTGAATTTTCTTAATATTTTCAAGTGAAGACACGGCGTCCTCTACTTTTTTCGATACGGTATTTTCTACTTCCGAAGGCGCAGCCCCAGGATAAATCGTAGAAATAGTCAATACTTTGACTTCAAATTTTGGAATAAGCTCGTAGCTGAGCTGCTTATAACTAAAGATCCCCCCGATAATGAGCAACGCCAACATGACGATGACCAAACTGGGTCTCTTTATGGATACTTCTGCTAACTTCATAATAAATTCTTCTGCTTAATTATTTCAAAACGGATACAGGTGTACCATCGATCAAGTTGATCTGTCCACTGGTTACTACCATATCACCTTCTTTTAATCCGCTGATGATTTCTACTTTATCACCGTAATTCATCCCACTTTGCACTTTTACCATGTACGCTTTTTTGTCTCTAACAACAAAAACTTCGTTTTGGCTTACACTTCCTACAAAAGCGTCTCTCGGGATTACTAAAGGCTTAGCAGCCGTTCCTTCATTAAAGATTGCCGTACCATACATTCCCGCTTTTAGTTTGTTTAAACCATTTGGAACTGTTATTTCCACTGGAAATTTCAAAGCTCCTGTTGAAGCTGGTGCGATGAAGGTAATTCTACCATCAACAGAACCTTCTTCTACACTTGGTTGTACTTTTACAATTTGTCCTAAAGCTAGTTTCGCAACCATCGCTTCATCCACATCTACTTTCAATTTTACTTGAGAAATATCAACGATTTCAACAATCGCCGTTCCTGGACTTACGATTGATCCAACTTCTAGAAATTTCTGATTTACGATTCCACCCACTTTTGCACGGATCGTTGTATCACCCGAATTCAAGTTTGCGCTTTGAACTTGCGCTCTTGCGTTTTTCACTTGCAATCTCGCTTGATCTAATTGTAAAGCAGTAACACCACCTGTTTTATAAGCCATTTCGTAACGGCTAAGTGCTGCTTGTGCATTATCTAAATTTGCTTGTGCATTGGTTACATTTACATTCAGTTTATCCCCTTTTAGCCGAGCGATAACTTGTCCTGCACCAACATGACTTCCTTCTTTTACGTAAAGAGCCGAAATTTGACCAGAAACTTCAGACGCAATATTCGCTGTTCTATTCGCTAGAAAAGAACCATTAACACTAAATCCGTCGTTAATTTCTTGATGCGAAACTTGAGCAACACGAACGACCACATCCGGATTTTTCGCAGCAACTTGCTCTACCTTCTCTTGATTCTTCTTTTTGTTGCCCGTTAGGATAAAATAAATTCCCGCGGCTACGGCAACTAAGATGATTATTGTTGTAATTATTCTTTTCATTTTACAGCGTATTTCCGTTTAAAGTTTTGAGTTTTCCTTGTGATTTTAAATATTCTATTTCAGCTAGTTTGTAGTCTAATTTGGATGATGTTAAATTATTTTTAGCATCAGCCAAATCTCTCTCGGCATCTAGCAAGTCGTTTAATGTAGCCAAACCATATTGGTAATTGCTTCGTGTATTCGAAAGAACATCTTCCGCCAATTTTAGGTTGGTTTCTTGATTTTCAATTGCAATCTGGCTGTTTTTAAGTGATGAAAGTGCGTTTTCATACGCCATATCCAATGATAATTGGGTTTCTTGCAAGTCCATTTGTGCTTTTTCAATTTCGATTTGATTCAATTCTTCTTTTGCTTTTGTTGCGAAACCTTTGAAAATCGGAATATTCACATTCAAACCGATAGATAAAGCATCACTCCAATTCACCCCATTTTCGAATCCTGAATTGAACCAAGGCATTTTTTTACCCAAACCGTACCAGCCGTAGCTTCCACTAAGCGATGCCGTTGGATAATACTCCGCAATCGTCGCTTTTTTCTGCCATTCTAAAAGTTCGATTTGTTTGTTTAAAACTTTCAATTCTGTTCTTTCAGATGTATGACTTCCTTCGGTATCGTTAGGTAAAACTGAAGCATCAAAACTATTTTCAGGAAGCTCAATTTCTTGATTCATTGGCATCCCGATAA
This sequence comes from Kaistella sp. CFF1-2, assembly GCF_059509915.1. Taxonomy (NCBI): domain Bacteria; kingdom Pseudomonadati; phylum Bacteroidota; class Flavobacteriia; order Flavobacteriales; family Weeksellaceae; genus Kaistella; species Kaistella sp. CFF1-2. The sequence continues at coordinate 852,237 of NZ_JCAKLF010000001.1, forward strand.
TAAATTTCAATGTGTTTTCACTGATCTCTTTTTGATTAATCAATTGCTGCTTGTTCGCTCTAATATTGTTAATACCAACAACACTTCGATCGTAATCAATTTTCTTTGCTAAACCCGCATCGTACAAACCTTTAATAATCTTAATTGTTTGCTCTGAAATTTGAAGATTACTATCCAAATTCTCCAACATTTGATCTGCTTTGTAAACTTGATAGTACGTATTCGCCACTTTATCGATGATTTGCTCATCGGTAAGGTTTTTATTTAATTCGTAAAATTCCTTCGTGGATTTAGCCGCCTTTAAACCGGTAAAAACCGCTTGGTTAAAAAGCGTTTGGTTTACTTGCAACAAATGCGTTGATTGCCATTTTTGACCCATTTCAACAATCATAGGCGCTTGACCTTGCATAGCAAACATCATTTGCTGAATAATTGGGTTGTACGTCGTGTTGTTTACGATATCCACTTTAGGCAAAGCACCTGCTTTTGCCTGCATAATTTGTGCATCTCCTTTTTTAAGATCCAAAGAGGCCTTTTGCGCTGCAGCTTTGTTAAGCAAAGCATAATCTATGGCTTCCTTCAGACTAAGATTTTGCACATTCTGCGCCTGCATTGCTCCCGCAAATGCTAGTGCACAGATCGCTAGATTAATCTTCTTTATCATTTTCTTTCAGTTCTTTCAATTTTAATTTTCCTTTTTCCGTTAGGATGGCATTGAGATAAAATCCATCAATACCTGAACGTATCGTTGCTCGTTGTTCGAACGCATTTTCGAAAAATGGAGATTCAATAGCAGATTGATTTAAAATCATCACGAATTTAGAGTACGTTCTGATATCAAAATCTTCGCGAATCATTCCTTTTTTTCTTCCCTCAATAATTATTTCTGTTAAGAAAGCATTGATTTCCTCAAAAACAGATAGCGAATGTTCTCTAAAAATTTCTGGGTAATAGCGCGACATTTGCAACATGAAAATATCTCGATCCTCTACCATAAACTCAGCAAAACTAGCTTCCGTACGAAGAAACAATTGTAGTGGATGATCCACTTCCTTCATTCTACGTTTTACATCATTAATTACATTGCGTACAATGTCGAACAAAACGGCTTTCAACAACTCGTCTTTATTTGCATAGAGCTGATACAATGTCTTTTTAGACATCCCAAACTCTTTTGCCACATCATCCATAGTCACTGTTTTGGGACCATATTTGAGAAACAAAGCCGTTGCTTTTTCTAAAAAATTGTTGTTTTCCATCATAATCGGCTGCAAAAATACGCAAAGAAAACTAAAAAACAAAAAAAGTTTCCAAGTTTATTTTCTCTTTCCATTCCTTTAGACGAACCAAATTCTGAATTACTTTAAAACATTTTAAAAAAAATTATTAAACAAAAACAAGCCTTTCTTTAGAAAGACTTGCTGGAATTTATTTTGATAAAGCATTTAATTTTTTGAGACTAAATGCTAATAAAATTTGAAATAGTCCAATAAAAAATAAGGACATGGCGGTGTAAAAAATAATGGTAAAGCCTCCAAATGCGGGATTAAAAATCATTATTGCGGCCAATATCAATCCTAAGATTCCAAAAATCAACGGTCCAACCCACGATTTTACGCCCATATCTTTCAAATCGGTAGCAAAACCAATACTTGAAATCGACCGAAACATTAAGATAAAACCAACATATAGTATTAATGCCGATGCGCTTAAGGAAGGATTGGAAAGTAGCAATACGCCAAATATGACATCCACAATACCGAATGTTAAACTCCACCCCCATCCTTTGGATCCAGAATTATTTAATGCCCGAAAAACTTCTAGTAAACCACCGATCATAAATAGACTTGCAAAAAATATGGATAAGGCGAGATAGGATTCAACCGGTGTTTTGAATACCCAGAAACTGAGAAGAATAAAAAGAACCCCCGAAATTAATGGTAAATACCAATACTTCCCTGCAGAAAAAGTAGTTTGATTATTCATTTTGTTGTGTTTTTCTGGCGACAAAATTACTTCTAAAACCCTGAATGCTTGTTTTTTAAAATTCATTTTCTTTTATATTATTTTCAGTAAGAAAAAATGAAAAGTAGTCAAAACTACGATAAAATGGCTTTTTTATAAAGAATAGGAAATTGCAACCGTGTTTTACGCAGAAAAAAGGGGAAATTCCCCCATGTGGTAGTTAGAAATGGTGATATTTTACAATTCACAATTTATGGTGATGTTTTGGTTTTGGAGGATACAGACATTTGTACCACATACTAACCAAAAAAAACTTATTATCATGAAAAAAGTATTAGCAAGTGCAATCGCACTTATGGCAGTAACATTTTCTTATGCACAGCAAAATCACGATGTTACAAAGCAAGTGGGAAATTCTAATGAGGCAAAAATTACTCAGACAGGATTTATGAACGACAACAACACGCTTCAAGACGGAGATCGTAACAAAGCTACAGTTGAACAATGGAATAAGAGAAATGAAAACACCATTAAAACTTACGGTAACGATAACGAAGTAGATGTTTTACAAAAAGGGAATAAAAACTCAAACTTCACTTTTCAAGATGGAAAAGAAAACACAGCCGAAACAAAACAATATGGTAAAGACAATTCTGTACAACAATATCAGTATGGTAGTAAAAATGCTGTTTACGCAATGCAATGTGGTACAGCCAATGAAGCTGTTCAATTCCAAGATGGAAAAGGAAACGACGCTAAATCTACTCAATACGGAGATAAAAATTTAGTTGGGCAAGCACAAATTGGGAAAAAGAATGAAGCAGTAGCATGGCAAAATGGAGCGGGAAACAAAACGGGACAATTACAAATTGGTGATTTCAACTACGCAGATTCAAAACAAGAAGGTTATGACAACACAGTTGCTCAACTTCAATGGGGTGATCACAACAGAGCTTATGCAATTCAAGACGGAGATAGAAACTCAATCTCACAATCTCAATTTGGAGATGGACATTATTCTAAAGACACACAAATTGGTTGCGACAATAGTATTATCGTAGTACAACAACCTGGTACTGCTAGTACTGATTGTTGTGCACCTCCAATGCCAACTCCTAAATGCCCTAAAGGACAACCTGGTTGCTAAAACAACATCATACCAAAATCATTTATCTACTAAATGAGACCTTGGAGAAGCCTTCGGGCTTCTCCTTTTAACCTTAAATACAGATTATGAAAACTTTATTTATTATGCTTTTATTCACTTTTATCAGTATTGAAGCGCAACAAGTTTCCTTTTCTGAAATCAACAGTAAAAATATTCTGCAATTATTGACAACACCTACCCAAACAACTAAGGAAAATGCGACTCACGCAACCGAAATCCTTCAAGTGGGGAATCAAAATAAAATAGAAGTTTTTAACCGCAGTCAGAGAAGCAATTTAGAGTTTACCCAATTGGGAAATTATAACACAACATTCTTTATTAATCCGGATGCAACCAAAAATGTAGAAACTAAGGTTAATGTTAATGGGTTTAATAATCATGTAGATGTTACCGGATCCAATAGTATTTCAGACAAAATACAACTGAATATTAAAGGTGATAATAAGATGATTTTCATGCGAAACTATTAATCGAAAAAACATGAAACTACGAACCAAATTAGCAATTGTACTAAATACTTTGATGATGTTTTCACTAACCCCCGCGCAAACTACGCCCAGCGTAACAGCAAAGATTGAGAAAAAAGAAGTTGAAGGTTTGTTCATACTCGAAGCCGTCGCAAACAACTCTTCCAAAGTATTTCAATCATTAACATATCAGCTCTTGGCGGTGAAGGAAAGCGGAACGGGTAATTTGTCTTCCAATCAGCAATCTGGAAAGTTCACATTGCAACCCAATGAAACCAAAAAACTTTCTGAAATAAGCCTCAACATTGATAAAAAAGACGCTTTAAAAGTCTTTCTTTTCATCCGTGATGAAAAAAACTATACCGTAAGCCAAGACAGTTTGATTTACAATAACAAGATGGCAAATCTTGAAAAAAAAAATTTCAAGAAGAAGACATAAAACTACGCGGAATTACAATTGATGAAACCAAAACTCGAGTAGGATCCGACTTTTACAGCAGATTGCAAAACAAAATGATGCTCAACGAAATTCAAGTTGATTTTATCTTAAAAGTTGCTGAGCTACCCTTTCGAGGAACCAATACCATCATCCAAATTCTTGCAGACGACACGCCTATCTATTCCTTTTTATCTAAACCCGAAGACGATTATTTAGAAGAATCTCTTCGCGCAACACTACAAAGCATCTTTAGTTATCAGGAACAGAAAAACACCGCAGATACAGGATTTATTTATTAAAAACATAAACCATGAAAAAACTACTATCCATCTTAGCATGCATGCTATGTTTTTGTGCTTTTGGACAACAGTTTAGCTACAAACCAATCAACCCAGCATTTGGAGGTGACACATTCAATTACCAATGGTTGATGAGCTCGGCAGTAGCCCAAAGCCAGTTCAAAACAAGTACAGGATCTTCTTCACTTTCTAACCTCAATTCTTTAGGAAGTTTTACAGAAAGCATGAACCGACAGTTGCTTAGTCAACTATCGCAAAAATTATTCGGAAATCAATTTGAAGACGGAATCAAACCTGGAACATACATGTTTGGTTCACTTTATTTGAAAGTCACCGAAAGTGACAAAGGATTAATCATCAATATCTTGGACACAAGTACAGGTGAACAATCGGAAATAATAATACCTAAATAACTAACGCCATGAAAAGGTCTCCTATTTTTAGAACGATTTTGGTAATCATCAGCCTTTCAACGGTTAGCAGCTGCGCGGGATTATTTAATTTTCCTTCAGAAAGCGAAAAATCTACGGTCGGAGAAATCACTCCGATTACCAAAAAACTACTCAATCTCCCTCCACCACGAGAAAAAATCGTCATTGGAGTTTACAAATTCAAGGACCAAACTGGTCAATACAAAATGCAAGAAAATGGAAGCGGATGGAGTACCGCCATTCCGCAAGGAACCACCAGCATTTTATTAAAAGCTTTAGAGGATACGAAATGGTTTCGCCCAATAGAACGGGAAAACATTGGTGATATCCTTAATGAAAGACAAATCATTAGAACCACACGAAAAGAATATAAAGTACAAGAAGACGGCAAAACGGCTATTGACGACCAATTGCCACCACTTCTGTACGCAGGAATTTTACTAGAGGGAGGAATTATCTCTTACGACACCAATGTCGTTACTGGAGGTGCCGGCGCCCGTTATTTCGGTATTGGCGCAAATACGCAATACCGTCAAGATCGAGTGACGGTTTATTTACGATTGGTTTCCAGTATGAGTGGTGAAATTCTTAAAACGGTTTATACCTCAAAAAACATTTTATCTACTACGGCTAGTGGTGGATTATTTCGGTATGTTGATGCGGATAAAATTCTTGAAGCAGAATTAGGCGTTACCCAAAATGAACCCGTTTCCCTTGCTGTAACACAAGCAATTGAGAAAGCCGTTCACTCTTTAATTTTAGAAGGAATTAAAGAAGGAATTTGGGATGCAGATGCCAATTATAGCAATAAAGTAGAGAAACTTATCCAAGGGCAGGACGAAGAAATTGTAAGCAACTACGCGCGAGAAGTTGGTAATAAAACACCAAGATTTTATAGAACAGGAATGTCATTATTAGCCTTAGGAAATTCCGATGAAATCAAAGGCGATTATGTGGATAGCAAATCCCATATCGGAGGAAAAATTGGTTTGAAATATTATGTCAACGAATATTTCAATTTGGAATTCAATACCAATTTTGCAACGTTTGAAAATGTAGGAATCTTAAAACGAAATTTTGTGACTACAGAGCTCAATCTGGAAACCACTTTGCTTCCACAGTACAAATTTTCACCTTACCTCTACGCAGGAATTGGAAGTATGTTTTCTAACGCTAATAATACAAAATTCAGAACCCAATTTGGCGGTGGCTTAGAATATATGATCACGCAAAAACTCGCAATTCGTACTAATGCTCAATTCGATTACGGATTCACAGACGATTGGGACGATTTCAAAAATGGAAAACGAAAAGATCAAGCCTTCCACATTGGAGCAGGAATCAATTGGTTTTTAGGAAAAACACAAACTAAAAAGAAATTACCATGAAAACACTATTTCTCTATATAAGTCTGCTACTTCTATTTGTTTCACATTCGTGTAGCGAAGACACCGTTGCACTTACCCAAAAAGGTAGTGTAAAAGGCAAAGTGATAAAAAAAGGAACCAATGAGCCTATTCCTAATGTGAAAATCACAACTTCTCCATCTACAGAAACCGTAATTTCTGGCGCCGACGGAACCTTTATTATAGAAAATATTCCTATCGGAGATTATTCTGTAAAAGCTGAATTAACAGGTTACGTTGCAACGTTCGAAGGTATCAACATCAAAAAAAGTGACCAAGTTGTTAGTGTTCTTTTTGAATTGTCGGATGATAATTCTTTAAACTCGCCACCTTCAACACCAACTTTACTTTCGCCAACTGATGCTTCGGTGAATCAACCAACATCGGTTACCTTAACTTGGAATGCGATTGATCCTGATAAAAAAGATAGCTTAACGTATCGTCTTTTAGTGAAAACCAGTATCAACACCAATGTTTTGGAGGTTAAAGACATCAAGGAAAAAAATTATAACCTTACTAATTTAGTATTTGGAGCAAGCTATTTTTGGCAAGTTGGTGTAAGCGATGGAATTAACAAAGAGGTTTTGAGTCCTGTCTTTAGTTTTAAAGTATCAGCAAATCCAAATAATCGTTTTCATTTTGCACGAAAAATGAATGGAAACTATTACATAATTTCAAGCAACGATCAAGGTCAAAGTTTTCAATTTACAGATCCATCCGTTAATTCTTTCAGACCGAGACTGAATAACAACGCAAATCTAATTGCGTTTCTACGAACCGTTGATGGAAATAATCAAATCTTTACGGCAAATCGTGATGGCTCCAATGTAAAACAGGTAACAACCTATCCCGTAACGGGGTTCAACATGAAGGAATTGGATTATTCTTGGAACCCTTCTGGAAGCCAATTTATCTATCCGAGTTTTGACAAATTATATAAAATTAATAAAGACGGAAGTGGTTTAACCTTAGTCTATCAAACGCCTGATGGAAGTTTCATCAGCGAATGCGAATGGAGTTATGATTCTAGTAAAATCGCAATCAAAACCAATAATGTACTAGGCTACGGAGTAAAAATTCAAATTATTGATATGGTTGGAAGTGTTATGAAAACAATACTTTCTGGAGTTACAGGCGGAGCTGGAGGTTTAAATTTCTCCATCGATGGAAACTCTTTGTTATATACTCGTGATTTTTCAGGCTATGAAGATTCTTCGTATCGACAATTGGATTCACGAATTTTCTTGATCAATCTAACCACGAATGTTATTCAAGATATTTCAGCTTTGAGTCAAAAACCAGCGGGAACAAACGATCTCGATCCAAGATTTGCTCCAAATGATGCGGATATTATCTTCACTAATACATCCAATGACCAAATATCACCTTCGAATATAGTTAAAGTCACCTTAAATTTTTCAAACAACAATTCAAGTACCAACAGAACCGTTCTATTCTCGAATGCAGAAATGGCGGATTGGGAATAAAAATTGAAAAAAATAAAATGCTGGATTACTCCAGCATTTTGTTTTCTACAGCGTATTTAAAAATACCCACTGAATTTTTTACATTCAGTTTGAGTAAAATTTTCTTTCGATGCGTTTCTACCGTATTCAAACTTATAAAAAGTTTTTCTGAAATACATTTGCTGCTAAAGCCATCGCAAATAAGTTTCATAACTTCCAATTCCCGTTTCGTTAACGGTTCAGAAGTGTTTTTCAAACAATTATCCTGGAAGCTAATGTAATTGAGCATACGCTCTTTTGCACTATTACAAATGTAGACGTTTCCGCATACGATGGATTGTAATCCAGAAATTAATTCTCGTAATTCAACATCAGACTCAAAGTAGCCAATCACACCATGTTCAAACAATTTTCGGATGTGCCGAATTTCATCGGCGTCTCCTAAGAAAATAAATTTTGAATCTCTAATTTTCGGTTGCTCCTCATTAATTAATTCGCACAAGTCTTTACAAGACAATACCCGATCACTTGTAATAATAAAATCAAAATTCTGGGTGGAGATCAATCTTAAAAACTCTTCAACGTTATTAGAATACACTATCTCATCGAAAAGTTTTTGTTCTTTTAGACTAATTTTCAAAGTCTCAATATAAAATTGAGCATAGTCATAAATTAACAATGAACATTTCACGGCAATTAGTTTTGACTAAAAGTACGAAAAAAACGCTAAAAAATTTAAACTATCTATGTTAAATTTTAAATTCAGGAAGAACACCTATTCAAAGTTTGATTTTTAATAAATCTATCTAACACCCTCAAAATCACCATGAATTATGAAAAAAAAGCCAAAAAGAAAATCTTAAAATAAACAAAAAAAGAGACAAAAAGCCTCTTTATATATTTCGTAAAATTAATCCTTTACAATAAACTCTCATCCACCAAATTCGGCAGCGTTACTTTTAAGTTGGGTTCCGCTTCCATCGAGCGTTTGATCGCGAAAATAGCACCTTCATTTCTTGCCCAACTTCTTCTGGAAATCCCGTTATTAACGTCCCAGAAAAGCATGGATTTCAATCGTCTGTCTGCATCATCGCTTCCATCCAATAACATTCCGAAACCACCGTTGATCACTTCGCCCCAACCAACGCCACCACCGTTGTGGATAGAAACCCAAGTCGCTCCTCTGAAACTATCGCCAATCACGTTGTGAATCGCCATATCCGCTGTAAATCTCGAACCATCGTAAATATTGGATGTTTCACGATACGGAGAATCTGTTCCCGAAACATCGTGATGATCTCTTCCCAAAACTACCGCTCCAATTTCACCATTTTTGATGGCTTTGTTAAAGGCTTCCGCAATTTTCATTCGTCCTTCTGCGTCGGCATATAAAATTCGAGCTTGAGAACCAACCACCAACTTATTTTCTTGAGCGCCTTTTATCCATTGGATATTGTCTTTCATTTGTTGTTGAATTTCAATCGGAGAATTCTGAATCATCTCTTCTAAAACCGCGCAAGCAATATCATCTGTTTTTTGTAAATCTTCAGGTTTTCCGCTTGTACAAACCCAACGGAACGGTCCAAAACCATAATCGAAACACATGGGTCCCATAATATCTTGAACATAGCTCGGATATTTGAATTCTCTTCCTAAAGTTGGCGTTGCAGACATCACATCCGCTCCCGCGCGAGACGCTTCCAATAAAAAGGCATTTCCATAATCGAAGAAATAGGTTCCCACATCCTGAGTATGTCGAAGGGCAGTATGTTTATTAATTGCTGCAGCGTGTCTTCTCAAAGTTTCCTGAACTTTTTCTTTGAATAATTCTGGATTTTCAGCCATCATCGTGTTGGATTCTTCAAAAGAAATTCCAGCTGGATAATAACCACCTGCCCAAGGATTATGCAAAGAAGTTTGGTCGGAACCGATATCGATTTTCAAACCTGCATCAGCAAATTTCTCCCAAACATCAACAATATTTCCAAGGTAAGCCAAAGAAACGGTTTCTTGATTTTCTTGAGCTTTTCTTACTCTTTCAATCAATTCATCCATATTTTTATGGATTTCGTTAACCCACTTTTGGTCGTGACGAATTTTCGTGATTTTAGGATTCACCTCAGCACAAACCGTTACACAACCTGCAATATTTCCTGCTTTTGGCTGCGCACCCGACATTCCTCCCAATCCAGAAGTTACAAAAAGTCCTCCTTTTGGCGATTTATTGATTTTTCTAAAGGCATTCAGAACCGTAATCGTCGTTCCGTGCACAATTCCTTGTGGACCAATGTACATATAACTTCCCGCCGTCATTTGTCCGTATTGCGTAACACCCAAAGCATTGAATTTCTCCCAATCATCAGGTTTTGAATAATTTGGGATCATCATTCCATTGGTTACCACAACTCTCGGCGCATCTTTATGAGAAGGGAAAAGTCCCATCGGATGCCCAGAATACATCACCAAAGTCTGCTCATCCGTCATTTCCGACAAATATTGCATCGTCAAAAGATATTGCGCCCAATTGGAAAAAACCGCACCATTTCCACCATAAGTAATCAATTCGTGCGGATGTTGAGCCACGGCATAATCCAAATTATTCTGAATCATCAACATAATCGCCGCAGCTTGTTGAGATTTCGCTGGATAATCGGTTATCGGACGCGCTTTCATCTCATAATCTGGACGAAAACGATACATATATATTCTTCCAAAATCCTCTAATTCTTTCTTGAATTCAGGGATTAAAGTCGCATGAAATTGAGGTTCGAAATAACGTAACGCATTTTGTAAAGCCAATTTCTTTTCCTCGTCGGTTAAGATTTCTTTACGCTTCGGAGCGTGATTGATATTAGGTTCGAAAACTTTTGGTTGAGGAAGCTCTGTAGGAATCCCTTGTTTTATTTGTTCTTGAAATGTCATTATTTAATTTGAAATTTGAGATTTGAAATTCAAAATTGGTTTTAAAGATATTTAAAACAAAGACTTAAACCAATATTTTACGAGGGAATTTGACTCTAAAAAATATCCGTATCTTCCGAATTCATCTACAAAATTCAAGTTTATACCTATGAAAACTTTTTTAGTAGCAGGTTTTGTACTTTGCTCCATTCTCAATTTTGCACAAGAATCAAAAAGTATTGAGTTCAAAAAGAAAATAGAAACCCATTGTGGAAAATCCTACATGGGCGAGATTACAGAAGGGGGAAAGCCTGGAGATCAATTCACTGGAAAAAAATTGGTAATGCAAGTTCTCTCTTGTGAAGAAAATCAAATAAAAATTCCGTTTTATGTAGGTGATGATCAGTCTAGAACTTGGGTTTTAACTTTTAAAGACGATGTAATTCAATTAAAACACGATCATCGTTTAGAAAATGGAACGCCCGATAAAGTCACCATGTACGGCGGTACGTCGCCCAATACGGGACATGCAAACAAACAATTTTTCCCTGCCGATCAGGAAACATGTACGCTTTTAGACTACGCTTGTTCCAATGTTTGGTGGATGACCATTGATGACAAATCGTTTACCTACAATTTACGCGTGGTTGGTTCGGAACGCCAATTTTCAGTAAAATTTGATTTAACAAAACCTATTGAATTCAACAAAAAACCATGGGGATGGGGAAAATAACCTCCAAAAAATGTCGTAAAATCATGAGTTTAAAAAATAATTAGGTGAAAGTAAAATAAGTTTTGAAAACGAAGCTTATCTTTGCAGTCTCAAAAAATTAGGGTGAATCGTGTGCAAATCACGAACTGTCGCGCAACCGTAAGGCCAAAAGCTAAGTCGGATCCCCAAAACCTTTCGCGAGTTGAAGTAGAAAGCATTATGCACTTTCTATGAATACTAAAAATTAGAATGTTTAATGCTAAAAAATTAAAAAAATGAATTACGACGACAAAATCAAAGCATCAGAAACCCACGTTTTTAAAGTAGTTTTCCCAAACACGACCAATCATCACAAAACCATGTTTGGTGGAAAAGTTATGGAAATGATGGATGAGGTTGCTTTTATGACAGCAACTCGATTTGCAAGAAAATCTTTTGTAACCGTGAGTTGCGACCGAATTGATTTTAAAAAACCAATTCCTGCAGATACTCTAGTTGAGCTTATTGGAAAAGTAAAATACGTAGGAAACTCCAGCTTAAAAGTGAATATCGAAATTTTTATTGAAGAAATGTACGCCGACACTCGAGAAAAAGCGGTTGCTGGCGATTTTACATTGGTAGCGATTGATGAAAACAAAAAGCCCATCAAGATTTTTGAAAATTAAAACAATAAAAAAGCCTTGTAATGCAAGGCTTTTTTATTAGTCATTCTGCTGTAATTCAGGTTGAAGTGTAACTTCTCGCTGCGGAACAAACTGAATAGTTTCTGGATCTCCTGGATTAATCGTGAATTTACTCAACGAAATTCCTGCAAAAGATCGATCAATCGATTTTTTATTTCTCAACAAGTCGAATTTTCGATGTCCTTCAAAAGATAGTTCAACCCATCTTTCTTCTAGAACTAAATCCAAAATTGTTTTACCAGTTGGCACTGAAGTATATTCTGGCGCGCCAGCTCTTTTTCTAATGATATTAATTTGTGCTAATGCTGTTGCCACATCGTTTTTCTTAGCTGCAACTTCGGCACGAATTAAATATAACTCTCCTAATCTTGAAATAATTGGTGAAAATAAATGTCCAATTTTTTCTTGATACGATACCTTATTAATGTAAAACTTAGGGAATCCTCCTCTATTATTCAACGCATAATCTTGCGACAAATATTGTTTAACACCTCCAATTGTGGCATAATATCTCATATAATTTGCACCACCGTAAACTGATGGCTCCTCAACAATCGGATACGTTGCTCCATCTTTCACGAAAGACACGTATTTTCCTGCAGCATCTAAAGTTGCATTATAAAAAGCATACTCATATCGATTGGCCTTCGCATTAAACACGGTCCAATAAACAACAGGGGTCTTCTTACCCGCTTTATCCAAAGTGTAATCAGGTGTGATAAATTGATTTCTAACATCTTGTGGGAACCTTTTCACCGTTTGCAAATAGGTGCTTGCTGCGTACATTTCACCCCAGCCTGCATTATCAATAACAGCAAACATAGAACCCAACATACTTCCAGCCGCGTATTGTCCAGGTTTATTTTCTACACGAAATGCAAAAATAGTTTCGGCATTATTCTCCGGGGTTGCTTGAGCATAAGTTGGTAATGCATCCTTAGATAACAAAGTATATCTTCCCGAATTGATTACTTTGTCGGCATATTCTAAGGCTTTATCATTATTCTCCATATAAAGATAAACTCTAGATAATAAAGCTTGAGCAGAGGCTTGCGTAGCTTTAACATTATTTTTAGAATCACCTGCCATTAAAGTTTCTGCTTTTAGCAAATCTTCAACAACCGCGTTATAAGACTCCCCAACAGTAGAACGCACTGGTCTTTCATCAATACTACTCGTTTTCTTCAAAGGAATCCCCAAATTACTTTGTCCTTGTGAATACGGGAAAGAGTACAATTGAAGCATTGCAAAATTGGAAAAAGCTCTTAGATAGTAAGCTTCACCAAGCATATGATCCAAAGCTGCCGATTTTCCTTCTTTTAAATTTTCAAAAATAGCATTGGTTGCGTTTACTGCTTGGAGACCGTCGTTCCAAACTGCATTTGAACGAGCACCAGATGCATTCCTTAGATAGTTATAAAATTGAGACAAATCATCCGAAGATGCTGAACTCATATGGATTTCATCGGCACCAAAAATACCCGCTCTGTATAAATTTAAACTAGCACTGTTTCCTACGTAATCGGTTGCTCCGTATGATAGTTTACTATAAATTCCATTAAGAAACTGCTCTAATCCAGTTTCTGTGACCACAACTTGGTCTGTAATTGCACCGTCATAAGGCTCTCTATCTAAATTACAACTTACTAAAGAGGATAGTACAAGTGCTGTTAATAATATCTTTTTCATAATTCGTTCTTTTAATTAAAAGGTTGCATTTAACCCGATTGATGCTCCTTTAGGCGCAGGGTAGTTTACATAAGAATAGTTAGAACCTCCTGAGTTATTCCCTGTATATCCCATTTCTGGTGAAAATCCAGAGAATTTCGTAAACATAAACATGTTTTCTAAATTCACAGATAACCTTAAGCTCTTAATCATGTTGTTTGCTGGTAAAAACTGCTTTGGCAAGTCATATGACAAGCTGATACTTCTAATTTTAAAGAAGCTTGCATCTTCTAAATACCTTGTTGATTCTCCATTAGACTGTCTCTTATCTTCGTAAACCAATGATGGGTGAGTCGCATTTGCATTCTGTTCCGGTGTATTGTTTACGCTCCAACGAGACCAATCTTTTGTAAGGACCATCTGGTTATAGAATGGATAAATACCATCATTATCTGTGAAATTTTGTCTCATGGCGTTATACAAATAACCGCCTTTTGAGAATGTTGCTTGGGCTGCTAAAGTAAACCCTTTGTAGCTTAATGCCGTAGAAATACCCCCTGTAAAATCTGGTAATCTAGATTTGTCTTTAAAATTAATATAAGTCGCATTACTATAGGTAGTAGTCGTTGTTTTTGCAATGACAGCATCTGGATTCGCCGTTTGATAATCACTTAGAGAAGCGACTCTGGTATCACCTGTATTGTATGATCCGTTTCCGTCTTTGTCAATATAATACATTGTCCAAAGTGGATTTCCATTCGCTGCATCTACTCCTGCCCACTCTCTTAAATCATAGGTATAAATTTGCTCACCAACGGTATATCTGAACTGTCCTGACTTGTAATTTTCATTCGCCAACTCAACAAGTGTTGATTTGTTTTTAGCAAAATTAAATCCGATATTCCATTTAAAATCTGACTTTTTGATAACATCTGCATCAATCGAAAATTCAATACCTCTATTTCGCAATGTCCCGAAGTTAACGACTTGAGATGTATATCCTGTTACAATCGGTAATTGAAGGTTCGTAATTAAGTCTTTCGTTTCTTTATTATACCAGTCAAAAGTAACATTAATACGATTATTTAAGAATGAAATATCCGTACCTAGGTCTAATTGATAAATTGTTTCCCATTTTAAACCAGTGTTTCCAAAAGCACTTGGGAAAAGCCCTACCAATCCATTATACGGTCTTGATGAACTTCTATTAAAATTCACATAATAGTCCGTCGGAGCATTTCCTTGTACCCCGTAACTTCCTCTAATTTTCCAACGATTAATCGTACTTGCTAATGGTTCAAAGAAGGCTTCATTGGAGATATTCCATCCTGCACTTACAGCCCAGAAAAGACCTGTTTTGTATTGTTTTGGGAATCGAGAAGATTGATCTATTCTAACGGACCCCTGCAATAAATATTTATCAGCATAGGAATATTCTGCGTTTGAAAGATAGGATTGGAATGCATATTCATTTTTTTGACCATTTGGCACGCCTAATGCTTCTGCACCGTTAGACAAAACTTCCGAACCTACAACCAAACCTTTCACAGTTGCTCCATTAGACTTGTACATATAGTCTTGATATTCATACGCTACTAAAGCATTAAATTTATGAACATCATTCCATGTATTTTCGTACTTCAACATTTGGTTTGTATACTTCGTCCATCGAATTGCATTAGACTGAGAAAGCTGTCCTTTGTTTGTTGCTTGCGAAAGCATCGAAGGATCTGAATACCCTAAACCATCATAGTTATAATACGTTAAACTGTTGGTTGAAATAAATTTCAAATTTTTCGCTAAACGAACTTCAAAATCTAAATTACCCTGTCCATTAAATGTATTGTTTTTCCCGTAAGACTTCGGTCTATCCAATAAATAATTTCCACGATCCCTTGAGAACCAAGGCAATGTATTGCTTGAACGAACGTCATAGATAGACCCATCTGGATAAAATGGAGAATCCCAAGGCATATTATACATACCGGCATACAGACTATATTCTTGATCATAAACCTGATCGAACGTAAACGTTAATTTTGGGCTGAATTTTAACCAATCGTAAATTTTACTTTCTTGATTTAATTTAGCACTAAAACGTTCAAGTTTATACCCTTTAACGGTTCCTTCTTCTTTATAATATCCTGCATTGAAATATGTTCTATTTCCATCAGAGGATTTGTTTAAACTTAAATTGTAATTGTTAACAACACCGACTTGTGTAGCTAAATCTAACCAATCAAAATCTCTTGTTATTTGATCAAGACTTGTGATTGGCGTCATTCCTGATTGCGTCGTATACTGCTTATTAAGCATTGAGAATATATCGGTTCCATTTGCTGCAAACTCAAGAAAACGCTCTTTCTGTTGTTGAGAATTCATTAATTTGAAATTCCCCATGTTGTAGAAGTTAAAGGTATTATTTACACTTAAACTTACCGAATTTCCTCTTCCCGACTTCGTTGTAATTACGACAACACCAGAAGCTCCTCGAGATCCATAAAGCGCCGTAGCGGCAGCATCTTTAAGAATAGTTACGTTTTCAATTTGATCCGGTGGTACATCTGCGTCACTGTGAATAATTACCCCATCAACAACGTATAAAGGGTTTTGGTTAGCCGCAATAGAGGAAACTCCTCTAATTCTCATTACTGGCGATGATCCTGGTTTTCCAGCACTAACCGCCGCAACAACTCCGGGCATTTTCCCTTGTAACATGGTTTGAAAATTAGAACTGGTAACATCCTGCAATTTTTCTGCAGAAACAGTCGTTACAGACGATGTCAAAGTTTCTTTTCTTTGCTGCTTGTACCCTACAACAACAACTTCTTCAATTTTCTTTTCAGAAGAAATAGTATCTTTTGAATCATTAGTTTGCGCATGCAACAAACTTCCCATCAAAAAGAAACCTACCCCTACTGTAGAAATCGCTTTTCTTTTTACACTCATATTAAATCACTTTGTATTTAAGACAAGTTTATTCATTTTTTCTCAAAACCTTAACAAATATTAACATTGAATTAAAAAAAAATTATTTTGCAAAAAATGAGTACTGAAAATCAGAAATTTACATAAAATAGATCTTAAAAAATCGGGCAAAAAATATTTTTTAATTTCAGAATTTTTAAAATTATTTAGTTATTTTCTCTAAAAAAAACACCAATTATGGAACTGAATTCCAATAAAATAAGAAAGTGCAATAAAATTATTGCACTTTCTATCAATATATTTATATCGAAACTTTGACCTTATTGAACTTCTACATTCCTTCCAAGCGTCTTAAAACGAACCCCATTTTCTTGCTTTACGGTAATAGTAATTTCACCTGATTTACTTGTTTTAATATCGTGAATCGTTCCGGACTTTCCTTTATGTGTCCCACCTATTACTTTACAAAATGCACCGTCTTTTAATTTTGATAAATCCATACTTTAAGTATTTGTATCATTTAACATAGGAACAAATTTATAGGCACCAAAATCTTCTTTTTCAATTTCAGTATCCGACACTTTAGTAAAACGATATAAGATTTGCTCATCAATTGGCCCTAATGGGATCACCATTTTACCACCAATATTCAATTGACGTAATAATTCCGTGGGGAGAACTTCTGCTCCACAAGTCACTAATATTTTATCAAAAGGGGCAAACGTTGGAAGCCCAGCAAAACCATCACCAAATAATTGAAATTTAGGTCTATATAATAGCTGTCTTAGTTTCTTTGACGAGAAATCATACAAATCCTTTTGTCGTTCAACGGTGTAAACTTGTGCACCCATTTCTAACAAAACCGCCGTTTGATATCCGCATCCCGTTCCTATTTCTAGTACTTTTTCGCCATTTCGAACTTGCAAAAGTTCTGATTGTTCAGCAACCGTTGAAGGGTGTGAAATTGTTTGTCTCGCAGCAATAGGAAATGCCCGATCTTCATACGCATAGTCTTCGAAAATACTTTCGATAAACAAATGACGCGGCACTGCGTTCATCGCTTGAAGAACATTTTCATCTTGAATCCCAATTCTGGTTCTCAAATAATCGATTAAAATTTTTCTTTTTCCTCGGTGTAGAAAAGAATCCTGCATGATTGTATCCGTTTTTTAGAAATTCGTTTTGCGAACTTCTTACAAAAGTAGAAAATAAAAAGACTACAAGGCAAATAGAAAACAAACCAAAAATTTTACCCATTTTCGTATCTTTGACACAAAGAAAATTGATATGCTAAACGCAGGATTGGTAGGTGCAGGGCATCTTGGAAAAATACATTTGAAACTTTTACAAATGTCTGAGAAATACAACTTGGTTGGTTTTCACGACAAAGACGTCGAAAATGGAAAAAAACTGGAAGCCGAATTTGGATACAAGTATTTTGAAAACTTTGACGATTTACTAGATCAAATCGACGTATTGGATATTGTAACGCCAACAATCTACCATTACGATTTTGCTTTGAAAGCGATTGACAAAGGAATTCATTTTTTCATTGAAAAGCCAGTTACTCAAACCTTAGAGCAAGCCGAAGATTTACTTCAAAAATGTACGGAAAAAGGCATTAAAGTTCAAGTTGGTCATGTTGAACGTTACAATCCGGCCTTCATCGCAACTAAAGAGTACATCAACAATCCGATGTTTATCGAAATCCATCGTCTCGCAGAATTTAACCCTCGTGGAACTGACGTTTCTGTGGTTTTGGACTTAATGATCCATGATTTGGATATTTTGTTGAGCATAGTGAAATCAAAAGTGAAAGACATCCATGCAAGTGGTGTTTGCGTCGTTTCTAAAACTCCAGATATTTGCAATGCCAGAATCGAGTTTGAGAACGGCTGTGTTGCCAATTTAACGACTTCAAGAATCTCAATGAAAGCGATGCGTAAGTCCCGTTTTTTTCAGCAAGACGCGTATATTTCAGTAGATTTCTTGGAGAAAAAAGCAGAAGTTATTCGTATGAAAGAAGCTCCCCTAGAGCCTTCTCCATTCGATATGATTATTGAAAATGCGGACGGTGAGAAAAATCAAATCCTTTTTGAATATCCAAATATTCAGTCGAATAATGCGATTTTGGATGAACTTAATTCTTTTGCAGAATCCATCGAATTAGATCAGCCGTCTCAGGTTTCTCTTCAAGATGGAACTGAAGCTTTAAAAATTGCCCTAAAAATCATGAATCTGATTCAGAAATAAATCAACGAATTTCAAAAAATAGAAACCTGAAGCAGAATTGTTTCAGGTTTTTTTGTTATGATATTTTGAAATTTTGAAATTCACGCCGTTATCATTGTCTCAAAATGAGATTTTGTAGAAAATTTTTCTATCTTTATCAAAATTTACATTTCTGCTATGAAAAAATTAAGCATTCTAGGGATCGTTTTGGCATCTCAATTTTATTTTGGACAAGGGTTTTTGAAAGTTGATGGGCAAAAAATAGTTGATGAACAGGGAAACAATGTGGTTTTAAAAGGACTTGGACTTGGTGGCTGGATGTTGCAAGAAGGATATATGCTAAAAACAGCCGATTTTGCTGGCCCGCAATATCAAATTAAAGCTAAAATCGCCGAATTAATAGGTGAAGAGGGAAAAAACGAATTCTACGCAGCTTATTTGAAAAACGGCGTAACAAAAAAAGATATTGACGCTCTTGCAAAGTGGGGATTCAACTCCGTTCGTTTGCCAATGCATTATGATTTGTACACGCTACCAATTGAAAAAGAACCTGTTAAAGGTCAAAACACATGGTTAGAACAAGGTTTCAAAATGACAGATGAACTTTTGAAATGGTGTGCAGATAATAAAATGTATTTGATTTTGGATCTTCATGCAGCGCCTGGTGGACAAGGAAATGATGCAAATATTTCGGATAACGATAAATCGAAACCAAATCTTTGGGACAGTGTTGAAAACCAAAATAAAACCATTGCACTTTGGAAAAAGCTGGCGGAACGTTACAAAGATGAAGCTTGGATTGGTGGATATGATTTAATTAATGAACCGAATATTAATTTCACAGGAAGCAATCCGAATGGAACCGATGAACAATCGAATGCACCGCTTTGGAAATTGCAAAACGACATCACCAAAGAGATTAGAAAAATCGATAAAAAACACATTATTTTCTTAGAAGGAAACGGTTGGGGCAATAACTACAATGGTCTTACCACTATTGAAGACAACAATACGGCTTTAAGCTTCCATAAATATTGGACAAACAATAATACAGGTTCTATCCAAGGAATTTTAGATTTGAGAAAAAAATTCAACGTTCCGATTTGGTTGGGTGAGACGGGCGAAAACTCCAATGTTTGGTTTGCTGAGTTGAATAAACTTTTGGATGATAATAACATCGGTTACGCATATTGGCCAATGAAAAAAATCGACAATATTGCAGGAGTTACCAATGTAAAAATCACGCCTGAATATCAAACTTTGTTGAATTATTGGAAGAATGGCGGAACGAAGCCAACACCAGAATTTGCAAAAAAGGCATTGATGAAAATTGCGGATAATTACAAATTCGAAAATACTGAAGTTAAAAAAGATGTTATTGATGCTCTTTTCCGTCAGGTAAAAGAAGACACAACGCTTCCTTTTGAAAAAATGAGTGCTCCAGGAACAATAAAAGCAACATCCTACGACTTAGGACGAATCAACAGTGCGTATTTCGATAAAGACTTCCAAAACCTTTGGGTGAGCGATCCTAACCAACGTTCTGAATGGAATTCGGGTCAAAAATTAAGAAACGATGGTGTCGATATTTATCAAGATGGAAACACCTATTATGTAGGTAAAACCGAAGCGGGAGAATGGTTGCAGTACACTTTCGATGTGAAAAAAGCCGGAAGTAAGCAGGTTTCTTTAGAATATGCATCGCAGGAAAATGGAGAAATTCAGATTACAGATGCAAAAGGAAACGTTTTGGCTACTTATAAACTTAATGCTACGGGAAGTTATACAAGTTGGAAAAACTCCAGCCCTGCAAAAATCAACCTTCCAAAAGGGCAAAACAGTTTGCGAGTTCAGTTCAAATCGAATGGAATCAACTTAAAAGCCATTCATATCAAATAAAATTAATTTTAAAATCCTTTTCCAACCGAAAAGGATTTTTTATTTTCGATACATGAATAAATTCCTTCTTTTTCTCCTTCTACCCGTTTTTTGTTTGGCACAAAAAAACAGCTTAAAATCTAACCTTAACGCACTTACAAAAGACAAAAAAGCCACGATTGGCATTTCTGTAAAAGGAATTGATTTCCCGTTTGAATTCAATAATTCTCATGCAAAAGAGCATTTACCGATGCTAAGTGTTTTCAAATTTCATATTGCAGCAACCGTTTTAAATGAAGTTGATCAAGGAAAATTCAAATTAGATCAGAAAATTTTAGTCAAGAAAAGTGATTTATTAGAGAACACACACAGCCCAATTCGAGACGACTATCCTAATGGAAATGTGGAATTAACTTTGAACCAAATTATCGATTACACCGTCGCAAAAAGCGACAATAATGGTTGTGATATTCTATTACGTATGCTTGGTGGAACGGAGAAGGTACAAGCATTTATGAATTCGAAAGGCGTAAAAAATTTTCAAATAAAATACAACGAAGAATGGATGCATAAAGGCGTGGAATATCTTTACCCAAATTATTCATCGACGCAATCCATGTCTCAGCTTCTTTCGGTTTTTGCGAAAGGAAAAATCCTTGCTAAATCATCAACCGATTATCTTATGAAAATCATGTTGGGAACGTCTACAGGAACTAATAAGTTAAAAGAACAACTTCCAAAAGGAACTTTGATTGCCCATAAAACTGGATCTTCAGGGAATGTAGGAAATTTAACGATAGCAGAAAATGATGCGGGAATAATCACACTTCCTAACGGAAAAAGATATGCAATTACCGTGTTTGTAAAGGACTCTAATGAATCTTGGGAAACCAATTGTAAGTTAATTTCGGATGCTTCAAAAGTTGTTTGGGACTATTTTAACCAAGAACAAAAAGGGCTATTCTTTCATTTGAAGTAAGTTTCTCATTTTCATAATTCCTCGTAAATACGTACATTTAGGCTTAAATTTTAAACCTAAAAAATGAAAAATATTGTCGTTATTGGAGCAGGAACTATGGGCAACGGAATCGCTCATACATTTGCGCAAACAGGCTTCCAAGTGAGTTTGGTGGATGTTTCTCAAGAAGCTCTAGATCGAGGATTAAAAACCATTACGACCAATCTTGATCGTATTATTGCGAAAGGAAATCTTACCGAAGAGCAAAAAAATCAAACCTTAGGGAACATTAAAACGTTTACAGACCTAAAATCTGCAGCAACCAACGCTGATCTTATCGTAGAAGCAGCCACTGAAAACCAAGATCTGAAGTTGAAAATTTTCGGTCAAATGGATGAATTTGCACCTCAAGATTGCATTTTAGCAACCAATACATCTTCTATTTCTATCACAAAAATTGCCGCAGCAACAAAACGTCCCGAAAAAGTAATCGGAATGCATTTTATGAATCCAGTTCCTATTATGAAATTGGTAGAAATCATTAAGGGGTATTCTACGTCAAAAGAAACATTTGATTCGATTTACGAAATGAGCAAAACACTAGGAAAAGTTCCTGTTGAAGTGAATGATTATCCAGGTTTTGTAGCCAACAGAATTTTAATGCCGATGATTAACGAATCTATAGAAACATTATACAACGGCGTTGCTGGCGTTGAAGAAATCGACACCGTGATGAAATTAGGTATGGCTCATCCGATGGGCCCGCTTCAATTAGCAGATTTTATTGGTTTGGACGTTTGTTTAGCGATTTTGAATGTGATGTACGACGGCTTTAAAAATCCGAAATACGCTCCAAATCCATTATTAGTAAACATGGTGATGGCAGGAAAATTAGGTGTAAAGTCGGGTGAAGGTTTCTACGATTATTCCGAATCAAAAAAGGCTGAAAAAGTAGCAAAAATGTTTGCGAAGTAATTGAAAAACTTCGAGATAAATAATTGACAAAAATTAAATTCAGAGACTCATCGTTTTTCAATAAAATTAGTATCTTTGAATCAAGTTAAAATCTTTTACAAATGAAATTACCTAAGTTTTTATTAGCAGATAACACAGAATTTCCTGAAGATCTATTCGTAGTGCATACAGAATATCCGCGTTTTATCTTGAACGTTGAAGAGGAAGAAGTTGAGTGGCTTGATGATTTAGAAGGCGACGACGAAGAAACCATGGCGGATGAAGCAACGAAAGTAGTAGAAGCAGCATTCAGATGGTGTGATGACGAACTTGCAAAATACGAAGAAGACGAAGAATAATTCGTAATTAAAATAAAAAAAGGAACTCGGTTGAGTTCCTTTTTTTATGCTTAAAACTAAAATATTAGTTGCTTTTGTTCAATTTCATTAACAATAGTCCGTCTTTGTAAAGCTCCAAAGTCGTTCCAGAAACCACATAACGGTTTGCTTCACTAAGAACTTTCAAGAAATTATCTTCAACAGACATATTATCACAAAACATTTTTGTAGATCCCATTTTCCCAGCTGTAAAACCTCCAGCAGAAGGATTCAGAACCACTTCACCGAAATAATTGTTACATCCAGCGTTACCCGTCAACTTTCCATTTTCTAGGTTTAAAGTTGGCGTTTTACCTTTCACAGATTCCGCTAAAACCCATTGAGAGTTTGCAATAGAAGGCTGCGCTTTTCCTACTTTTGAAGTAGATGATGTAGCTGTACAAGATGCCAAAACCGCTCCTGCAAACAGACATATGAATACATTTTTCATAAGATTACTTTTTAGGTTGATCAAAGGTACAAAAAACCAGTATAAAATCGTATTCAAATAAAAAAAACACTGAAATTTCAGTGTTTTAGTAAATAATATTTTGAAATACTCGATTTTAACGTAATGTTGCACCGAAATCCTTCTCATACGTTTTAATTAATGAATTCATCACTTCGTTAATATCTTTATCTTCCAAAGTCTTTTCTTCATTCAACAATTCGAAACTCAAAGCATACGATTTTTTCCCTTCTGGAAGGTTTTTCCCTTCGTAGACGTCAAACAAATTAATCGCTTTCAAGTACGGTGATTTATTCTTTTTCGCCGCTTCATACAATTCGGAATACGAAATATTTTTATCTAAAAGCAACGCCAAATCTCTTCTAATTTTATTGAATTTTGGAATATCAACAAACTTCAACGCTTTTGCTGAACGAAGCTCTTGTGCTGTTTCCAATTCAATCTCAGCGTAGAAGCATTCTTGATCGATATCAAATTCTTTCATCAACGAAGTGGATACTTTTCCGATTCTAGCGACAACTTTTCCTTCATGTTCAAACACCATGGCATCTGAAAAACGGAAATCTTCAATTGCCTTTTCAGTTAATGAAAGTCCTAATTTCCCAAGCAAAACTTCAACATAGCCTTTCAAATGAGAGAAATTTGTTGTTGATTTTAGAGTCAACCAATTTTCCGCAACATCTCTTCCCGAAACTAAAACAGCCAATTGCTTACGCTCTAAATATTCTTCCGTCTTGTGGTAAATTTTACCCAATTCGAAAAACTTAATATCCGGATTTTTTCTATTGATATTGTACGCTGCATTCTCCAACATCCCTTCAAGAAGAGATGTTCGCATAAACGCCAAATCCGAACTTAGAGGATTCAACAATTTCACTGGATTTTCACTTACATATTTCTCAGCCGTTAAAGAATTGTTCATAACCTCGTGGAAACCGTAGCTTTGCAACAATCTCGCCCAGAAATTTTCTAGTGCATCTTGATCTTCAGCACTCAATTTTACGGGAGTAAATGATATTTTCTTAGGTGAATCGATCTTGTTGTATCCGTAAATTCGCAAAACCTCTTCAATAACGTCAATTTCTCGTGTTACATCAGCTCTATACGCCGGAATAGACAATTCTAAACCATTTGGAATTTCATTTAAAACAGAAATTTCTAATGATTTCAAGATTTCTTTAATCTTCTCACGGTGAATTTTCACTCCTAAAATTTGCTCCAATTTCGAAAAACGTAAAATCACATAATGATTTTCAATTTTCTTTGGATATTGCTCTAAAATAGGACCTACTAATTTTCCACCAGCGATATCTTCAATTAGTTTAATCGCATGAGTCAATGCCGTACGCGTTAAATTTGGATCAACACCACGTTCAAAACGGAATGATGCATCGGTAGAAAAAGCATGACTCTTAGCCGATTTTCGAATCGCCACAGGATCGAAATACGCACTTTCTAAGAAGATTGTAGTCGTTTCTTGAGAAACTCCAGAATCTAAACCTCCGAAGACGCCACCAAAACACATTGGTGTATTATTTCCATCTTTAATAATGATTTCGTGCCCTTTAATTTTGCGCTCTACTCCATCTAACGTTGTAAACAAAGTTCCTTCTGGTAAAACGCCAACTTTCACTTTTTGACCTGCAATTTTAGACGCATCAAAAGCGTGTAAAGGCTGGCCTAAACTATGAAGAATATAATTTGTAATATCTACGATATTGTTAATTGGCGACAAACCAATTGCTTTCAAACGATTTTGAAGCCAAGCCGGAGAATCTGCAACTTTAACATTTTCAATCACCGCACCCATATAACGTGGACAAATAGCTTCATCTTCAATTTCGATAGAAAACTCATGTTGACCTTCAATTTCTAATGATTCAGACTTCACTTTCAAGAATTCTGATTTCATTTGATTCGAAACCAAATACGCGTGCAAATCTCTTGCAACTCCATAATGCGACATCGCATCAGATCGGTTTGGCGTTAATCCAATTTCAATCACTTCGTCTTTTCCTAACTCAAAATACTCAGCAATTTTTTTTCCTACTTCATATTTCGTTTCGTCCAGAACCATGATTCCAGCATGATCTTCGCTAAGACCAAGCTCGTCTTCGGCACAAATCATTCCTTGAGAAACTTCGCCACGGATTTTCGCTTCTTTAATTTCAAAAAAGCTACCGTCTTTTGCATAGATTTTTGTTCCTACCACAGCGACAGGAACCGTTTGTCCTGCTTCCACATTAGGAGCGCCACAAACAATATTTAAAATTTTTCCAGAACCAACGTCTACCGTTGTTTTCTTCAATTTATCTGCATTCGGGTGTTTATCGCAAGTAAGTACTTTTCCTACAACGATCCCTTCCAAACTTCCTTTGATACTCTCAAACGTATCAATACCTTCTACTTCTAGACCAATATCCGTAAGGAATTCTCCTATTTTTTCAGTTTTTAAGTCGGTTTTAATGTAGTCTTTAAGCCAATTGTTAGAAATCTTCATTATGTTATCTTTTCGTCAGTAAAATTTTGTCAATTCGTTGACCGTCTTTATCTATAATTTCGAATACAAAATTATCAAATTCTATTGAATCTCCCACATCGGGAAGCTCAGGACTTTGATTTAAAATAAATCCGGCAACGGTTTGTATGTTATTCAGAACCTCTTCAGGAATATCGATTGGAAATTCTTTGGAAAATGTTTTCAAAGAAAATTGCCCATCAACCAACCACGAGTCTTCTGACCTTTGTGTTATTCTGAATTCGTCATAATCATCTTCGGACATATCGCCAAGCAACGCATCCATAACATCGTCCATGGTAAGCATTCCTTGTGTATTTCCGTATTCGTCGATAACGATTCCGTAATGTATTTTTTGTTTTTTAAATGATTCTAAAATTCGGTAAGCCGTCGTATGTTCCGTTACAAAAACAGGCTTTTTCATGTAATTTTGAAGGTTGAAATTCTCCATCGATGCATGAAGAAAAATATCTTTCATCAAAACAATCCCAACAATTTTATCCAAATTTCCGTCTTCGGTAACAGGATATGCGGAATGCGGTTCTTCTTTGATTTTTGCAATCACTTCTTCATACGTATCCTCCAAATCAAAAACCAACAACTGATTTCGGTAGGTGAATAAGGAATTGGCTTTGGTATCGCCTAATTCAAAAACACGCTCTACAATATCATGTTCAATATCTTCAATTTCGCCACCTTCGGCACTTTCTTTAACAATAGATTTAATTTCTTCCTCAGAAACTCGAGAATCGATTGTTTTTTTGATTCCAAAAATCGTTAAAAGAAACTCGTTTGTCTTTGTCAACAACCATACAAATGGAGATGTAATCAAAGACAACAATCGCATCGGTTGCGAAATAATCACCGCAGTTTTTTCAGGAAATGTCATTCCTAGTTGCTTTGGAAATAACTCACCAAAAACAATGGAAATATAGGTGATAAAAACAACGACAATTGGTCCTGAAATCTGAGCTGCATACGGCGCCAAAAATGAAATCTTACTTAGCAAAGCAGAAACGTGACCGCTTAAAGCCTCGCCAGAATAGACCCCGAGCAAAATCCCAATTAACGTAATCCCAATTTGTACTGTTGAAAGGAATCTCGCCGGTTTTTCCGTGAGAGATAACGCTGCTTTTGCTCCTTTACTTCCTTTCTTAGCTGCATTCTCTAATTTGAATTTCCGAGACGAAACCAAGGAAATTTCAGACATTGCAAAAACGCCATTCAACAAAACCAAAATAACAATGATGATTAATTCCATAAGGGTTTATCTAAAAAGAATTTGAGATCTGAACTTCCATCCAAATCTCAAAAACAATTCTTATTATGATCTATTACATCCCAATGACCGGCATTGAAAGCATCAAAATATTTTCGTTTTCTTCTAAACCATCAATTGGCTCGATGATTCCTGGACGGTTCGGTTGCGACATCTTCATCGTGATATCGTCTGCACTTAAAACAGAAAGCATTTCCGTTAAGAACTTAGAACTGAAACCAATATTGATATCTTCACCGTTATAATCACATGGAATCTGCATGTCTGCTTTGTTTGCAAACTCTGTATCTTCTGCATGAAGATGAAGGATATTTCCCGATAATTTGAAACGAACTTGGTTCGTGGATTTGTTAGACATGATAGAAGCTCTACGAATAGCGCTTAACAACAAGTTTCTGTTAATCGTTAACAAGTTTGGATTTTCTTTCGGGATTACCGCAGAATAATTCGGGTATTTCCCATCAATTAAACGGCAAATCCAAATATGATTTCCAAAAGAGAATTTCGCCATGTTATCGCTGAATTCAATTTTCACATCATCATTCGCATTTGCTAAAATATTTTTGAAAATTGAAAGCGGTTTTTTCGGCATGATGAACTCCATTGGTTCCGAAATTAAATCCGTTCTCTTGTATACCACCAAACGGTGAGAATCAGTAGACACGAAGTTGGTTTCGTTTTCACCAAACTGAAATAAAACTCCCGTCATAACAGGACGTAAAGAGTCGTTACTCGTTGCAAACAACGTATTGCTTAATGCTTCAGAAAGAACTCCTGAAGGTACGGTTACACTTTTCGCAGCATCAAATTCTGGCAATTCTGGATAATCTTCTTCGTTGTCTAATGCCACCGCGAAATTATCTTTTTCATCCAAAATTTCCAACTGCTTGCCAGTTCCCTCTTCGTTATCTTTCACTGAAAGCGTCAAAGGTTGCTCGTTATATGTTTTTACAAAATCTTGAAAAATCTTTGCAGGAACTGCAATTTTTCCTTTGTCATCCGACTTCACTTCCAAAGAAGTAATCAAGGTAGTTTCCCCATCTGATGCCGTAATGGACAAATTATTTTGGTCCAATTCAAATAGAAAATTTTCTAAAATAGGTCTCGATTGAGAACTTGAAATAACACCGCTTACGGTTTGCAGTGCTTTCTGCAATTCACCACTTGAAACAATAAACTTCATACTTTGCTTAAAAAATATATAATTGTACAAATATAATTAATTGGCCTTGAATAATAACTATTAAGCACTTAGAGTTTTCAACAATAGACTGATAATTTAGTAAATTTCAAAGCAATCGTTCTATTCATCAAGTTTTAAACTATCTAAAATATTGACATTTTTGTAATCGTTGATGGAAGCATCGAAAATTTCTGCGGTGTAATAACTGATGTTAACTTTCTTTTCTGATTAAATTTGTACTTTTATCCGTTCAAATACCTCGTACCATGAAGAAACCTTCTTTGTTTCGAAGCTTTATTCATTCTGGAAACGGAATTCTCCTCGCTCTAAAAGAAGAACGAAATATTAAAATCCATTGCGCTGCATTAGTAGTTAACATTGCTTTGATTTTTGGTTTAAAATTAGATCGCGTGGACGCTTCCATTATTTTAATTTGCTGTTTTATGGTGATCGGATTTGAAGCCCTGAACACCAGCATCGAGAAACTTTGCGACTTTGTTGAACCCAATTTCGATAAACGTATTGGAGCGGTTAAAGACATTGCCGCAGGAGCGGTGTCCATTGTTTGTATTTGCGCCGTGGTGGTTGGAATTTTAATTTACAAGCCGTATTTATTCTAGTTTTTTTTGAAATAAAATCGATTTATTATAAAAAACAGTTTCGGGCGCCTGCGGCGCCCGAAACTATTATATCCACTGAAAAAATCAGTTCAAATTATTTAAAATACTCCACTCCATTTTTGAAAATATTATGATAATTTGCCGTTGGAATATTTTTCATTAAACCTTCTGCAAAACGTTCTGGATGTCCCATTCTTCCGAAAATCTTTCCGTCTAAACTCGTGATTCCTTCAATTCCGAATAAAGAATTATTTGGATTGAACGGCATTCCGTGCGCGATATTCCCATCAAAATCGATGTATTGTGTTGCGATTTGCCCGTTTTTGTAAAGTTCTGTCAACACTTCTTCTGAAGCCATAAAACGACCTTCACCGTGAGAAATCGGAATCGTATATTCCAAACCTTTCATGCCTTTTAGCCAAGGAGAATCTTCGTTTACGACTTTCACATTCACCATTTGAGAAATGTGTCTTCCAATGGCGTTGTGCGCCAAAGTTGGAGAATTTGCATCCAAATCACGGATTTCACCATAAGGAAGCAATCCAGATTTCACTAATGCTTGGAAACCGTTACAAATTCCTAAAATCATTCCGTCGCGTTGCAATAAAGCATGAACGGCGTCTTTCATCTTTTGGTTTTTCAAAACATTCACAATGAATTTTGCTGAACCATCTGGCTCGTCACCCGCAGAAAAACCTCCTGAGAAAACTAAAATTTGAGATTGGGCGATTTCTTTTACCCAAGCATCAATACTTTCATTTAATTTATTAAAATCAAGATTGATTAACGGCAAACTCGAAACTTCCGCACCTTCTTTTCTGAAAGCATTTTGTGTTTCGTATTCGCAGTTCGTTCCTGGGAAAACTGGCGCGAAAACTTTAGGTTTTGCTAAACCATGTTTCTTAATATTGATTGTTCTTGGACTTGTAGAATTTAAGCTTTCATCGATATTGACAACAATTTTCTCTTTCTCCGAAGTCGGGAAAAGGTTTTCGAAAGTACCAACGAAGTTGGATTTCAGATTTGAGATTTGAGATTCGAGATTGTTGATTGTTAAAACTGAATTATCAACAACATTTCCGATTTTTTGTAAAGCCGGATGCGATAATTCTTCAACAGATTCGATGATTAAACCACCAATATTTTTTTCTAAAATTTGATTTTCCTCTAAAGAAACAGTCGCTCCGAGATTATTTCCAAATGCCATTTTCGCCAATGCAACCGCTACTCCACCTTCTTTGATGGTTTTTGCAGAAACAATGGTTTTTTGTAAAATCCCATCATGAATAAACTCGTAAACGTCTTTTAAAACCTCATAATTTGGAAGTCCATTTTCGACCGTTTGATGGTAAAAATGGTACAAATGATTTCCACCCAATTTAAATTCTGGCGAAATAATATGACGTTTTACACCGTTTGCACACGCAAAAGAAATCAAAGTTGGTGGAACATTAATATTTTGGAACGTCCCACTCATCGAGTCTTTTCCGCCGATTGCAGCCAATCCAAGATTCATTTGCGCATTGTAAGCTCCCAACAACGACGCCATTGGTTTGCCCCATTTATCAGGTTGATTTCCTAATTTTTCAAAATATTCTTGGAAACTCAAACGGATTTTTTTGTAATCGCCACCCATTGCAACGATTTTCGAAACGCTTTCTACAACAGCATTTGCAGCACCAACCATCGAGTTTTGACTCGAAATATCGGCATCAAATCCCCAACTTGCCAAAGAAACGGTTTCTATGTTTTCAGCATTCAAAATTGGAAGCGTTTGCACCGAGCCTTCCATTTCTGTCAACTGATATTTCCCTCCCAAAGGCATTGCAACCGTCGTCGCCCCAACCGAAGCATCGAACATTTCTAACAATCCTTTTTGTGAAGCGTTATTTTTATCTTTTAAAATGTTTACAAAATTCTCTTCTGTAAACTCTATTTTTTCTGTTTTTACAGGTTCTAAGTGCGAAATTTCAACCGTTTGCGTTTTTGCACAACCGTTCGTATCCAAGAAATCACGGCTCAAATCCACAATTTTATTGCCTTTCCAGAACATTTGCATTCTTCCAGAATCAGTCACTTTCGCAACCACAACCGCTTTGATGTTTTCTTTTTCGCAGAACTCAATGAATTTCGCTTCGTCCTTTGCTTCAATAACCACTGCCATTCTTTCTTGAGATTCAGAAATCGCCAATTCAGTTCCGTTCAAACCTTCATATTTTAAAGGCAAAACATCCAAATTAATTTCCAAAGAATCTGCAATTTCACCAATCGCAACAGAAACGCCACCTGCGCCAAAATCGTTTGATTTTTTGATTAAAGTCGTTACCTCAGGATTTCTAAACAAACGCTGAATTTTACGTTCTTCAACGGCATTTCCTTTCTGAACTTCCGTAGAAAGCGTATGAATAGAGGTTTCGTCTTGTTCTTTTGAACTTCCCGTTGCTCCACCAACACCATCGCGACCTGTTGCACCGCCTAAAAGCACCACTATGTCGCCATTTTCAGGTTTCTCACGACGAACCCACGTTTTCGGAACTGCGCCAACTACGAAACCAACTTCCATTCTTTTGGCTTTGTAACCTTCGTGGTAAATCTCGTTCACTAAAGTTGTCGCCAAACCGATTTGGTTTCCGTACGATGAATAGCCGTTTGCAGCTTGTTTAGTAATCGTTCTTTGAGGAAGTTTCCCAGCAATTGTATCTGAAATTGGTTCTAAAACATTTCCAGCACCCGTCAAACGCATCGCTTGATAGACAAACGCACGACCCGACAAAGGGTCACGAATTGCGCCACCAAGACATGTTGAAGCCCCACCAAAAGGCTCAATTTCCGTTGGGTGATTATGCGTTTCATTCTTGAATAATAAATACCAAGGTTCTTTTTTACCATCGTACTCAGCTTCGATTTCAATCGTACAAGCGTTGATTTCGTCTGAAACCACAAGGTTTTCCAAGTTCCCTGTTTTGCGGAAATATTTGGCCGCGATAGTACCCAAATCCATTAAGGAAATTGGTTTTTCTTCGCGTCCTAAGAATTTTCTTTTTTCTAAATAATCATTGAAAATAGTTTCTAAAGTCGATTTAAACTGACCTTTGAATTCAATTTCCGTTAACTCTGTTTCGAAAGTCGTGTGACGGCAATGGTCGCTCCAATACGTATCCAAAACTTTAAGTTCGGTTTCTGTAGGATTTCTATTTTCCGATTTAAAATGTGCTTGAATAAACTCTAAATCGTCCAATCCAAATGCAAAACCATGCTTATTGTAAAATTCGTTAAGTTGTTGATTTGTAAAGTCGACAAATCCTTCATAAACGATAACAGGTTGTGGTTCGTTTTCAGCTGGAATTTCTAATTTGGATAAATCTTTTTCCTTAGATTCTACTTTGTTAATCAACAAATCCTTGATTTTAACCAAATCTAAATCATTAACTCCAGAAAGTTCAATTAATTTTCCACTTCTAACCGTTGCGTTGCCATTTTGCGTCAACAAAGAGATACATTGCTCTGCAGAATCGGCTCTTTGGTCGTATTGACCAGGAAGAAATTCAGTTGCAAAAAAGGTGTTTTTCGCAGGATTTTCTTCGTGCAGAATATCGGTCACTGGATCCACAAAAGTAGAATTCACCACCTTTTGGAAATCGGCATCTTCAATTCCGAAAATATCGTAAACATTATAAACTTTCACGCTTGCGATGTTGGGAACGACGTTCAAGATTTCCGAAAAAATCTTTGGACTTTCCACATCAAACAAGCCTTTCTTTTCTACAAAAATTCTTTTATTCATTTTAGATATTAGATGTTAGACATCAGATATTAGATTTTTTTACTATTTCGTCACTTCGAGTAGAATTTGAAAAATTCGTATCGAGAAGTTCTAATAAAAGTTCTCGATACATTTTTCTTCACTTTGTT
This sequence comes from Kaistella sp. CFF1-2, assembly GCF_059509915.1. Classification (NCBI taxonomy): domain Bacteria; kingdom Pseudomonadati; phylum Bacteroidota; class Flavobacteriia; order Flavobacteriales; family Weeksellaceae; genus Kaistella; species Kaistella sp. CFF1-2. The sequence goes on from NZ_JCAKLF010000001.1 coordinate 885,150, forward strand.
CAGAAAAACACTCGAACTGACGTTGTATTTCTACTTTTTTTTTGCGGTATGTTTTTCGCAGCCCGACCTGAGTGGAGCTCTTTATTATTTTTTGCAAAAAAAATAATAAAAGCGGGAACGGAGGGCGGAAATAGCTGCCATAACAAAATTTGAGATTCTAAATTCGAGATTTGATATTCCCCAAACCACGAAAATTAATTTCAAATAAAAATTAAAAATGCAGCCGACAAGACTGCATCAAATTTATACTTTTAAATCTGCTTCAAGACCAATTAAATCCGAATATTTATCCGTGATAGGCTTCGCCTCGTTTTGGATAAATTCTTCCGTTTGTATCGGCGCAAAACCAATGAAGTTTTTCGGGTCCATTACTTCCGCAATCTTCGATTTGTCCATTTTCAGGGAAGAATCGTTCATTAATCTTTCGATTAAATCGTTTTCTTTGCCTTCCATTTTCACTTTCTTAGATGCTTCCATTGAGTGAACGCGGATAATTTCGTGGATTTCTTGGCGGTCGCCGCCTGCTTTCACTTCTTCCATAATCACATATTCTGTCGCCATGAACGGCAATTCTTCCATAATATGTTTGTGGATACGGTTTTCATACACTACCAAACCGTCCATAATGTTGTTCCAAATCAACAAGATGGCATCAATCGCTAAAAATGCTTGCGGAATTGTTAAACGTTTGTTTGCTGAATCATCCAAAGTACGCTCAAACCACTGTGTAGAAGCCACCATCGCCGAACTTGACGACAACGACATCACGTATTTTGCTAAAGCTCCGATTCTTTCCGAACGCATTGGATTGCGCTTGTACGCCATCGCTGATGAACCGATTTGGTTTTTTTCGAACGGCTCTTCAATTTCTTTTAAGTTTTGAAGTAAACGTAAATCGTTCGTGAATTTATGGGCAGATTGAGCAATATTTGACAACAAAGCCACCACTTTTGCATCAATTTTTCTATCATACGTTTGTCCAGAAACACCGAAAACTTTTTCGAAACCGAATCTTCTTGACAATTCTTTATCTAAAAGTTTTACTTTGGAATAATCGCCATTAAAAAGCTCCAAGAAACTTGCTGCTGTTCCTGTAGTTCCTTTCACACCACGGAATCTTAAGGTTTCTAAGAAAAATTCTAATTCTTCAAAATCCAAAATCAAAGATTGAAGCCACAAAGTCGCTCTCTTCCCCACCGTGGTTAACTGCGCAGGTTGGAAATGCGTGAAGCCCAAAGTTGGCATATCTTTATATTTAATCGAAAAATCTGATAATTTTTTGATCACGTTTACCAATTGTTTTCTCACAATTTTTAAACCGTCACGGATTTGAATTAAATCTGTATTATCTCCCACAAACGCCGAAGTTGCCCCCAAATGGATAATTCCTTTCGCCAACGGTGCAACGTCTCCATACGTGTGAACGTGCGCCATCACATCATGACGGAATTTTTTCTCATAAGCCGCAGCCGCATCAAAGTCGATGTTTTCTGCTTGCTCTTTCAATTGATTGATTTGCTCATCTGTGATGTCTAAGCCTAAATCTTTTTCGATTTCTGCCAATGCAATCCACAATTGTCTCCAAGTTCTGAATTTATTATTCGGGGAAAAATTGTAAAGCATTTCCTCACTTGAGTAGCGTTCTTCAAGAGGATTTTTGTAGGAATTCATTGTTTCTTTTTACTTTTTTAGATGTACAAATTTAGTGATTTCTATCGAAATATTTTGGTGGAAATTTTAGGAAAAGAAAAAGGCGTTTCTCAAAGGAAAAACGCCCATTTTCTATTTAAAATATCGATTATTTTGACCAGTTAATTCGTGTTGTTTTCACTTCTGCGGAAGAAGTTCCGACCATCACATCAAATTCTCCAGCTTCCCAATCAAATTTTAATTGGCTGTTGTAGAATTTCAATTCTTCTGGTGTAATGTTAAACGTTACTTTTTTGCTTTCTCCTTTTTTCAAGAAAACTTTTTGAAAACCTTTCAACTCTTTTACCGGACGTGTTACGCTTCCAACCAAATCACGGATGTACAACTGAACAACCTCAGTACCATCGTAATTCCCAGAGTTAGTAACCGTTACCGTTGCTTGAATGGTTTGATTTCCTTTTGGGTTTGTATTGGAAACCGCTACATCTGAATAATTGAATTTCGTATAACTCAACCCATATCCAAACGGATACAAAGGCGTATTACACTCGTCCATATAATTCGCACGGAAACGATCGTACTGACATTTTTCCACCGAATTTTGATTCAATGGACGACCTGTATTTTTGTGATTGTAGTAAATTGGAACTTGACCTAAACTTCTTGGGAACGTCATTGGAAGTTTTCCTGAAGGATTCACCTTTCCGTAAAGAACATCTGCAATCGCATGACCTGCTTCAGAACCCGCAAACCAAACATTCAGAATCGCATCTGGTGTATCTTTAATATTCGTTAAAGCCAATGGACGACCTGTAAACAAGACAACCGCAATTGGTTTTCCTGTTTTCTTCAACTCGTTCAATAAATCCACTTGAGATTGAGGAATTGTGATTTCTGCTCTTGAAGACGACTCACCACTCATTTCCGCTGATTCGCCGATTGCTAAAACAATAACATCTGCTTTGTTTGCCGTTTCAACCGCTTCTTTTAACATCACTTCTTTCGAACGGCTATCTCTATCCGTCAACTTTCCGTGAGCTGCATAAACATTTTCTAATTTTTCGCTGTAATCCACGTTCGCACCTTTAGCAGAAATGAATTTAACATCCTTTCCAAATGTATCTTGCAAACCTTTCATCAACGAAATTGCGTTGGCATGTTTTGCACCAACACTCCAAGTTCCAGGCATGTTAAGCGAATTATTCACCAATGGCCCGATTACCGCTACCGTTCCTGATTTTTTCAAAGGAAGAACGTTGTTCTCATTCTTCAATAAAACCATTGAATTTGCAGCAACATTACGTGCAATTTCACGATTTTCTTTGCTGTAAACTTCTTTCGCTTCTACTTTTGGATCGCCGTATTTGTATGGGTTTTCAAACAAACCTAAATCGTATTTTGCCTCCAAAATTCGTCTTGCCGCAAGTGTGATTTGAGCTTCGGTAACTTTTCCTTCGGAAAGAGATTTTTTTAACGTTTTCAAGAAACCTTCACCAACCATATCCATATCAATTCCCGCATTCATTGCTAAAGCTGATGACTGCTGCAAATCTCCCATTCCATGGTCGATCATTTCGTTAATCCCTGTATAATCAGTTACGATGAAACCACCAAATTTCCACTGATCACGAAGAACATCCTGCATCAGCCATTTGTTCCCTGTTGCAGGAATCCCGTCTACTTCGTTAAATGAAGCCATAACCGAAGCTACGCCTGCATCAACAGCCGCTTTGTACGGTGGAAAATACTCATTAAACATACGAATATGACTCATATCAACCGTATTATAATCCATACCACCTTCTGGAGCTCCATACAAGGCAAAGTGCTTAACACAAGCCAAAATCGTTTGATCTGCTGCCAAATCTTTTCCTTGATACCCGTAAACCATTGCTTTTGCGATCTCACTTCCCAAGAATGGATCTTCACCCGAACCTTCGGAAACTCTTCCCCAACGAGGTTCTCTAGAAATATCCACCATGGGTGAAAATGTCCAATTGATACCGCCTGCTGCAGATTCTCTAGCCGCAACTTGAGCAGATTTTTGTACTAAATCCATATCAAACGAAGCTGCCAAACCTAAAGGAATTGGGAACGTAGTTTCGTATCCGTGGATGACATCCATCCCGAAAAGCATCGGAATTTTTAATCTACTTTTTTCAACAGCAACTTTTTGTACTGCCTTAATTTTTTCTGCTCCTTTAATATTAAAAAGCCCTCCAACTAAGCCTTGTTCAATCTTTTTACCGATATCCGAACTTTGCGCTTGCCCCGTTGTAAAGTCTCCAGAGGTTGGCAAATTAAGTTGTCCGATTTTCTCGTCCAAAGTCATTTTGGCTACTAAATTATCGATAAACGCTTTTTTCTTGGATTGATATTGCGCGGTTTGAAAACTCTGAACCGGCTTATGTACCAATTCTTGCGCCGGGAATACCGATGCCAGCAAAACAGAGGCTACTACAATTAATCTTTTCATTATACCATTATTTTGAGGTTGTACTTACTTTTTTCTGTGAAAACATCCATTCGTAAAGTTTCGGATCCGAATAGGTAGAATCCCAAGAATTGTGATTATCATTAGGAAAAATCACCAATTCGGCTTTTGGATTTATAGGACGTAGTTTTTGATAAAAATTGAATGCATTTTCTGGAAGAACGATATCGTCCATTCCGCCATGAAAAATTTTCATATTCAAATCTTTGTAATGATGAATATTCGCTTGCATTACACGATCTGTCGGTGCACACACCGAAGCCACAGCAGCAAACATTTCAGGATGCTCCATTGCAAGAGTTAATGTTCCCCAACCGCCCATAGATAGGCCGGTAAGATAAATTCTCGAAGCATCAATCTTGTATTTCGACTGAATTTCTTTAATCAAATGGTAGATTGCATCCGTATCCCACCATGTATTTGAAGGACATTGTGGCGCTAAAATAGCCACCGGTTCCATCATTAAATTTTTGTATTTGAAAGGTCCGTTCACCTTCACTTTATCCAAATCAATTCCTCTTTCGCCAGCTCCATGTAAAAAAACCATCAGCGGAACCGAACCTTTCGCATCTTTTGGATAATCTAAAATATACGAAATGTTTTTCTGCTCTTTAACTTCTTTGTTAAAATTAGCTTTCACTTCTTGAGCTTGCATGAACGAAAGTCCAACAAAAGAAAGCGAAAGACCTATAAAAATTGATTTCAACATATTCAATTTAGTTTAAATTAAAATCCATATTGCGTTGAATGAAAACCTAACTTCTTCAATCCTTGTTGAATTTCAGGTGCATTCATCATTAATTTCCATAATAAACCCGTACGATAATTTTCAATCATCGGCGAAATCGTCCCTTGATCGATTGCTAAATACCGTTTCGTTACCCAATCATACTGCAACGATGTTGCATCATACGGCCCTGCAGAACCAATAAATTCCGGATGTTCCGTATATAAAAAACGAAGCATCGCCATCGATTCTTTTGGCGTATACGGGAAGCTGCTTAACGCCGCAGTTGGCGTAACCACCCCGTTATCATTATTCGGTTGGTGCGCTGTATAGCCAACACTTCCATCTGCATTTCTCGTGTAGGAAGCCGTTGTTCCCCAATAATTTGAACTATAGCCTTTAAATTTATTAGGATTTTCAACATGGAATTCATAGTTAATTTTCGCGTGATTACGCGTCACATCCCAGAAATTTTTCACCATTTTATCGGACAAACCACGAGGATCTAAACCAATGTAGGAATACTGAGCCCAGAAAAGTGGACCGCCATATTCTTCGGCGCCATTATGTTTTACAACTAAAGGCAATCCATATTTTTTCTTGTCTGTTAGATACTTTCCGTCTCTCGCCCAACCTTGATAATAAACTTCTGGTTTGATAGAGTGCGTTGGAGAAGCTGCCGCCATAATATACGTAATCAACGTTTCATCATAACCTTGAAGCTTATGATTCATCTCCCAACCGTATTCTTTAGACCAATGCCAATATAAAACGTTTTGGCCTTGCGTGTACCAATTCCAATCGATACCACGCCAAAGCTCATCGCATTTTTTTGCTAATGCTTTTTCCTCTGCATTTCCGTTTTTAAAATATTCACGCACCATTAGTATTCCCGAAGCCAAAAAAGCCGTTTCCACCAAGTCGCCGCCATTATCTTTTTTTCCAAAAGGAACGGTTTTTCCGGTTTCACCATTGATCCAATGCGACCAAGCACCATGAAAACGATCGGCTTTTGCTAAGAAATCCATCATGTGAGAAAGCCGTTTCACCACATCTTTTCGAGGAACAAAACCTCTTTCTACACCCACTAAAATCGTTGCCAAACCGAAACCCGAACCTCCAGTTGTAATGACATGAGCATCATTTTGAGGATAAACCCCATCTTCGTGATACCGCTCTCGTGCTAAAAGTGAATTCGGTTCTGCAAAATCCCAAAAATACTTCAGCGTTTGCTTCTGAACCAAATCCATAAGTTGTTGGTCTGAAACATTTTTGGAAACTACGGTTTCCGTATTCGATTTAGAGATTTGAGGTGTACACGCGGCAAATAATGACGCTACACTTATTGTAATAAGAACATTCTTTAACTTCATACATTCAATTTTACATACGTTCAAAAATTAGGATTCGAACAAAGATAAGAAAACCACTTTCCTAAAACCCATATTTTGAGGAATGGAAACCTAGTTTTGTTAATCCAACTTTAATTTCAGGAGCGTTCATAAATAAACTCCACAAAAAACCTGTTTGATGATTTTCAATCATCGGGGCTATTGTCCCTTGATCAATTGCTAAATATCGCGGTGTAACCCAATTAAAATGTGTAGAATATGCATCATAAGGACCCGCAATTCCTACATATTTATCTTTATTTTCATTATATAAAAATCGAAGGACATTCATACTTTCTGTCCACACATAAGGCATACTAGAAAGTGCCGCGGTAGGAGAAATTACTCCCGTATCGTTACTTGGAGAATGCGCTAAATACCCAGTAGTTCCATCTTGATTTCTAGTATAACTTGCGGTTAATCCCCAATTTTTAGTTCCGTAACCGTTCCACTTTTTTGGATTAGCAACGGCATATTGAACCATAATTTTAGCATGATTCGTCACCACATCACCATAATTAACAAAATCATCGGATAAGCCATTCGGATCTAATCCTAAAAAGGAATATTGAGACCAAAACATAGGTCCTACATTTCCATTTTGACCATTATGAGCAACAACCGTTGGAATACCATATTGAACACTTCCTGATTTGATCATCCCACTTCTTGCCCACCCTTGCGTATATACCTGTTTTGAAATTGAAAAACTAGGAGAAGATGCTGCCAAAACATAGGTAATCAGCGTTTCATCGTATCCTTGAATTTTCATATTCTTAGCAAATCCCGAAGTTGGTGACCAATGCCAGTATAAAACATTTTGGTTCTGAGTATACCAATTCCACTCAATTCCTTTCCAAAGTTCATCAGCTTTTGTTGCCAAGTCCTTTTCTGTTTGAATTGTTGATGATTTAAAATATTCACGAACCGTTATTAAACCTTGTGCTAAGAAAGCGGTCTCCACCAAATCACCACCATTATCATCCGCTCCGAAAGGAATAACTTTCCCAGTTAATCCATTGATCCAATGCGGCCAAGCACCGTGAAAACGATCTGCTTTTTGTAAAAAATTAAGAGCGGTAGTTAATCTAGAAACAGCTTCGGCTCTAGGAATCGTACCATTCTTAACTCCCACAAGAATCGTCATTAAACCAAAGCCAGAGCCTCCAGTAGTTATTGTTTGCGCATCATTGCCAGGATTATCTGTATGGTATCTTTCGCGAGCAAGTTTCGAATTGGATTCGGCAAAGTCCCAAAAATATTTTAAAACATCGGCTTTTACCATGGTGAGAAGTTCAGCATCCGAATACGTTGGCTTAGGTGGGACAACAACAGGCGGTTCGGGTGTAACACCTTCACCAGAATCACTGCTACAACCAATTGCAAACAAGCTAATTATTGAAATAACGCAAAGTTTCTTCATAATTTCATGATAAAAAAGGGGAAGTAAAAACTTCCCCTTTAATGATTATTTCTTTTTAGTAAATAATTGGGAAACTTCTGCAGCTGAAAGCGCTGAAGTATACATTCGGAATTGATCTATTCCTCCAGCCCATCCGTTCTTCAACCAGTCATCCGCCTGATTTGTCACTTCTGCTGCTGAGAACTCTTGCGGTCCCGCTCCGATTTTAAGACCTGTAATTTTACTAGGTTCAAGAAGTATATTACCGTGCCCTGTCCATTCCGGAACGTAAGCATGGGCTTTTCCATCAAAATACAATGTCATTTTGGAAGTAGCGGCATCATAAACAAATGCTAGATGATGCCAATTTCCGTCATAAAAACCGGTTACAGCATTCGCATTCACCCATTCAAACCACTTTTCCGAAGTTGCATCTTTCACAAAAAACTTCACTGCAGGTGTCGCTACCGTACCTTCTGTTAACAAAAACATAGATCCCGCCGACCAGTGGTATGAAGCTGCTGTAGGCATACTAAAGATATGATCGGTCTGAAGTTTTCCTTTTTTCGCCCAAACAGAAACCGTGAAACTTTTTGCATTTTGCGCAAAATCGTTTGCACTTGTATATTTGATGTATTTATACTTATCCCCCTGAACTGCTTTACCACTAACCCCATCAATGGAAGCCAATGGATTGCTTGATGGAAATTTTGCACGAATACTATCCACAGCATTCATTAATGCATTTTCACCTGTTCCATCAAAAGCGGTATAGAATTTTAATGGTCCTCCTGGAGCATTCGCATCTTTAGGGTAATCAGCTGGAAGTTCGGGACGATCAAGTTCTTGACAACTCCAAACCATTGCTGCTAAAGAAAAAATACCTAAAACTTTAAAAATATTTCGTTTCATTTTGATTATTCTTTAAAAAAAATTAATAATTCGGGTTCTGTACAAGAACACCTTGAGATTTGTCAATCGCTTCTTGAGGAATTGGGAAATACTTATTACGCTCTTGGTAGCCTTTTGCCGCCAAAACTGTAATAGCATCCCCCCAACGAACAAGGTCATAGAATCTTTCGAACTCCATACCAAATTCAACTCTTCTTTCCTGCTTAATAGCGTTACGAATAGAAACCTGATCCCCTGCTGTTGTGTTAGCCAAACCTGCACGAGTTCTAATCGCATTAACCCAAGTCGCTGCTTTTGCTGTTTGTCCTAATTCGTTTGCTGCTTCTGCTGCAATAAGCAAAACATCTGCATAACGGAAAATTTTAATATTCTCCCAATGGTTTTTTGTTTGCGCATATTGTGTTCTCTCCGCTGGCAACGTGTAAGCTTTACCATTCCAATATTTCTGAGCTAATGGTGGCGAATCTGGAAGCGTAAGTCCTGGCGTATTATAAATATCCGGACCACCAGAGGTAAGAATTGTCGTTTTCTTACGCAAATCTCCGTTTTCGTATGCTGCTACCAAGCCTACTGATGGAACGTTGAAGCCCCATCCTAAATCCCAAGCTCCAGAACCACGGACACCTTGACTTTCATAAAAATTATTGGAATATTTCGTTGGAAAATCATATGTTTTTTGAACTTCAAAAATGGATTCTTTTGAATTGTTTCCCGCTTTTGTAAATTCTGTATCATATGAAGTGTTCAAAGCGTATACCCCTGAATTAATAACACTTTCTGCAGCAATTTGTGCTTTAGCATAATCTTTCTGAACCATATACAGTTTCGCAAGAATTGTATTTGCAAAACCTTTGGTTGCTCTACCTAGATACGCACTTGCCCATTGATTTGGAAGATACTCTAACGCATCTGTTAAATCTTTAACAATTTGAGCGTCTACTTCTGCAATTGTGTTTTTAGCTGCTACTTCGTCTTTAGGAACGTCGATTGTTTTCAAGTTAATTGGTACTTCTCCAAAGTCACGACGTAACTGGAAGTAACAATAAGCACGAATTGCTTTAGCTTCTGCAATATTGATTTTCGTTCCATCACTTGTATCTCCAGATGCCTCGGCTTCGTTAATTAGCTCATTCGCATCATAAATAATTTTATAATGTCCATTCCAGCCATTTTTGATATGGCCGTTCGTTGCTACATATCCAAAATTATCAAATACATTACCATCCGCAGAGGCGTCCGTAGAGGTACTTCCTTTATCAGCATCATCTGCTCGAATAGAGTGCGTCCATACATAGGAAAAATCACTTACTCCACTTTCCGTTCTCATACTTGCATATAATCCGAAAGCTTGCGCTTCATATCCTCCTACAGTAACTTCTGTTCCTACGGGACGTCCTTCAGGTTTCAGGTCTAGCCATTCATCAGAACAACTTTGGAAAGACAAAGCCGCGATAGAAAGTACACCTGTTACTACTATTTTTTTATAATTATTGATTTTCATTGTTGATTCGTTAAAAAGTTGCGTTAATACCAAAACTCACAATTCTTGGGTTAGGATACCCACTTCTGTTTACTCCAAATTCGGTTGCAGAACCACCAAATTCTGGTGTAAATCCATTAACATGATCCCAAGTTTTCAAATTCTGAATATTGAAATATAATTTCAAAGCTTGAAGGCTGTATCTAGAAACCAAATCTTTGTCAAAGTTATATCCTACTTGGATATTTCTAATTCTAAAGAAACTTCCATCTTCAATCATATACGTTGAATTCTCTCTGTTATATGATGTTCCTGAATAGCTTCTTGGTTCCCAATTCGACGTTCCAGCTCCCGTCCAACGATCCATACGATCTTCTCTATAATTGAAAGGTGCAAACGAGTTTCCATTACCCCAGTTTCTAAACACTTCGTTTCCGTATACTCCGTAAAAATCTACATTAGCAAAAAGACCTTTATAGTCTGCACCAATGCTAATTCCATACGTAAAATCTGGAGTTGGGTTACCAATCACCGTTCTATCATCTGGTGAAATTTTACCATCACCATTGATATCTTTATATTTGAAATCACCAGGACCAACATCTCCAATAGTTGATGCAGGAGAACCTAAGATATCAGCATAGGATTGATAAAGACCATCAACAACGTATCCATAAAATGCGCCTACTGGCAATCCTTTTTTATAGATAGAAGGATTGTAATACACTTCATAACCATCTTCTAGTGTACTTAAAACTTTAGTCTTCGTCGTTGTTAAGTTTCCATTGATAAAGTAACTAAAGTCTTGAGAAACTTTCCCTTTCCAACCTGCAGTAAATTCAAAACCTTTTGCTTCAATAGAACCTGCGTTCATAAAGTAGTTCGGGTTACCTGGAACGTAATTCAGTAAATCTTCTGTTTTCTTATTATAGTAAGTTGCATCAAAAGATAATTTTCGTCCAAAAAACATGGTTTCAATACCCACTTCATAGGATTTTAAATGCTCCCAAGATAAATCCGTAGATTCCTCATAGGCTTTAATAAAAGCTGGATAAAGGTTTCCATTAAATACACCTGTTCCCCCTTCCATATAGTACGGATATCCGAAATAATTGTAAGGCGTAAACTGGTTTCCTAAGTCACCATAAGATCCTTTAATTTTTAAAAGATCCAATCCTTTTACATTAGCCATAAAATCTTCCTTAGTCACCTCCCAAGCAGCTCCTACCGACCAGAACCAATCAAATCTATTTCCAGATGCTAAAGCAGAAGATCCATCATTACGTAAAGATCCGTTTAGCATATATTTCCCTGCATAGTTGTACAAAACTCTTCCTAAATACGAAACTTGTCTTGTTTTGTAAGCCGAAGTATTAACTTCTTTTGTTGTAGAATCTACAAAATCAGAATGTAAATACCAGAATCTTTTGTTATTCGGAATTTGCCCAAGCGGATTTGTTAAACTTCCTCTTGCGTTTCCAGACATACTATTATACTCTCTATTAATCGTCTCGAAACCAGCCATCACAGTTAATTCATGCTCATTCCACTTATTTTTGTAAGTAAGGAGTTGATTTTGTTGGAATGTAAGATCTCTGTTTTCAAACTGATTAATGTTCGTCAAGATTCGTCCTGAATATGGAGAAACGGAATTCGTTTCTGGAATGTAAATATTAAACACAGGCTGATATCCTCTTCCAGTACCATTTCTATAATTTACGAAATAGCTAGAACGGAATGTAAAATTCTTTGCAAAATCAAATTCCACATACGCATTCGGGTTAAACTGGAAATCTTTGTTTAACTGTGTATATTTATGACCTTCAACTAAAGCTAAAGGGTTCCCAATTTGTGCTGCCCCCAATTGCTGTGGTAACGAGTTGTACAACCCATAATAATCACCAGCAATTGTGTTGATAGGTGCAACTACAGGCGTAGCATTTAAAGAAGACTCAAACCCACGAGTTTGTGGAAGATTTGCGTACGATCCTGTAAAACCAAATCCAGCTCTTAACCCATTGGTAATTTTAAGATCGTCGTTAAACTTCATCGTCATACGATTATAATCTTCATACTTAATATTTCCTTGTTCTGTTTGATAACCGAATGAAAAACTTACTCTGTTTTTCTCAGAACCGTTAGAAATAGTCACATTGTGTTGCGAAATAATCGGTCCTTTTTTACGTATTACATCAACCCAATTTGTATTTGCATTAAATAAATCAAATAAAGCATAAGGTGCAAGACCTTGGTTTGCTAGATCTTCATTATAAAGCGTTCTAAACTGATCACCATTTGTGACATTCGGGCGATTATCCAACGACTTCACTCCTATCGAAGAAGTTAAATTCACTGTTGTTTTTCCTGATTTTGCACGTTTAGTGGTTACAATGATAGCTCCGTTGGCACCACGGCTACCGAAAATTGCAAGAGACGATGGATCTTTTAGAATTTCCATCGATTCAATATCCGCGGGGTTTAGGAAATCAATATTATTAGCAAATACACCATCTACAATATAAACGGGATTCACCCCATTAATAGATACCGTACCTCTAATTCTTACATCGGCTTGTGAACCTGGTTGACCAGAGTTAACAATAGAAAGCCCTGCAACTTTACCCTGCAAAGAGTTTACGGGGTTAGATGCAGGTTTATCTGCAACTACATCCCCTTGTACTCTAGCAATAGAGCCAGTAAGGTCACGCTTTTTGGCTGTTCCATACCCAATCACGACAACTTCCTCGATCTTTGTTTCTCGAGACGTAGTGTCACTTGGCGTTTGTTGTGCCATCATGTCATTCCCAAAATAGAATGCTGCAATTAGGCACGACAATTTTAATGTCGTTTTTCTCATACTAGTTAACAATTTTCTTTAAGATTTTCTCCATACTCATTCATATAAAGTAAGACAAACAAGTATTGTCTCAAAGTTAGAAAATATATACTAAATTTTATATTTTTTTTAAGACAGTGTTAATTTACGTTAAATAAACACTTTGGCGTAAATTTTGACTAGCTTGTTCTACTAAATCCAAGTATTATGAATACCAAAAATGTACTCATTGCCACCGTTTCTGTTGTCGGAGTTGCAACAGTGTCTCATTCTTGTGTTGCGTTGGCAACATCAGCAATCGGAGTATCCATCCTAAAAAAGGTTTTACTAGGCGGAATTACGAAGGGAGTCGGTATTTTCAAAAATAAAAATGCATTCTTACAAAGTGACCTTATTGATAAAGCGTTACCGAAAGAGTTACGAGCAATAAACACATTGCTAGAAGGTGTTGCGCCAAATCTTGTCGCAAAAGAAAAAGACTATATCGCACAAGCAGCTGCTTATACCGTTGATCTTTCGGAACCAATTTTGGTGAATGCCGTTAATTCCCTTACCAGCCAAGATGTAGAGCGTATTGCTACTGGAGGCCAAGGAATGGCAACTCAAATTTTGAAAGAAAAAACATCCCAACAATTGATTCAGGCCATTATGCCGAAGGTTGATCAAAAGCTTAATTAATTTGACATTATTCGCCCTATTAACAATGCATTGAAAGCTAATAATCTGTTAGGGAATATCTTAGGAAATTCGAGTACTCCAGCGGACGGTTCAATGTTGAGTAAATTGGCTTCAGAACAATTGGTAAACGGATTATTTAATATTATAGAAGACTACGAAAAACAGAATGCTTCCGAAATCTACAAAGCTTTTGGGAAATAGTCGTACCTTCGTTAAAACGAATTAAACTTATGAACATTTTAGAACAAAATAGCGCCAAAGATCCAGAAGAATTTTATGCGTCTCTTAGTGAGAAATTAACCGAAACACATGACTTCCCAGAAGATTATGTTTACAAATTTATCATCCCAAGTAGCGAGCAAAAATTAACGGAGATCTACCGTGTTTTTGATGGTATCAAAACATCTTTTTCAAACAAAGAAAGTAAGAATGGAAAATACACGTCAATAACGGTGAGTGCTTTTGTATTAGACGCTAATCAAGTGATTACTATCTACAAAGAAGTTGGTAAAATTGAAGGTGTAATTATGCTGTAAAATTTTATCTAAACCATAAAAGAATCCCCGAAACTTTGTTTCGGGGATTCTTTTATTTATCATGAATTGATTTATTGATGCGCCTCAACGAACGTTTTAAAAACTTCGAAAGGCCGACCAACAACTGCTTCTTCATTAAATTCTAAAATTGGACGTTGTAGTAATTCAGGATTCGCTTCTAAAACCAAAAACAATTCTTCATTGCTCAGATTTTTATCCGAAAATTCTTCTTGAAATAATTTTTCATTCGTTCGAACGATATCCAAAACGGGAACTTCTAGTTTTTGAACCAATTTTTCTAAATCTTCTTTAGATAAAGGATTGTTCAAAATATCAACCAATTGATACGGAATATTTTCAGTTTCTAAATATTCTAACGCACAATTAGATTTGGAACAAAACGAGTTATGATACAGCGTAAACATAATATATCACCTAAAATAAACCGTGTAATTGACCTTCAATTTTCTCCAAAATGAAACCAAAATCTTCCGGTCTTTCTACGAAATCCAAATCATCAACATCAATAATCAACAATTTTCCTTCATCGTAATTATTGATCCATTTTTCGTATTTTTTGTTCAGTTTAGAAAGGTATTCAATACTAATCGAAGCTTCGTAATCACGACCTCTTTTGTAGATTTTCTTCACCAAATTAGGAACATCCGAACGCAAATAAATCAACAAATCTGGAGCCGAAACGAAAGATTTCATCAAGTTAAAAACCGACGTATAATTATTAAAATCACGATCCGTTAAAAGATCCATGTCATTTAAGTTTTCCGCAAAAATATGCGCATCTTCATAAATCGTACGGTCCTGGATAATATTTTTCCCACTATCACGAATCTCCTTCACTTGGCGGAAACGGCTTCCCAAAAAGTAAATTTGCAAAGCAAAACTCCACTTCGACATATCCGAATAAAAATCCTCCAAATACGGATTATGATCTACATCCTCGTACTGCGCATGCCATCCGTAATGTTTCGCCAACATCCCGGTAAGCGTCGTTTTTCCTGCGCCAATATTTCCTGTAACGGCTATATGCATTCTAAAATCTCAAAAAATTAATTGAAAATCAGACAGATGGCTCAATCACCTGCCCTACTGATTGATTTCGTAAAGATAGACTTTGTTCGTTCTATATTCAAAGTAGGAAGCGGAGTTTTTATCCACAATTTCTGCGGAAGCTTTTGAAAAGTCCTTCCTGATACCTTCTAGCGACGTATACGAATAGATTTCATCGGGAGTAAAGAGCAGAATTCGCTCATTTTCTCTTTTGATTTTTTTCAAATTCGGGATTTCTTTTTGAAATAATTGATTTCCTTTAAAATCATAAACTTGAAACTCTTTTGAAGAAATTAAATACAATTTCTGATTAAAAACCACCATCGAAATAACGTCGCTAAAATCTAACGACAAAGGAAATGAATTAATGACTTGCTGATTTCTAAAATTGTATTGAATCAAACGTCGTGAACTTTCTTCCAGCAACCATATTTGTTGCAAATCTTCCGCATAAGCAGCTTTGATAAATCCAAAATTCAATCGAAAATCAACTTTCTGAATTTCATTTAAATTTTGATCAATCACTTTCAGTTCTTGGGCATTTTCCGAAAAAAGCATGATGCTCAACGGATTCTGAACATTTTGCAAACGAAAAGGAACCGTCATCATGAGCCGACCTAAAATTTTTCCTGTAGAATCCGTTTTTGTTAAACTAAAATCTTGCGTTTTATAAAGATAAAAATTACCATAATCATCCAACTGCATTTCCTTCACCCCTTTCAACTTAAAAGAATCCAACGCCACCTGACGTTGCGCTCCCATAAAGGAAAAACAGAAAAATAAAAGTGTGCAAAGGATTTTCGACATAGACCAAATATACAAAAAAAGACGCTCGAAAGCGTCTTGTATTATTTGTGCTTAAGGTACTTTTGTGAACACCAAATCTTTTGTCACAGGAAGATAGACTGTTAAATCTAAACTTTTAGGACAATCCTCTTCTAAAAGCAAACTTGAATTAGGTAAGTAGGTCCAGTTTATATGTGTAGCATCTAGCTTCCGTAGCAATACAGAACCATTACCAACCCCACAATTCGTTCCACTATAAATAAATGATAATACATTTAAACGGGATAGTTTAAAAGAACTTACCAATTTATTTAACCATCCAGCAGAATTTCGAGAGTCAATCAAAACCTTGCCTGTGCTATCTTTTACGACAAACTTGACATTCAGTTGATCTGTATAATAGTACCCTTTTAATGCTGAAGCTTGTTTTCTAACTTCCTTTTCAAAATATAACGTGGTTTCTTTCCCTTGAAATTGTGCTTTATAAACACCTACATATTGATCCAATTCGTTTTCTAAATCTTTCACATACGCATTATTAGGCAAATCCATATAACTCGTATTCAATGGTAGTATGACCTCTTGGGCGTGGCAACTCACGGAACCAAATAGGAATACAATTATAAATAGAACTGTTTTAAACATATTTTTTTTCATTTTTTTGTTTTTTTTTAATTTGTTGGACATTTTTCATCTTTTGGACCCCCACTTGAATCTAAGACTATATTATTAATGTTTAAATTTCCATTATCATCTTCATTTACCCTTTGAAGACTGAATAAACTGGAATCTAGCCCCATCAACTCTAAAAGTTTGTAAAATAGAACTTCAAAACCTTTGGTACCCATATAATTTCCATTTTGGGAGGTATAGAGTGGCGAATCTCTCAATGCCAACTCTAATTTTTGGTATTTGACACCTAAATCATCAAAATTATACATCTTATTCGCAATTGCTTCTGCTTGTTCTTTTGTTCCATTAAATCGGAGAAAATATTGAAAATACTCGTACCCTCCATTGCATGTATGACAACCTTCCTGCGAGCCAATCATACCTGCAAAAGCTTCAAAAGGTTCTACACCCGCTGGTAAAGACATCACTTGTTTTGCAAAGGTATGTACATCACTCCCAGAAAACATTTTGATACCCGACGGGGTATGGTTATGTATATAACCTTTATAATTGCTTAAATTCGTTAAATAAACACTATGCTCTTTTCCTGGTACTGGTGCCCCTGGCTTCCCTTTAAAATCAACTTGAAAAGCAATCTCACCCCCCCTTTTTAGATTTACCTTTAAGGCTATCTATTGCAATTTTTATCTCAGAATTACCATAAAGTTCTTTTCTCGTTTTATCACAAGGATCACCATAAGACAAAGCAAAATCAAATTCGGCAACACATTTAGTAACTGGGTTACTGCATTGATTTCCGCCCGTACCCGAACCTCCTCCAGTATCCGGTCCAGACCAATTTCCTAATCCACCACCTATAGACCCACCACCGACAGGGTAACATACCCTTTCCTCAGTAACGGCATCTAAAGTCGTGTGCGAATACGTTAGTACATTATCTACATTCCAAATAAAATAATGGTCTGTATAATGATAGGTGAAAACTTTGAGACATTCCATTTCCGCATCTTGAGCTTGGGTATTGATCTTTGCAAATGGTTTCATTCCAGCAAAAACTTGCCCTCCATAAACTCCATCCTTATATCGCTTATCAAAAGCAAGCTCATCATTCTCTAAAAACAACTTTAGTTGCCCAGTAAAATCTTTTTGATCAGTAATACTCGCAACTAAATTTTTTGAATTAAAACTAGGGTTAACTTTTAGCAAATAAAAACTAACATGCTCATCACTTCCTTTTGCTATCAAGTGAAAATGCGTTTTATTATTAGGATTCCCATTGACTTTAAGTGCAATAGGAAAAGTGGTTATATTATCTTGAAAATAATCGGAATAACTCGTTTTTCCTTTATTCCATTCTATCTCAAATGGAATTTTCACAGTACTTTGAAAACGATTTTTATTTTTATTATAGATTTTATAATAATCATTTTTCGCATTAGCATTGTAGATATCATCTCGAATACAGCTTGTCAAGAAAGAAAGAAAGAAAGAAAGAAGTATAGCACTCCTTAAAAAATTAAGTAGTTTTTTATCCATATTGTGTTTATTTTTACGAAGCCAATATAAGTAAAATCTTTATATTAAAATGAAAAAAATAAAAAAGACGCTCGAAAGCGTCTTGTATTATTTGAATTGAACTTCGTAAATCGTTGGCCACATTTTCCCAGTAATCAACATATTATCACCTTTGAAAGCGATTCCATTAAGAACATCATCCACTCCTTTGGTGTGTTTTTTTGCAATTTCTGTAAAATCAAAACTTCCAACAACTTCACCCGTTTTAGGATCGATTTTAAGAATAATCGGTTGTTGCCAAACATTGGCATAAACAAATCCGTTATGGAATTCAAGTTCGTTTAATTGATCGTAACCTTTTTTATCACTTGCTACACCAATCTGGCGAACTACTTTGCTTGGATCGTTCGGATTTAAGAAATATAAAAACTTGGTTCCATCAGAAAAAATTAATTGCTTTCCGTCGAAAGTCAATCCCCAACCTTCTGCAATCATGTTAGAATATGGGAATTCGCTCAATAATTTCAATGAATTCTTATCGTAAACAAAGCCTTTTTTATTCTGATAGGTCAACTGATAAATTTTGTCACCAACTACCGTTGCGCCTTCTGCGAAAATATCCGCCGCTTGATCAACAGATTGCGTTGGCGTTGTGCTGCCCAAAGAATATTTCCAAAGACGTGAAGTCCCGTACTGACCATCACTTTCCAAAATCATATTATCCACATATTGGAAACCTTGGGTAAAACTTTTAGGATCGTGAGGGTATTCCTTTACAATTTCGTATTGAATTTTTGCTTCTGGAGTTTTAGAATACACATTAATATTCGCATCTTGCGAAATGGTTTCGCCATTAGATTTTGTAATAACAAACGTAACCGCATTGGTTCCTAAAGTAAAATAAGCTGGATCCACCACCATTTTATCGGTTTCTTTTTCTCCAAAATTGATGGTTACTTTTGCTGCATTATCTAAAACATCAGCTGGAAGTTGAAGCGCATCACCAAAATGATATCCTTTATCTTCCATCGAAGTATTGTATTCATTTAATGTATTTAGGATTTTTTCATCCTTGTTACAAGATGCCAAAAGAGTGAGTGCCAATACAGAAATAAATAGAGTACGTTTCATTATCACAAATTATTTTTTCAAAAATACGCTTTTGTTACGGATTTGTATCAAAGCATGTTGTTTATTAGCCGATAATTAGCAAATTTTATACCTTTCCTAAAATCCACAAAAAAACGCAGACTCCTATAAATCTGCGCTGAATAACTTTTATCGGGGAAGTTTTTTAATTCTCAACGAATTCTTTTAGAGATTTTTCTACAATTTCTTTCCAGCCTTCTTCGAAGCTTTCACGAGAAAATGTGGTTCCTAAATGTTCGAAATTCTCCAAACCTTTATGCGTTAACGTAAGTACCGTTCCGTCGCCTTCGGGCGTCAGTTCCCATTTTACCAAGGTCTTATCTTTGGTATATTCAGGGTACGTCCAAGAATGTTTTAATTTTTGCTGAGGAATTATTTCTAGAATCTCACCATGATGCAAATACTTGTTTTCGCCTCCAGGTTCATAAAAATTGAACGCTTGATTCATTTCTAATTTGAAATCTGGGATATCAAAATACCATTTTTTCATATTTTCTTTGTCGGTAATTGCATCCCAAACCTTTTCTACTGGCGCATTTAGCTTTTGTTTTACAATAATATTTTCGTGCATAGTACTATGATTTTTTGGTTTATCTAAAGTTAGCCTTTATTCCCGCGAAAGCAAAAAATAAACATGTAATAAATATCATGAAACTCTTTTTAAAGTATTTTTGCACCCAATACGTCTTTGAATTAATAAACTGAAAAAAACAAGATTTTGAAACTTTTCAAAAAAATTACAATGACATTAATTATACTCATCATCCTTTTGGTAGTTGGTGTTTGGGCATTTATGCAGCAAGATCAATTCGGAAAATTACCAACTGGAAAACGCTTGGAGCGCATCCAAAAATCTCCAAATTACAAGGATGGTCAATTTAAAAATCTAAATCCCACACCGCAACTTTCAGAAAATTCATCGTTACCCAAAGCTTTATGGAAATTTGTTTTTGATAAAGTGGAAAACGGAACGCCGAAAAAACCTTTTCATTTTGTAAAAACGGAAATCAACAAGATTCCAAGTAATGAAGATGTTTTTATTTGGTTCGGACATTCATCCTATTACATTCAAACTGATGGAAAAAAGATTTTAGTTGATCCTGTTTTCAGTGGTGCCGCTTCGCCCGTGAAAAGCACAACAAGAGCGTATGCTGGATCTGATTTGTATACAATAGAAGATTTTCCAGAAATCGATTATCTTGTCATTACGCATGATCATTGGGATCATTTGGATTATGAAACGGTGAAAAAACTACAACCCAAAGTGAAAATTGTTGTTACTGGTTTAGGAACCGGAGCTCATTTAGAACATTGGGACTTCCCAGAATCTAAAATCGTTGAATTGGATTGGTTTGAAAAGAAAGATTTTAACAATCAATTTGTTTTCAATGCAGAACCAGCGCGCCATTTTTCAGGACGTGGATTCAAACGTGATCAGTCTTTATGGATGAGTTTTGTAGTTCAAACGCCAACAAAAACGATTTACATTGGCGGTGATTCGGGTTACGATACGCATTTCAAAAAAATTGGAGATAAATACCAAGGGATTGATTACGCAATTTTAGAAAACGGACAGTATAACGAAGATTGGCGGTACATCCACATGCTTCCTGGCGAACAGGATAAGGCAATGCTTGATTTGCAAGCCAAAAATTTAATTCCGGTTCATAATTCCAAATTCAAACTTTCTAAACACTCATGGAAAGAGCCTATGGAAAAAGTAGTAGAAAATAAAAAAGGGAATTATGGACTTCTCATGCCTCAAATTGGTGAAAAACTTTCACTTTCGACTGATGCTAAAACATCAAATTTGTGGTGGAAAACCTTAGAATAATCCCATTTTAAATTCGATAAAAAGTCTCAAATCTATTTTGGTTTGAGACTTTTTTTATTTTCGAATTAAATGGTATCTTGACCTACTTTAAATTTTTGAAAACAAATCAAAAGAATCAAGTAGACAATAACAACGAAACAATGAATCAAGAAGCCTATATTTTGGATGGAGTTCGCTCTGCAATTGGAAATTTCAAAGGAAGTTTAGCAGCTGTTCGTACAGATGATCTAATCGCGGATGTAATTAAAGCTTTGGTAGAAAAAAATCCAAATATCCCAACCGACAAAATTGACGATGTAATCATTGGTTGTGCCAATCAAGCGGGAGAAGACAACAGAAATATAGCAAGAATGGCGTCTTTGTTAGCTGGTTTACCAACGACCGTTCCCGGAGAAACCGTTAATAGACTTTGCGCCTCTGGAATGAATGCTATTTCTCATGCTTTCCGAGCAATAAAAGCCAACGAAGGTGATATTTTTATTTCCGGCGGTGTAGAAGGAATGTCACGCGGTCCGTACGTTCTTTCGAAAGCAGAAATGGGTTTCGATACCAATCAAAAAATGTTTGACAGTAGTTTTGGTTGGCGTTTTATCAATCCGAAAATGGAAAAAATGTACGGTGTTGAAGCGATGGGAAAAACCGCAGAAAACTTAGCCGAAATGTATTCCATTAGTCGGGAAGATCAAGATCAGTTTGCTTTGGCTTCTCAGCAAAAAGCGGCAAAAGCCCAAGAAAATGGAATTTTAGGGGAAGAAATTATTCCTATTTCAATTCCACAAAAAAAAGGTGAAGCCTTAGTTTTCAACCAAGATGAATTCATTAAAGCGCAAACAAATTTAGAGAAATTAGGTTCGTTAAAAGCTGCATTCAAATCTGATGGCAGTGTTACTGCAGGAAATGCATCGGGATTAAATGACGGTGCTGCGGCTTGCTTTGTCGTTTCGGGTGAAGCAGTGAAAAATTTTAACTTGAAACCTTTAGCTCGAATTGTTTCCACTGCAGTAACCGGAGTAGAACCTAGAATTATGGGAATTGGCCCTGTTTCAGCGTCTCAATTAGCATTAAAAAGAGCTGGACTTCAATTAGAAGATATGGACATCATCGAACTTAACGAAGCCTTTGCTGCGCAGGCTTTGGCGTGTACACGTGAATTAGGTTTAGCAGATAATGATGAACGCGTAAACCCTAATGGAGGTGCGATTGCTTTAGGCCATCCTTTAGGCATGAGCGGAACTCGAATTGTTGTTGCAGCGGCAAAAGAACTTAACAGAAGAAATAAACGTTACGCACTATGTACCATGTGTATAGGCGTTGGACAAGGCTATGCATTAATTTTAGAAAATTGCAACCTTTAAAATGAAAATTATACTATTATATTTAACATAATGTGAAATATTTTAAAAAAAGTATATATTTGCAGTGAAGGGATTGAGAATTATTAGAAAAACTGTCCTTCATAAAACTAAACCACAAAACTAAACTTGAGAACATGAAAAAATTCAGATCAAACTGCCCATTGGCGCGGAGTCTCGATCTTGTTGGAGACAAGTGGACCATGCTAGTTTTACGAGATATATCTGTAAAAGGCACGGCAACGTATAAAGACCTTGCAGCAATGCCAGAAGGTATTGCAACCAACACTTTAGCAGAAAGGCTAGACAAATTAGTCAGGGCAGAAATGCTTATCAAAACCAAAAGTGAAAAAAACAAGTTGGTTTTCAATTATCAAATTACAGAAAAAGGAAAGCAACTGCTTCCGGTTCTCAATGCTTTATCAGATTGGAGCATAAATCATCTTTTCCAAAAAGATGAGCTCGCGCACCTCGCGTACTAACATCACATCATTATTTATATTTTATTAAAGACTTTACATGTGTAAAGTCTTTTTTTAGTATTTTTAATAAAATTCTCACACCTAAAATGAAAGCAATACTTCTTTTTTTCATTTTATTAGTAGGCAGTTTTCATTCTGCTCAAGGTTTTGTATTACCCGTCTCTAAAAAAACAAAAATAAAATTCAAGCTTCTTAATAATCTTATTTTTATTCCCGTGAATGTTAATGGTGTAGAGCTTACATTCCTTTTGGATTCGGGCGTTTCAGAAACGATACTTTTTAGTTTAGAAAACAAAACAGTGAATTTTGAAAAAATGACCAAAACCGTTTTCAAAGGTTTAGGTAGTAATATGCAAGTCGATGGTTGGGAATCTACAGGAAATACCGTTAAAATAGGGAGTAATTATGTGGACAACCATCATATGATCTATTTAATTTTAAATGAAGAATTTAATTTTTCTGATCATATCGGAATTCCAATTAATGGAATCATTGGTTATAGTTTTTTCAAAAATTATCCTTTGAAAATTAATTTTCAAAAGAAAGAAATCATCTTCTATCCCGATCAGAACACTTTTGAAAAAGAAGCTTCGAAAAAATACAATGAACACCCAATAACGCTTGAACTAAACAAACCCTATATTTGGTTGGATGTACAACAAACCAACGAATACGTTTCTTCAAAAATGCTCATCGACATCGGAAACAGCGATGCCGTTTGGCTTTTTCCAAGTTTAATTCCGAATTTTAAATATAACAGACCTAATATTGAAGATTTTCTAGGACGTGGATTTAATGGAGACATTTACGGTAAACGAAGCCGCATTCATCGCGTTAAAATAGGAAACCATATTTTGGAAAAGCCCATCATTGCAATGCCCGACGAATATTCGGTTCAGCATTTAAAATTGGTTCCAGATCGCAAAGGCTCCATTGGAAATGAAACATTGCGACGCTTCTCCGTTTTACTAAATTATCCTGAAAAAAAGATTTATTTCAAACCAAATTCTGCGATTCGGGAACCTTTCCATTTTAACATGAGTGGCTTGGATATTAAACACCATGGTATGATTTGGAGTAAAGAGCTAGTTCATATAAACACGGAAGGAAAGAAAGCTGGAATTTCTGATGCAACACCAACATATGACACAAGAAAAACGGAACTGCAATATAAATTTGTTTTGGTTCCCAATTACATCGTTGCTGGCGCTCGCTCAGATTCACCATCCTATAAAGCCGGAATTCGAAAAGACGATCAATTAGTAAAAATTAATGGAACTAGCGTTACCAAAATGTCTTTGGAACGAATCAACGAGCTTTTCAAATCTGAAAATGGTAAATCTATTCATATTAGTATTGAACGCAACGGAAAACTACTGAATTTTGAATTTCACCTAGAAGACCCAATTCCTTATGACGACTCAGAATAACAACCCGATCACAGAAGAAAGTACATTTGACCGAATCCGAAATAGGCCTCGGTTCAAAATGCATACCCATCTCGAGCCTGAGGAATTTGAAAAAATCATCATGGCGAGTTTGAAAGAACATCCAGAACTAACGGGAAATGTCAATCGTGAAGTTTCTACAATCATTGTAAAAACACAAGATCATCCTTTTTGGAAACCTAACCTCGCTTTGAGAACCGAAATAGAAGATGGCACTACCGTGATACGAGGAATATTTGGTCCAAACGGAGATGTTTGGACTTTAGTGATGTTTCTTTACTTTCTTTTTGGCATTGCGTGGATGGTTTTTATAACCCTTTGGTTTGTTGGACTTCAAATCAATTCCACAGATTATACTTGGGGATTACCTGCATCAATAGGCATGCTGATGATCATTATCTTCTTGTATTTTGCCGTACGAATGGGACACAAAAAAGCCGAACCTGAAATGGAAAAACTACGTGACTTTGTTATAAAATCTACGTTGAAATATGAAAAAACTAGCTAGTCGCAGGCGTTGATTGAGATTGAGAATTGGGTTTTTGCTCAGCTACTTTAGCCGCTAAAACCTCTTCCCTATTTTTCTGTTCTTTAAGGATTTTCTCCTTGAATGGCTGAATTTCAGAATTCATTTGTTCCACAGTAATCGTTGTTGCATTCGGGTTTTTGTCTAAAACCTTCCAAGGTTTTTGCTTTCCCCATCCGTATTCACCAAAGACGATTACAGGGATTCCATTGGCTTTTACTGTTGCTCCGCCTTTATTTAAAACCCATTGTTCACCAAAGTTAAACATCCACTTCGCATCGTCCATCAACATTCTCAAACAGGAATGTGATGCGGGATAACCAGGCAAATCGTATTGATGCCAACCAATTCCTAGAGTATTATGAATATTGAAATTGTATGGTAATTTCCAAGATTTATTCACGGTAGAAATAGCGAGTTCCTTTTTCCAGTTTGTGAACATTAAACCGGTTTTTGTCTTTGCTGCTTTTTTACCCATACTCGATGGACCCCATTTCACTAAATTCCCGTTTTCATAGGCTGCATATGCTTGAATTGGATAGGAAAAAACCACCAATTTTCGAACATCCTTGGCGATATCTAATTGTCTTGGGAAAGGAGAATATTGTAAAAAATCGGATTCGATTTTATTTGGAATCATCAACGTATCAGCACGCCAAGCATTTTCCAAATCCAATCGATTGAGCGCCAAAATAGTATAGCGTTCTTCTTTCGTATATTTTTCTTTAAAAGCTGCCATGACCGAATCCTTCTTTTTCGCCGGAAACAGCATGGCAGTATATGTAAAAGTCTCTTGTGGGACGACTTCTTTAGGTTTTTCTTTGGTAGCAGAATCTTGCGTAGTCGAATTTGAATTCGAAGACCCATCTTCTGCTTGGGCATCTTTTTTACATTGAATTAAGGAAATCGCTACAAGGAAAGTTGCAGCATATAGCAAATACTTTTTCATAGTTTAATTTACCCTAAAATCAAGGCAAGAATAATACCAATTTATTCCCATTCTATCGTTGCTGGCGGTTTACTGGAAATATCGTAAACAACTCTGTTAATTCCTGAAACTTCGTTGATGATTCTTGATGAAACAATCTCTAAGAAATCGTAAGGTAAACGACTCCAAGTCGCCGTCATAAAATCAATTGTATTGGCAGAACGAACCGCAGCTGTATATTCATACGTACGCTCGTCTCCCATCACGCCAACAGATTTCACAGGAAGTAAAACAACGAATGCTTGAGAAACCTTTTCGTATAAATCGTGTTTGTATAATTCTTCAATAAAAATATCGTCTGCTTCTTGTAAAATGCGCACTTTTTCGTGATCAACTTCACCAAGAATACGAATTCCTAAACCAGGACCTGGAAATGGATGTCTATACACCAAATGATGTGGAATACCCAACTCTTCACCAACTTTACGAACTTCATCCTTGAATAATTCGCGAAGCGGCTCTAGCAATTGCAATTTCATATCTTCTGGAAGTCCACCCACGTTATGATGCGATTTAATTACCGCTGAAGGACCTTTTACAGACTGACTTTCGATGACATCTGGATAGATTGTTCCTTGCGCTAAAAAGCTTGCATTTTCGAACTTTTTCGACTCTTCATCAAATACGGCAACGAATTCATTACCAATGATTTTTCTTTTTTGTTCAGGATCCGAAATACCAACCAATTTATTTAAAAAACGATCAGCAGCATCAACCATTTTGATATCCATGTGGAAATGCTCGCCGTAGTTTTCCATTACTTTTTTCCCTTCGTCTTTTCTCAAAAGTCCAGTATCAACGAAAATACATGTCAATTGATCGCCAATTGCTTTGTGAATAAGTACGGCAGCCACAGAAGAATCAACACCTCCTGAAAGTCCTAAAATCACTTTCTTATCGCCTACTTTTTCTTTAATATCTGCAATTGTTCTGTCGATATAATTCGTTAAAGCCCAGTTTTTCTCTGATTTACAAACGTTGAAAACAAAATTTTCAATCATTTTCGCTCCTTCATCGGTGTGCGAAACTTCAGGGTGAAATTGCAACGCATAAATTTTCTCTTTTTCATTAGCCATCGCAGCGATAACATCAGATTTTCCAGAAATTTCAAATCCTTCTGGAACTTCTTCAACCTCATCAAAATGACTCATCCATACCGTAGAATGTCTCGAAATTCCAGACAAAATGGAATTAGAACGAACCACTTCAAATGTTGATTTTCCATATTCCCCTTTTTCACCTTTCTTCACTTTTCCACCCAAAAGATGCGTTGTTAATTGCATCCCGTAGCAGATTCCCAAAACCGGAATTTCTTGTTGAAACAAAGCTTTGTCCACCAAATGAGCATCTTCTGCATTCACCGAACTCGGACCTCCTGAAAGGATAATCCCGCTAGGTTTTTTCTCCAAAATCTCGCTTAAAGGCATATTAAAAGGAACAACCTCTGAATAAACCCCTAATTCTCGTACTCTTCTGGCAATAAGTTGGTTGTATTGCGAACCAAAATCTAATATGATAATTCCGTTTTGCATCGTAAATTGACTGAAATAAAAAAAAATTAAATAAAATTCTGCTTTGCAGAAATACTAAAAAAAATGCCCCGAATTTTCAGGGCAGTATCTTGCTAAAATTTACCGATATCGTCTCTGTAAAAAGCGTAATCAAAATTAAGGGGAAGTGCATCTTGGTACACTTTCTTTCTTGCGTCATCATACGTATCGCCAACACCTACAAGGTTAAGAACTCTACCACCAGACGTTACCACTTTATTACCGCGCATTTGGGCACCTGCGAATAAAAGTTCGCTGTGTGTTACTTTATCCATCCCTTTGATTTCGAAACCAACTTCGTGATTCAAAGGATATCCTCCTGAACACATCACCAAGCAAACTGCTTTTTGATTCTTAAATTTCAACTCAACCTCTTTTCCTGCTAAACAATCTTCGATAACATCCAAAAGATTATTTTCTAGCAATGGAAGTAAAGACTGCGTTTCTGGATCTCCCAAACGCATGTTGTATTCTAATAGGTATGAGCCGTTTTTCGTCACCATCAAACCAAAGAAAATAAATCCGTGGAAACCAAGACCTTCTTCATGAAGCCCTTTCAAAGTAGGTTCTAAGATATTTTTTTCGAAATCTTCTTGATGTTCTGGCTTAAATTCTGGACTCGGAGCAACGCTTCCCATTCCACCTGTATTCAAACCTTTATCACCATTTCCAACTTTTTTGTAGTCTTTCACCGGGATACAAGGGAATAATTTCTTTCCGTTTGAAAATGCAATGATCGAAGCTTCGAAACCATCCAAATAATCTTCAATAATCACTTGAATACCTGCATCACCGTAGATTTTAGAAATCATGAATGAATGCAAAGTTGCTTTTGCTGACTCGATATCGTCGCAAATTACAACCCCTTTTCCACCAGCAAGACCGCTTGCTTTAACTACGATTGGGAACGTTTTCCCTTCCAAATAATTCAACGCATCTTGGTACGATTCGAAAACTTTAGCTTCTGCTGTTTTCACACCGTATTTCTGCATGAATTTCTTAGAAAAAGCCTTACTACCTTCCAATTGAGCGGCACGAGATTTAGCTCCAAAAATACGAAGACCGTTTTCTTTGAACTCTTCTACAATCCCATCAACAAGTGGAGCTTCTGGCCCAACAATCGTAAGATCTATTTTTTCTTTTAACGCATAAGCCGCCATTTCTTTAGGCGTTGATGCGATAATATTTTTTCCTAATTTATCAGTTGTTGCATTTCCGTTCGCAAAATACATTTCCGAGATTCTAGAATCTTTGCATAATTTATTTGCGATTGCGGATTCTCTACCGCCGTTTCCTACAATAAGTATTCTCATTAGTGTTCTATAAGTTTTATGACCAACAAATTTACATTTTTGCATGGGTAATGCAAAAATTATATGTTCTTTTTTTATTAATGTAAAAAGTGACGCATTCCCGTGAATAACATCGGAATATGATGCTCGTTCGCTGCCTCAATACTCTCTTCATCACGCATACTTCCTCCCGGCTGAATGATCGCTTGGACACCTTCTTGAGCACAATAATCAACCACATCGCGAAATGGGAAAAACGCATCTGAAGCCAAAACTAAAGCGCCATCAAACTTTTCTTTTGCACGTTCAATCGCTTGCTGAGTCGCCCAGATTCGGTTTACTTGTCCACCACCAATTCCTAACGCTTGAACGCCATCTGAAACAACAATCGCATTAGATTTTACATACTTAACAACTCGTTGAGCAAAAAGTAAGGCTTTTCTTTGTGCTTCCGTAGGTTCTAACGTGGTTACTGTTTTAATATCCGTTGAAAACTGATTATCGTTGTCTTGAACTAAAATTCCACCATCTACTTTTACCCAAGTTTGCTTGTCGCTTAATGGATTGGTGATTTTAATAATTCGAAGGTTTTTCTTCTTTTTCAAAACTTCCAAAGCTTCCTCCGTAAAGTCAGGAGCCATCACAATTTCTAGGAACGTTTTGTTCATTTCCTCTGCGGTCGATGCGTCCACAGTAAAGTTAGCTGCAACAATTCCGCCAAAGATAGAAACCGGATCACATTCGAATGTTTTTTGGTAGGTTTCCAAAGCCGAAGTTCCGATCGCAACTCCACAAGGTGTGGAATGTTTTACCGCGCAACAAGCCAAATCTTCTTTGAACTCATTAACCACTTTCCAACAAAGATCCATATCTCTTAAATTATTAAAAGACAACTCTTTACCACCTAATTGTTCAAAATCCTTCATCGCTCCGTTTTCTACTGTAGAAACGTAGTAAGCAGCCGTCTGATGCGGGTTTTCACCATAACGCATATCTGCTACTTTTTTATACGAAGCATTTAAATATTGAGGATAGTCTTGATCCAGAAGCATTTTTGCAATTGCTGCATCGTATGCGGCCGTTAAATTGAAAACTTTTCCAGCCAATTCTTTACGAGTTTCTAGCGTTGTATCACCAGAATTCGACATTTCTTGTTGAACTTTTTCGTAATCTTCAACATTCGTGATTACTGTCACTGATTTGAAATTCTTCGCTGCAGAACGCAACATGGAAGGTCCACCAATATCGATGAATTCTACTTTTTCGTCTAAAGAAATATCTTTGTTTGCGTTTTCGAAAAATGGATACAAATTCACAATCACCATATCGATTAACCCAATTTGATGTTCTTTTACCGTATTCATGTGCTCTGCATTATCACGAACCGCTAACAAACCACCATGAACTTTTGGGTGAAGCGTTTTCACACGACCGTCCAACATTTCAGGGAAATCAGTCACCTCATCAATCTGAATTGGCGCTAAACCCGCATCTTTCAAATGCTTGAATGTTCCACCAGTTGAGATTAATTCGTAGCCTTGAGTTTCTAAGAATCGGGCAAAATCAATCAGATTTGTTTTGTCTGAAACACTGATTAATGCTCTTTTTTTATCCATTTTTACTTTTTATTTTATTTTTATAAGATTGTAGAATCAAGAATCGGGGTTCAAGATTTTATCTATTGCTTTTGGGAAGATTTCGTACTCAAGATCGTGAATTTTGGTAGCCAATGTTTCTGGCGTATCCGTTTCATCAATCTGTACCTTTCCTTGAAGAATAATTTCACCCTCATCAATTCCAGAAGTTACGAAATGTACCGTTGCACCACTTTCCTTTTCTCCCGCTTCAATTACCGCATTATGAACGTTCATTCCCCACATTCCTTTACCACCAAATTTCGGTAGCAATGATGGATGAATATTGATGATTTTACCTTTCCATTTATCGCAGAAATCTGGTTTCAAAATCGAAAGGAATCCTGCAAGAACAATTAAATCTGTACTTTCAGGAATCAGCATATCCAATTTATCTGAAAATGATTTCCCACGAGGAATTAATACATTTTCGATCTTATGATTTTCAGCTCGTTCTAATCCAAAACACTCGCGATCTGCAACCACTAAATTGACCTTCGCATTGCGAATTTCACCTTGATCAATACAATCAATAATTCGTTGCAAATTCGTTCCAGAACCCGAAATTAATACTGTGATATTTTTCATTTTAGATATTAGATGTTAGATTTTAGATATCAGATCTGAGAAAAATCTTGGATCTAGTATCTGAAATCTAGTATCTCTTTAAACTAATTCAATTTCTTCGTTGCTTTCTGTAATTGTTCCGATTTCGTAGGTATCGTCCAGTAAATCCATTACTTTTTGCGCATCAGCTGCATCAACAACCACGACCATTCCGACACCCATATTGAATGTTCCAAACATTTCTTTACGTTCAATACCACCACGTTTTTCAAGTTCCAACATAATGGAAGGAATCTGAATTTTTGAGGTTTCGATAGTTGCACACAAACCTTTTGGAAGAATACGCGGAACGTTTTCAATCAATCCACCACCGGTGATATGTGCAATTCCGTGAACATCAACTTCGTTAAGAAGCTTGTGAACTGGTTTGTAATATAATCTTGTTGGAACCAATAACGTTTCATATAAAGGTTTTCCTTCAAATTCTTCTTCAAAATTTGGGAACACTTTTCTAACTAAAGAAAATCCGTTTGAGTGAAATCCAGAACTTGGAATAGCTAAAATTTTATCTCCAGCTTTAATTTTAGAACCATCGATAATTGCATCTTTTTCTACAATACCAACGCAAAATCCAGCAACATCGTAATCTCCTGGCTGATACATCCCTGGCATTTCCGCGGTTTCACCACCAATCAAAGCACATTCGTTGTCTTTACATGCTTTTACCATTCCTAAAACGATTTCCGCAGCAACGTTAGAATCCAACTTGCCACACGCCAAATAATCTAAGAAAAACAAAGGTTTTGCTCCATGACAAAGGATGTCATTCGCGCACATTGCGAAACAATCTACCCCAATAGAATCGTATTGTTTAGTATCTAAAGCTATTTTCAATTTGGTTCCTACACCATCGGTACCACTCACCAATACGGGATTGTTGTATTTTCCGATTTCATAAAAAGCCCCAAAGCTTCCCAAATTGTTCAACACATTTTTATTGTGGGTTTCGGCAACTGCAGTTTTTATTTTATCAACTGTTTTGTATCCTTCTTCTTTGTCTACACCTGCAGATTTGTACGTGTTACTCATTGTTTTCTTTGTTTTTGGTTTTCTTTTCTTGGAACAGTAAAGACGCAAACCTTTTTCTATCTACGTCTTTATGCCCAATTGAAATTACGACTTCTCGCAACTTCACTTTCACTTTTCATTTTTGCAAGTTCGAACCCGAAAGAACCCCTTGCTTAGATTTATTTCAAACATAAAGTCTGAAAAAATTACGCTCCCAAAAGGAGAATAAAAAAGCCGACAATCGTTCAGATTATCGGCCGTTATATTTTTAGACACTTGTAGAGCCTGCTTTTTTTCCTTGCAGTCGAAAGGTGAAAAATTACGCTCTATGGTCTGTATATTCACTGGGTAAATTCTTTGATGCAAAATTAAAAAAATAAAAAGAAAAATCCTACTACTATTTCTCCACAATCATGTTTCAGTCTTTTCTAAAACCCACACCAACCCTTTGACAATCAGCTAAAAATCAAATAAAACAGAGTTAGATTTAAACTAAATAAAGCTTTTTGTCGGCTTTTTTACTTTGCTAAAATCGCTTCTAGCTGTGCAATTTTCGCCACTTTTTCGACCAATTCTTGATTCTTCTCTTCGTTGGTAATTTTTCCCTCAGTCGAGTTGAATGAATCGTAGAAAAATGGAAGTGAAAAGGTATCAACCACATTTCCTCCATGAAATGGGAAACGATTTGCGGCAGCTTCTAAAACTCCTAAGCCGCCTCTACCACCTGGAGAAGTTGACATTAACAACATCGGAATTTCGCCCCAAACCGTTCTGTCCTTGATTCTTGAAACCCAATCAAATACATTTTTGAACGCTGTAGAATAAGTCCCGTTATGCTCACCCAAAGCCACAATTAACAAATCTGCTGAATCTACTTTTGCTGCAAAATCTACTGCTTCTTGAGGAATTCCCGACTTCACTTCTCTTTCATGCTTATAAATGGGCATTTCAAAAGGATTCATATCCAAAACTTCCACCTCATCAAATCCTGTAAAAAGACTCGCCGCATAGGCTGCTAATTGCTTATTAATTGATACCTCCGAGTTACTTCCTGCGATTGCTACTATTTTCATTTTTTAATTAATTTATTATTGTAAAAAAGTGCAGAAAGTCGCTTTCTGCACTCAAAATTTGATTATTTTAAATACGATGGTAACTCCATTGGAACTTCCATCAACAACACTTCTGCATCTTCTGTTGCTTCTAGAGTAAAGGATTTTGTATCCCAAATTCCCAATCCATCTCGGGTATCCAAATCTTGATCTCCAACTTTTGCTTTCCCTTTCAATACGAAAACGTAAACACCGTTTCCTTCTTTATGCAATTGATATTCTCTGGAAACTCCTTTATCAAAATTAGCCAAATTAAACCAAGCATCTTGGTGAATCCAAACTCCAGCATCATCGGCATTTGGAGACAAAATTTGTTGAAACTCGTTTTGTACCGCATTTTCTTTAATACTAATTTGATCGTAACGAGGCTCTACTCCAACTTTATTTGGGAAAATCCAAATTTGTAAGAATTTTACTTCTTGATCTTTATTTTTATTGTATTCGCTATGCTGAACTCCCGTTCCCGCACTCATAACTTGGATTTCACCATTTCTGATCACCGAAGAAGTTCCCATAGAATCTTTGTGTTCTAAATCTCCTTCTAACGGAATAGAAATAATTTCCATATCCTTGTGTGGATGCGTTCCGAAGCCCATTGCTTGCGAAACAGTATCATCATTCAACACTCGAAGTGTACCGAAGTTCATTCGTTCTGGATTGTAGTAATTGGCGAAACTGAATGTATGAAAAGAGTTTAACCAACCGTGATTAGCGTGACCTCTTGTATTTGCTGCGTGAAAAATTGTTTTCATAATATATCTCATTTGTTATAACACAAATTTCCGAAAATTTGACCACCCAATCCATTGATGTAGGATAATAAATTAAAAAAGGCCACTTAAGATTAAGCAGCCCTCCAAAAAAAAATTAATTAAGAATTATATTAAAAGATTCAATACACTCGGGGTATCATTAAGATAGGCCTCAAAATAGCCCCGATCTTGCATTCGTTGTAACAATCCATCAAAATCGGATGCTTGTTGCAACTCAATTCCAACCGTTGCCAAAGCCGTTTCGCGAGAGTTTTTCTTCGTATATTCAAAAAAAGCAATATCATCAGTCGCGCCCAAAACATGAAGTACAAATTCTTTCAACGCCCCAGGACGTTGCGGAAATTTCACCATAAAATAATGTTTCAAACCGCGATATAACATCGCTCGCTCTTTGATTTCCTCCATTCGTGTGATGTCGTTATTACTTCCACTCACCACGCAAACCACATTCTTGCCCTGAATTTGATCTCGATATTGTTCTAAAGCGCTTATAGATAAGGCTCCTGCGGGTTCCAAAACCATTGCGTCTTTATTGTACAGCTCCAAAATCATCTCGCAAACCTTACCTTCATCCACTGAAAGACAATCGGACAAATAGTCTTTGCAAATTTCAAAATTAAGTGCGCCAACTTGCTTCACCGCCGCACCATCAACGAATTTATCAATCTCGGCTAATTCAATATTGAAGCCTTTTTGCAACGCTTCTTTCATTGATGCCGCACCTTTTGGTTCTACAGCAATTAATTTTGTTTTTGGTGATAATTGGGAAAAAACCGTCACAATTCCTGAAGCCAAACCCCCACCACCAACAGGAACAAATACGTAATCTATAGGTTCTGTTGCTTGTTCTAAAATTTCTAAAGCCAAAGTCGCTTGACCTTCGATAATTTGAGCATCTTCAAATGGATGAATAAATTCGGCGTCATGTTGCAAGCAATACTTCATCGCTGCGTGTTTTGACGCATCAAACGTATCACCCGTCAATTGAACGGTTACATAATCACCACCAAACATTTTTACTTGCTCCAATTTTTGTTTTGGTGTGGTGATCGGCATAAAGATTACACCATGAATTTTCAAATCATTACAAGCCAAAGCAACGCCTTGAGCGTGATTTCCTGCACTTGCGCACACGACTCCACGACTGGTTTTCCTTTCTTGAAAAGCGGATTTTATTTTATGATACGCACCACGTAACTTATACGAACGAACCGGCTGTAAATCTTCTCTTTTCAAGAAAATTTTAGCACCAAGATCATTTGATAATCGGTGATTGTGCTGCAATGGCGTTTTCACCACTACTTTTTCTATGTTTTTTTGAGCGGATTTGATTTGCTCGATCGTTATTTCTAAAACTGTTTCTTTCATTTGTTTTTAAATTCTTAGGCTTGAAAACAATCTATTTTTGAATTCTGTGAGAACATTTCCAATTCTTCATTTGATTTCACTTTTCCCTCGTGAAGTTCGAGTTTATGGGATAGTTTTTTAGGAAGTTGACTTTCAAAATGACCAACGTAAATCAAGGTTTGTCCAGCTTCAGATAAATCATCAACCAACTGATTAAAAAATGCAATTTGATCTTCATCCATTCCTTGACAAGGCTCATCAAAAACCAATAATTTAGGCTTTTTCACAAGTGTGCGAGCCAATAAAACCAAACGTTGTTTTCCAACGGAAAGACTTTTTAATTTTTGTTTTCGAACATCTTCTAAATCAAAGTAATTTAAAATCTCATTCAACTGTTGATTTTGAATAAAACTCAATTTTTCTAAAACGCCCATCGCAGAGAAAAATCCTGAAGCAATCGCATCGGAAACCGACATTTCACCATCAAAATACCAATGCAATTCAGGTGAGATAACGCCAATTTTATCTTTGATTTCCCAAATACTTTCGCCACTTCCTCGTTTGGAACCGAAAAGTTCAATATCGTTCGCATAGGATTGCGGATGATCAGCGTTGACTAAACTCAACAAAGTTGATTTTCCAGAACCGTTTGGACCTTTTAACAGCCATTGCTCACCAGATAAAACGCTCCAATTCACCTGATTCAGAACGGCTTTTTCACCGTATTGAATGGTTACATTTTTGAAATCTAATATTTTTTCTTTGGTTGAGTTTCCAACTTTCAAAAAAGCAGGAAATAGTTTTCTTGTTTGATTTTTGCCGATTTTTTGTTCGTATTTGTCAAGAGGTTTCAAAACTCCATTTTCTAATTCGACTTCTTGAACTGGAATTGACGTTGAAATTTCATCATTTGAAAAAATGAGAACACAAACATTTTCTTTGACTAAAGATTCCAAATGACGCGTCAAATTCTCTCGAGAATCCACATCCAAACCCGAAAAAGGCTGATCCAAAACCAAAAACTGCGGCTTCTTCAACAAGGCTTTGATGAGTTGCATTTTCTTATGTTCACCACTCGAAAGCTCAATTAATTGTCTTTCCCATTGAGGTTTCATTTGAAAAATATCCAAAATTTCATCTACTTCTTCTTGTGAAACCTTAGTATCAAATGCTAAAATGGATAGTTCTTGCCCAACCGTTTTTGTGTCTTGCCAAGCATAATTTTGATAGCGTTGCTGATAAAAAAAATTGCGATCGCCTTCCAAATTTTGAAATTCGTACCAATTTTCAACTACAACAATTTCAGGATTCCATTTTGAATTTGTAGAAAACTGAACTTCAATTTCAGAGGAATTCGATTCTAAACTTGAACCCAAATATTTCGCTAAAGTTGATTTCCCAGAGCCACTTTTTCCACGTATGATCCATAGTTCGCCCGATTGAAATCGAGCATCCAAGATGTTCAGCACAACCAATTGGTCGTACTGAAATCTTAGACTTTTGATATGGATAAACGTTTCTTTCAATTAGTTTGTTTTGATGGATTTCATGGCAGTCATCGCTTTTCTCAATTTGCGTCCAATCACCTCTACTTCATGATTTCTTAAAATATCGTTTACTTCAACTAGACGGGCATTATCCACTGAACCATCTTTCCCTTCGTTGTAATTTTTTCCAACCAAATCAACATCCACTTTCTTCATAAAGTCCGCTAATAAAGGCTTACACGCTTGATCGAATAAATAACAACCGTATTCTGCGGTATCAGAAATCACGCGATTCATTTCGAATAATTTTTTACGCGCAATCGTATTGGCGATTAGCGGCGCCTCGTGAAGCGATTCGTAATACGCCGATTCTGGCTTGATGCCTGCTTCCACCATCGTTTCGAAAGCCAATTCGACTCCCGCACGAACGAAAGCAACCATCAAGGTATAGTTATCAAAATATTCTTGTTCAGCAATTTTCACATCCCCAGCTGGCGTTTTTTCAAAAGCTGTTTCACCTGTTTCTGCTCTCCATTTCAACAAATTCGCATCGTTATTCGCCCAATCTTCCATCATCGTTCTGCTGAATTCACCTGACATAATATCGTCTTGATGCTTTTGGAAAAGTGGACGCATAATGTCTTTCAATTCTTCTGAAATTTCAAATGCTTTTAACTTTGCGGGATTACTCAAACGATCCATCATTCCGCTTACACCACCATGTTTCAATGCCTCTGTAATTACTTCAACACCGTATTGAACCAATTTGGATGCATATCCAGGATCAATTCCTTTTTCAACCATTTTATCAAACGACAAAATAGATCCGGTTTGCAGCAAACCACATAAAATCGTTTGTTCGCCCATTAAATCAGACTTCACTTCCGCCACAAAAGACGATTTTAAAACACCTGCTTTGTGACCACCTGTTCCTGCACAATACGCTTTTGCTTCCGCCCAACCTTTTCCTTGCGGATCGTTTTCTGGATGCACCGCAATAAGTGTTGGCACCCCAAAACCACGTAAATATTCTGCACGAACTTCGGAACCCGGACATTTTGGAGCCACCATAATCACCGTTAAATCCTCACGAATTCGCATTCCTTCTTCGACAATATTGAAACCGTGTGAATACGAAAGTGTCGCTCCTTGCTTCATTAAAGGCTGAACCGTGTTGATTACGCCCGTATGTTGCTTGTCTGGTGTTAAATTGATCACCAAATCTGCAGTAGGAATCAGCTCTTCGAAGGTTCCAACGTTGAAATTATTTCCTGTTGCATTTTTCCACGAATCTCTTTGCAGATCGATCGCATCTTGACGCAACGCATACGAAACATCCAAACCGCTATCACGTAAATTAAGACCTTGATTAAGACCTTGCGCACCGCAACCTACGATGACGATTTTCTTTCCTTTAAGCGCATCTACACCATCCGAAAATTCAGAAATTCCTAAAAATTCAGCGTGACTAAGTTGATCTAATTGTTCTCTTAAAGAAAGGGTATTGAAATAATTTGTCATTTGTTTAATTCTAGTTATACTACTTTTTATAATGTATTTGTGTTTTTTCTTTCGACTACATCGTAAAAACGTTGTCTTGTTGGTCTAAATATTCATTTTCAACCAAAACTGGCGAAGGTTCTTTTCGTTCGAATTGAAGAATTTTCTTGTGGAAACCTTCGCTATTTTTAATGATCGCAATTCGAGCACTTCGTACAAACTCAATAAGTTCATATTTTGTTAATTCGTCTGTAAGTTTATCAATTTCTTCTCTGTGGCCCGACGTTTCGAAGACGATATAGTCATTTCGAATCACGACTGCATTTGCACCATATTGTCTTAAAAGTCGCTCTACATACACCTTTTCTGTCACAACGTTGGTCGGAACTTTGAATAAAGCTTGCTCTTGCCAAACGATTTCGTCATCCGTATTGTAGTATGCTTTCAGAACCTCGATTTGCTTTTCCATTTGGCGGCAAAGTTTTCGTACAACTTCCTCCGCTTCGTGGATAACAATCGTAAATCGATGAATTCCTTCCACTTCAGATGGTGATGTATTTAAACTTTCAATATTGATTTTTCTTCTTGAAAAAATTCCAGCGATACGACCTAAAAGCCCGATTGAATTTTCCGTAAAAAGCGATATGGTGAATTCTTGTTTTTCCATTTTTTAATCTTTTAAAATTATTTCAATCGGATTTCTGACACCGACGTTCCTTGCGCTACCATTGGGAAAACGTTGTTTTCCTTCCCTACCATCACTTCCAATAAATACGATGAATCGTGATTAATCATTTCCTCAAGAGCGTTTTTCAAAACATCACGTTCCGCAACTCGTTTTCCATCAATTCCATACGATTTAGCTAAAGCCACAAAATCTGGACTTGTAATATTCACAAATGAGTAGCGTCTATCATTGAATAATTCCTGCCACTGACGCACCATTCCTAAGAATTGATTGTTTAGAATTAGGATTTTTACTTTCGCACCAAACTGCATAATCGTTCCCAATTCTTGCAAGGTCATTTGGAAACCTCCATCCCCGATAATTGCAATTACCGTTCTTTCTGGAGCCCCGTACCACGCGCCAATTGCCGCTGGAAGACCAAATCCCATGGTTCCTAAACCTCCGGAAGTCACACTCGATTTTGATTTATTGAATTTTGCATATCGACAAGCCACCATTTGATGTTGACCAACATCCGTAACGATAACCGCTTCACCTTGGGTAATTTCGTTGATTAAATTCACCACTTCACCCATGGTTAGCGTATCACCGGTAGGTTGAAGTTCTTTTTGAATCACTTCTTGAATTTCTTCTTGTTCTAAATCTCGGAACTTCTGCAACCATTCTGAATGTTGATTGGGTTTTAACATTGACGTAAGCAACGGTAATGTTTCTTTACAATCTCCCCAAACCGGAACCGTTGATTTAACATTTTTATCAATTTCGGCAGGATCAATATCGAGATGAATAACCTTTGCTTGCTTCGCATATTTGTCTAAACGCCCTGTAACACGGTCGTCGAAACGCATCCCTACCGCGATAAGAACATCGCATTCGTTGGTCATCACGTTTGGTGCGTAATTCCCATGCATTCCTAACATTCCCACGTGAAGCGGATGATCGGTTGGCAGTGCACTCAATCCCATAACCGTAGCTGCCGACGGAAGACCTGCCTTTTCGATAAATTCTTTAAAATCCTGTTCCGCTTTTCCTAAAATCACCCCTTGACCAAACAAAACCATTGGCTTTTTCGCTGAATTAATCAATTCCGCAGCTTGTTCAACATAAGACTTTCTAACCTCAGGTTTTGGACGATAGCTTCGGATATGATCGCATTTTTTATAGCCTGCATACTCGAAAAGTTGCATTTGAGCATTCTTTGTAATATCAATAAGTACAGGGCCTGGACGACCTGTATTTGCAATATGAAAGGCTTTCGCAATAGCCTCGGAAATTTCAGAAGCATCCGTTACTTGATAATTCCACTTGGTAACTGGCGTTGTAATGTTAATCACATCCGTTTCTTGAAATGCATCAGTCCCCAAAAGAGACGCGAAAACTTGTCCCGTAATGCAGACCAAAGGATTGCTATCAATCATGGCATCTGCCAATCCCGTCACTAAATTTGTTGCTCCAGGTCCACTCGTTGCAAAAACAACGCCCGTTTTACCCGAAGTACGAGCAAAACCCTGAGCGGCATGAATTCCACCTTGCTCATGACGAACCAAAATATGATTCAGCTTATCTTGATAATCATACAAAGCATCGTAAATAGGCATAATTGCTCCACCCGGATATCCAAAAACAGTTGTTGTTCCTTCCGCTAACAAAGCCTCTAGTACGGCTTTTGCACCTGTAATTTCTTGCGTATTCCCAGTGGAAGCCTTTTCTTTTTCTTTCGTTTCCATCAAACTCATACTATAATTATTTTGCGATTCTAAATTTTTATAAATCGGTTACACAACCTTGTGAAGCATCGGCTACCGATTTAGCGTATTTGTATAAAACACCAGATTTCACTTTGAAATCGGGCTGAACAAAATTTTGTTTTCGTGAAGCGATTTCTTCCTCAGAAACCATCAAATTCATGGTATTGTTTACCGCATCAATTTCAATAACATCACCGTCTTTCACCAAGCCAATTAAACCGCCTTCAAACGATTCCGGTGTGATATGACCAACGACAAAACCGTGTGTTCCACCAGAAAATCGACCATCGGTAATCAAAGCCACATTTTTTCCTAATCCAGAACCCATCAAAGCCGAGGTTGGTTTCAACATTTCAGGCATTCCCGGTGCTCCTTTTGGACCTTCATTTTTAATAACAACCACGTTTCCTTCTTTAATTTTGCGATCTTCAATACCTTGGATAAATTCTTTTTCACCATCAAAAACAACCGCTTCGCCCTTGAAAAAGTCACCTTCTTTTCCTGTAATTTTTGCTACAGCCCCTTTCTCTGCAAGGTTTCCGTACATGATTCGGATATGTCCCGTTTCTTTAATCGGATCTTTGATGTCTTTGATGATATTCTGTTGGCGATCAATAATTGAAGTCACATGCTTTAAATTCTCCGCCATTGTTTTTCCGGTAACCGTTAAACAATCGCCATGAAGCAAGCCTAAATCCAATAAATATTTCAAAACCGCAGGAACTCCACCTACATTATGCAGATCTTCCATTAGATATTTTCCGCTCGGTTTTAAATCTGCTAAAAGAGGCGTTTCATCACTCATTTTTTGGAAATCATCCAATGTTAAAGGAACTCCAATACTTTTCGCAATCGCAATAAAATGTAAAACTGCATTGGTACTTCCTCCCAAAATCATTATTAAACGCAATGCATTTTCAAATGCTTTGCGCGTCATGATATCGGAAGGTTTGATATCTTTTTCAAGAAGAATTTTTACGTAATGACCAGCAAACGCACATTCTTCTTTCTTTTCGTTGCTCAAAGCAGGATAGGAAGACGAGTACGGCAAACTCATTCCCAGCGCTTCAATCGCTGAAGCCATTGTATTTGCCGTGTACATTCCGCCGCACGCACCTGCACTTGGACAAGAATGCTGAATTATTCCTTGAAAATCTTCTTCCGACAGTTTTCCAGCCAATTTATTTCCTAAGGCTTCAAAAGCGGAAACGATGTTTAAATCCTCTCCTTTATAATGCCCTGGATGAATACTTCCTCCGTAAACCATGATAGATGGGCGATCGAGACGAGACATCGCAATTAAAGAACCCGGCATATTTTTGTCACAACCTGGAACCGTAACTAATGCATCATAATATTGTCCCGCGCAAACTGCTTCGATAGAATCTGCAATGATATCGCGGCTTACCAAAGAATAGCGCATTCCATCCGTTCCGTTGGTCATCCCATCGCTAATTCCTATTGTGTGGAACATCAGTCCCACCAAATTTTCCTTTTTTACGCCTTCTTTTACAATTTCGGCAAGACCGTTCAAATGCATATTGCAGGTATTTCCATCGTAACCCATACTCGCGATGCCCACTTGCGCTTTACTGAAATCTTCTTTTGTAAATCCGATCCCGTAATACATCGCTTGTGTAGCTGGCTGCGTAGGATCTTGAGTTAATGTCTTGGAATATTTATTCAACTCCATAAGTTTCCTTTTCTTTTAAATATGTATAATCTTGTTCGTAAACTAAATGTCTGTACGCTTGCTGAATTTTAGATGAAAGACTGTCTTCCCACGATAATTGGAAATCAACCTCATCCATAGAACCTAGTGCGACAACCTCCGCCGCTGTTCCACAGAAAAAGGCGGCATCCGCACCACGCATTTCTTCTGGTTTGAAAAATTTTTCTTCAACAGGAATCCCCAATTCTTCACATAAATTCAAAACAGTTGCTCGCGTAATTCCTGGAAGAATGCTTCCTTTCGCAGGCGTATATAGTTTTCCATCTTTTTCAAAAAATACGTTGGCTCCAGAACTTTCAGCAACATTTCCGTTAACATCAAGAACAATTGCTTCATCAAAACCTTTATCTTTTGCTTCTTGACATGCTAAAATTGAATTCACATAATGTCCACTGACTTTAGCTTCCACTAAAAATGCATTTGGATTTGGACGCTGAAAACTTGATGTCATCACCCGCATTTGATTTGCTAAATACCCATTATCCCAATTCCAAACTTCAATTGCTAAATAAGACATCTGGCCTTTGGAAAGTGCCATATTGGGCGAACACAACACAATTGGACGAATATAAGCGTTCGTTAAACCATTCATTTCCAAAAGTTGGTAGGTAAAATCAACCATTTCTTCTGTGGTGTACTTCAACGGAATCATCATCATCTCCGCTGATTTCCGTAATCGATCGTAGTGTTCTTTTGCCTTGAAAATTTTTGTCCCGTTTTCGGTTGCATAAGATTTAATTCCTTCAAAAACGGCATAACCGTAATGAAGAGATTGGCCGTATAAATCTGTTTTGGCCTCGCTTGCTTTCTTAAATTCCCCATCAAAAAATAGGACCGTGTTGTTGTCGTAGTACATATTCATCTTACTTGTTACTTTAATTTTTCCCATTAAAAAAAGCCATCCTGCGGTGAGGATGGCTTTTAAAAAAATTTACTTTAAAACTTTATTTTTTAATGTGCACATATTACCATCCTCACTATTGGCTACCAATAATGTTAATAATAATGATGATAATATGCAGTGCGCTGTTCATAAATTGTTGATGCAAATCTAGAGAGTAATTTTATAACCACCAAACATTTTTTCAATAATTTATTAAAAATATATTTTGAAGGTTATTTTATTATCATTTAAACACCAAATTTAATATTTGATTGAATTAATGAAATTTAGACTAACGTTTTAAAAATGAGCTAAAAAAAATCCGTGTAAATGCGGATTTCTATTTAAAAATGTACTTGTTTTATTTCTTCTTCGATAATTTTGGGTTCTTCTTTGCCTTCGCCCTTAATTAGGAAAACGGTGACTGCCGCAATGAGCATACAAACGCCACCTACAACCACATATTCCATGGCATAATTTCCGAAAATATTAGTAACAATAGGCCCTCCAAAGATTCCATTGATAATTTGTGGAATCACAATAAAGAAATTGAAAATCCCCATATACACTCCCATTTTGTTCTGCGGAATTGCATCAATAAGCATCGCATAAGGCATTGCCAAAATACTTGCCCAAGCAAAACCTAATCCCAACATGGAAATCCAAAGAAGATTAACATCTTTGATAAAATACATGGAAATTAGTCCAAAACCACCACATACTAAAGCTATAGCATGGGTCTGTTTTTTACCAATCGCCTTCGCAATCGGCGTTAATGCAAACGCAAATGGAATCGCAAATAAGTTATACAAACCAAACAATTCCCCTGTTAAATCCCCAGCATCATTAAATAATTGTGATTTCGTATCATCAGGGGACAAACCAAAATGATGCGTTGCCAAACCACTTGTGGTATACACCCACATCGTAAATAAAGCAAACCAGGAGAAAAACTGAACAATACCTAATTTTTTCATCAATGATGGAATTTTTGCAAAATCCTTAAACATATCCGAAAATTTGGAAGGTTCTGGCTCCACTTCTTCGCCTTGAAATTCTCTAAATTCTTTAGGTGAATACTCTTTCGTTGTTAAAATCGTATATACAATGGTGATCAAAAGCATTGCTGCACCAACGTAAAATGAGTAGATCACATTATCGGCAACGTAGCCTTCAGCAGCCACATTCGAAACGCCTAATTTCGTAAGCCAGCTTGGAAGATTGGATCCAATTACAGCACCAATACCAATTAAAATAGTTTGAACGGAAAACCCGATGGTTCCTTGATGTTTCGGCAACATATCGCCCACCAAAGCACGAAAAGGCTCCATTGCAATATTAATTGACGCATCCATCATGGCTAGGAAAATAACGGCTAGCAACAAAACATTAGCAGCAAGCAAATGCGTTGCAGAAGCTGCATTTGGGAGCAGCACCAAACCAATAGCGCATA
Organism: Kaistella sp. CFF1-2; assembly: GCF_059509915.1. Lineage (NCBI taxonomy): Bacteria > Pseudomonadati > Bacteroidota > Flavobacteriia > Flavobacteriales > Weeksellaceae > Kaistella > Kaistella sp. CFF1-2. The sequence goes on from NZ_JCAKLF010000001.1 coordinate 929,871, forward strand.
ATACAGCACCAATCAAGAAATACGGTTTTCTTCTTCCCAGTGGACTCCACGTATTATCGCCCATGTGACCAATAATTGGCTGAACGACAAGCCCCGTGATAGGCGCCACCAGCCAGAACCACGAAAGTTCGTGAACATCAGCTCCAAAATTGGCTAAAATCCTACTGGCATTACCATTCTGCAATCCAAAAGCCATTTGAATTCCTAAGAATCCCATACTCATATTGACAATTTGAGCAATCGAAAGATTCGGTTTTATTTTTTTCTCCATAACGAGTTCTTATTGAAGTTCTAATATTAAGGAAGATTTCGGAGAAATCGTGATTTTTTCATTCGTTTTTACCGAAAATTCGCTACCTGAAATCACATCTTTCCCTTGGGTTTTCCCTTGAAGAGATTCAGCAAAACGAGCTAAGTCTAACGTTTGTTCTTTCTCATTATTATTGATAAGAACCATCACTTTATCTGTATCATTGTAACGAAAATACACAAACACATTATTTTCAGGAACGTAATTTGTTGTTTTTCCTGTGTGAATAACGTCTTTTGACTTTCTCCAATTCAAAACTTTTTGGGTGAAATCAAAAAATTCCTTTTGTTCTGAAGTTTGGGTTCTTGGATTAAATGCATTTTGCACATCGCCTTTCCAACCACCTGGGAAATCTCTTCGAATATCCGCATCACCTCCTGTAGGCTTGCTTCCACGCATTCCTATTTCTGATCCATAATAAATTTGTGGAATTCCGCGAACCGTAGAAATCAATGTTAACGCCATTTGATAGGCTTTAGAATCCCCATTGAAAATTTCGTTCCAACGCTCGGTATCGTGATTTTCAAAGAAAACCAAGAAATTATTGATATCAGGATACAAGAAATCGCTCGTAAACGAATTATACAACTGCACCATTCCTTTGTCCCAAGATTCTTTATTTTTGAACGCCGATGGCATTTCAGAAAACAACGTAAAATCCATTACTGATGGTAAATGTGAATTGTAACCATCAATTTCTCCGATTTTAGAGTCTTTTTGCCAATACGCGATATGAGCCGGTGAATACAACCACGCCTCCCCAACAATATTGAATTTTGGATATTCATCGGTGATAGCTTTCGCCCATTTCGCCATCGCATCCTTGTCATTGTACGGATAGGTGTCAACACGGAAACCATCTAAATCAGCATATTCAATCCACCAAATTGCATTTTGCGTCAAATAATTCAACACCAAAGGATTTCGTTGATTTAAATCGGGCATCGACGAATCAAACCAGCCATTCAAGGCTAATTTTCGATCCGCTTCCGAAGCGTTTGTATCCGCTTGCGTTGTTGTTTTGTAATTCGAACGTTTAAAACCATTCGGTTCGACATCAAACCAATGAATCCAATCTTTTGTAGGCAAATCTTGAATTAACCAATGTTTACTCCCCCAATGATTGGTTACGTAATCCATCACCAATTTCATATCTCGTTTTTTCAATTCACGAGAAAGTTCTTGATATTCCTGATTTGTTCCGTAACGCGGATCCAAACGGTACAAATCCGTTTGCGCATAGCCGTGATACGTTGTTTTATCTTCGTTATCTTCATTTGCTGGAGTTAACCACAACGTCGTCGCTCCTAGATTTTTAAGATAATCGAGTTGATTGATAATTCCACGTAAATCGCCTCCATGACGACCGTCAGGGAGATTTCGATTCGCTTTTTCCGTTAAACCTGGCATCGTATCATTCGAAGGATCACCATTGGCAAAACGATCAGGCATAATTAAATACATCACATCTTTCGACGTGAACGAATTTCGATTTGCCGAATTTGCTTTTCTGTCTTTCAATTCGTAAGAATAGGAATGTACTTTTTTTCCTTTCGAATTGATGAAATTCAAATTAAAACTTGAAGCCGAAATTCCTGCCAAATTAACCGTTACAAATAGATAATTTGGGTTTTCAACTTTCGTAATATTCGTTACAGGAACCTGATTGGTGGCTTCCACCTGATATTGTGCAATGTTCTTTCCATAGACCAAAATTTGCAATTCAGGATTCTTCATTCCCTTCCACCAAAACGCTGGTTCTACCCGCTGGATTTGACCAAAAACCAAACTCACCACGAGCAAAAACAACATACTAAGATATTTGTTCATGCTATTTTTAGATAAAAAACCTTAAGAAACCGAAGCTCCTTAAGGTTGATGAAACATTATTTTATAGGCTTAAGTGAGATTGCATAACCACCACTACGCGCCAATTTTACCGGAATTTTCGATTTTGAAGTCACCGTTTTTTTGTAGATATTGTAGCTCTGAGGATTCGTTACGTAATCTGCATCTTTACCATCTTCATACACCGTTGCTTCGTATTTCGCATTCTTTGGAAGGAATGAGAAATCAACCGTAAACGTACGTGCATTTTCATCGGTAACACCACCAACGAACCATTCATTTTTCCCTTTCGCTTTACGAGCCGTGTGAATGTAATCTCCGGGCTCAGCAGAAAGGATAATCGTATCATCCCAATCCGCTGCGACATCCTTGATAAACTGGAATGCATCCAAATGCTTTTCGTAATTTTCTGGCAAATCTGCCGCCATCATCAAAGGCATATACATAACCACATACAATCCCAATTGTTTAGCCAAGGTTGTCGTTACAAAACGTTTGTCATCTGGAAAATAATAATCCATTTTTGTTTGGAAAATTCCTGGTGTATAATCCATAGGACCGCCTATCCATCGAGTAAATGGAAGAATTGTATGATGATCCGGATCATTCCCACCGAAAGCGTCGTATTCTGTACCACGAGCTGCTTCCGCTGCAATCCAGTTTGGATACGTTCTGCTTTCACCAGTCGGACGAACCGATTCGTGAGAATTTACCATTACTTTATGATCCGCTGCCATATCTAAAATTCGGTAATAGTGGTTGATTGTCCATTGTGAATAATGATGTTCACCACGTGGAATAATATTTCCTACATATCCCGTTTTAACAGAGTTGTAGCCGTACTTATTCATTAATTTGAATGCTTCAGGAGCCCATCTTTCGTAATTCGTCGCCGAACCCGAGGTTTCGTGATGCATAATCAACTTAATTCCTTTAGAATGTGCGTAGTCATTCAACATTTTGATGTCGAAATCTGGGTAAGGCGTCACAAAATCGAAAACAAATTCTTTAGAATGTCCGAACCAATCTTCCCAACCAACGTTCCAACCTTCCACCAAAACGCCATCAAAACCATGTTTAGAAGCAAAATCAATATATTCTTTTACCTTGGTATTGTTTGCTGCGTGGTTTCCGTTAGGCTTTAATTTATCAAAATCGGTTTTTCCGATATGAACGTTTTTCACTGTTGAATACGCCCATTGCGACTTTCCGAAAATCATTTCCCACCAAACACCCATGTATTTGGTTGGTTTGATCCACGATGTATCTTTAAATTTCGTTGGTTCGTTTAGATTAAATAGCATTTTAGAAGCCATAACTTCTTCCGCTTTTGGTGAAGCGATAATCGTTCTCCAAGGCGAAACTGCGGGCGTTTGGATATATCCTTTTGCTCCTTGCGCGTCTGGAGTTAAATGCGTTTTGAATTTAAATTCAGATGCATTTACTTCCAAATGAGCTGCTGGATAATTAAGAACAGCCGCTTCTGCAACGTTGATATACAAAGGCGAATTGCCTTCTTTCTTCATCATTAATGGAACTTGAACTCCATTTTTCACCAAACTTTGAGACGCATTTCCTTCGTATGATTTTGGCCAAAGAGCTGGAATTTCAGACACTTTGCTGGTTTGGTTTTTATATTCTTGCGTATCGTAATCCGCAGCCAACCACCAAGCTTTCATGTCTGTCGGGAAATCAATTTCCGTATCTTCTTCTTGGATAACAAAATAGTTCAGATTTTCTTGTTCTGGAAACTCATAACGGAATCCCAAACCATCGTTAAACATTCTGAATTTAACAATCATATGACGTTTTTGATCGGGTTGATCCAGCGTAATCGCCAATTCGTTATAGTGATTTACATAGGATTTTTTCTCGCCTAATACGGGATCCCATGTTTCATTTTTTGAATCTCTTTTCTCGTCAATTTTTACAAAGCCAGAATTAAGATCTTTTCCTTTATTGGTCGTTGTTTCGATCTCAGATGCAAATTTAATATCACCATCTTTCACCAATCGGAGTCCCAATTTGGAATCTTCTACAACGGTTTTTCCCTCGTAAGAAAGCTTATAATAAGGTACTCCCGACTTCAACTGAAAATTCATTTCAAACTTTCCGTCTGGTGATTTCAATGATTGCGCATGCAACATCGCACCACCCATCAACAAAAAGAATGCACTGGTTTTTAAATACTTCATGTAATTATTTTTAAGCTATAAAAGAGGAGCCTGCTGCTGTGCAGCAGCAGGCCCCGATAAAATTATTAGAAATCTAATTTACTTCTTTACAAAAACGTAAGCTCCTGTAAAATCGTTAAAATAGATTGTGTACGTTCCTGCTTTCACCGGAATATTATCTCCACCTGGAGTTCCCGTTCCGAATAACTCAGACTTCGATCCCCAGTTTACATCCCAAGAATTGTTTGCACGGAATTTTGCTTCACCGTCCTTCAAAACAACGTTAGAAATCACCCATAAATGACTGTCTGTTGCAGATTTTGTCATTGCCGTACTGCTGTCCCAAGAATTTGGTGTCGCATCTCCGATGATTCCAACTGTAGCATATGCCGTTGTTGTAGGAATAACTTCTGTCAATGTGTACGTTAACGTACTTACATTCAACGTTAGTTTATAATATCCGTCTTTAGCGACAGGAATATTTCCTGAACCACCACTAGCACTTAATTGTCCAGCAGCGTCTCCAAGACCGTATTGGTTATCCCAACTTCCTCTTGTTTTGATTAATTTGAAACCTCCTGCTTTGAAGAATCCTGAATACGTGTAAACCGTAGGAGTTACTCGAGAATTCAATAATGGATACATTAAATCGTTGGTTGCTGCATTATCCCATCCAGCAGCCGTTGCATCACCAATTAGATACAAGAATACATTGCTTTCGAAAGGGGTTACTTTAACCGTTACTAGGTCTGAAACTAAATCAATTGTTCCACCTGTAGATTTTGTTGAAGCACCTACTTTTAAATCATATTCTGCTGCTGTACCCGGAATTCCTCCCAGTTTCAAAACAGCATCATTTAATTGCGATTGCGTTAAAGCCAATTCTTTAACATTCGTAGATGTTCCTAAAACTTGGAAGGCTGTTGTACCTTTTTTCGCAATTGAAAGTGTATAAACAACATCAACACCATACGATTGGTAATCTGACCAAGTGAATTTTGGAAGATTCTCCGCCGCTTTATCTACTGCTAAAACCAAGGCTGTTCCCGCTGTAGGAGCTGTAATAATTGGTTTTTTCACAGGATAAGGTGTTACATCAAAAGAAATTGCATTTGAATTTCCTGCAGCCGACTCTACTCTTACGAACACTTTTTGCGCTTTATACGGATTAACTCCCGCTTGCAACATCGCCGTGTTTAACGCTCCGATATTCGTTTTATATGAATTGGTATCTGATTTTCCTAATTCAACTTTAGAAGCAAAATCTTCTGTTGACGAAACAACCACTGTAAAAGGTGCTCCCGTAGTAGCTTCCCAAGACAAAATAAATGGGTTATTTGCCATTGTTGCGTACAACACATTTGCTCCCAAAGTGGTATCATTCAACTTGAAAGTAGCTTCTGGTGTCGTCCAATCTCTATCTGCATCATCCGTACAAGCGATAATCGCCACAGCCGCCAATAGAGGTAATATGAATAATTTAAATATATTTTTCATGTGTAATCCGCTTATTTGATTGTATAAGTACCTTCCTTAATGTTTACAGAAATGGTATATGATTTTCCACCACCATTGAATTTAACGTTACCGTTATCTCCTTTTGGTCCTAAGAAACCTGTATTTCCAGCATTATCTTTCATGATGTTACCCCATTCTAAATTACCCCAATCTTTTTGACCTAGGAATTTGAATTCGGCACCATCAGCAATCGTTGTTGTGTACTCATAAACACCATCCGATACTTTAGCCATTGGGATTGCGTTTCCAGCATTCCAATCATTTCCTGCAACACTTCCTACTAAGTAAATCTCCGTAAAGTTATACGTTGGAATTGCAGAAGCCGTAGCTGTTAACGTATGTTTCCCTTCCGTAGCGTCAATAACAATTTTGTAAATACCACTTTCTCCTGAGAATGTCATATTCTCATCGTCTCCCGCAGATTTTGCAATATTGTCAGAAACTGATTTAAAGTATTTATATCCGTCTTTCGTTGCAGATGCATCAATACTATAGTTGATTGGATTCCACGCTTTTTGACCTAAGAATCTAAAGTTTTTCCCTTTTTCTAAATACGTGTAAATTGTATTTTTATATTCCGTTTGGAATAAAAGAATCGCTTTCGTTTCTGACCAGCCAATCGCAGAAGCTTCCCCTACAAGGTAGAAATCTGGATAGTCAATAATCACCACATACGGCGTAATCGTTAAAGGAGTTACATTAGAAGTTGATGCAAGAGAGTCGTTTCCAAGATAAGAAACCACACGTACAAACATTTTCTGTGCAACATCCGGAACCAAACCGATATCACCTGCCGCTTTATTCATTTGGCTTACCGTAAAACTTGTAACAGACTCTGATCCGGAAACCGTTGCTAATGTTACTGGAGTTTTGAAATCTTCTGTTTTTGATACCTCAACTCTGTATTTGACTTCTACAGGAACCGAATATTTAGCAGGTTCCCAATTAACTGTCAACACAGGATTTTCTGGAAAGTTTTGATCTAAGAAAATCTTATCCGTAGAAAGATCCATCACAATCGGAGCGCCCGAATTATCAACGGTAATCAGCTCACGATCGTCGCACGAGATGATACCTAAAAGCATCACCAAGGCAAGGAAAAATTTATTAAAAATTGATTGTTTCATTTTTTGTAAAATTTGTTATTAGTACCCTGGATTCTGAACTAAATTAGAGTTCACCACCATTTCGTTATTCGGGATTGGGAAAAGGTTTCTGTAGTCTTCTACAGCAGCACCATTTTTCGTATTTCCTTTCCAAGGCCATAAATAAGCCGAAGTTGTAAATCTTCCGTAACGAATAAGGTCGGTTCTTCTTGTCATTTCCCAAGAAAGTTCTCGAGATCTTTCATCCAAAATAAAATTCAAGTTAATCGCTGCAACGGTACTTGCTTTTGCACGAGTTCTCAGTTGATTAACATATCCTAATGCTTTAGAAGCATCACCACCACCACCTCTAAGGTTGGCTTCAGCGTACATTAAATAAACATCAGCTAGACGATAAACAGCTAAATCTGCTTCAACCCAGTTGTCATGAGAACCAGCTTTGCCATCGCTTTTAATGTTTTTATACTTGATAAATGCATATCCATCCGTAAAGCTTCCCAAATCATTGATTTCCAATGTTTGTCCGCTCTTATGGAAACGACCTCTTGCATCAGCAGCCTCAAAACGGTTAACAAAAGATGACGTGGTACGTAGACCACCCCAACCTCCGTTGACACCGAAAAGCGCTGGATCCATATTTCCACCAATAGCAGCGTGAACTAAGAAAGTTGTTCCACCATTGGTTTGTGTTTTCTGACCGTCATAAACGATAGAGAAAATATTTTCTGGATTGTTTACATTGTTATCCGCCAAGAATAAATTCTCATATTTCGGATTCAAAGAATATCCAGAATTGATTACTTTATCTGCATACGTAATAACATCTTGATTACGCTCTGTTCCTGAATATACTTTAGCATTCAAATACAATCTTGCAAGAAGCGTCCAAGCCGCTGCCTGATCTACTCTTCCGTACAGATTTGATTTTGGAGCTTTCAATTCGTTTGAAGTTGCCAATAATTCGGATTCAACGAATTTAAATAATTCTGGACGCATAATCTGTTTTGGAACCGCTTGACCTGGAGTCATTGTTTCATCTACAAAAGGAACGTTTCCATACAAATCTAACAAATGATAATATGCTTGTGCTCTTAAGAAACGAGCTTCTGCACGCATTACTTTCGCTTCTTCAAGATTTGCTCCAGAAATTCCGTTTGCTGCTAAACGCTCATCCGTTGTATTACGCATAAACTCATTGGTAAACGCAATTTCTGTATACAATCTGTAAAACATTGCGTTGTTGAATTCATTCGTTGGCGTCCAAATCATTTTATGGAATTCGTGTAACGTACCGTCATTCCATCCGATTACCGCTTCATCCGTGGTTACTACTTGCATGATATACATCAAACGCATGTAGTTTGAGAATCCACCATCAATATCAGCGATATCTCCGCCACCATCTCCACCTTCTTGTCCACCAACAGCTAATCCGCCGTAAAGTTTCGCCAAAAGGTTGTTATAATTATTAAAATCTTTGAAAAGACTTGCTGAGGTAAGTTCTGTAATTGGCTCTTGTTTCAGATCGTCAACACAAGACGTCATCGTCAAAGAAAGCCCAAGAACTACGGCAGCTATTGATTTTTTATAGAATCTAAAATTTTTCATTGCTTACTTTTTAAAATTGGAAGTTTAATCCTAACGAATACACTTTTGGTCTTTGGTAGAAACCGTTATCGATATTTCCGAAGATTTCAGGATCTACACCTGAATATTTCGTTACAACGAATACGTTTTGAGCCATACCAAACACACGAAGGTTGCTTCCAGAACCGAATACATCACCAAAGTTGTATCCTACTGTTAAATTATCCATTCTCAAGAACGATGCATTTTCTACGAAAATATCACTCCAATATTGTGGAGCTCTGAATCCGTATCCAGCCGCTGTAGAAGAGATATTTTGCAAATATTCGTTTGTTGCAATACTCTGAATTGTAGATTGTGATGCAAAGTTATTGTACACGTAATTCCCTATTACTGCTCTTAAAGCTGTAGAGAAATCCCAGTTTTTGTATTTCACTTTTGTTGAGAAACCAAACGTTGCATCTGGAGTTGTTGATTTGTAGAAATATTTGTCTCCATCTGCAGAAACTTTTCCGTCTCCGTTACGATCTACATAAACACCCTCTAGAGGCTTTCCATTGGCATCATAAACTTGTTGATACACATAGAATCCGAAAGGTGTGTATCCTACGGCATGTCCTTGAACCGTATTACCTGTACCACCAGAAATTCCACCAACTTGGTTTACATAACCGTCTTCCACTTGTCCAGAGAACGATGTGATTTTCGGATTATAATGTGCTGCATTAAAGCTAAAATCCCAAGTTGTCGTTTCATTTTTAACTGGAGTTACATTCAACACAAATTCAAATCCATCAGTTTCCATTTCACCAATGTTCTTGTTGTTTCTGTTAGAAAATTCTCCCGCAGGTACTGCAACATTAGCAAGCAAGTTCACTGTATTTTTCTTAAACCAATCAAATGAACCAGAGATTCTATTATTCAAGAAACCATAATCTAAACCGGCATTAACCGTTTTTGTCGTTTCCCAAGTTAGATTCGGGTTGTACTGAGTTGGACGGTACATGAAATAGAAATCGTCTCCAAATCCGTATTGAGCCGTTCCTTGCGAAATATTATACGATGGGAACGAGTTATACCAACCACCAATTTCTTGCTGACCAGTTTCTCCATAACCTGCTCTTAATTTCAAATCTGAAAATACTTTTGAACCTTCCATAAAACTTTCGTTCATGATTTTCCAAGCTCCAGAAACAGAGGTAAACGTCCCCCACATATTGCTGGTATCGTCTGTTCCGTTGTAGAATCTTGAAGTTCCATCACGACGAACTGCTCCTGTAAGGATATATTTGTCTGCAATCGTGAAAATTGCTCTTCCGTAGAAACCTAATAAAGTTAATTCTCCTTCGTAACGGTTACTAGAAACTGGTAACTTTTCAGGATTCCCAAAAGACGTTGTCGCAACAGGAACCACATTTGTGAAGTTTTGATATGAATATCCAGCCATTAAATCAACCTTCGTGTTGATTGCTGTAACATTCTTCACGTAATTCAAATACGTTTCAATTAACTTGTTCGTTTTTTCTTGGGTATAATCTCTTCTTGTACTCACGTTGTTAGAAGCAACTACACCGGCATAGTTAGGAAATTCGGTAACCCCTCCTGTTCCTTTTTGATAATCGTAACCAGCATTAACATTCCAATGCAAATCTGGCAAGAAATGGAATTTATAATCCAATTGTAAACTTGCAATACCTCTAAATACGGTAGACATATCTTTTCTTCCGTAAAGCGATCCTAGTGGGTTTCTTGTTGCATTAACATTCAAAAGATCAGCAGTTTGCCACCACTCCCAATAATTAGCAACTCGATTTCCACGTGCTGATTGATCATACACCTCCTGAGTAGGGTCAAAATATTGAGAAGCACCAATAACGCCTGCATTAAAGCGGTTTTCTGTCATGGTACCTTTCAAATTCGCCGTTACACTCAGGTGGTTATCGAAGAATTTCGGAGTCAAATTCAAACCAACGGAAGTTCTTCTAAACTCGTTCGTTCTAATAATCCCGTTTTGCTCGTTATATCCTAATGATAAACGATACGGTAATTTTTTTATTCCACCAGAAATAGCCAAGTTATTATCCGTTCCCCAAGCTGTTTGGAAAACGAGATCTTGCCAATTGGTGCTTGCATTTCCTAGTTTGTCAATGTAGTTTTGTGAAGCATTTGCTTTTACAAATTCTCTAAACTCATCACCGCTTAATACACCAAGGTTACCCATTTTCGTTGAAACGGAACCTGTTGTAGAAAAGCTAATTTTCATTTTTCCAGAAGATCCTCTTTTCGTCGTAATTAAGATTACACCATTAGAAGCTCTGTTACCGTAGATTGCAGCAGATGAAGCATCCTTCAAAATACTGAATGACTCAATATCATCTGGGTTAATTAATGCCAATGCATTACTAGCACCACTAACACCTGCGAAATCCATTGGGATACCATCAATAACAATTAGCGGGTCGTTGGATGCACTTAAAGAAGCACCACCACGAATACGAATTGTAGATCCAGATCCAGGATTACCACCGTTACCAGTTACCGTCACACCCGGAGCTTTACCTTGGATCAATTGATCTGCAGAGGTAGAACCACCGTTAAAATCTTTCGAAGAAATGGATGCGATAGAACCTGTAAGGTCTTCTTTCTTTTGCTTACCATAACCAATAAGAACAACTTCTTCGATTTTTGTCTCTTTCGATGTTGTATCGGCTACTTGTGCATTCATCAGTGATCCTGCCAATAGGAAAGCAGGAGCAACCTTCAAAACTTTAGAATAGTTTCTCACAAATAATAATTTTTGGGGATTAATAATCAATTTTTTCTTTTAACGTTCCAAAAAAATTGGTCTCCCAATTTATAAATATTTTAATATACATTAAAAAAAATTAACATTACATATATCATCCCTGAATAATATGCATAACCACGTTGAGATAATGCGTATTTTACTATAATTTTCGTACATTATAGTACAAATTTTTTCCACCAAGGAATCTTAAAAACGATTAAATATTAAACAATTGTTTAACAAATAGAACCTGAAAATTCCATTTTCTCATACTAAATTATCCAAACAATCGTTCTCGCTACTTTTCTGCGATGTCGTATATTTGCATAAAATTGGAAATAGAATAATGTCAAACAGAAAAATGATAACCGCGGCGTTGCCTTACGCCAATGGACCTGTTCATATAGGGCATTTGGCTGGTGTGTATGTACCGGCGGATGTTTACGCAAGATTTCAAAGACGATTAGGACAAGATGTTGCGTTTATTTGCGGATCCGATGAACACGGGATTCCCATCACGATTCGTGCAAAAAAAGAAGGCGTTACCCCTCAAGATATTGTTGATAAATACCATGGAATCATCAAAAAATCATTTGAAGATTTAGGAATTTCATTTGACGAATACTCAAGAACAACTTCGAAGAAACATTATGAAGTGAGTCAGGATTTCTTTACGAATCTCTATTCCAACAACAAGTTTTTAGAAGAAGTTTCGGAGCAATATTTTGATGAACAAGCAAATGAATTCCTAGCCGATCGTTATATCGTAGGAACGTGCCCGAATTGCGGTAACGACAATGCATATGGTGATCAGTGTGAAAAATGCGGTTCTACCCTTTCGCCATCGGAGTTGATTAATCCAAAATCGATGTTGAGTGGAAACGTGCCCGTTCTGAAGCCAACAAAAAACTGGTATTTACCTTTGAATGACTACGAAAATTTCTTGAATGAATGGATTATCGAAGGTCATAAAAACGATTGGAAACCCAATGTTTACGGACAAGTTAAATCTTGGTTAAGCGAAGGTTTGAAGCCTCGTGCGATGACTAGAGATTTAAACTGGGGCGTTCCTGTTCCGCTTCCTGATGCAGATGGAAAGGTGCTTTATGTTTGGTTTGATGCACCAATTGGTTACATTTCGTTCACTCAAGAATGGGCAGAAAAGAATGGAAAAAATTGGAAAGATTATTGGCAAAACCCAGAATCTGATTTAATTCACTTTATTGGAAAAGATAATATTGTGTTTCATTGTATTATTTTCCCTGCCATGATGAAAGCTCACGGCGATTATATTATGCCAACCAATGTTCCTGCGTTCGAATTTTTGAATTTAGAAAATGAGAAGATTTCAACTTCAAGAAATTGGGCAGTCTGGGCACATGAATATGTTGAAGAATTCCCAGGACAGCAAGATGTTTTGCGTTATGCATTGCTTTCTTCGGCTCCTGAAACCAAGGACAATAACTTCACTTGGAAGGATTTCCAAACCAAAAACAATTCAGAATTGGTGGGGATTTTCGGTAACTTCATCAACAGAGTTGCAGTTTTAATTCATAAATATTATGATGGTGTTATTCCGCAAGGCGATGCGAATGCTCCAGAATTAAATGAAATTTCCAAAGCTGCGAGAGAAATTCACGAATTCTTAGACAAATTCGAATTCCGAAATGCATTAACTGCTTTGATGAATTTGGCTCGATTTGGAAATCAATATCTACAGACCGAAGAACCTTGGAAAACCATTAAAGACAATCCTGAAAAAACAGCACAATCGTTGTTTGTTGGAGCTCAAATTGCGGTTGCATTGGCTCAACTTTCAGAACCGTTTATGCCATTTAGCTCAGAAAAATTACTACACATGTTCCAAGTGGAAAAAGCATCTTGGACAACCGTTGAAAACAACAAAGTGCTTGTAGAAGCTGGACATAAAATTAATGAAGCGGAACTTTTGTTCTCGAAAATTGAAGATGACGTGATTGTCGCTCAAATCGAAAAATTAGAGAATACAAAGCAAAATAATAAGAAAACCAATCCCAACGCCAACCCAATGAAAGACGAAATTACGTTTGATGATTTTACAAAAATCGATCTAAGAACAGCAACAATTATTGAAGCTGAAAAAGTAGAAAAAGCAGATAAATTATTAAAACTAACCGTTGATACAGGTGTGGATGTACGAACTGTAGTTTCTGGAATTGCAGAAAGCTTTACACCAGAAGAAGTTGTTGGAAAGCAAGTGATGATTTTGTTGAATTTGGCGCCACGAAAAATCCGCGGTATCGAATCTCAAGGAATGTTATTGCTTACAACAAAAGAAGACGGTAAATTATCTTTTGTAACGCCTGATGATTCTGTACAAAACGGAATTGAAATCGGGTAAACAAAAAATACTATTTTAAAATACGAAAAGTTCTCAAAAACGATGTTTTGAGAACTTTTTTATTAATTTAGTTCAACCAAAATGGAACGACATGAGAAAAATCGATCAACTTTTTGCAGAGTATGGTGAAAGCCACCAAAACACAACGAACAAACTGATTCATTGGATTTGTGTCCCACTCATTTTTTGGACAATTTTAGGCTTTATATCGATTATTCCTGCGCCACATTTGTGTTTTTCTTATTACGGATGCATTAGCATTGCAAGTCTTGTAGCAATCATTTTGGTCAGTCTTTTCTATATACGATTGTCGCCGCTCATCACATTCGTCATGGTTTTTGTGATGTTGATTATGGAATATTTCGCATATCAAGTAAATATTTCTTGGGGACATCAATCGTGGATTGTTTTCCTCAGCGTTTTTGTAGTGACTTGGATTTTGCAATTTGTTGGTCATAAAGTGGAAGGAAAAAAACCGAGCTTTTTGAAAGACCTTCAATTTCTGTTGGTTGGCCCAGCTTGGCTATTGAGTTTTATTCTAAAAAAATTAAATATCAACTATTAATATCAAAAAAAACGGAGAATAAGTCTCCGTTTTTATTTTCTTATGTTTCTAAATTACTCGTTGTAATGGGATTTAACATCATTTAAAACTACATCGGGATTAGAATCTGTAGAAGTTCCCAAAGTAATATTTAAATTTTTGTATTGCGGTGTATCCAAAAGATAATTTCGTAATTCTTCTTGTGCAATTCCAGGTCCTGTAACATATAAATCAACGGAGTTGGTAATTGCTTTTTCGATTTCTTTATAAAATTTTACCTTGTTTGTTTTCTCAGCATTATTCGCTGCGTTTTCATTTGAATTCCCGTGTTGCACATCCGCTTTTAACGTATCAGAAACATTCCATTCGGTCACTTCAAAATCGTTATGGTTTTTTACAACAACTGCTTTTGTTTGGTCTATCCAAAGACCCGCTAATTTTTTATCAGACATAATTTTATGATTTTAATTATCCAAGAATCATCAATTATCATGCAAAGCATATCATAATACTTGTTAAAAAATAAGTAAAGAAGTTATTATATAAAAAGAAGCCCCAACAATATAAAACTGTTGGAGCTTCCGTGAAAAAAAACAAGGATTTTATATATTACTAACACCACCGGCATCTTTCAGCTGGTTGATGGTTTCTTTCAGTAATTTTTGTTCTCTTCTTCGGCGTCTTGCGATGTAGGATTTCCCTTTCAAAACTCGAATTAAACGAACTTCGGTATGTTTTATTCTTCCAAAATGATGGAAATAAATATAAATCAGAATGAAAAATCCTGCGATACTTACCAAGCCAAGAAGCTTTTTATTGGCAACGAGAATGGCATTTAACTGGATGGCTTTCAAATTAGCCATTGCCGCTTGCGGATTTAAAATCATACTGTCCATATGAACTGCCAAATCGCCAACCGCCTGAACTTGAAATTGATATTGAATCCACGAAAACGCCGCTGAAAACAAGCCAATCGTGATAAACGAACGCCAACATAAAACGAATCCGAATGCCGGCAAAAGGTCATTAACATCCAACTTATCCATCGCGTAATACCAAACCCCGATGAAAAGACTACACATGCCGTAACCTTTTAAAAACATCGGAAGATACCAACGTTCAAAATTCATTTCAGGAACCATGGAAAAATAAAGGATGATGCTAAACATCAGCATTGCGCCAAATCCAGAAAAAATGAACATTCTAAGATTAAATTCTTTTTTGAACCAATACAAAGCCACAATTGCAGCCGCAATAAGTCCAGGAATCATCAAAAGATTCAATTTCGCATTCGTCATTTGATCGTATTGAAGAACACCCAACGCAAAGGTATTTTGCATCGATCCAAGCGCCATGTACATTCCTAAACAAAATAACATGAAAAGCCCATGCTGAACGTTATTCTTTTTAAAAATATTAAATGATAAAAATGGACGTTTTAGATGGGATTGACGGGCAATCAGCAAGACTAAGCTCACGACAAAACCAATGGAATTCCATACGATATACGGCGAATTGAACCAATCTTGTTGTTTCCCGAAAGACAGTACATAAGCCAACATAAAAAACGTTGCCACAAACATCAACATACTCATCCAATCGATGTAATACAACGGCATTTTGAGTGCGAATCGTTTATCATGCATGAAAATCCAGCTCATCAGCGCCAAAATCAAACATGTAACCGCTGTTAGAATATAAAAATATTCCCAATTGTAGAGGATCGAAAATTCGACCACGTAATAATTCGCCAACTGTGAAAGTACGAGCACAAAACCGTACAACATGCTGTAAAATGCGCCACGACTGGGCACCATCATCATAAGCGGCAGCATAAATTCCATAACAACAGCCATCTTTAAAAACCCGATCAAAAGGGAATTAATAACGATAATCCACGGATTTTCGGTTGTCCCACTAATGAATAATAACGCGGCTAAAGCAATTAAAATAAAAGTGACTTTATCTCGAATTTTGAAACGCATTTTTAGTCGAATAGCAATCGGCATCACCGCGCCCATCCCAATGGATGAAACGAAATTCGCCATCATATAATATTCTGTCATGGATCCCGAATCACTCGCCATAAAAGCGATGTTTCCCGTGTAAATCCCGCCCATTGGCATCAGAATACCTGCGAAAAGTATCACCAGTAAAAGCTGGACAGGTTTCGGAACCCAATCATTAAATAATCCTTTATTGTACATTGTTGTTTTTTAGATGTTAGAAATTAGAGATCAGATGCTAGACTTAAGATTTCAGATTTATAATTCTTACATAAACTGCTTTACGCCTTGTTTCTTTTCTGATATCTGACATCTGCTATCTTGGTTCTTGATTCTTGGTTCTTGACTCTCATGTCCACTATTTTTCCAGCTTCAAAACCATGTTCATCCCTGCGCGTAATTGTTTTACTTTCGCAGCATCATTTTTATCTGTAAACTCTATTCGAACTGGAATACGTTGCTGAACTTTCACAAAGTTTCCTGTTGAATTATCCGTTGGTACTGCGGAATATTTAGAACCTGTTGCCGCTGAAATCGCTGTAACAACACCTTCAAATTTTTCACCACCCAAAGCGTCAGCCGACATCACAATTTTACTTCCAATCTTGATATTTGGCATTTGACGTTCTAAAAAGTTCGCAGTCACCCATTTGCTTCCTTCCAAAACGATGGTCGCAACTTGTTGACCCGGCTGCATTAACTGACCTTCAGAAATCGTTCTTCTTCCCATAATTCCGTCGTAAGGTGCTGTAATAACTGTATACGAACGATTTAATCGCGCCATATCCAAAGCAGATTTGGTTCTTTTAATTTCCGCGTCGTTGATTCCGATTTTGGATTTTACTTCCGTAATCGAAAGGTTCGCCGATTGTTTTTGATTAATCAAAGTTTCGTAAGACGCTTTCAAGGCATCATATTCCGTTTTTACAGCGTCGTATTGTTGCTTTGTAACCGCTTCCGCAGCCAAAAGATTTTTATATCGATTTAAATTTTGTTCTGCATTCCAAAGTCTTGCTTTAGCTCCTGCAATGTTCGATTCCATCACGTTAACGTTATTCGAAACTGTATTCACCGAAGATCCTGTTGCACTTTTTTGAGCCAAAGCGTTTTGATAAGCCGCTTCCGCTTGTCCAAGTTGCGTTTCGATTTCACGTTCATCCAAAACAACCAACGTATCGCCTTTTTTCACAGCTTGATGTTCATTGAATTTTATTTCTTTAATATATCCCGAAACCCTTGTATTAATCGGGTTAATGAATTCTTCAACCTGCGCAGCTTCGGTGTAATTTTTATCTCCAATGTGGAAATATTGCGTAATCAACCAATAAATTCCAAATCCGATAATCGCTAAAACCAAGACGTTTGAAATCATCGATTTTGCTTTGTTTTTCTTATTTTGTTTTACTTTTTCAGCCGTTGTAGGTCGCGAAACGTGTTGCGTTTTTGGTTCGTTTTCCTGATGCTGAGTTGTATTTTCTTGTTGTGTATCCTTGTTTTCCATTTGTAATTGTCCGTTATTAAAGAGTTCCTGTCGTTTTTAGTAAGTTGTAATATTGATACAGAACGTTGATTTCTGCATTGGCAAAGTCCAGTTCTGCTTGAAGTTTTTGGTTCTGGGCATCAATCATTTCGGCTTGTACTGCTAATTGATTTAGATATTTAGCCTCAGTAATTTTGTAGTTTTCTTCCGCTAATTTTTTCGAATCGTTGAACAAATCCGCTTGCTGAATCGCTTCCACATATTTCACATAAGCCGCATTAACGCCAACTTCCAACTGATCTTTGATAAGTGAGGTCGCCTCGTTAGCTTGCTCTTTTTGCAATTGTCCCAACTTCACTTTTTCTTTGGTTTTGTAGAGATTATCAATATTATAACTCAAAGAAATTCCGCTTTGCCACGAATTTGTATACATGTCCATCGCTGGAACCCTTGTCGTTATTGGTCTTTGCATATTGTAACCTCCGAAAGCCGCAATGGTGGGCATTTTATCCGTGTTAATGATTTCAATATTCTTATCCGCAACTTCCACGTTTTTATAAGCCGCTTTTATTGCTGGATGATTTTCGAATGCTAAATTTTGATAGTAATCTCTATCCAAACCTCTTTCCTGAATATCTATACTTTCTGTCGGATTGATTTGTGAGTTCGGATTTAATCCTAAAGCAACGTTTAACTGATACGTAACTATTTTTCGGTTGTTCTCTAAAACCAAAAGCCCTTGATCCAAATTCTTAATCGCCAATTCTGCACGAATTACTTCATTTCGCGTAATCATGCCTTGTTGATAGAATTTTTGAATATTTTTTAAACGTTCTTGAGCTAATTTTTTGTTGTTCTGATAAACTTCCGTTTGATTGATTAATTTGTAGATGTCCAAATAATTGGAAGTCACCAAAAACTTCACATTTTGTTGATCTTTTTCAACATCCAATTCGGCTAATTGTTCGCGTAAATCATACATTTCTATCGACTTATTCACCAATCCACCTTTGAAAATAAGTTGCTGCGCTTGTACGGAATACGTGCTTCCGTAATGCGGCATTTCCACTTTGGTCGAATTGGAAAGATCCTTATCAATAATGAGTGCGTTTCCTAGAAAGAACTGACTTGTAGATGCTGTAATAGAAGGCAACTTCTGAAGTTTTGCAACTTCGGTTTGTTGTTTTGCAATGTCGATATTTTTTGCTGAAACTTTAAGTTGCTGATGGTTTTGTAAAGCCAAATCCATCACTTGATCTACAGATAGATCGCGAGATTCTTGAGCATAAGACAGTCCAAATGTTAGTAGACTGAGTGCTAACATCGTTTGTTGTACCTTGTTTTTCATTGTTTTCCTTGTTGTTATTTTGAAGTTTTTTCTACTTCAATTTTCACAGGACAAAGGTAGGTTGCTAAACAAACGTTTAAAATGATTCAGTTTACGTGTTTTGATGTTCAAAAGTAAGATAAAAATCTAAAATTGATTTCGATACTGAGAAGGACTCAAATTTTCATGTTTTTTAAAGAAATGACTGAACGAATATTGATCACTGAATTTCAGCTCGTTAGAAATCTCATTAATCGGTTTTAAACTCGAACTGAGTTGCGCCTTGGCTTCGTTCAAAACAAATTCATTTAGAATCTGAATGGCACTTTTCCCAAAAACTTCTTTTAAAACCACAGTTAAATGTCTGCTTGAAATCATTAAGCGTTGCGCATAATATTCTACGTTTCGTTCAATTTTAAAATTTCCCGTAACCAGTTTTATAAAATCGAACGCAATCTCCTGAGAGCGTGACATTTTCTGTTTGGATATCTTCCGTTGATGTGCGACAATATTGGCCAATTGATAAACCAAAGCCGCAAATAAAGATTCAATAATTTCGATTTGATACTCCTGTTGATCGATGTTCTCGATATAATATTGAATATTGAGAACATTTTGCCACAACACCGGAAACTCGGATTCGCTTGCTTGATAGCCTTTCTTAAATTCGGCGCGAATACTTCGAAAAGCGTGAAGTCTATTGAGTTTTAGGTTAAGTGTATCAAAAAAATTTCGGTTATAAGCAACGATAAGAATATCGATATTTTCACTGTATTCAAGGATTTCGTAAACGGAAGTGCTATCAATAAGAATTACGCCGTTTTTATGAAGCGTGTACACATTAATCTGTTCACGAAGCTTGATAGAACCTTCTTTCAAAAACAAAAAAGCAGGTCTTGCGGGATGATACGGATGTCCTACAACCAAATGTTCCAAAAGATTTCCTTTGCTAAAAACTTTGGCCGCGTCAAAAATCATATTCTTACAATTTGTTCAAAAGTAAGAATATTAATTTATTTTATTTATACAATTTTGCTAAATACGAATCCTCTTCTTGAAGAACTTTAACTATTTTAAAACCGTTATTTTCAGCGGCATTTTTTAAGGTTTCAAAATCCAAATACAACCATTTTATAGGTTCTTCGGATTCTCCTTTATAATGAACAATGTAGTCTAATTCGCCATAGTAACCATCCGCAGGAATGTAATAACCACCATCTTCATCTTGATCGAACATGTACAAAATATCCGTCCCATCAATTAAAATTTGACCGTCTTTTTCTAAAAGCTCTGTCAACTTTTTCAGATAAAAATCAATAACATTCAAACTTTGAAAAATTCCTGTGCCATTCATCAACAAAAGGATCGTATCGAATTTCTGACCTTCAAATTTCATAATATCGCCTACCCAAGTTGATTTCACACCTCGAGCATTGCAAACTTCGATGGATTTCGGAGATATATCCAAAGCCAAAACATCTAATTTTTTTTCGTTTTGCAAATACAAACTATGAGAACCTGCACCAGAACCGACGTCCAAAACCTTTCCTTTAGCCAAAGCCAACGCTTTTTGTTCAATCGCATTCATTTCTAGAAACTCCCGAAACAAATAAGAAACTGGAAGTTCATCAAGTTCAGAAATGGAGGTTTCCGTTTGTAGATCTTCCGGTTTTTCATTGTAATAAAAGTCCCAAATCGCCTGACCCATTAAATCTTTCATAGAAAAAGTTTGAGCAAATTAATCGTTTAAAATCTTAAAAACCTCACCCAATTCTTTCACCAAATCTGATGGAAGAACCGATTCTTTGGAATATTTCTCCGTGGCAAAATCTCCCGCTTTCCCATGCAACCAAACACCCAAAAGCGCCGCTTGTAAACTCGTATAATTTTGTGCAATTAAAGACGTGACTATTCCCGTAAGAACATCGCCACTTCCTCCTTTTGCCATACCAGAATTTCCGGTAACATTATAGTACACTTTACGATCTGGTGTTATGATTTGAGTTCTATGATCTTTTAAAACGATGTAAATTTGATATTTCTCAGCTGCATTTCTAGCTGCTTCCAAACGTTCATACGAATTTTCAAATGTTCCAAAAATTCGTTCAAATTCCTTTGGATGAGGCATTAGTACTGAATCTTTAGGCAATGATTCTAACAAATCAAGGTCAAGCGAAATAATATTTAAAGCATCAGCGTCAAGAACTAAGGCTTTCGTACACTTTTTCAAAAATTTAGCAAAAGCCTTTCGTGTCGTATCTTCTGTGCCCAAACCAGGGCCAATAGCGGTTGTAAAATCGCTATCCACTTCAATTTTATCAATAAAATCTTCGCCTGCTTTAATAAACATCGCTTCTGGATTGGATGTTTGCATAATATGGTATCCAGAATCCGCCGAAATGGAATAGACCAAACCGCTTCCCGTTCTCAATGCAGCAGAAACAGACAGAACCGCAGCTCCCATTTTCCCGTAACTACCCGCGACAATTGCGGATTTTCCGAAACGACCTTTATGGGAAAAATCTTCCCTCTTTTTAAAGAAATCTTGGATTATTTCTTGATCGTTTACATAAAAATCAGTGTCTACTTTATCAATAAAATCTTGACTTAATTTAATATCCAAAATATGAACTTTCCCTGCAAACATCCCAGTTTCAGGATGCAAGAACGTTCTTTTCCACGTTTGGAATGTTAACGTATCATCGGCTCGGAAAATCACCGAATCTTTAGGGTGCAAGTCGTTTGCGAATAAACCAGACGAAATATCAATCGCAATTCGTCTGACTTTTTCAAGTTGATTAACTTTCTTAATCAACTTAGCCAAAACACCATCAATACGACGATTCAATCCCGTACCAAACAAGGCATCAATCACACATGAATTTTCTTCATATTTTAAATCCAAGGCTTTTTCGTAATCAATAATCTCAATATCGCCATTTTCACGAATACGCTTTAGATTTTTTGTGGCTTCTGATGTAAAATCTTGACCAATTACGGTAACAACTTTCACATAAAAACCTTTCTTTTTCAATAAACGAGCAATCGCAAATCCGTCCCCTCCATTATTTCCAACGCCACTTAAAATAGTGAATTGTTTTATCTGGTACAGATTTTTGGATATCCAATCAACACAAGCTTCCGCAGCACGTTCCATTAAACTAATCGACGAAACCGAGGTGTTTTTAATTGTAAAATGGTCACAATCCTTAATCTGTTTTGCACTTAAAATTTTCATAAAAATAAACTATATGCAAAATTACTGATTTACGGCCGTATTATCCTCCATCTTTACCCATTCTTCATATGATATTTACACGATTTTAACAATATTTTATTCTTCTGTAGGTATTTGGAAAATTAATTCTATTTTTGTCGAGAATTTAAAAACACTAAAAAATGGGATTTATTAAAGAATTCAAAGAATTCGCAATCAAAGGAAATGCATTTGATCTTGCAGTTGGGGTTATCATTGGTGGTGCTTTCGGTAAAATTGTTACCAGCGTTATTGATGATTTAATCATGCCAATCGTTGCTGCTCTTGTTGGAAAACCAGATTTCAGTAGTATCTACTACGCAATGGGTAAAGGGTCTGAACTAATTCCTGCAGGTGCGACGCTAGAAAAAGCAAAAGAAATAGCTCCAGATGCAGCAATCTTTGCTTACGGTAACTTTATTACCGTTGCTATTAATTTCTTTTTATTAGCATTAGTTGTTTTCATGATGGTGAAAGCGATTAACAAAATGAAGAGAAAAGAGGAAGAAGCCGCTCCAGCAGGACCAACTCAAGAAGAATTATTAGGAGAAATCAGAGATTTGTTGAAAAACAAATAAATTCTTTAGTACAAAAAATAAAAGCCACTTTTTCAAGTGGCTTTTTTTATGTTTCAATTTCAAATTATTGAACTTGTAAAATACTGCAAATTTGTTCTGCTAAGGAAAGGGCAATTCGATCTTGCGCTTCTACCGTCGAAGCTCCTGTATGAGGCGTCAACGAAATTTTAGCATGATTTAAAATTGCTTTCGAAGGTGTTGGTTCGTTAATAAAAACATCCAACCCGGCAAACGCAACTTTTCCAGAATCTAATGCTTCAATTAAAGCATTTTCATCGATCACACCGCCACGAGAGCAATTTACAACCGCAGCTCCGGTTTTCATTTTCGAAAACTCATGAGCTCCAATTACAAAACCATCTTTTTGAGCGGGAATATGCAACGTAATAAAATCAGCATGTTTCAAAACATCTTCCAAAGGTTCGGTCTCAATATCAACATTGATAAACTGATTGTTATAGAATTTTACTTTGATACTTGCTTTTCCAATATTGGTATCAGCGGCGATTACTCGCATTCCTAATCCTAACGCGATTCTCGCAACTTCTTGCCCAATTCTTCCCATCCCGATAATTCCGATGGTTTTTCCTCGTAATTCAATTCCTTCAGCGTAGGCTTTTTTCAATTTTGAAAACTCGGTATCGCCCACAACTGGCATCTTACGATTCGATTCTTCTAAGAATCGAGCTCCTGAAAAAAGATGCGCAAAAACCAATTCCGCAACCGAACCCGATGAAGCAGCTGGCGTATTGATTACATGCAGTCCTTTAGAACGCGCATAATCAACATCAATATTATCCATACCAACACCGCCACGACCAATAATTTCTAAACTCGGACATTGATCGATTAACTCTTTTCTAACTTGTGTTGCGCTTCGTACCAAAAGCGTTTTCACTTGATGTTCGTTAATATAGTCGGCAAGTTGATCTTGGAGAACTTTGTTTGTTTCTACATGAAATCCCTTGGCTGTCAAAGCATCAATTCCTGATTGCTCTAATCCATCATTCGCTAATACATTCTTCATTCTTAATCTTTAAATACTTCTACAGTCACTTGTTTTTCTACCAAATCTGTAAATTTTCCTTTATATCTGGTCGCTCGCACAATGTGGTTATCAATCCAATGATAATTTCCACCACGAGGTTTTCCGCAAAGCACACTATGGTATTTGAAACCGTGTTTATCTAACCAATCGATGGTTATTTGTTTCAAATCTTCGGTTCTAGAAGTGAAAAAACAAATCTGATGTCCTTCATCATACCAACGATTCACCATTTCCAAAGCATCTGGAAAAGGTTCGCACGTACTCATTCTCTCAGGTTCCTCATTCGGAACATCCTCCGTAATTGTCCCATCGATATCGATAAGATAATTTTTTACTCCATTTTTCAGTTTCGGACTGATTTTTCCATCATATTCTAGTTCCATAGTTGTTATTTTTTCACTGCAAAAGTACAAATAATTGGGGTTTTAAAATGGCGATTCAGAAGTAATTAACAATTTATTTAAGTAAGCGGAAAAGAAATCAATGCTACATTAGTATTTTTAGTATTTTTGAAAAAATCTTAATCTATGAAATGGCTTTCTATCCTATGTTTGGTAACGCTTTCTAATTGGGCTTTGGCACAAGAAAAATATGTATTGGTAATTCACGGCGGCGCGGGAGCAATGACCAAGGAAATGATGACACCGCAAATGGAAAAACAGTACAAAGAAAAACTTACTGAATCTTTACAAGCAGGTTACCAACAATTGAAAAATGGAAAATCCTCTTTGGAAGCCATTGAAGCAGCAATAATGGTAATGGAAAACTCGCCACTATTTAATGCTGGAAAGGGAGCTGTTTTCACTCATGAAGGGAAAAACGAACTCGACGCTTCGGTGATGCTTGGAAAAGATAAATCAGCGGGTGCAGTAGCCGGAGTTACTACGATTAAAAACCCAATTAAAGCAGCGATTGCCGTCATGCAAAAATCAAAACACATCTTACTTTCTGGAAAAGGCGCTGAAGAATTTGCGAAAGAACAAAATATAGAACTTGTTGATCCAAAATATTTTTGGACAGAAGATCGTTGGAAAGGCTTGCAAAAAGCCATAGAACGTGAAAAAAATACAGCAAAACCAAGTGCCCAATATTTCGATTCCAAAGAAGCGTTCTTGATGAATGATTCGAAATTTGGAACTGTAGGAGCCGTAGCCGTAGATAAAGATGGAAACATCGCTGCAGGAACCTCGACGGGCGGAATGACGAACAAGCGTTGGAATCGTTTAGGCGACTCACCAATTATCGGAGCAGGAACCTATGCAAACGAGCAAGTAGGTATTTCTGGAACGGGTTGGGGCGAATATTTCATCCGTTCAACAGCGGCAAGAACGTTGGCTGCAAAAATGGAATATCAGAATAAATCCGTACAAACCGCAGGACAAGAAGTGATTGATGAAATAGGAAAAATGGGAGGCGATGGCGGACTTATCGCTCTTGATAAAAACGGAAATATCGCAATGCCTTTTAACACAACGGGAATGTACCGTGGAGCTATTACGGAAAGTGGAAAAATTGTTGTTGACATTTACAAATAAGGAAAATGACGTTTAAAATTCAAAGTATTGAAGATTGGGATCAAGCTCTTGATTCAATCTTATTAGAATTCCACTATCCTATTCTTCTTTTAAAAGGAAACTTGGGAGCGGGAAAAACAACTTTCACGAAGGAACTTTTAGTAAAATTAGGTTCTACAAACGAAGTTTCTTCGCCCTCCTACTCCATTGTAAACGAATACGACACACCCAAAGGAAAAGTCTTTCATTTTGATTTGTATCGTCTTAAAAACATTGAAGAAGTTTATGATATTGGCATGGAAGACTATCTAAGACAGGGCGTTTTATCGATTATCGAATGGCCAGAAGTGTATGAAGAGGACCTTTTAGGATTGCCATATCATATTTTAACCATCACGAAACAAGACGAAACGAGGCACGTAGAATTTTCTACAATTGAATAATTCAATTAACGTATATTTGTAGCCCAAATCATCCACTAAAAAAGTATCATATTGCATGAGCGGATCTATTTTTACTCCTTTTACAGAAGAAGATTTACTTCCTAAGGAAGAAAAACTTGAAGTATTAAAAAAAGGCAAAAAATTCAGCATTGGGATTCCAAAAGAAAGGGGTCTTAACGAACGTAGAACGTGTATAACTCCTGACGCAGTACAGGTTTTGGTGGATAATGGCCACAGCATAATCATTGAGGAGGGTGCAGGAAACGGTTCTTTTTACACCGATTTACAATATGCAGAAAGCGGAGCAACCATCGTTACCGATCCTAAAGAAGCTTTTCAGCAAGATTTAATTTTAAAAATTAATCCTCCAACAGAAGAGGAAATTCAATATTTACGACCGTGTTCGTATTTAATTTCGGCGTTGCAAATTAATCTTCGCGACAAAGCGTATTTTGATAAACTTGCCGAAAGAAAAGTAAATGCCATCGCTTTTGAATTCATCCAAGACGAATACAAACAATTGGCGCTAGTTCGTTTAATTGGTGAAATCGCAGGAACCGCATCTATCCTTTACGCATCCGAATTATTAGCACTTTCCAACGGATTAATGTTAGGTGGAATTACAGGAGTTCGTCCAGTAGAAGTGGTAATTATTGGAGCAGGAATCGTTGGTGAATTAGCAACAAAAGCCGCTATTGGTTTAGGCGCAAGTGTTCGTGTTTTTGATAATTCATTGTCAAAACTAAGACGTTTACACACGATTATCGATAGCCGAGTTCCAACTTCGATTATTGATCCGAAAGAATTGGCGAAAGCTCTTCGTAGAGCTGATGTTGTTATTGGAGCTCTTCCAAGATTAAACATGCCACCAATCGTTACCGAAGATATGGTGATCAATATGAAGAAAGGCAGCGTGATCATTGACGTAACGATTGACAACGGAAAGGTTTTCGAAACATCTGAATTAACAACACAAGACGATCCATTCTTCACAAAACACGGCGTTATTCATTGTGGACTTCCCAATTTAACATCAAGAATTCCGAGAACCACGACAAAAGCCGTTTCTAATTTCTTTTTGAGTTATATTTTAAATTACGACGAAGAAGGTGGTTTCGAAAATATGTTGTTGAAAAACAACGAAATGAAACAATCGTTGTACATGTACAAAGGCCGTCACACCAAGAAAATGCTTTGTGACAAATTTGGTTTAACCTACCACGATATCAATCTTTTAATTTTTTAATGAAGTAAGCTATTTGCTATGATCCGAAAATTAAAGTTCTATATTATAGGACTCATTCCTGGAGTATTATTGGTATTTTTTATTCTGAACCAAAAAGGAGCAAGTTGCTCTGGATACCTTCCCAACAGCCGAGTAATTGCGGAAACTTTGAGCAAAGAGTTTGTTTTTACTCCTAATGTAAAAACCCAAATGCAGGCTTTAAATAAAGACGAAAAATTCATTAAAGATAGCTTAATCGCAAAGGGAAAAATCGACTTTGATCGAAGTAAAGCACAAGAGAAACCATGCCCTAGTTACGTTGTGATTTATCCCGAAAAAAGTCCGAAGTACGAGCTTACGTACAAAAAATGCGATAAAGAAGTTGAAGTTCTAGACCTTAAAACATTGAAGTAATATAAAAATTATCGTCAATATTCTTGGTCACCAAAAACAGAATTTCTAAATTCGCATCAATGAAAATGATTCACAACGCATATTATTATAGCTATACTAACCTCAACTAAGGATTAGGAGCCTATTTGCGTATTAAAATAATAGTAAACCTCGTCCTTTTGGCGAGGTTTTTTTAATGAAAACAACATATGAAAATTAGCATTATTGGAGTAGGATTAATTGGAGGATCGATCGCTCTGAATTTAAAATCAAAAGGATTAACCAACAAAGTAATTGGGATTGATCAGCAAATTAAACACTTAGAAGAAGCTTTAAACCTGAATATTATTGATGAATATCGCGATCTCGATAGCGGAATCCGCGATGCTGATTTGATTATTTTAGCTATTCCGGTAGACGCGGCGAGAAAGGTTTTACCCTCCATCTTGGATCAAATCACCGATAAACAAACGGTAATGGACGTTGGCTCTACAAAAGCGGGAATTACAGCAGCTGTAAAAAATCATCCGAATAGAAATCGTTATGTTGCTTTTCACCCGATGTGGGGAACCGAAAATTCAGGTCCTTCTTCAGCTTTAGCCGAAAGTTTTGCAGAACGGGCTGCTGTAATTTGCAATCAAGAAGAATCTGCGAAAGATGCGATTGAAACGGTAAAAAAAGTAGCTGAAACCTTGGGAATGCACACCATTTTCATGAACGCCGAAGATCACGACATTCATACAGCGTATATTTCTCACATTTCACATATTACGTCATTTGCTTTAGCCAACACGGTTTTGGAGAAAGAAAAAGAAGAAGATACGATTTTTCAGTTGGCGAGTTCCGGCTTTTCAAGTACGGTTCGTCTTGCCAAATCACATCCCGAAATGTGGGTTCCTATTTTCAAACAGAATAAGGAAAATGTTTTGGATGTTCTTAATGAGCACATTTCACAACTTCGAAAATTCAAATCCGCTTTGGAAAAAGAGAATTTTGATTACGTAGAAGATTTAATTCGTAACGCAAATAAAATCAGAGGAATACTTAAGTAATCCTCTGATTTTAATTTATTTTTTCTTAATCTTAATCCATTAACACTCAGCAACATTCACAGCAATTGCTAAACCGCCTTCAGACGTTTCTTTAAAGCGTTCATTCATACTCAACGCGGTTTCCCACATCGATTGAATCACTTGATCTAAACTTACTCGAGCCTTCGACGGATCCCCATCAATTGCAATATTAGCTGCTGTAATCGCTTTTATTGCTCCCATGGAGTTTCTCTCAATACATGGAATTTGAACCAAACCAGCAATCGGATCACACGTCAATCCTAAATGATGTTCCATAGCAATTTCGGCAGCCATTAAAACTTGAGCAGGAGTTCCACCCATAATTTCCGTTAAGCCAGCAGCAGCCATCGCTGATGACACGCCGACTTCGGCTTGACAACCACCCATTGCTGCAGAAATCGTTGCATTTTTCTTAAACAATGTTCCAATTTCGCCCGCAACAAGGATAAAACGAATAATATCTTCTTGCGAAGTGAATTCGGTAAAGCATTGCGAATACATCAAAACCGCCGGAATAACACCACTTGCACCATTTGTCGGTGCTGTAATGATTCGACCGAAACTCGCATTTTCTTCATTTACAGCCAATGCAAAACACGAAACCCATTTATTAATCGTCGTAAACGTTCCTTCTGCCTGTTTTACCAAATCGAACCATTCATCTAAATTATGGTAGACTTTATCACCCAACAAACGTCTGTTTAGTTCTGGTGCACGTCGAGAAACATTCAAACCTCCAGGTAATATTCCTTCTTTATTAACTCCTTTATAAATACATTCTTTGATTTGTTGCCAAATATGAAGTGCATTTTTCTCCGTTTCTTCTTTGGATCTCCAACTTTCTTCGTTCAAGAAAATCAGATCTGAGAATTTTTCCAAGCCTAATTTATCGCAATACTTAGTAATATCCGCCCCTTGATGACAAGGATATGTGGTACGAATAGAGAATTTTTCAATTGACTTTTTCTCTTTGGATTGAATAAATCCACCACCAACAGAGTAAAAATCTTGTTCGAAAACGCTTCCATCTTCGAAAACGGCTTTAAAAATCATTCCGTTAGGATGGTAATCCAACGTCACTTCTTTATTTAAAATCAAATGATGACCGTAAATAAATGGAAGCCATTTTTCACCTCCAAAACTGATCTTTTCTGAATTTTTTATTTCAGCAACTTTCGCGTCAATCGTCGTTGTATCAATCGTTTCAAAATCTTCGCCACTTAAACCTAACATTCCCGCGATGTCTGTTCCATGTCCGATGCCGGTTTTGGCCAGTGAACCAAAAAACTCAACAAAAACTTCTTTAACATTTTCTAAGGAACCGAAGTCTCTTTTTATGATTCGGATGAAAGCAGAAGCTGCATTCCACGGCCCCATGGTATGTGAACTAGACGGGCCAATACCCACCTTAATAATTTCGAAAACTGATATTGATTGCATAAGGGAAAGATAACTAAATTTTCGTGAATTTGAAAGTGCTTATTTTTCGTGTAAAATTTTCTGAAGAAGGCCCGAAACCTCTTTGTATTTGGTTGCTGGAAAAAGATGTGTTCCCCCTTTTACGATGTAATCTGGGTGCGAAAATTTGGGTGGAAAAACAATATCTTTTTCACCTAAAATCTGAATAACACCAGGAGTTTCTTCAAATTTCCAGTCAGATATTTTTTCAATCGACCATTTTAAGTAATACGGATCTTTTACTTTAAAATATTGTAAAAGTTTCGGATTTTTAGGATCAAAAATCTTTCGAACCAACGTGTACATCATCGCTGATTTCTCATTGAACAAACTTGTAGGTAAAATTTTTGCGATTTTTGTGACTTCACCCGCTTTTATCAAACGAGATTTTTCTTTATCCGAACGAATACTTCCTAAAATAATGGTTTTGGTAGCAGGTTTCAGCTTATTAATTTCCTGAACAATGATACCGCCAAACGAATAGCCCAACAGCGAAAACGGTTGCGAATCATCGATACGATCAGCCATTCTCGAAATATAATGTGGAAATGATTCGTCTTTATCGGGAATCATCCAATCGAGAAATTCAACTTCGACGTTTTGCCCAAAGTCTAACCGTTCCAAAACTGAAAAATCAGCACCTAAACCACTAACGATATAGAGTTTCATCCGTCAAAAATAAAAAAAAGAGCAGTAAAAACTGCTCTTTTATGTTTTATGCTAACAAAAATTATTTTGCTGTTAACTTTACCACCATATCAACATCATCTTTGATCATTACATCCTTCATTGAAGAGTTGTAGCTGATATCAAATTTCTGTCTGTCGAAGCTAAATTTAGAAGATTCTAAAGTTACCACACCTTTCGCTACGCTAATTCTAGCTGGGAAAGATACCGGATTTGATTTTCCTTTGGCCGTTAGAACTCCGTTCACAATATAGTTAAACGTTTTGTCTGTATTTCTCTTAACCGACGTAATCTTGTATGTTGCTGTTGGAAACTTATTTGTTTCGAAGAAATCACCATTCTTTAGGTGTCCATTCAGCTTTTGTTGGCTTTCTCCAGAAACGTCAGTTGCATTGATAGAATTCATATCCAAAACGAAAGATCCGCCAACCAATTGATTGTTTTTCAACGTTATTGAACCTGATTTTACATCTACAGTTCCGTTATGTGAAGAAGATTCTGTTTTTGCGATTTTATATCCCCACCAATGTACGTCAGACGAAACTACTTTTTTTACTTGGCCAAATGCCATTCCTCCAACTAGTACTAATCCTAAAGCTAATTTTTTCATTGTTATAATTAAAATTGTTGATGCAAAAATAAATCTAGATCATGCACGAAACATTGATCTAGATCAATAAAATATGTTGTATTACAAATTAATCTTCAAAAAACGCACCATAATAAGCCGCGCCTTCAAGAATTGAGTTCTTGTTACGTAAAACATACAACGGAATATCTTGTAGTAAATGCTGCATTCTATCCGAAATTAAGAAATCCTTGTAGAATTTTTGTTTGTTGAACAAATCAAACAACGCATCCGTAATATCTCCCGTAATAATTAAAGCGCCGGTTGCTTTTAGTTTCAAAACCAAGTTGTTTGCTTCACGCGCTAAAAATTCTGAATACATTTCCAACGTTAAATTAGCCAAACGAGAATTTCCTTGCGCTGCATGCTTTGCTAAAGTTGGCAAAAATTCACCTGCTTGTAAATCCGCTTTCAAGTCGGCAGATTCTTCATGTCTTCCAACATCACGTAAGAAACGGAAAACATTGTAAATACCATCTTTCGACAATACATTTTCCCAAGTTACGATGCCGTAAATCTTGTTCAAGAATTGATAAAACTGAATTTCAAAATCATTACGAGGTGAAAATTCCGAATGCCCACCTTCTGTTGCAAAAGGGCGCAGACTCACACCATCCCAGAACAAACCTGCCTCTCCTAGCCCATTTCCAGGAGCAAGGATTGCTACATTCCCTCGTACTTTGTTTTCAGATGTGTGAAGAATTTCTAATAAAGTTTGATCAAAATCGGCTAAACTATACGCCGTAGCTTCTAAGTCGTTAATTAGCGCAACTTTGCTAGCGCCTAACGCTTTTTTAATTTCTTCTTCATCTAGTGCCCAAGGTAAGTTCAGTGTCTCACACTTTCCATTAATTACAGGTCCCGGAACTCCAATCGCAATACGATCAAAATTTCCTTCCTGCTGTATAAAATCTTTAGCCATATTTACAAATGAAGCATAGTCTTTTGTTTGATATGTTTTCTCTGAAATACTCCCAACATTCCCATCAACACATGTATAATGAGCCAATCTACTTTCTTTCAAACGTAAATCTGCTGCCAAGATATTCTGATTCTTCGTTGTCTCACATTGTTTCCCAGGCGAATACAACGGAAATGAAAATTTTGTATTGTTATCCATTTTCAAAAAAGTTTACTTTCAAATATACAGATTTTGAGCGTAAATCAATACATAAAAAAAGCCTTTCTAAATTATTTAGAAAGGCTTTGTATTAATCTTAATCTCTTTTGTAATGCTTATTTCCCTAAAGGAATGTTATACGATACACCAACTCCTAAAGAACCAGCGTTGTATTTTTGATCTCCAATTTTACCATCATCACCTGTAAAGGTTTTTTGATATTGTACGGCAAAATTCCAATCTCTGTTGTGGTATCCAATTTCTGGCTTAATGTATAAACCACCGTTTGGTCTATCCACATTAGAGTTTGCAGCTACTTTGTCATCACCTGTGATGAAACCATAACCGATATCTGTACCAAAATAAAAACCAGTTTGTTTAGGATAAATTCTAACTAACGCTGCTACTGGTACTACACCAAAGTCGTTGTTATCATTACCATTATTTTCCTTTCCGAAAAAATGTGTGTAACCTGTTGCTACCCCTAAACCAAATCCTGGAGTTACTAAATTTTGATAAGCTACATCTAATCCTGCTGATGCCGAAGCATTTTCAGCTGGTACGGCAAGACCAACATTAGCACCTACTTTAATCATGTTATTCATCATTGCGCTTTGAGCACTAACTACTCCTGCTGTCAATAATCCACCTGCTACTAATACTTGCTTGAACATATTCATAATTTCTAATTTTTTAAATTTTAACGAGGTGAGTATTGTCAAAATCGTGCCAAAGCAGTTTTTTGCGAGTGAAAAAGCAACCGAAAAACACACAATAAACTGATTATCAATACTTAAAAAATTAAACAAGTGTTTGTTTTACAAGATTACTAAGAAATTCTATAAGCATCGATTTGAGCTAAAAAAGAACAAAACCCCAATAAAAATTGGGGTTTTGTTTCCATATTAAGGTCTCAATTATTGAGAAATCTTTTGTTGTTGCTTACGAGCTTGCCTTTCTTCAAACTTTTTAACGATAAAGCCAATAATAAAGGGCGCTGCCCACGTAAGTACGGTTCTAATTATTCTAGGATTCATAATATATGTTTATTTAAGGATGAAAAACACAAGTATTAAGCCAAAATCCTCCCCACCTTAAAATATTACAATAAAAATGAGGCATCCTAAAAACTAAAGTTAGCTTAACCCGGTAATTAAACCATCTTTATCAATATTCATTCCTTCCGCTGCAGGAAGAGATGGCAAACCAGGCATACGCATCATATCACCCAAAATTGGAATAATAAAACCAGCTCCAGCGGCAAATTCAAATTCACGAACCGTCACTCGGAAGTCTTTCGGGCGGCCAATCTTTTTCTCGTCATCACTCAGCGATTTTTGTGTTTTCGCCATACAAATCGGTAACGAATCAAATCCTAAATCGGTAATAATTTTCAAATCTTGTCTCGCTTTCTGTGAATAATTAACGCCATCTGCCCCGTACACTTCACGTGCAATAATCTCAATCTTATTCTCTATCGTGTCATTTATTGAATACAAAGGTTGATAATCGTTGTTGCAATAATCAGCGCAATACACTACTTCTTCAGCAAGTTCCTTCATCCCTTCTCCGCCTTTCGTAAATTCATCCGCTAAAATTGCCTTTACACCAAGTTTTTTACATTCCTCTCGAATAAAATCAATTTCGGAATCGTCATCATTTGCAAAATGATTAATCGCTACAATTGGGCGAAGTCCAAATTTGAAACTATTTTCAATATGTTTTTTCAAATTCTCGATTCCTTTCTTAACGGCAGCTAAGTTTGGTTTTTCGTACTCTCCTTTTTTTGCGTCTCCATGATAACGAAGTGCGCGAACTGTTGCGACAATCACATACGCGTCAGGTTTCATATTTCCGTAATGGCATTTGATATGGAAGAATTTCTCAGCTCCCAAATCGGCACCAAATCCAGCTTCAGTAACCACGTAATCTGCTAATGACATTCCCATTTTCGTAGCAATAATCGTATTGGTTCCTTGAGCAATATTTGCAAACGGACCACCATGCAAGATCGCTGGATTATTTTCTAAAGTCTGAACCAAATTTGGCTTAATCGCATCTTTCAACAGAATAGCCATCGCACCCTCGGCTTTTAAATCACGAGCGTAAATAGGTTTTTTATCAAAAGTATATCCTACGAAAATGTTTCCTAATCGGACTTTTAGATCTTCAAAATCATTGCTTAAACAAAGAATTGCCATGACTTCGGACGCCGGTGTAATATTAAAACCCTCTTCGCGGACAATTCCATTAGTTGCACCACCCAAACCAACAACGATATGACGCAAACTGCGGTCATTCATGTCCATAACACGCTTCCAAACGATCGTCCTCGGATCGATATTCAAACTAAATTTTTTGTTTTGAAGGTTGTTGTCAATCAATGCAGATAGAAGATTATTTGCTTTTTCAATTGCGGAAAAATCTCCGGTAAAGTGCAAATTAATATCTACCATCGGGATCACCTGCGCATAACCTCCACCTGCGGCACCACCTTTAATCCCAAAAACTGGTCCTAAACTTGGTTCACGAAGTACAGCAATTGATTTCTTTCCGATTTTATTGAGTCCATCATTCAAACCAACAGAAACGGTGGTTTTTCCTTCTCCTGCAGGTGTTGGATTAATCGCCGAAACTAAAATTAATTTCGCTTTTTTAATTTTTTCTTCATCTATATAATGTAATGGAATCTTGGCTTTGTATTTTCCGTAATACTCAAGATCATCATCGTGAATATTAACTTTTTCTGCAATTCTTTTAATTGGTAAAATGTTCGCTGCTTGCGCAATTTCAATGTCTGTAGGAAAACTCATAATTCATCTAATTTTCTTGGGTTGCTATCAAAATTACACAGATAACTTAACTTAAAAAAAATTTATGAGTTGAGTTTTATCAGTCGGACTTTATGATGAAAATTCACTAAATTAAAAGATAAACTAGTAAAAAAAATAATGAGAATCTAGAAATTCTACAAAGGAAACCATGAAAAAACGCTTTAATTTTTACTCGAATAAAAAAAAAAAGGAAAATTTGACATATACAATTTATAATCAATTATTTAAACCCATTTTTTAACTTGCTAAATTCCAGAAATCCATAAAGCAAAAGGTTTTTTTGCGTGAAAATATCATCTACTTTAGCAGTGTGAAAAGGTGAAGAGATGCAAATGATGGAATGCAAAATCTCCTAACTAAAAGCAATTCGAGTTTTAATTGAATTTTTCAAGTAAGACACAGATTTTTTTCTAACAATAAATTCCTAAAGGCACAGGGAATTTATTGTTTTTTTTTTGCTCAAATTTACGATTTATAAGCTTTCGTAATTTTCAGTTGCCAACTTTAAAGTTTTTTCAATCCTTTCGCGCAACTTCGTTGGTTTTAGAACGGTCAAGAACTCTCCCATTCCTAGGATCATTCTTTCTAACTCAAAATTAAGCTGAACACAAATTCTAAAAGTTGTTCCGTTTTCATCTTCTTTCAAAATCTGTTGACTATGATGGAAAGGCTTTGTTTTGACATATGGCGCGTGTTTCTTGGAAACAAAAAAATCTACATTTCGTGGACGTTGCGTTTCTGAAACCGTTGCACCAATGACCTCTCCAAAATAGCGATCAGCATCCAAATTATAATCGATGTAAGTTGAATTTTCATCTTTATTAATTTCTTGCATTCTGTCCAAAGCCAAATTATAAAGCTTTCCTTTGTGAAGACAAATCAAAAACCAACGGTTATTATATTCTTTCAACAACTGCGGATGGACAGTCATGTTTTGTGCTTCTCGAGCGGTAAAACTTTGATACAAAATTCGTAGAACTTGCTTGTTGAGAATCGCTTGATACAAAACATCAATGTATTCTAAACCTTTTAAACGCTCGTTTTTATCGAGATGAATAATTGATTTTTGTTGTGTTGCCTGTATCGAATCTTCTAATTTTTGGATAACCCCATTCATTTCCTTGAACATCGAAAAATCCTTAAACTGTTTCAAAACCTGAACCGCGTCGGTCATTGCTTTCAAATCACTTTCTGTAACCGAAATATTATGAATACTATATTCGGGATCACTATATCTGTAATATTTTCGTTCGTAAACCTCAATAGGCGCTTCATAACCGAATTTTTCGCTACGCATATTCTGCAAATCCAATTGTACGGTACGCTTGCTCACAAAGGATTCTTTACCTTCAAATTCGAACAAAGCTTCAGAACACTCATCGATTAAATCGTCAAGCGTATATTTTTTATACTTGTTCTTCAAGCATTTGTCTAGAGTTTTATACCGAATTAAGGCGTTTTTATTAGAAGACACGGAATTTGGATTTGAAAATTAGTATTTGAAATTCTGATTTTTAAAACCTAAGATTTAATTTCTAAAGCATTACCTTCAAAGGAAATTCCGTCCCATCCGAACTTTATAAAATTTCGGATGTTTTGATGATCAGCAGCTTCTGGATGTTCCAAAACATCTTTGCGATAGAAATCTCCGAACAGATTTAATGTTTCGTCTTGTGAAAGTTTATTGAGTTTGGCAAAACTAAAAATCTTGCACGAACCATTATTCTGATTGGCTTCGTTTACTGTCTCACCATTTTTGAACTTCGTTGGTGTGAAAAGGTAATTCGCATCAATAAATGCAATAACATCATTGAATTGAATATTCTCGGGCTCGTATTTAAGTTGATCTAAAATCATTTTAACTTTAATTATTTGATAAAAATAATCAACCTAAACAATCTACGCAACTTCAATGCGTAATAAATTTTTGAGTACAAAAAAAGCTTGTCTCTTTCGAAACAAGCTTAGATATTATAACGCAGTAAAGATTACTTCACGATTTTAATATTAACTGCAGAAAATCCTTTTGGAGATTTTTCTTTCTCGTAAGTTACTTTGTGACCTTTTTTCAGTTCCTCTTCCGAGTTGTTGATGTGGAAAAAGATATTTTCTTTCGATCCGTTTTCGGTAATGAAACCATAACCTTTATCACTCAAGAATGTAATAATTCCTGTGATTTCGGTATCATCCACCTCAATAGGAGCTGCGCCCAATTGAATATCATCCAGGTCGATTTCAATTTTTTCACGTTGGTCTGGTGGCGTGCTTGTCAATTGACCAAACTCGTCCACGTACATAAACATTTCGTCAAGCGCTTTACCTTTATTGTTATCAGATTTGCGCTCTTCGCGGCGTGCCGCTTTTTCTTTTTGTTTCTGTTGTTTCTTTTTAAAGTTTTCTTTTTTTGAGAAAGAATCTGCCATAAATATTTTAAAGTTTTATTTTAATGTTACTAAATTACACGTTATATTGAGTTCAATTTTCGGTAAAAACCTACTTTAATTGACCTCTTCATTTTTCGAGAATCCCGAGAGATTTCTCTTCTATTTGTCGTAGTTTGTATTTAAGTTGCTGGTAAAAGCAGCGAAAAACTGAAAGTAATGAATATAATAAACTCTTCTAAGTTTACGAAAAACAAGTGCTTTCTTTACTAATGCGGTACAAAGATACGATAAAAGAAATTAATAACGGTAGTTTCTTAATTCTGTGCAGATTATATTTTCATTGAAAACTTTTTTTAGAAAAATTAAAATATTTTTTTACTGCGCAAAAAGATTGCGCAATAGGGTTTTTACTTTGCATCATCAAGTTAACAGGAAAGTTATAAACGTCGAATTGCAGCAGCCTGACTTGAGCGGAAATCCTTTTGTAAGGAACGAACAAAAGATTGACTACGCCGAAACACTCCGTTAGGTTTGGGAGCCCTTCGATAAACTCAGGATAAACTACAGGCGGAAATAGCTTCCAAAAAAAAAATAAAAAAGATGAAAATTACAGGAAACGAATTAATTGCTTTAGGATATCAACCAAAAAAATGGTTTACCGAAGCTTTGGAATACATCAACGAAAACGACTTGTCACAAGCGGAAATGGAAGCTTATTTGGAGCAATTCCGTGCGCCAGACCCAATTCCGTTAAAGGAAAAAGCGGAGGATTTTGTCATCAACATTAAAGCGGAAAACGAAGCCGAGGAAGATAATGTGCAAAAAGTAATCAGAACAATGGAGGTTTTGATGAAGACGCCGACTTTGGTTTCAGGAGCGTTGATGCCGGATGCTTGTCCGACTGGTCCCGAAGGGCATATCCCTGTGGGAGGCGTTGTGGTCGCGAAAAATGCGATTCATCCAGGATTTCACTCGGCGGATATTTGTTGTTCGGTGATGTTGACGGATTTCGGGAAAGTGGACCCAAAAGTGGTTTTGGACGCTGCGCATTCGATTACGCATTTTGGTTACGGAGGACGTGCTCGAGGTGAACAAATGCCGATGAGCGTTGAATTGATGGAAGCTTTTAGAGAAAATATGTTCTTAAACGACGAGCGATTAATTAGCATTGCGCGTTCGCATATGGGAACTCAGGGCGATGGAAATCACTTCTTATTTGTCGGGATTTCTAAAAATACAGGAAACACAATGATGGTGACGCATCACGGCTCTCGTGCGCCTGGAGCGGCTTTGTATGATAAAGGAATGAAGGTTGCGAACCGTTTCCGTCAGGAGATTTCGCCTGATACGTTGAAGGAAAACGCTTGGATTCCTTTTGAAACCGAGGAAGGTGAAGCCTATTGGGAAGCCTTGCAATTGATTAGAAAATGGACCAAGGAAAATCACGAAGCCATTCATAATGCAACTTTGGAGAAGTTGAACATCAAAGAACTAGATAGATATTGGAATGAACATAATTTCGTATTCAGAGACGGAAATTTATTCTACCATGCGAAAGGAGCAACGCCGCTGGACGACAAATTTTTGCCGGATATTACAGGTCCACGATTGATTCCTCTGAATATGGCGGAACCGGTATTGATTGTAAGTGGTGCTACAAACGACAGAAATTTAGGTTTTGCTCCTCATGGCGCGGGAAGAAATTTCAGCAGAAGTCAGCATAAAAGAAGCTTGGCTCATAAAACGACTGAAGAGATTTTCGCGGAAGAAACTGCCGGTTTGGATATTCGGTTTTTCACGAATGATATCGATATTTCCGAGTTACCGAGTGCGTATAAAAACGCGCAGAATGTTCGCGCTCAAATTGAAGAATACAATTTGTGTAAAATCATTGACGAAGTGCTTCCTTACGGTTGCATTATGGCAGGTGACGTGCAGAAAAATGCACCTTGGAAGAAAAAGAAGAAGTTTAGGAAGTAGATTCAAGAATCCAGATGCTAGATTTCAGACTTGAACTTTAGACTTTTAACTCCAAACTTTAAACTCCAAACTACCTCTTCCCACTCGGTTTCATTTTCATAATTGAAAAAAACGAGTTGCTAAACGCGGAAAGACTTTTGTAGCCTACCTTGTAAGCGATTTCGCTCATTGTGAAACGTTTGGTATCGATAAGTTCTATACTTCTTACAATTCGGATGAGCTGAATGTATTTTTGCAATGTTATGCCCGTTTCTTGCTTGAAAATCCTTTGCAAGTTTCGAGTTGACATTTTTGCAATTTCGCCCAAATCATCGGTGCTTACATTGTATTGATAATTTGCGTTGATGTAATGACAAACGGGAATCAGGCGAGAATCCGTTGGTACAGGGACTTGCAAACCAAAAGCGTCGTTACAAAAGTTGGGTAAACTTCCCAACAAAGCTTTTAGAAAAAGATGTTGCTCTGGATTTTCTTTTCGTGCTTTGTTCCACTTTGAGGCGTAAAACATCATTTCTCTCAAAACTGTTGGCGCTTCAAAAACGTGAACTTCATTATAAAAATCTTTTTTAGGAGCCGACTTAAATAAAATCAACATCGGATTAACTGCCATCGCATCGGAGGTTGTCCGATGTTTTTTGTTGGCAGGAATCCAAATCACATTATTCTGCGGAACCAAATAGATTTTCTGCTCGATATGAAAATACTGATAACCTTCCTCAACATAGTTCAACTGATAATAATCGTGCGAATCTTCTTTATCATCGTGCTTCCAATCGCTTTCGTACCAAACATAAGAGTTGATTTCCAAATGCTCGACATGTTGTCCGCGATCTTCTTTTGTGTCTTTAAAACTCATTTTGTCGTTTTAAATATAATTAATGGCAAATTTAATACAAACGACATTATTAATTTTGCAAAAGCAATATAGAACCTCAAAAAGTTCTTTCAATAATTAGCTCGACAGAAAATATGAATAAAGAAAATACCAATAAAAATCTCGCGTGGCTCGGTGTCTTGGTTGTGATTTTGGTTTCCAGCAATCTGCGTTCGCCCATTACGGCGGTTAGTCCGATTTTGGACGAAATAAAAAATATCTTTCATCTTGATAATTTGGAGGCAAGTTTACTCACGTCTATTCCCCTTTTTGTGTTTGCAACCTGTTCCATTTTGGTGAGTAAAGCCGCTGCGAAAATCAATATTCGTACAGGTTTGTTGATTTCGCTTATCATTTTAATTGTCGGACTTTACATCAGAATTTACGGAAATGTGACATCGCTTTTTGTAGGTTCACTAATCCTTGGATTGGGAATTTGCATCGGAAATGTCCTAACTCCCGCCTACATCAAAAATATTTTCCCCAACAAAATCGGAATTATGACAGGCGTTTTTTCCGTGGCAATGAGTTTGGTTGCTGCTTTAGCATCTGGTTTGAGTATCGATCTTGGAAAATGGACAGGAATGGAATGGAAAGGTTCGTTGGGAATCTGGGTTATTGGCGAAATCCTTGCGTTAATCGTAGTTTCGGCGGAATTAATTACTGGTAAAAAAACAACTCAAACTGCGACAAGTGCGATTGCTATGACAAAATTTAATATTTTTAAATCCAAACAAGCTTGGAGCATTAGTATTTTTATGGGACTTCAATCTTTGGTGTATTATTGCCTTGTTGCTTTGCTACCAACGGTTCTCGTAGATTTTGGAATGCAAAAATCCGAAACAGGCTGGGTGCTTTTTGTCCTTCAAATGGCGATGTTGCCTGTAATGCTTTTTAGTCCAGTTTTGGCAACAAAAATGAAGAATCAAAAAAGTTTAATTTACTTAACTGGCGGACTTTTCCTTATCGGTTTGTTGATGCTCACCATCCTAAAATCTCAATTGGTTTATGTTAGCGCAACTTTAATCGGAATTGCGGGCGGATTGGCGTTTAGTCTTTCGATTTTGTTCTTTTCACTCCGAACAAAAACCATGCACGGAACCATCAAAATCTCTGGAAAAGCCCAATCTGTCGGTTATCTTATCGCTGCTTGTGGGCCTCCGATTTTCGGAAAGTTACATGATTGGGATATTTCTTGGCAGTATTCGTTTTACTTTTTGATAGCCTGCGTTCTCACCATGACTTATTTTGGTAAAAAAGCTTCAGAACCAAGATTTGTTGAAGATTACTAAAAATCTAAAATTTAATTTCAACCAAAAATCGACTTATTAATTTAGATCGATTTTTTCTATTTTATTTAATGGAAATTTAAGGATTGATAAGTCTTCAGTGGCATAATTTGTGTCGCTATCTTTTCAAATTTTAAAATTATGGATACTAAAAAATTATTTGATCTTAGTGGCAAAACAGCCATTATCACTGGTGGTGGAAACGGCATCGGCAAAGCAAGTGCGATTATTTTAGCTGCTTTTGGTGCTAATGTCGTTGTTTCGGATTACAAAACTGAAGATGCTGAAGCGGTTGCAACAGAAATCGAGAATAACGGAGGAAATGCAATTGCATTAAATTGTGATGTGACGAAAGATGAAGCTCTAGTAAATTTGGTCGATAAAACCTTAGAAAAATACGGTAACATAAACATTCTCGTAAATAATGTTGGCGGTGGTGGCGCTGGTAAAGAAAGTCCATTTGATATTGATGTCGAGCAATTCAAAAAAGTGTTTGAAATGAATGTTTTTTCCATGTGGCGTTTGTGTCAATTGGTGGCACCTCACATGAAAAAAGCGCAATACGGAAGCATCGTAAACATCACGTCTATGGCGAGTATCAATAAAAGTCCTGCTATAAGCGCTTACGCTTCTTCCAAAGCTGCTATTAATCACATGACAGCTAACTTGGCTTTCGATTTTGGACCAGAAATTAGAATTAACGCCGTTGGACCTGGAGCAATAAAAACGCATGCTTTATCCACAGTTCTTACCCCAGAAATTGAAAAGAAAATGTTAGCTCATACCCCTTTGGAGCGTCTCGGCGAGCCAGAAGATATTGCTGGTGCGGTTCTTTATTTTGCAGCACCCATTTCAAGTTGGGTGAGCGGGCAAACGCTTTTCGTAAATGGTGGCGGCGTGCAAACTTTAGATTAATTCAATTTTAAAATTGACTTTGACGATTTTCGAAAAATTAAAAGTTTTTTCAATAAATTTAAAATTAATATTTACTACGCAAATAGATTGCGTACCAAGGCAATTACTTTGCATCATCAAACAAGGAGATTGTAGCTCAGTTGGTAGAGCAACGTAAAACACTTTATTAAGTTTGAACCTTCTCAAAGAGGTGTGATAGTAAAGTTACTTCGATTATTAATCCGTGTGACGCTGGTTCGAACCCAGCCAATCTCCCAAAACGGAAGCGGTGTGAGGATACTGGTTACTTCGTTCAATGGAAAAAAACACCATATTCAGATTTAACCGCTTCTTATTTTTAATTTTAAAAAAGAAAAAAATGTCAAAATTCAACTTAAAAAAATCAATTTTCGGAACCGGAAAAATTGCAGGCGAAACCACTGCAAAAGCTGGGAAATATACAGATTACGAGTTGTTAAGACGTGTAACGCTTGCCAACCTTTTATTTGAATCCAATTACTATCAACCTGCCGACGAAATTATGACGCAGATTGAAAATTTGTGTTCAAAAGTTTCGGGTGAGCAAATTGTAGAATTGGCTTTGGAATGTCGTTTTGAGCAAAAACTGCGACACACGCCGCTTTGGTTATTGATTTTAGCCAATGAAA
This sequence comes from Kaistella sp. CFF1-2, assembly GCF_059509915.1. NCBI lineage: Bacteria > Pseudomonadati > Bacteroidota > Flavobacteriia > Flavobacteriales > Weeksellaceae > Kaistella > Kaistella sp. CFF1-2. The sequence goes on from NZ_JCAKLF010000001.1 coordinate 973,285, forward strand.
TTCACGATACGCCCGTGAAAGACGCGATTGCGAAAATTTCGAATCGACCAGATATGACCATGGATCTTTTGCAAATGTTGAAAGTGAGAAATGGTTCTTACAAAATGTCGAAATCCGTGAAAAAAGGCTTGGCTAAAGCGTTTGACAATTATGATGAATATCAAATTTCAAAGTACAAAAAAAGCAATTTAGAATTATCTTTAGTTGATGTTGTGAATTTGGTTCACCCAAAACCGACGCCAAAAAATGAAGCAGCTTTAAAAGCTTTAATTAATGATGAATTGAAACCTGCAAATACGTGGGAAGTTGCTTTCTCACAAGGTTCTGACAAAAAAGCAACTTTCGAAAGAATGATTTCCGAAAAAAGTTTGGGTTCCTTGGCGATTTTGCGAAATCTTAGAAATATGATTGAAGCGAATCTTTCCCGAAAAGATATCCAAAATGCGATTTCTCAGGTGAACAGCGGTTGGTTGACGCCTTTAAACTTTTTGGCTGCGCAAAGAAATGCCCCAGAATTTACTTCGGATATTGATAAAGCAATGAAAAATTGCTTTTCTCAAGAGAAAATATCGGGAACTACCATTCTTGCCATCGACGTTTCGGGAAGTATGGGCGGAATTACGAGTTCTAATTCTAAATTTTCGAGAATGGATTTGGCTTTTGCGATGGCAGCTGTTGGAACTTATGTTTTTGAAGATTTAATCTTGGTTTTCACCGCAGGTAGCGATGCAGCGCGTAAAGGTGCACATCTCGTTTGGAAAAATGGTAATGGACTTGGACTTTTTGATCATTTCAATGATATTTTCGAAAAATTAGGCGGCGGTGGAATTTTCACCTACCAACTTTGCGAATGGTTGAAGGACGAAGGTTACGCAAAAGATGCGGATCGATTGGTGGTTATTTCGGATAGCCAAGATATCGACGCACATTACGGTTCCGCAAAAATCCCTGACACAAAACCATATCAATCGTCGTATATCATTGATATTTCCTCGCACACACATGGAATAAAAACCAATCATTGGACCGCGGAAATCAACGGTTGGAGTGATAAAGTTTTTCAATACATTCGTGCGTTGGAAAAGGATTTGAATTAAAAATTAATTCTTGTATTTATAATAAATCCACCTCGTTTTGAGGTGGATTTTTTTTATTTCTTCTTTGATTTTTTAGCAATTTTATTGTATTCCAAACTAATCTTCATCCAATAATCAAAATCATTGACTTTTCTGAAACCTTCTGGCTCAACATAACAATATCCGCTCATCTGTTTGCCCTTCATAATCATCGGAAGGAAGCCAATTTTGCTAGAAACTTCTTCTTCCAAATTCGGATTGTAACGTAGCATCAAATTATCACCGCTGACATTGACACACATTTTATCATCAACCAGAAAAGCCAAACCTCCAAACATTTTCTTTTCAATAATATTTAGACTTGGGATTTTCGCGAGATATTCCCGGATGCGGTCTGCTAAATCTGTATTGTACGCCATTTTTACACAAATGCGGAAAAACCGGTAATTGCTCTTCCAACAATTAATGAATTAATTTCTTTCGTTCCTTCATACGAGTAAATCGCTTCGGCATCGGCAACAAAACGAGCGACATTATATTCGAGCAAAATTCCGTTTCCACCCATCACTTCACGCGCTCTACTCACAATATCACGCATTCTCAACGTACAAAAAACCTTGGCGATGGATGCGTGTTCATCTTTCAAAATACCTTCATCTTGCATTTCCGAAAGTCGAAAAACCATGGTTTGCATTGCCGTAAGATTTGATAGCATTTCCACCAAATGCCCTTGAATTAACTGAAAAGACGCAATCGGTTTCCCGAATTGTTCTCTTTTTCGGGTGTAATCTAAAGCATTTTCATAGGCACCTCGAGAACATCCAACCGCCATCCAAGCGACTCCAGCTCGAGTCATTTGCAAAATTTTTGCGGTATCTTTAAAGGAATTGGCTTTTTGAAGTCGATTTTCCTCCATAACCAAACAATCTTTCAGCGTAATCAATCCATTTTGAACGATTCGAAGTGCCATTTTCCCCTTGATTTTTTCTACTGAAAATCCAGGATTATCTTTTTCAACAATGAAACCTTTCACTTGATTATCATCTAAATCTCGAGCCCAAATAATCACCAAATCTGCAAAAGTTGCATTACCAATCCACTTTTTTTGGCCATTGAGAATCCAACCTTCCGGCGTTTTTTTACACGTCGTTGTTAAACCTCCCGCAGCGCCAGAACCAACTTCTGGTTCCGTTAAACCAAACGCACCAATTTTATCGAATTTCTGCATCTGAGGAAGCCATTTTGCTTTCTGTTCTTCGGAACCACAAACGTAAATGGAACCCATCGAAAGACCAGACTGAACGCCAAAGAATGTCGCAATCGAGGCATCAATTCGCGCCATTTCCATCGCCAAAACGCCTTCCATAATAAAAGGAAGATTTGGGCAACCGTAACCATCGTAGGTTACCCCACAAATATTGAGTTCTTTAAATTTTGGGATAAGCTCAAAAGGAAACTCATCATGCAGCCAATATTTATTAACGATTGGTGCAACTTCTTTCTCCATAAAAGCTCGAACTTTTAGTTGAATTTCACGATGTTCAGGACTCAAAGTATGATAAACGTCGTAAAAATCGCCATCAATAGGCGGAAGTTCACGTTTTGGATGTGAAGAAGATTCCACCATTTTCATCAAACCTTTTAATTGATTTTCATCCAATTTAGAAAAAGCTTGCATGACTTTGGGTAAATCAACTTTTTGAGATAACGCAGAAAGCTGATCAAAATCGATCTCTTTCAATAAATGAAATGCATCTTTTATTTTAGAAAATGTTCCGGACATAGTGTTGTGATTTTTTTTATAACGCAACAAAAATCAATCCGAGAACACATTTTAAGGTTTCAAAACTTTGGATTAAACTTTCAGAATCCCCCGAAATCCGCGAGACGCATAATACGATTCGGCGCCATTATGATACGTAAAAACATGATTATAACGGCGATCACAGAAAATGGCACCTCCCAATTTCCGAATTTCATCAGGCGTGTACACCCAGCTCGATGTTTTTTTATCAAATTCACCTAAAGTCTGCAAATGACGGTATTTTTCCTCATCTAGAATTTCGATTCCCATTTGGGTAGCCACATCCATTGCGTTGTTCGCAGGTTTATTTTCCTTTCTGGAATCCCATGCTGCTTTATCGTAACACAAACTCCTTCTTTTAGGCGTTTCCACAGAACAATCAACAAAGAAAAAATCAGAATCTTTTGCATTAAATACAACGACATCAGGTTCACCTTCCGTTACTTCCATTTCATTAATCGACCATAATTTTTCTGGCGATTGTTCTAATTTTGATTGAACTTTTTCCCAAGTAATATTGGGATGTCGATTTGTATTTTTGTCAAAACGAGTTTTTAAAATGTTTAAAATTTTGTCTGAATCGGATTTAGAAAGTTGGCGTTTCATCGGATTGAAATTTCAGTAAAAATAAAAATTATTGAAATTAAAATGGAGAAAAAAAGATCTACGATTCCAAAATAGCAACAATCTCTTTGAAGCCCATTTCTTTTGCATGTTGTAGAGCTGTAATTCTATCTTTATCAGGAATCGATAAATCTGCTTTATTATCTTTTAAAATCTGAATAATTTCTTGGTATTTTTTGCTTCCATTTCCGAGAACAACCGCTTCCATTAAAGCTGTCCAACCCAATCGGTTCACATGATTGATTGGAAAACTTTTTGTTGTCGCCAAAATTTTTACGGTTTCAACGTGACCGCGTTCACAAGCTGGAATTAAAGCCGTTCCGTTGTAGCGATTAAAAACATCGAATTTGGCTCCATTTTCTAGGAATAATTTCACCAATTCAGTTTGTCCGCTCGCTCCAGCGTACAGAAAAGCGCTATCTAAATTTTCCGCTTGTAGATTGACATCTGCTTTGTGAGAAACCAATAATTTCGCCATTTCGGTTTGTTGATTGAGTGTCGCAATTAGCAATAAAGACTGTCCGTTTTTGTTTTGAGTATTTACATTTGCGCCTTTTTCTAGAGCAAATTTTACGGCTTCAATTTTATTATTTTGAACTAAATTAATGATATCGGTTTGCTGCATAACATTTTCTGTTTGAGAATTTTTAAAATTTGATGAACAAGCATTGACACTTGCGAAAGAGAGAAGGAAAAGTAAGGTTTTCATAGACTCTGTTTTAAAACTAAATTATTCCGAAGATACGGAAAACCAAAAAACCACCCCAAATTGAGGTGGTTCTATACTTATGTTAAGCTCGATTAAGCTTGTTCTGCTGGTTTGTCTCCTTCTGGTTTTGGAGCATCGCCTTCAGTTCTTGGCTTTTGTTCTGGCTTTGGAGGTCTTGGAAGAAGAACTTTTCTTGAAAGTTTCATTTTCTTACGATCGTCGTAACCCATGAATTTCACTTCAACTTCGTCACCTTCCGCATAAGGAACTTTGTCTAAACGCTTCCACTCGATTTCTGAAATGTGTAGAAGACCTTCTGTTCCTTTTGCAATCGCTACGAAAGCTCCGAAATCCATTACTTTCACAACTTTTCCTTTGTAAACTTCGCCTACAACTGGTACGAAAGTGATTTCGTTGATTTTTGCAACTGCAGCGTTGATTTTCTCTCTGTCAACACCAGAAATCTCGATACGCCCGATTTCGCCAACTTCTTCAATTGCGATAACAGTATCCGTATCTTTCTGCATTTGCTGAATGATTTTTCCTCCAGGTCCGATTACCGCACCAATGAAGTCTTTAGGAATTTCCATCATCACCATTTTCGGAGCGTGAGGTTTCACGTCTTCTCTTGGTTCTGCAATCGTTTCTTTGATTTTTTCTAAAATATGTAATCTTCCGTCTTTTGCTTGCATTAAAGCCTGCTCCATGATATCCATAGAAAGACCTTGGATTTTGATGTCCATTTGACAAGCTGTAATTCCGTCCTCAGTTCCAGTCACTTTAAAGTCCATATCACCTAAGTGATCTTCGTCTCCTAAAATATCCGAAAGAACTGTAAATTTTCCTGATTTTTCATCAGTAATCAATCCCATTGCAATACCTGAAACTGGTTTCTTGATTTGAACTCCAGCATCCATCAAAGCCAATGTACCAGCACAAACTGTTGCCATTGATGATGAACCGTTAGATTCTAAAATATCAGAAACGATACGGATTGTATACGGATTTTCTTCAGGAATCATGTTTGCTAAAGCTCTTTGAGCCAAGTTTCCGTGACCAACTTCTCTTCTTGAAGTTCCTCTTAATGGACGAGCTTCACCTGTTGAGAATGGTGGGAAATTATAATGTAAGAAGAATTTTTCATCGTGGTTGGTAACAACGCTGTCTACCATGTTTGCATCTTTAACCGAACCTAAAGTTACCGCTGTTAAAGACTGAGTTTCACCTCTTGTGAAGATTGCAGAACCGTGTGCTCCTGGTAAATAATCGATTTCTGACCAGATTGGACGAATCGTTTGAGGATCACGACCATCAAGACGAACTTTTTCGTTCAAAATCATTTGACGCATCGCTTCTTTTTCCACATCGTGATAATATACTTTTACGAAAGGCGTAACTCTTTCCAATTCTTCAGGATTGTCAACATATTGAGCTAAGAAATCGTTAAGAACCGTTTTAAAGTTTTCACCTCTTTCTTCTTTAGCAGAAGGCGTTTTCGCAACTTCGTACACTTTATCGTACGTTTCTTTCCAAACTTTTTCACGAATGTCTTCGTCGTGAACTTCGTGAGAATATTCTCTTTTTGGAGAAGATCCCGCTACTTTTGCAGCCAATCTTTCTTGAGCTTCAATTTGATTGATGATTTCTTTATGCGCGAATTGGATAGCTTCCAACATTTCTTGCTCAGAAATTTCTTTCATTTCTCCTTCTACCATTACGATAGAAGATTTTGTTGCTCCAACCATAATATCCAATTCGGCGTTTGCTAAATCTTCATATTTAGGGTTGATAGCTAATTTTCCGTCCAATTTTACAACTCTAACTTCAGACATTGGTCCGTTGAAAGGAATATCTGTAATCGCGATCGCAGCAGACGCCGCTAAACCAGCTAAATCATCAGGAATTGTTTGTCCATCGTAAGAAATTAGGGAAATCATCACCTGAACTTCGGCGTGGAAATCTTCAGGGAATAAAGGTCTCAAAACTCTGTCTACCAAACGCATCGTCAAGATTTCTTGATCTGATGGTCTTGCTTCTCTACGGAAAAAGTTTCCAGGGATTTTTCCACCTGCGTAGAATTTTTCTCTGTAATCTACTGTTAAAGGTAAAAAGTCAACTCCAGGGTTGGCTTCTTTGTTGGCTACAACGGTTGCAAGAAGCATCGTTCCGCCCAATTTTACAACAACAGAACCATCGGCTTGTTTCGCCAACTTTCCTGTTTCAAGCGTAATTTCTCTTCCGTCTGCAAGAGTAATCAGCTCAGTGATTGCTTGTGGTGCACTCATAAAAAATGTCTTTTGTACTCCGTATTGAGTACGTTAAATTATTTAAACTCTTTAAATTTTCGTGGGCAAAGATACGGAATTTAGGCGGAATGGAAAATCGCAAAAACTAGAATCTGAAAATAAACAATTGATAATATGTCTGAAAAATAATGCTGTAATTTCACCGAATATTTACACGAAAGTTTATGAAAACGATTTTAAATTTAGAATATCTCGGATTATTAGTACTAGGAATTTTTGCTTTTGCACAAACGGGATGGTCTTGGTGGTGGTTTGTAGGCCTATTCTTCGTTCCTGATATTTCGATGTTGGGATATTTAATAAATCCTAAAATTGGTGCTTTTTTCTATAATTTGTTTCACCATTTAGGTGTTGCGATATTGGTATTTTTAGCAGGAAAATATTTTGCAATTCCAGCAGTTGAAATTGCAGGAATTATCTTATTTTCTCATTCTGCATTTGACAGAATTATGGGGTATGGTTTGAAATATTCTGACAGTTTTCAGAATACACATTTAGGGAAGATTGGGAGGGTGAAATAGTTCAGATTTAATTCTCAACAGAATTTCGGATTCCTTTTTGATCTAAAGAGGATTGCAATTGCGAAATAAACTTTCGAATGGTCGCTTCCGATTCGGGCATTATTGCATTTTTTGCGCTGAAAAGTAAATTAAACGACGAATCACCATTTTTCTTAAAAATCTGAAATCGACCTTTATAACCAGGCGACCGATATGCTGGTCCAACAACACGAAATACAACTTTATCAATCTCGGAAATTCTGTATTTTGTAAATAAAAGATTCGTTGCAATTAAATGGTCTCCCTCAATTATAAATGGATCAGGATTCATTCTTTTACCGATAAACACAATCAAAAGACCAACACCAAGGCTAATTCCCAAAATCCAAAATAAGGCATTCTGATCGGAGTTACTACCTGACTCCGTTTCTGCAATAAAAATTTCTTTACTATCCGGCTCAGTTAATTCGGAACGACTTAATTCTCGAATATCATCACCTCGAAAACTCGAAGCATTGATAACATTTAAAGCAGCTTGAGGATTTTTAAATTTATAAACAGCCGAAGACATCAACTGTGAACTTCCCATATCGTCAAAGAAAAAATAATCGTCTCCAGACTTCCAAACACTTCCATCAGAAAGCCCTTTGGATTGAAGTTTTTGAAACGGAAAACCTGGCCTCCTGTTCAATTCCATCAACTTTGTATTTCTGCTATCCAAACCTCGATTTCGCACACGAACTTCCTCTGAATCAAAATAATAAATTTTATTATTACTCAGAAAAACACCCGTTTCTATTTCTTTAAAATCAGAATAGTTAAAAATATTATCCCCAAAGCGTTCCACTTTCTTTTTGGCTGAATTGTAAAAATAAATTCCATTTTTGGAAGTAAAAAACACTTGATACGCATGTTTCAGATCACTTGTAAGAAGCTTGTAAGGCGCATTTTCTTTATCAAAAGCGATTCCATCTGCATACACGAAACCATTTTTAGAATCGTACAAATATGTATTTCTTCCGGGAATATCAGCTACAATATCGATTTCATACATACTCGAATCATACTTTACATCCAACAAATTCGTATGATAATATACGTGTTCTCCATCCGTAAAATACGTGTTACTTTCTCGATCAAACGCATTCTTTTCCTTGATGTAAATTGGTTTTAAGGTTTTTGGATTTGCTTTCGGCAAGAGTTTGCCTTTATAAAACACTTGATTATCAGTCGTTGCAATTCCGTATTGTGACTGGGCTTGATAGGTTTTTCCATCTGGCATTTTTTCATACGCATACCAATAATCTTGAGGCTTATCATTGAGTTTGAATTGATATCCTATCAATTTCAAAATATATTCAAAAGCACTCATATGACTATTCCGTTCCGAATTGGAATTAGCATAATATGTGGTCACACCATCCGTATAATAATTATTCCCGATAGGTCTTACTTTTGTGGGATTGAGACCTTCCAAAATTAAATTCCCAGCATAGACATGGTTCTTATCAAAACCAATATGGCTATCATGATAGGTATCTGGAAAATAGCGAAAACTAGCAGCATCAGCTCCTTTTATTTCGTAATCGCCACCACTAGGAACCGTCGCATAAATCTTTCCATTTCCTTTTGAAAATATCCGATTGATCGATTTTAAATTCTCTCCTTCAGTTGAATTCCCAACATCAAATGTTGCATAGACTAAGGCAAAAATCATAAAAAAAGCAAACCTAAAAACGCATATAATATGTTGCGGTATTTGTACAGCATCGTCTATTTAAAAGTTAGTAAACTCGTTTACTACAAGATTAAGGTGACCAAATTTAACAAATTAATTAAAACTTGACTAGTCATCCCAATTTTAGAAATGAAAGCATAAAAAAAGCAACTCGTTTCGGAGTTGCTCTTTGTTTTTTATCGGTAAGATTATTTTCTCAATCCTAATTCAGCGATAATTGCTCTATATCTGTTGATATCTTTTTTCTTAAGATAATCCAACAATCTTTTTCTTTTACCTACTAATTTTACCAATGATTTTTCAGTATTGTAGTCTTTGTGATTTGACTTCAAATGACCTGAAAGGTGGTTAATTCTGAAAGTAAATAAAGCAACCTGTCCTTCAGCGCTTCCTGTGTCTGTTGCAGATTTACCGTGTTTTGCGAAAATTTCTGCTTTCTTTTCTGTAGTTAAGTACATGCAAATATTATTTAATGATTATTATGTAACGAGCTGCAAAAGTACAACTAAATACAAAACCTCGCAACTATTTTTTAATTCAAAAATAAAAGTATAGAAAAAATAGTAATTTTCTATTGATAAGTATAACGAAAATCAGCCAATTGGAACTATCTTTGCATTGAAATTACGTGATGAAAAAAAATCGATTAGCTCTTGTTGTTTTGGTACTTGTCGCAGGCGGGCTTGCTATTGCGAAAGCACAATCATTTTCCTCCAATGGAAATCTGGACGCTCAGTCTTCGGACCTTCAACAAAAGAAGATCATTTATTTCAATCCGGAAGTTTTCCCCAACGTAGAAGAAATTAAAGATGCTACCAATACTGCATTTTTCTCTGCCGTATCCGACAAAATACTTTCTCTTCCTAAAAATGCAATGCTTCGTGCAGATGCGCCGGTAGAATTTGACAATATTGATGTGGAATCCATCAAAGAATATTGCAAAAACAACAATGCTGATTTTGCGGTTGTTCCCAAAGTACAATACTTCAAAGTAGGTTTGGGCAAATACGTTTTCTCTAATCAGGTTGTTGTAAGTATGAAACTTTACGATGCTGATGGAAAATTTATCACAGAAACCAATTACGACACCTACAAAAAGAATATGCGTCTTTTAGGTTCTGCAGAGAACTCAGTTAAAGTGGGCACCAAAGGAGCCATTACTGAAATTATTAAAAATCTTAAAAAAATCCGGAGGAGTAAAGTAGATCAATTCTAGCATCAGCTACACGAGAGGACCGCAGCGTGACATTCGTTATTCTGTTTAATTAAAAGTAACTTTGCAAAAATTCAAGCTTTGACTTCAAAAGAACTATTCTTCAACCCTGCCGATATTGCCGAACATCTTAGCGAACTGCCAGCAGATCAAAGGTTAATTGATTTCCTGAAGGTTCCCAAAGAATATAAGGCCGACGTTTTTTCGCATCTTGATCCCGATTTCCAGGAAGAAACCATCCGAAGTATTGGTTCTGATCAAGTTTCGGAAATTTTAAATGGAATGAGCCCGGATGACCGGACCGCTTTGTTCGAGGATTTTCCGGATGAACTCATCAAATATTCCATCAATCATCTTAACCCTCAAGAACGCAGAATTGCCCTAAAACTTTTGGGCTATGACGCCGATTCTATTGCACGTTTGATGACGCCGTATTACATCCAAATCCGAAAAGAATGGACTGTAAAACGTTGTTTAACGCAAATAAAAAAAGTAGGAAGCAAGGTGGAAACCATGAACCACTTATATGTTGTTGATGAAAAAAACCGATTAATAGACGATTTAACCATCGGAGCACTCCTTCTTGCCGAAGAAGACACGCTGGTGTCCGAAATTACAGACAATCATTTTGTAGCCATTCCAACAAAAACATCGAAAGAAGATGCTGTTTCGTATTTTGAGAAGTACGACCGCACCGCGCTTCCCATCGTTACAGATGCTGGCGTCCTGGTAGGAATTGTAACTATTGACGACATCCTCGATCAAATCGAGTCACAAAATACCGAAGACATTCAAAAATTTGGTGGTTTGGAGGCACTAGACGTTCCCTACACGCAAACGCCACTTTCCGAAATGATTAAGAAAAGAGGCTATTGGCTTATCATTCTCTTTTTCTCGGAAATGCTTACTGCATCAGCGATGGGTTATTTCGAGGATGAAATTCAGAAAGCGGTAGTTCTTGCTCTTTTCGTTCCATTAATTATTTCCAGTGGAGGAAATTCTGGTTCGCAAGCGGCAACCTTAATTATTCGTGCTATGGCGTTGCAAGAAATCTCATTGAAAGATTGGTGGTACGTCATGAAAAAGGAAATCTTAACCGGAATTTTCTTAGGTGGAATTTTAGGCTGCATCGGGTTTTTACGAATTATGGTTTGGCATGAACTCGGAATTTTTGATTATGGAGTACATTGGCAATTTGTCGGTCTAAGTGTGGGCGTTTCCTTAATCGCCATTGTGTTATGGGGAACAATTTCAGGATCGATGGTTCCATTTATTTTGAAAAAACTTAATCTTGACCCTGCAACCTCATCGGCACCATTTGTAGCTACTTTGGTAGACGTAACTGGACTTATCATTTATTTCAGTATTGCAGGAATATTCCTTAGCGGAAGATTATTGTAATCCTTTTTCCAAGAAAATTGTATTTTAGAATTCTCAATCGAAAAAAATATGAGAATTGTATCGTTAGTTCCGTCCATTACAGAAACGTTATTCGATTTTGGTTTGAATCACGAACACGTTGTTGGGCGTACTAAATTCTGCATTCACCCGAAAAATGTAGTAGAAAAAGTCCCCATTATAGGCGGAACGAAGAATCTGAATATTGAAAAAATAAAGGCTTTGAACCCCGATTTAATTATCGCTAACAAAGAAGAAAACGTCAAAGAGCAAGTGGAAGAATTAATGAAGGATTTTGATGTAATGCTCACCAATATTGAAACGATTGAAGATAATTACTACTTTATAAAATCCATTGGAAGACTTTTACATCAGGAAGAAAAAGCGCAGAAATTCTATTTAAAGGCATACGAAAGTTTATACGAAAACAAGGCTTCAAAACCATACAAAATCGCGTATCTTATTTGGAAAGATCCGTATATGACCGTAGGAAACGATACGTTTATTCATCATATTTTAACGGAATTAGGTTTGGATAATCAGTTTAAAAATCAAAATCGATATCCTGAAATTCAAGTAACAGATTTGGAAAAAGCAGACGTTATTTTACTTTCCAGCGAGCCGTATCCTTTTAAAGAAAAGCATTTAGACGAATTAAAGGCTCAATTTCCAACCAAAAAAATCCTACTCGTTGATGGCGAAGCTTTTTCGTGGTTCGGAACTCGAATTGCAAAATGCGGAAACTACTATAAAGAATTACTTCAAGAAATTGAAAACTAAAAAAGAGCGAAAAATTTCGCTCTTTTTTTACTTATTTTTAAATCAAATTTGATTTACATAATCTTCGAAATCTCGCCACAAAGCCATTCTAGCATTTGACGATCTTCATCCGTAAAAGGATCTATTTTATGGGAATCAATATCAATTTGACCAATATTTTTTCCATCCTTAAAAATCGGAACCACAATCTCCGACTTCGTATCCATTGAGCAACTCAAATAATTATCTTGCAAAGTCACATCAGGAACCACAAACGTTTCGTTAGAAACAGCCACTTGTCCGCAAATTCCCTTTCCAAAAGGAATTACCGTATGATCCGTTTCGGCACCTACGTAAGGACCTAAAACCAATTCTTCTTTATCACCATTTCGGAAATAAAATCCCGTCCAATTAAAGTAGGAAATCTCTTGATCCAAAAGCGTACAAATCTTCTGCAACTTCCCTTCTGTCGTATCTTTCGGACTTTCTAAAATAGAAAGTAAACGTTTTTTTAATTCTGTGCTCATACCAATTCTTCTAAATTCATTTCATCACGATACCCAAACATTCTGCGCTCTTTAATCATATCCGAAACGCCTACTGGAAGCTGATCTTCCCATCCTGATTCGCAATGGCTAATCTTCTTTAAAATATCTCTTGAATAGATTTCCGAAAACGTTGGATTGTAATTTTTAATATCCAAAATTCGCTTATTCAGCTTGAAATATTTGTATAGCTCCTTCAAATTGGACTCTACTTTCAAGTTTTCAGCATTCAAAACTTCGCCTGTATCAGGATCTTTGTACGGATACAAATACACGGTAACATCCTTTCTAAAGAACTTCCCGAAAGCTTCCAAAATTCCGCCAGACAAGTTGCTGTAGTACTTTTCATCAAAAACACCAAGTAAATTATTCACTCCCATTGCAATACCAATTTTTTGGTTGGTAAATCCTGCGAAATAATCTGTCAAACGATAGTATTCTGAGTAATTTGAAATAATAACATTATAGCCCAACATCCCTAAAACATCCACCCTATCAAGGAAATCACGCTCATCAATATCACCTGAAGCCGTTAAATTTGAAATCGTAATTTCAAACAAAACTTCTACTTTTTCCTTCGTACTCACGGTGTCTTCCATGAACATTTGAAGTCCATTTTCGAACATATCAACATTCACCAAAGTTACAGGTCTGAAGCTTCCACGAACTGCAAAAACATTCTTTTTATACAGTAAATCTGCGGGTAACATATTGTTTCCTTCCGGTGTGAAAATCACGGCATCCGTCATCCCAGATTTTACCAATTGAAGCGACATCAAGCGATTATCAACGTATTCGAAAGTCGGTCCCGAGAAATCAATCATATCGATTTCCACATTATCTAGCGAAATATCATCGTATAAAGATTCGATTAATCGACGTGGATTATCACTATAATTAAATGCCCCATAAATAAGGTTAACACCCAATTTTCCTAGTGTTTCTTGCTGAAGCGTTGCATCATTTTCTCGAAACTTCACATGGAATACGATTTCATTATATCCTGCCTCTGGCTCGCTCTGAAAACGAATTCCGACCCAACCATGCCCTTTTAACGTTTTATCAAAATTGATGGTCGTTACCGTATTAGCATACGAAAAGAACTTTCTATTGGGATTGGTCTCCCGAGAAATTCGCTCTTCAACCAAATCAGCTTCATAACGGAGCATTTTTCGTAAACGAACTTGAGTAACGTATCTATTTTTGGGTTCTTTCCCATAAATAGCATCACTAAAGTCTTTATCGTAAGCAGACATTGCTTTTGCAATGGTTTGAGATGCACCACCAGCTCTAAAAAAATGACGAACAGTCTCTTGACCGGCGCCAATTTCGGCAAACGTTCCGTAGATGTTCTGGTTTAAATTGACGGCTAAAGCTTTTTGTTTTGGAGTAAGAATTTGGGTTACCAAAGACATTTTTTAAATTTTCGTAAATTTACCAAAATAAATACATTCCTTCAAAACATGAAGTTGAAATTTCTCGGCACCGGTACTTCACAGGGTATTCCCGTCATTGGATCAACAGATCCCGTGTGTTTATCTAAGAATCCGAAGGACAAAAGATTACGCAGCTCTGCCCTACTGACAACTTCTCATGAAAAAAAAATCTTAATTGACTGTGGTCCCGATTTTCGCCAGCAGATGTTGATGAACAACGAAAATGACATCCAAGCTGTTCTATTAACGCATGAACATAACGATCATATTATTGGTTTGGATGATTTGCGTCCGCTAATTTTCAAAAACAGGGCAAACATGCCGATGTATTGCAACGAAAGGGTTTCGAGAGAAATTAGTTCACGATTTCCCTACGCATTTGTAGATCATAAATATCCTGGAGCTCCCGCATTTGATATTCATTTGGTTGATGAACAACCATTCGAAGTTGAAGGAACAGAAATTATACCCATCCAAATCGAGCATGGAGAGCTTCCTATTTTAGGGTTTAAAATTAAAAACCTCGTGTACATCACAGATGCGAGCAATATATCAGAAGTTGAAAAAGAGAAATTAAAAAATCTTGATTTCCTCATCGTCAATTGTTTGAGGAAGGCTCCCGCTCATCATTCGCATTATATTTTACCGGAAGTTTTAGACTTAATTGCGGAGCTAAAACCTCAGAAAACCTATCTTACTCACATCAGTCATCATCTCGGTTTCCACAATGAAGTTGAAGCTGAATTGCCGCAACAGGTTCATTTAGCGTATGATGGATTGGAGCTCGAATTTTAATTGAAATTTTTTGAAAAAAAATTCTTTTTTAAGAAAAAAATAGTTTTATATTTGCACACCAATTTAAAAGCAGCCCAGGTGGCGGAATTGGTAGACGCGCTGGTCTCAAACACCAGTTCTTAGGAGTACCGGTTCGATCCCGGTCCTGGGTACGAAAAAAGCCTTTTAATCTATTGATTATCAGGCTTTTTTATTTTATCAAGGGACAAAATAGGGACAAAAATAGTTGAAAAGTGATCTTTTTAAAGTCTCTGACAGTAATTGGTTTGTAACTTTAGTAGGTTTTTTAAATGCCAACATATAATTCAATTAATTTCATAAAAAATACAGGCATTTTTGCCTGCATTCTAATATTAAAAGTTATAGTAAGATTATTTAACAATAATTTTCCGTGCTTCCTGTTTTCCATCAACTTCTAAGATCACAATATAATTTCCTTGTACTATATTTTGAAGTTGAATTTTATTATCTCCCTGTTTTACTATCGGTGGTTTTCCTCTTCGTTTGCTGTCAAAAAGAACACAAAATAAAGAGTGAAAAAGGAGGAATTGATATTATTGCCAACATTTACTATAATGCTTCAAAAAGTTTGGACGATTATCAGCAGATTATCATTTCAAGAATGAATTATCATGATGATGACCTTATCGAACTGGTTCCAAACATTAGGATTCCGGAACTAAACGATAGTATTTATTATATCCGTGATTCAGTTTATTACAATATTGGAACGATGATGCATTCAAAATCTCTTGTTTTCAAAGAAAAACTTTCAGAAAAGCCGAAACAATTGTCCGACAAAAAATACGGGGCAGTTTGGGTAAATATTCCGATTTATGATTACGAAATGCGTAAAGACCTAACGGATACAATTCTGTATGGAAAGAAGAATTTTAAACGTTTTCAGATTGCTACAAAAGAAAGTTACAGCATTTTTTATGTAGCTAAAACCGATACGATTCTCCCTTATTCTATGAATCGAATTGCTGACAAAGATTACTCAGGAAGATTGGAACGCATTGACAGTTATGACAAAAAAAGGATTTATTTTCGACCCTTATTCTTTTGCCAAGAAAATATTGGGATAAAGAGGCATCGGGAATTTTTGAGTATAACCATGCATCTTTATGCAAACTTGAAAGATAATGTGATCTGTACGTCAGGATCTTAAAAGATAATCCCGAACCATTTTTGATTCGGGATTATCTTTTTCAAGAATTTTAGAGTATATGCAATTATTTACACTCTGTATTTACAGGATTATTGCGAATTTCCCCACCGCCTGGCAATGTAACATAATAATCGGTTTTATATGCATTTCCAGATTTGAAAAAATCAGTAGAAACAATCTGTGCTCCACTCGAAAACGCGGCATTGGCACGTGTTTTATCATTAACTTTAGCTTCATAGGTTTCTATATCTGATCTTGTTCTAACCAAATAACCATCAGAAACGGCTTGTTTTATTTCGTTCTGGCGAATAATCGCATTATCCAGTAAGATGAAAGCTGCAAAACTATCTTCTCGTTCTCCCTGCATAAACATCAATCGTTCTTTCAGAGAGTTATTTTGAAGATAAGGATTTTCTTTTGTTGAGTTGGTTCCTGCGGCTCCAGGAAGCAATAAAAAAACAAATTTCCCTTTGCTTTCCTTCAAAGTTGGCCAGTTTTTATTAAGAACTGCTTCTTTCAAAGTTTTATATTTGCCTTGGATTTGCTTGGGTGTAATGAGTTTATCTACTCCCAGATATTCCTTCACTTCTTCGTCCAAAGCATTATATGCAGCTTTATCAAATGGTAACACTGTAGTACTGTTCGGGAAAATAGGGAATCCGCTGTCTTTCGCTTCTATCATAATGAAAACAGGAGAATGTTCAGGATTTTGATTTGACCAGTTTTTAAGTTCTGTCAAAGCATCTTTAAAGGTAGGATAATGCGACCGAAAATCAATATCAGCAACATGCAATACTTTAAAACCTGGTTTTTCCAATCCTTTTTTATTATGAACAGCCAAATCTGTAACGCCTTTCTGATTCAGTATTTCATAAGTAGCAGGTTTTAAGAAACGTCCGCCTTCCGGATCATAATACACGTCTATTTCCAGACTTCTCAAATTAGCATTCAATTGGTCATTGAAATTTGGATGATTATAATTTAACCCTTCCAAAAAATTAATCTCATTAGGATGAAATTCCTTCATTTTCGCTTTTTGCTCTTCGCTCATTTTCCCAGTATATTTTTCCATCAATTTATTGATAATAGGAGAAGCGAAATCCAAAACCTTTTGATCTACAGGTTGTGCATAAGAATTGTGTGTACCTAAAACCTGTATTTCATTAATTTTTAAATTATTACATTTTCTGTTTAACACAGATTGTTGTGCATGGCTAAACGAAAAGAATGATAAAGCCGATATAGTGATAATTTTTTTCATTTTTCTATAAATTAAAGTTTAATCCAATTTGTCCTCTGATTCCGGAATAAGAAAGATTTTCCAATCTGTCTTTAGTTCCATGATAATATCGGTTGGGTTCGTTGAAAATATTATTGAGTTCCAGGAAAATGCGAAGACGCTTTGTAAAACTGTATGATGCTGAAAAATCTATAGTGAAATTTTTATCAAAATGCTGATAATGTTCTGGACCCGCTGCACTTCTAACTTCACTTACATAAGATCCTTTGTAGTTACCTGCAATACGCCCCATAAATTTGCTGGTCTCATAAAACAGAATCGCATTGAAAATATGTTTCGCCTGATTAGGGATTGTAGTTTTCATCGTCCCAACTTGCGTCCCTTTTTCATAGATGGGCATATCCATATTGGAATCTATAAAACTATAATTTCCTTCAACCCCAAAATTTTGCAGAAATCCAGGTAGTGAGTCAAATCGTTTTGAAACTCCTAATTCTACTCCGAATAAAGTAGCATTTTCTAGATTTCTTGGGGTAGAAAAAGTATAGGGAGTACCATTAACCTGAACGATAGATTGATCCATATAGATAATATCCGAAATCGACTTGTAGAATACACCTCCGGAAATCATATCCAATTTCCCGAAATAATGCTCAAACATCAAGTCAAAATTATTGGAAAAAGTAGGTTTCAGCTTTGTATTTCCCTGTGAAATAGTTTGAGCCAAATCGTTTATAATAGTTCCCGGATTGAGGTAATTGAAATCTGGTCTTGCAAAGGAACGGGTGTATGCCGCGCGGAGAATAGTGTTGTTATGAATATTCCATTTTGCATTTATCATCGGCAGAGAAGCATTATAAGTATTACTTTCTTCAATATCTTCAACGGCAGAACCTTGGCTGTTGGAGGTTACCTTTTTTCCTTTGAACGTAATATCGTTATACTCATTTCGGATTCCTCCCAAAACCTGAAATTTATCTGAGAATTTGATTGTAGCCATCGCGTACGCTGCCCAAACATTTTCTGTTCCTGTATAAGAACTTGCTATATTAGATGCCGTATTATTACCTTGTACCTGTATTAGATTAAGACTTTCCTGGACATCAGGATTGTAAAACTGATCAATCTGCCAGTTGGTAATTTGGTTAATGAGAACGCTATTGTAAGGATTATTTAGTGCATTCATAAAACCACCATTCAACGGGAAACCTTCCGTCTGATACTGATTGAGATAAGTATGAGTAGCCCCCGGGATTCCCAAACCTGCTGCAGGCATCCATACCATTGTTTTAGCATTGATTTCTTTCTCTTTGTTCAAAACTTTAGTTCCAAACTTAAATTCCAATTTTTCGTTGGTTTTGTATTTAACATCTACATTTGCCCGTAAATCGGTCTCATCATTTTTATTTTGAGAAAGGATAACCTGATTCAGGCGAAGTTTGGCAGGATCTAAAGCGGCTTCATTATGAGGAAGAATCATGTCGTAGGCATCTCCTACTCCGTCTGGGGAATCTATGCTTAAATATTTTCTCCCTTCGGAAAGATTTCCATAAGTCATTGGTTGGATAAAGTTCACGATAGGATACCCTCTTCCGTCTTTATCAAGATTTTCGGGAGAATTAAATTTGAATGAAGATCTGGATTTTGATGCTGACCAATCCATTTCCCATTTGTTTATTTTATGAATACCACCTAATTGGAAAGAGAATAAATCTGTTAAGTAATCTGCATGTCGTGCCTGTAAATTCAGCGTTTTTGCATCAAAATTAAAATAGGTTTCCCGTACTGTCTGTTGGTCGAGATATTGGTTGTACAATCCTTTGAAATAAATCTTATTGTTTTTGTTAAATTCATAATCCAATCCGAGATTGAATCCTAAAGTTCTTCTATCAGCAACATAGTCTCTGAGTTGAAGCTGGTTCAGGGAATAAGATGCTCTTTTATCTTCCAGTGCATAATTATAAATTCCTCGCACTTGATCCAAAGCACTGGAACGATTCCAAATTACTGCTGAAGAAATGAATTTCAGTTTATCGGTTATTTTATTTCCATAAACAACTGATGCATTGTAAGTTGGAGATTGCGACATATTCACATATCCCCCTCCCAAACTTGCGGACAACACCTCTTTGTTTGGCGAAGAGCGGGTGATGAAATCTATGCTCCCACCAATAGCATCTCCGTCCAGATCAGGTGTTAAAGACTTTGACAATCGTACATACTGAATCAATTCCGAAGGGAAAATATCAAACTGAATCCCGCGATTTGCGTTATCTCCACTCGCACTTGGCATTCTGTTTCCGTTCAAGGTAGAAGATGTCCACTGAATAGGAGTCCCTCTTACCGCCACGAATCTCCCTTCTCCCATATCTCTTTCAATAGAAACACCTTGCATTCGCTGTACTGCGTCTGCGGCATTACGGTCAGGGAGTTTTCCGATGGCATCTGCAGACAAAACTTCGGTAATAGTGTTCGAGTTTTTTTTCATTGTCAATGCTCTTGCCTGTGAACCTTTGTAAACACTGGTAATGACAACACCATCTATAGTTTTTGTTTTACTGGCTCCTAAAAGTTGGATGATACCGATGTTTACAGGCTGCTTATTTTCAACCGTAAAACTGTGGGTTGTATTATCATATCCCGTATATTCTATTTCCAGAATATAATTTCCATCAGGAATGCCTGCAAAAGAAAAACCACCATCGACGTCAGACGTAGTTTCATATTTTGTGTTTTGAATGAACACTTTTGCATTGGGAATGTTTCCCTGCTGGTCTGTAATAATTCCGTTTACAGAAGTCTGTGCAAAAGCAAATGTTCCTAGGAATAAACATGTAAGACCAGAAATCAATAGTTTTTGACGATTCATAATAGATATTTTAAAAATTTCTGTATCAAAAGTCTATTAATTGCAAATAAAAAAAGTTCGGATAAACTTATGCGAACTACAACCCTGTTTCATTATTTACAAAATCCTGATTTACAGCAATCTAAACACATTAACAAAAGGTTAATTTTAAATTTAAAAATAAAATATGAAGAAAATCATGATCAAAAAAAGTTCTAATAAGTTTAAAAAAACATATTAAAATTCAAAAAATGCCTCTACTTGATCGAAATTTTAAAATAAATTGGTGGGAATGAAAATTTAATCTGAATAATAAAAATACGATCATATAAATATAAATCGTTGAACTCATAATTTTTAAAACCTATGAGGTTTAGATAAAATTTATCCGTTCTTAAGACTTTAAAGAAGCTTTATATTCTGTAGGGGATATTCCGAATTCTTGTTTGAAATATTTATAGAATGTAGATTTTGATTTGAAACCACAATCGTATGCTGTATCTATAATATGACTATCCGGGTTGCTGTCCAATTTTTTTTTAAAATGCTCTACCCTTTTCTTATTGGTATAATTATGAAAATTAGTTTCCATGTAGGTATTGAAGGTCATGGTGAGCTTATTTTTATTAACAGCAATGGTTTCTGATAGTTTATCTAACGTAAAATCATCATTCAGATATTCATCTGATTTTTCATAGAATTTTTCAATTTTTGTACAAAAATCTTCATACTGAGTGCTTTTTATACTTACATTATCATATTTAGGTTTTTTTGTCACCAAAACCTCTTGGGTCTGCACAATATTTTTCCCTTCTATATTTTTTCTTAGATACAGAAAATTGACGTACAGAATCCATCCAAAATGTACTAAGAAAATATAACTGTAAACCTGTCTAACATTTTCGTTTCCATATCCCAAAACATACAAAAAATAATAAGTAATTACGGTTGTGATAATGAATATGAGAAAATAGAGATATGTTTTTCGAAACGGTAATAACTCTTCTTTAGCCTTATAATTTACAAGAATATAAATAGAGATTCCTAAAAACAGAATCCAATAGTAAATGTAATAATTAAAAATTTTGGAATATGCAGAAATGATTTCCTTACTCGAAAGCCATTCGTGAATTCCGAAAACAGACAATACATTTAATACAAATATTGCGCAGAATGGAATCAGGAGATATTTAATGTATTTTTTCCATCTTAAACCTGTGATGAGACAGGAAACATATAGTAAAATAATGCCCTTCAGCAAACGAAAACTACTAGGAATACTGGTGAAAATTTCGATATTCCTAAAGTGATTTATGAAATAGTATTCGTAAACAAAATCTAATAATACTATGGTAACATATAAATTGAGATAATGAAGAAAATAAACGTTTTTTCTGTTAATAAAAATCAACAAAATTAGGGTGATTAGAGCTTGGAATATAACACCGGCAAATACGAACTGCATGGTTTAGTATATCAATCACAAATATACTTTATTTATCATTTTTTATATATTAAATTTGTGTTACTCCGAATATCATCCTAAATGCCAATAAAGAATATAGATGAGAAAACAACCTAATTTTTTAATTCATGATCTAGCTAATTCCCAGAATCAAAATTCATTTTGGGGATTTTATTTTCAAAGATAAAATTTTAACCTGTTAGGTTCTTATATGCTTATTTTTCGAAAATTGAAGAATGAAAAAATCTCCGTCCGAAAAATTATACAACTTTTAGTTAAGCAAAAGACCATACCTTTTTTCTTTACTCAGAAACCAATCATAAGGAATTTTATTTTCCCTATTTTAATTGCTCTATTTACAAGATAAATATCTTTGCTTTTTTCGGAAATGGAAAAGTAGATTTCAATTCCCGTATCTTTTATTCTCCCATACTTTGTATGAATCAGAATTGAAATCAATATCTTTTTTTTCTGATTTTCTGACTTTTTATAGAACCACAGATAATGAATTTTGGTGCTTTCCACGAAGATGAGCGTCTCTTTCTGACTTTCAATCCGGATTTCTTTTTTTGGACTGGTTTTTCATCGTTCAAAAGTTTAAAAGTTTATAAGTTAATAAAAATAATGCTTAGGTAAAAAAGAAACTGACTTACATCAACTTCAACAAAAATATTAACTCTTATGAAAAATTTACATTCTTATTTTCTTATTGAAAATAGCCCTCATTTTTCGGATGGGAACCGACATTTTTGTTCTGAGCATTACGCTTCTTGTGCGGTAATTATGCGTGCATTTTTTTAGTTCCGAGAGCAAAACCTGGTAATAATCATAAGTTCCCTGAAGCTCAATGACGTTTTTTCTAATGATTTCATCATCATCTTCGGTAATGGTTACATTGCCGTATATATCGTAATATTTCTTATAATGCTCGAAAACTTTTATTAAATCTTCGTGCTCCTTATTATCAATTTTCTTCATAACATTCGATGATCGATTTTCAATAAAACTCTTCTTCATTCCCTCTCTAATTAATGTTTTGCAATGCTTTCTTCAGTAGGGTTTCGTCGGGGTTTCCCAAATCCGAAACCGGTAGAGTCTGAAATTCATCTACCGAAATCGCAGGCGAAATTCCGTTATTGTAATTCCCTTCATTATTTGAATTGAACAATTTGTAAATCATCGGATGAATCTGCCACGATATTTTCACAGGATTTCTCTTATCCTCAATATCCCAACCCGACATATCTTTTCCCATTGTTTTGGTTCCGATTTGAACGACCTCCATATACGGTTTAAGATTGTTAATTACGATCTCCGAAGCAGAAGCCGTACTTTCTGTTGTCAAAACATACACTTTATGCAATCCTAAATTTCGGGTAAATAAGGAATTGAAATTCTGCGAACCTGTATCATAAGCGATTTGCTGGGAAAATGACAGTTTTACTTCACCACCGTTTTTGTTTCCTTTGTAAATGATGAACGGCGAATCGCCTGAAATTCCTGACGGAATCATCGCACAGAGTGCGGCTGAAACCGCTACCTGACCACCATAATTGTAACGCAGATCAAGGATTAAATTTGAAATTCCTGCGGCTTTAAATTCTGCAAATTTATTTGCTAAGGAAGATGACATTCCGTCCATAAAACTGTAAATGTACAGATAGCCGATTTTCTTTCCGTTCTGTTCAAAAATTTTGGAAACCAAAGGTTGGTCAAACGTAAAACTTTGATAGATCGTAATTTCATTTTCATTTGTGATATTGCCATTTTCCCAGCTTCCAACCATTAATTTCATCGGTGAAATAATGGCAAAAGTTTTTCCATTCTGTTGCAATACCGAATAGTCGAAGCCATACAAACTCCGCACTGTTTTGCTATATGTGGAAGCATCATTTTTATCCAAAATTGAGGAAAACCTATCTTCTGAACTTAATAAACTTTTGAAAAATTTTTGGGTTGGAAGACTGTAATCCGGTTTTTTCGGCATTTGTTCTGCCCAGTAATAATAACGTTTCAGGGAATCCTGAACCCAAAGATTTACAGACTCCGTAGTTCCTTCTGCAAAGTTCGGTCTCGAATCTTCATCATCAATCCTGTTGCAGGAGAATAATGTGAAAGTGCAAAACAAAATCAGCCAGGCTCTTATTAATTCTCTCTTTTTTGTCATTCTGAGTTGGTCAAAAGTCTGATTTACAAATAATCAGCAACATCAATATCGCCTTTTACAACCACGGTTCCGTTTTCTTCTTTTTCCTGAAGAACGATCATATTCACACGGTCGTTGTTGATGTACACCTGTTTCAACGTTGCTTTAATCAGGGATGAACCAAAATAAGGTTCAGTGGTCCCTGGCTTGTACAGTTCCAGATAAACGGATTGGGTATTGCCGAAATTATTATAAATCTGAACGGATGTAAATTCTTTTTTCCCGATCTCTTCAAAGGTGGCGAGAACAACACCATTTTCTCTTTTGAGAACACCTTTTACGTTTTCCAGACTGCTGCCGGAAAACTCGCCCAGATTTGGGAAGATGAACTCATATCCGATTTTACCGAGATTAACGGTAGGTTTCGTTGCCGATGCCTGAAGAAAAATTCCGGGCAGGTTGAAAAAGTTGAGCGTTTTAAAATCGTCCACATTGTCATAAGTGATGTCGAATTTTGCAATTTGTACTCCGGTGTCGTGGTTATAAATTCCGAGAATGTCGGTTTCTCCTTTGTCCAACACAAATTTTATTTGGGTGTTGATATTGTTGGTATAAGAAGTATTTCCACCTATGGTTACGGGTTCACCATTGAGGCGAAGCTGCAAAACATCGGGTTTGGAATATCCTTTAACGTTGATTTCTGCCGGTTTTTGGGCAATATCATAAGGCTGCAAACGTTCATCCGTACAGGAAAACAGTCCAAGACCTACTGCAAATAGTAGTGCTATTTTTTTCATAATGATCTTTACTTTTTTTATTAAAATTTTTATTTTCTACTTCTAATGTTTACGCATAAAAAAACGTGTAAACTTTATTGGTTTACACGTTTTTTATTTTGTTTGAATAAATTTATTCTTCTTTTGCAAGTTTCAGAATTTCGTTGATGAAGTTATCGCTTAACCAAACATTTTTGGCTCTCAATTCCAAAAGCAGAGGTTTTAATTCCGGGATAAAGCCCAGTTGTTTTGCTTTTATGAGAATACCTACCGTTCCCGTAATTTTGAGTCCAGCGTGTTTGGCGTGGTATCTTCCCAAAGTTTCGTCAAGGATGATTAAATCTGCATTTTTCTCAGTAGCCAATACAATGGCTTCCGCTTCACCTTTATCCAAATCCAAGAAATAAGAAAGGGATTCTTCGTTTCTTATTTTTTCGATTTTAATCCATTCTATTTTCGATAAATCCAAATAATACTCTTTGTTTTTTCCGGCTTCGATTTCGTTAAAAACTTCCTGAGGAATTGCAATTTCATTATACAAATCCTTCATAATTTGAAGTTTCCCGATTTTCAGAAGTGAAATAATGGGTGTTGTATTGGAAACGATTCTAAGCATTGTTCAAATCTTCGTTTAAATCTTCAACGCTCAGAAATTCTACATTATATTTCGAGAGCAATTCCAAAAATTCTACTCTTGTGATATGTAAGACTTTGGCAGCCATTCCTGAAGAAATTTTCCCTAATTCAAACAACTTTACAAGAGCCGAAATTTTTATTTCTTTCCCGAAATCGCTTTTGTTCATTCTCATAGAATTAGCCAAAAAATCCGGATATTCCACTGATATTACTCGTGCCATTTTGTTGCTTTTTAATATGACGAATTTACGAAAATTATTTACATTTTACTCTTTCGATTATTTAAGAATGTCTTATTCTGCACCATTTTAGTGCAAAATAGATTCAAAAATGCACTTCGTGAGTGCAATATCTATTTCGTGTAAACCAATAATGTCAATGAACGCCTTTTCCTCCCCCCAGCCCCCTCCAAAGGAGGGGGAGCTTTGGGAAATTAAAACCTACACAGGTTTTCTTTGTACCCGGCAATTAAACCAATAATTGCCGGGCGAATAGTTTGGTGCTGTATGCTGTACGCTTTATGCTTATGGCTTATTGCTTACAGCTACCTACTTCTTCACAACCTTATGGCTGCTTACTTTGCCGTCTGTTTCCACTTTTACAAGGTAAACACCCTTTGAAAGAGAACTCAGATTAAACTGCCCGTTGACAACAGAACTGCTTAAAACCTGCTGTCCTGCTGTATTGTAAACCGAAACATTGGCTTTGCTTACGCCTTTCAAATACAATACATCTTCTACCGGATTTGGGTAAAGTTGGATGTTGTTTTTGTTGGATTCTACAGTTGCCATTGTTCCCAAATCTACTTCTACCAATTTTGTGTAATATGGTGTACTTCCGTTTGTTCCATCAAAAGTTACCAATTTGGTAATAGCGTTAGTAGCAAGATCAAAGCTGAACATTGTGCCGAGTTCCGCAGAACCACCATAGGATGATAAACCGTATAATTTACCGTCGGATGCCTGCATCAATGAGCCTTGAGGATTGCTTCCATTATCGAAATCAAAATCGGCTTTTGTGGCATAAGTACTGGTAGCTGGATCGTATTCAAAAATAAGTCCGCTGCCGCCGTTTCCTCCTGATGCTAAACCATAGAATTTTCCATTGGATGCCATACATAAAGTTCCCATAGGATTTCTGCCGTTAGCTCCGCCAAAGTCCACTTTTTTGGTTAATACCGCTGTTGCAGGATCAAATTCGAACAGGATTCCCGAAGCATTTGCTCCTCCTTCCCGGGTCATTCCGTACAGTTTGCCGGATGCTTCCACAAGGTCTCCATACGGGCGGCTTCCGTTGTCATTGTTGAACTCTATTTTTACCGAGTAAGCCGACGTAGCAGGGGCATACTCAAACAAAACGCCTCTGTTACTGTTGGCATCGCTGCTGAGATAGGTCATCCCATAAAGTTTTCCGTTGGATGCCTGAACCAAACCACCTTGCGGTTCTTTTCCATTTGCTCCGCTAAACGTCACTTTTACAGCATAAGTGTCCGTGGCCGGGTCATATTCAAATAAAGTTCCGTTATTGGATGCTCCGCCTTTGGAAGTCATTCCGTATAATTTCCCGTTGTCCGCCTGCACTACACTTCCAAATGGACTTGAACCGTTAGTACCTGAAAAATTTATTTTTACCGTATAACTTCCCATTACAGGGTTATATTCAAATAATGTCCCGGAATTACTGGCTCCTCCAAGAAAAGTCATACCATAGAGTTTGCCGTTAGATGTCTTTGTCAAACTACCACGAGGGACAAGTCCTTCTGCCAGATTGCCGGCATCAAAATTTTTCTTTATGATGTAAGTTTGAGAACTTATCTCATAACTGAACATCACTCCATAGTTTCCGGAGCCGCCCATACTCGTATGTCCGTAGAATGTTTGGGCATTTGCAAAGCTCAACACAAAGATTGCTCCAGTTAATAGAAATTTTTTCATTTTTTACTTTGTAGATTAAAAACATAAACCCCGAAAGTAACATCCTTTGGGGTTTACGAATAAAAAAAATTACTTCTTAATAAACTTCGTTGTGCTTACTTTGCTGTCTGCTTCTACCGACAGGATATAAACGCCTTTTGGCAATGCACTTACATTAAGTTGCCCGTTGGTAACCGCTTGCTTGCTTACCAACTGTCCGGCAGTACTGTACACCGCTGCATTGGCTTTGCTTACGCCTTTAAGATAAAGTACGTCTGTTGCTGGATTGGGATAAACCGTTACCGATGCTTTGGCTTTTGTATCAGATGCAGCCATATATGAATCTGCGTAGATGCCTATTTCATTAATATTAAGGTTTCCTAACTGATATTGGTCTACAGAAGAACCTGCCCTTTTCAATCCTATGTAAATCTTTTTCCCTGCAAAAGTGGAAATATCCATAATGGTTTGAGAAAATTCATTGGGGTCTGATGCCCAAGGCTCCATATCATTACTCCATAAAACGTAAGGAGAAGCATCAAGGCTCAAAGTTTCAAAATTCGCCAAATCCGGGGATTCTGATATATAAATATCTAAGCTAATCTGATGTTGTCTCGTATCCATTAATCTCCAATCTACTGCTAACTGTATAAGTCCTGAAGCTCCCTCCAAATCAATTTCAGGAGAAATTATCCAGTTATTCTCCAAATCCATATTAGGGACATAAGTATTGTCTAACTTTCCATTGGAATATCTCAATACATCTGCAGTTCCCTCAGTCGTTTGATATGAATTATTAGGGTCGGAATACCAGTTTTTGCCTTGTACCCATTGGTTGCCATTTCCATCCAAATCGTGAAAAGTCCAGTCTGCAACATCAGCTGCCGAATCAAAGCTGTTGATATACACCAATTCCTGTGCTTGCATCATACCAAGACTTAGTACAGCAAACGATAAAATAAATTTTTTCATAATACTAAATTTTAAAATTGTTTTTTCTGTTTCATCTATTTTTCTCCGTTTCTTTTCCTCTGCTTCCGTGGGTGTCGCGATCACCGTTGGGTGCAGAGGGGGTGTTCAGGTTCGGATGCCTGTGGGTTCTGTATTCCGTAGGTTGCACCTACGGTTATTGATATACGTTCCGAGGGTTGTGCCTATGGTTATTCATATTACGAGGGTTGCACCCACGTCCCGTAAGTGCACCTACGGTTATTGATATTCAGCCCCTTCGGGGCTGTGCCGGTGCGCTGCACCTCTGCACAGCAGTGTGCAGGCATCCTGCACACTGCTATACTATACTGATGGTACGTGTTGCACTACGTGCCTCTTTCAATAGCTTGCCTCCGCTGCCACTGAACTGGGTGGTTACCGTAAGTGTGTATTCCCCGGCTGCCAGCCCCGCCGGCAGGAGTATAATTAGTTTGGAAGGATCGTTTACCGCCACCATATCCAGAGGAACGGTGGTTACCGCACCACCTGCCACAGCAGTAAGCGTGATGCCCACCTCCGGCTTATCGCCCTCCACTTTTATTTTGCGACCATACAGGATGTAGTTTCTGCCTGCCGTAGCGGTGCCGTCCACCAATCGGGTAGAGGCATCTTCTCCGCTGATGATATACATCGTGTCGCCTTTTTCGCCCAATATGTTTACAGAGGTTTCTTTAATCCCCTCCCGCAGTTCCTTATCCTGTGTAAAGGAAATGTAGATGCTGTTTTTGCTGCTGTCCCAGGTGCCACCATAGACTACGCCCCGAAATTGTGGCACGGCACGGAACATCCCCGTATTAATGCTGTAGCCGCTCAGCAGGCGGTTTTTCACCACACGGTGGTACAGGTTGACCACGTGTTCTAATGTCTCATTTCGCAATCCTGTATCTTCCTGCTTCATCAGATTCAGGATATCCTGCTGTGTAAGGTTTCCTGCGGATTCCAGAATCAGGATTTTGTCGGTTTTGTCGTCATTGGTTACAGTATTGTCCGCCAACCACGCTTTTAAGGTGTATTTTGCCATATTGTTTTGTTTTTATTTATTTTTCTTTTTTTCCGTGGGCTGCACCCACGGCTATTGATATTACGCCCCTTCGGGGCTTGCTAAAATGTATAGCTTACACTAAGGCTAAATGTCCGTCCATTATAGGCACGGAACGTGATTCTGTCATATTGTTCATCATATTTATCAGTTGCACCCGGAGCCAACTGATACATTTCTCTTGCTGTAGAAAAGGTACTTCCCGTACCTTCTTTGTTTATATAAGAATTAAGGTTATTATAGTATTCTCTTACCCTATTGAACATATTCTTGACATTGAACTTAAATTCCAGATTTTTATCTTTCAGCATTTTGTAAGAAATCTGTGCATCGGCAACGGCGTAAGGTCTTTGGATTTCTTCTCCATTATAAGCATATCCTACGGTGATATACTGGTCGCCTTTGGCATTCCACAAGAAATTCAACCCCAAACGGTCGCCGTCATACGACAATCCCAAGTTATACGCCCAAGGAGTCTGCCCATATAAAGGGCGGCTGACCTCATAGGTTTCATCGGTGTCTTCTGTTTTTTCACGGTCTTTGAAAGCAATGACTTTCGTATCGTTATAGGTGAAATTTCCACTGATAAAAAGGTTTTCGAGGAAAGAATCTTTTACAATAAAACCGAGATTTTTTCTTGCTTCTACCTCAAGACCTTTCAGCTTTGCATTTTTGGAGTTTAGATTATATTGGTAGAGATTCCCCTCCTGAGAAATATATCCCTCCCTTTCAATGGGACGGTCTATGTTTTTGTAATACAATCCTGCGGAAAGAATCTCGCCCAATCCCGGAAACCATTCAAATTTGAAATCGTAATTATCAACCGTAGAAGACGTTAATTCCGTGTTATAAATCAGGGCATTGGACATCGGGTCGAAATACGGAAGCCCTGTTCTTTCATTAAACTGCGGACGAAGCACGGCTTTACCATAAGCCAGTCTCAGATTCATTTTATTGGTTGGGCTGTAGGTAAAATTGGCAGACGGCATCCACTGCCAAGCCTTATCGTTAATCGGTTCTTTTTTTACATAGTGGTTATCGTCTTCATCGACTTGCTGGGAAATCAAATCATATTTGAAATATTCTGCACGCACACCCCACACCAAGCGGAATTTGCTCCCCAAGCGGTTGTCGAACATTATATAAGGAGCGTGTTGGGTTACCTTACCTTCATATTTATTGTTTTTGTAAAGAGGGCGTGTCTGCCAACCGATACCGCCTTGCTCATAATGAGAACCATCGAACCAATCGGCAAGAGAACCATCCATTAACAGATAATTTTTTTCGTTGTTCGGGACATCTCTGTTTTCATCCACTCTCAGAAAGAATTTTTCCTGTTGGTTGGTATTGTTTTTCAGCGCTCCGGCATAGCCAATTTTAATATCGTTTTTAAAATTTTCAGCGTTCAAACTCCATCTAAAAGATGCCCCGAAATTGTAATCGGTTTCTTTGTTTCCAATATATCCTCTCGAAAAATCATTACTGGAATTGTATATTCTATGATATGAATAGATTTCATTACCGTAAATTCCATAGTAACTATTGTTTTGTGTATAATCCTTGGTGTCCGATTCCACATCGGTTCTTGCGGCAAACCAAGCCACCTCGGTATTTCCGATTTTGTGATTTCCCTCCAATTTGTTTTGCAACAAAGTTTGGAAAACTGGATAATCCGTGCTTTGTCGTATCGGCATTGGAAGAGATGATATTTGGGATGCATCGTTATTGGGAACAACTCCGTGATAGAAATAAGCATAGGGGGCTTCCGCTCCTCCAACCGATATATTACTCGAATATTCATCCCAGCCGGTTATCATTGTCAGCGTATTGTCATAAATATGGGTATAAGAGTTACGGAACGAGATTCGGTGTTTGCCCAATTGCAAACCAAAGTTCAGCATTACTGCTGCAGTGGAATTATAAGTGTAAGACGCTCCTTTATTTTTATAGTTGAAAAATGAAACCTCTCCTTTATCATTGATAAGAGAAGCATTATCCATCCATCCTCCTCTTCCCGTATGGTCGATGTCCAATTTATTTTGCTCATTTCTAAGGGTTAAAGCACCGGCAAATCCCCATTTGTTGTTGTTTTTCATCGGGAAACTTTTCCCAAATGCCAACTGCATATTAGAGTTAAAATCCGCCGTTGTTTTAAAGGTAGAAAAGTTGTCTTTAAACTGTTTAGACTGCTCAAAAAACAACGGGTTGTTCCAGTCCATTGGCTCTAATCCTTTCGGGAAATCCCTTGTACCATCATCATATCCGAAATAATCATATTTCCCACGCTGCCGTGTGAGAAATTCTTTAGAGGTAGAAATATCATTGTAAGACGTTCCCATACTCACGGTGATGAAATCTTCATTCGGGATATCTTTGGTTTTTACTTCCACATATCCGCCTGCAAAGCTGGCGTTCATATCGGGGGTGGCGGTTTTGCTCACGACCACACTTTCTACCATTGCCGTCGGGATAATATCAAAAGAGAAATTGTTGTTATACGCCTCCGTACTCGGCAGGTTAATGCCGTCCATTGCAGCGGTATTCCATCGTTCGCCCATAGAACGTACTACTACATATTTGTTGTCGATGGTCGTGATGCCAGTTACTCTTTTCAGGGTTGCACCCACATCACTGTCGGGTGTTTTGGTGATTTGTTCGGCTGAAATACCATCGCTCATCTGGGCAGCTTTTTTTTGCTGTGCTAAAAGTCCAGCTTGGGTATCTGCCTTTCGCAATCCGGTAATCACGACTTCTTTAATGGCGGTTTCTTTTTCAGATGCAGCTTTCAGAGCAAAGGAAACGGTGTTGGTTTCATTATTGGCAATCGTGAGTTTCTCTACCCGTAATGCATTATATTTTTCTGCTTTTATGGTGAGGGTATAAACACCTGAAGGCACATCCAGAGAAAAATCTCCGTTGTTATCGGTAATGGCAGTTTTTCCTGCAACACTGATTACCGCTCCTGCAACGGGTTCGCCAACTTCGTTAACTATTTTTCCGGATAATCTTCCGACACCCTGCTGAAAAGCACTGCGGACAATCATAAAATCTTTTTCTCCTAAGAGTCTGAAAGTAAACCCTGTGCCGGCAAGAGATTTTGAAAGGAGCTCTTCAGGAGATTTTATGTCTCCCGAAATTTCAGAAGCCGTAATATTTTTCAGAAGTTGCTTATTGAAAGCAACGTTTCTGCCTGAATTCTCACCGATTTTCTGAAGCCGATCCGAAAGAGGTTCTGCATTGTAAATCTTAGTCTGTGCGTATGTGGATACGGTAAGGTGACACGCTACAACCAGTACAAGAGGTTTCAGCAGTGCAATATTTATAAATGTTCTTTTCATTGAATTTATTTGAGAGATAATGAATAATGTTTACTGATTTTTCCGGTTATTTGTAAAAGACGATCCTGTTCGTTTCGATTTTGTACTTCAATTCGTTAACGCCGGCTATAGCGACCGCGATTTTTTCCAGACTATCGTTTTCATCGAAAGTGGCAGTAAGGCGTACTTCATCTTCCGGAACTCCTTTTAGTTCAGCTTCAGTATTAAAATTATCTTTTAGGCGCATCGCGATTTCAGAGAAAGGGGCATCAGAAAAAGTGATTTTTCCGGACATCCAGGCAGAGGCAATAACAGCATCGGCTGTAGAAACTTTAACCGTGTTGAGTTTTGCCTTATAAGTTAAGCGGTCGTCCGCCGCCAGTACTGCAAGTTGCTGGTTCCCTTTTATAATTTTTACCTTTCCTGTTCTTACGGTAAGACTGTTCTCACCCAATGCTTTATATGCCTTGATATTGAAAGAGGTTCCTAAAACTACGGACTGCATACCATCGTAATTCACAATAAATGGTTTTTCCGGATTTTTTGCCACTTCAAAAAATGCTTCCCCTTCCTTTAACCAAACTTCACGAACGGTGTTGCCAAAGTCTGATTTGCGATATGAAAAAACAGAAGCATTGTTCAGGCTAACAACGGAGCCGTCCGGAAGTGTAATGGTACGTAACTCCTTAGAATTAGTTGTAATGGTGATCCAGCCGGATTGATGCTGCTCTGTACTTGCCCCTTGTTTATTAAACCAAAACATCAGTGAGGTGAACAATCCTAAAACAAGTATTGCAGCAGCGGCTGCAACGCGACGGCTGAATGAAAAGATTTTTTTGTGTCGCGATGGTACATAATTTTTCTCGATAAAAGCACAAACATTCTGACTGCTTTTTTGCCTGTGTTCTTCATCAATTTCACCGGCGTATTTTTGTTTATAAAGATTTAAAATATCTTTTTCTTCATCTGTAAGAGAGGTTTGGGTAACTTCTCTTTCCCAGAGTTTCCAAACAAAGGCAGATTTTTTTCTGTTGTCATCTGCAAACAGGTTAGGTCTAAATTTTCTCACGTACTAAACTTTAAAATTATATTTCAGAAAGTATAAATAATCTCGTTCGGCATACCTCCTATCTAATTACGTTTGGATTTGAAAACTTCCCGACGGGGAATTCATAATTTATTAACAAATCATTCGGTTTTTGCAACAGGTGAATTTTTGAAATACATAATAACAAGCTGTTAAATAGGAGTTTATGATAAAAAGACCATCTGTTTTTTTAATAAACTATTGATATAATTACACGAATTATTAACAAATAATTCATTTTTAATACCTTAAATTTGTAATTGTGAAACTGAGTGTTAGTGATGCTATATTGATACAAAAAATTCAGGAAAGAGAATATTCTTCTTTCCTGACATTGTATGAAAGATACTGGAACAGTTTATATGATATGGTGTTTTTGAGAACCAAAGACAAAACCATCACCGAAGAGCTGTTGCAAAACCTTTGGATAAAAGTATGGACAGAACCGGAGCAGCTGACAGCGGATGAAAAGGGAAACGCTTCAGGATTTCTGTTTCGCTCTGCCCATTTCCGAATTCAGGATTATTACAGAAGCCGT
This sequence comes from Kaistella sp. CFF1-2, assembly GCF_059509915.1. Classification (NCBI taxonomy): domain Bacteria; kingdom Pseudomonadati; phylum Bacteroidota; class Flavobacteriia; order Flavobacteriales; family Weeksellaceae; genus Kaistella; species Kaistella sp. CFF1-2. The sequence continues at coordinate 1,007,354 of NZ_JCAKLF010000001.1, forward strand.
TACCGCAATGCGAATGTTGACCTTATTGATGATTTGGAAGAAGACCTTGACCGACATCTTTTTGAGATGCCGGATGATGAATACTTTGAAATACTAAAGGAAGGAAGCATCGGGCAATTATTGGAAGCAGTAGAGGATATTGTTAAAACAATGTCGCCCACGGAACAGACCGTTTATGACTTCAGGATTAATCAGTTACTCTCTGTAGAAGAAACAGCTGCGAAAATGGGTGTCAGTAAAAAGACAGTAAGTAACAATCTGAGTAAAGTATTGAGCGAAGTCCGTTCCCAGCTTGCCCCAGAGTATAAATCTTCTAAAAAGATGATTGGCTTGTTGCTTTATTTACAACTGCTATCGGAACTCAGTTAAAATTCTTATCTCTTCATTCTTCTTGAAGCAATTTCCTCATTTTTTGATGAACTGAATCTTAGACTTTCTTTATATTTCTCTTCCATCCACGTCTGGCTTTTTTCTCCATTAATTTTTAGGGTTTTAGCCTTTTCTTTTTCATCATACTCAATACTCATTTTTAGATTTTCAACTTTGAAGCTTTTAAAATGCCGTGAAGAATAGATTTCTCCTTTGATGTGGATTTCTTCTTTTTCCAGTAATGCTTTAATAAGTGTAGGAGGTAAGCCCATTTTTTCACATTCTATCACAATAGGAAGGGTGTCTTTAAGTTCGGGGTGGTAGTCCAATAGTTTATTAAAAACTTTTTGCTGCTTTTCTATGTTATTTTCCAGTTTTGAAACTGATTCCATTAATTTGCCCTGTTCCTTCTCTTTTTGATTTTTTAAACCAATCATTTCCTTTTTTATATGCTCATTTTCCCGCTCCAATTTCTTTGTTTTAGAACCTGTTATCGCATTGGCAAAATTCTCAACAATCCTCTTTGAAGAAATATTTTTTTCAATGGACTTAAGCTCGGATTGTTTTATATTCTTTTCCTGCTCCAACTGTTGATTTTGAATATGTAGGTTCCGATAATATTCAGACGTAGAAATATGTTTGGCTTCCGAACCCTCTATTCCTCGTCTTAATCCGTATTTTGCCATTGCCGTGGCGTAAGTATTCTGATAATGCTTCAGTTTATTTCTCGCCATTACATCATCGGCACAAAGGCGGTTGTTGTTTTGGTTTTTCTTTTTATAACTGCCAGTGTTCTCTTTTTTTGCTTTTCTTCTTTCTCCTGAAACAATCGGAACAATAGTAGCGTGGATATGAGGTGTCTTTTCGTCCATATGCAATACTGCCGAAACCAAATTTTCTTCTCCAAATGTTTCTTTCAACCAATCTAGATTATCATCGCACCAATGATTTAATTGTTTATTGTTCTCGATGGCTTTCATTGTTTCGTGTGTTCCTGACAACATAATCCTAATTGCCCGTACCTGATTGATTCCAATCTTCCTTTTCAAATTAGCATTTTCCAACCTATATTGTATTGCCGAAGTTCTATTTTTAATTTTTTCAGGATAAGTAATCATTTCTTTGTTGAGATGACTTCGTGAAGAATCGGCATTTTTCGGATGGATGGTTCTTTCTATATGGGCTGACATTCCGGAGTCATTTCCTTTTGCTTTTTCCAAATGTAAAACGGTATATGACATTGCTTTGAAATTTAATGGTTAAATAATTCGGGGGTTTCCAAAGGGGGATTTCCCCCCTTGGCTTATTGGGGCTTTTTTAGTGTAGTGCAACGGAGCGTTAAGAAAAAGCCCTAATAAGCTATGGCTTTTTTTATAAAAAGCCTACCGTGCAACCGCTATCTTTTCCGTCTATAAGAGTTTGCCTGCTCTGATTGTCTGCTCTCTTCAATATCATTAGCCAAATTATTTTTTAGATTTTTCTCACTTTTCAGATAATCGTTCAGGTCTTTGTGATTTTGGTAATGGCTTGATTTATCAATGAGATTTTTACCAAATGATTTTAAATAGGAAGTCGCTCTTCGTCCGGCTTCATCATTATCTAAATAGGTCATTATAGTATTATGTGATGTGATGAACGATTCGGCTTTTTCCAGATTACTGACAGAATTGAGAACAACACTGCTTTCCTGCAAATGAAAATTATTTTTGAGCGTTAAATACGAAAGGTAATCCACAAAGCCCTCAAACACTTTGCAGAAATCATTCCCGATTCTGTTTGTGGTGGGAGCTTTTGAGGTGCAACCTTTAAAATATTTATTCCGCAATTCATACCCATTCATATCGTTCTTATAACCAATGGCAAAATAATTCTTGTCATTAACCAAATAGCTCACTTCTTTGCAATGATGCATTGCGATGTTCACATTAATTCCACGCTCTAAAAGATAATTAATCAAGGCAGGATTTTTAATATCCCGTATGTTGTAAATTATTAATGAAGGAGGTCGTTCATTCTGAATCCGATTCTTTCCGTGAAAAGAAAAATCCTCATTGTGATTAAATCTCTCATTTCCCCTAAGTAACGATATTGCTTTTGCGAAATCACATTTTTCAATTTGCATTACCAAATCGATAAGAGTTCCGCCAATATTTGCACCGTAATCTATCCATAAATTTTTCTCGAAATCTACTTTCATACTTGCGTTATAATCTTTTCTAAAAGGGGAATGGTACAGTCCGTAATATCCACGGTCTTTTGCAGGGAAAATATTTAACTCTGCGAGATAATTTTTTATGGAAATTCTATTTATTTCTTTTGCGTTCATTGTTTTTTCTATTTTTTTTCTTTCACCCGCAAAGAAAATTGCGGGTTATTGGGTTTAACAGTATGCGTTCCGGTTTAAACCCCTAAACTGGTTTAGTATAGTTTACATATATATACACCCATCCTAAACTAAACCTGTTTTTCAGGCGTTAGTAATAAAAATCCGGATTAAACTTGTAAAATTTATCTTCTTTGAGAATCATTCTTTTATTCTCAAGAAAAGATTTCAATTTTTTGGCTTTGTTGATTCCGAAATTGTGTCCTGTTGAGGCGTAACTGCTTCGCAATTTTCCAATTAATGAATTGTACGACACCAACACAGATTCCGAAAACAATAGTTCCAGAGCTTCTCTATGCTTTTCCTCACTGACTTCATTATAATCAAATGCCTTTCTGCTTCCTGCCTGCTGGTGCTGATAATCGTTTATCATTTCCGGCAGTCCGTCTTCATTAATTGAAAAAGCAAAAGGTTCAAAATCTTTGTCCCGAATATGCATAGCGGTAACGGAGCTTATATTCTTATCAAATTCATTTTTAGTAATTTGAAGAATAGTTTCCGCCTTATTGTTAAGCTCCGTCCCCAAATGTCCACGAGTATTATCATCTCCTTTATTTAAGTGTAATACCGTATGAATATGAATTTTCCGTTCATCAGTCCATTGCATTAGTTTCGTGATAATATCCGTGGATTCTGAGGGACTATTAATGTCGTGTGCGAGGTCACGAATTCCGTCAATAATCACTAATCCCAATTGCTCAATATCATAAATTGCTTCTTCGATTTTTCTCAATCTTTCTTTTGTGGCATAACCACGAAGACTTAAAAATTCCAGATTTTTAGGGTGCTGATTCAAAGGAAACCCTGCAAGCTGAAGTATTCTTGTCAATACTCGCTTGCAGTGGAATTTACTTTGTTCCGTATCAACATAAAGTATCTGGCGTTTCCCAATGGGCAAAGAAGATGTGTAATTCAATACCGTGCTATTGGTTAGGGCAGAAGAAACGATTGCACAGATGTTGAATGTTTTTTTGCTCTTTGCTTTTCCGGTAGAGGCACTGAAATTTCCCAATGTTCCAATAATGGAATCTTCGATTTTTAAAACCACAGGAGGAGATTCAAAATAATCGGTAATTAGGAGTCGGGCTTCTTTCCAGGAACTGACGGGTTCAACAGGAGGAAGAACGGATTTCATCTCCGTTTGCATAATCTATTTCAGGTTTTTCCTTTTAGAAAATGCAATGAATGAAGATGCCATTTCCTGTATTTCCTGTTTTGACCTTACTGGATTCTGCCTTAACCAGTTTTCAAGTTCTTCCTTGTCAAAATAGAGAATTTTTCCCTGCGGCTTGTAATGCGGAATTTGACCACCCGACGTGAGTTTGTACAGATAACTTTTTGATAGATTTAAAAATTTGCTCGCCTCCTCAAAGCTGAGAACATTTTTTTGAATGAATTGATTCTTTTCTAATTCGGAAATTCTTTCTTCTAATGACTTTTCCATTTTACATTATTTTGATGATTAACAAAATGAGGCTGCGCTACCTCTCTCTTTGTCGACAGGGCAAATGTATAATGGAAAAAAGCGGAAACTGATTGATAATGATTGAGGTCTTAACCCATTCTCACTGTTTTTTCAGTTGTTTGATGTATTTGTCAATGATATGACAATCTTTAGGCGGTTTTTCTCTACTGTCTTTAACTGCAGTAGAGATATTGTTTTGTTTCAGTACCGTTCCGTTGTATGACAGAAACAATGATTTTCTTGCACTCAAAGACTGCCAGTCTTCAACAATTAGGCTTCGGTCGTCTAATGCAGTGAAGAAATAAGCAAAAAGTTTATTTTTTCTATTGGCAATGATTAATGGCTGTTTTAAAGTACACATAAATATTTCATTCAATGTGTCTGAAGTTATCGTTTTTGAAAAAATCCGTGCTTCATTTATACACTGTGTTAATATGTCTATCTGCCAATTTTCAAAATTTGCTCTGAAATTTTGCTCTTTATTTTCTTTTTTTACTTTATGCTCTTTCTTCTTCTGGGGTTCTACAAATTGAAAATTAGTAGCGTTTAGAGGCTTTTCAGGTTTAATTAGACTTTTCAGATGTTTTGCATAAAGATGGAACGCCTTATAATTGATAATTGCCGATAAGTAGGGAATTCCCTCATTATATAGCATTGGAGTTTGTGTATAATTTTTGACAACGAGTAACACAATGTTAAATTCTGCATATTTTTTCTTTTCTTCGGGAGACAACATCTCTATAAACGGACTTTCCCAAAGAAAATCGGTTGTTTCGATATAATCCGATAAGGATTTCAAAATGGGGTTTCCTCGAAGCAAAATCATTAATTCGTCAGAAATCTTTTCTAATTCTTTTTTAGTTGCATTATTAAACTGTTCTTCATTCAGCAAGTCTTGTTTAATGGAATAGGAATGCGAAAATGAAGTGTAAACCTTATCAATACATTGATTTGCAAAATATTGTATGTTTTTTATGTTGCGTTCTAATTTACTCATCTTTAGATAATTTACACCAAATCCATTTTAATTTCTGGTAGTGCATTGATCGCTTTTTCTTTTAGCGAATCTACGGCTCGTGTGTATTTTTCGGTATGTTTCAATCTTGAATGCCCCAAAAGGCTTGCAACTGTTTTAATGTCCGTTTGGCATTCGCCCAAAAGATTAACAGCAAAAGAATGTCGAGCGCAATGCCAAGTAATGTGTTTATCAATTCCCGCACGTTTCACCCAAGTTCGTAACGCTTTTAGGCATCCTGTATGGCTAGGTAAGCAAAAAATGTAATCATTTTTTTTTGGGGGTTCGCCTATGAGCTGTAATAATGTTTGGTTTAATGGAATAATTACTACCGAATTTTTGGAGTGTCCTTTAGTTTTAGTTTGTTCAAATTTGATGCGTTTTCCCGAATAATCTACATTGCTGTATTTCAAATCAATCACATCGCAATAGCGCAACCCTGCATATAAACAAAAAAGAAATGCTCTGCGGACTTCGGTGTTTTGATAGGGCGTTTGCGCAAGTTGCTGGATTTCGTCTAAGCTAAGCACGTCCTTTTTCAAACTATTTTCATCAACAATACATTGAATGCCTGTGCAAGGACTTTTTAAGATAATTCCTTTATCTACTGCACTATTGATTATTTTTTTAAAGCGTTGATAATAACTAGCCGCCCCTTCACCAATAGAATGATCTTGCAAATACTCAACATACGATTTTATCATATCAGGCGTGAGTTCATCAAAACGTATTTTTTGTTTGCGATGAGGATAATCCTTCGCCATAAAATCCTTGAATCTCTCGAACGCTCCCACAATCATCCGAATATCTTTTTTGGTGTAAGCATCGATATAATTTTGAAAATAATCATATAAATATGCTCGCTGTTTAACCGGACTTATGAGACCAAAAGCGGAATGATTGAGTTCACTTTGCCTTGCTGTCCGAATTTCTTCAGCAAGTTGTAAAGTCTCTTTATTCGCCGCCCTTTCGTCTTTGTTTTTGGGTTTTGCAACAACATAAAGTTTAAGATATTCTTTTACCCTTATACCGTCTCTGTAAATATCAAGAAAAAGCGAAATATTGCCATTTGCCAATGGTTTTTCCCTCAATGTTACGTTGTTTTTCTTTGTCCCTCGTCTTGCAATCATAACCAAAATTTATATTTACTTTTGTTTTTCCTTTCTTTCACAAAGCTAATAATTAATTTTTATCGAGGGACAAAATAGGGACACTAATTAAGGAAAAATAGGAATATAAACGAATAAAAGCTAAAAGAACGAAATAGTAATTATCTGATAATCAAAGGTTTGTTTGTTTTTGTTTTCTGATATTTTCAGGGTTTTGTATCGGTCCTGGGTACAAAAACTTCGGAGTTCGCTTCGAAGTTTTCTTTTATACATATTTCGCTAAGTTTTCTATTTTTCTACAGTTATTCAAGAGACAATACAAAATTTGATACATTTGTTAAATTTCCATTTAAACTGAATTTAAAATACATGATACGAAAGTTTTTAGTGCCAATTTTTGTATTATTTTCGATTTTTATCTTGGCTCAAGAAAAAATTGATAAAGAAAAGAAAGCAAAGTTCGAACACTACTATTTTAAGATAAAAATAAATGAACCGCCGCAATTAGAAAACGGCAAATTAATGCTTAGTTACGCCCAAAGCGATAATGATTTTGCGTTGGCCTATTTAATGTTGGGCGACATTAGCTATAGTTCTGGAGATTTTGTTGGCGCGATAAAATATTTAGAAAAAGCACAACCATACAATGATAAGTCTAATGATATAGACTCCAAACTAATGCTTTTACAATCGCAAATTCAGTCGTATCGTAGGGCGGGTTTAATTTTTGAATCTGATGAAGCTTTTGCCAAGTTGAACGTTCTTGCTAAAGAAACAGATGAATACAACAGGGCAATGTACCTTTTATATTCACAGATGAAGATTTATGATATTGATGAAAAATATTGTGAATCGGCAAAAACGAGAGAAGCATTTTATGCAAAACTTCTCGAAACTTCTACAGAAACTGATGGCAGCTACCGATATCAATTTGCTATACTATCACAGCTTTGTTACGTCTATATCAAATGCGGAAATATCGCCCAAGCCAAAATCACAATGCAAAAGGCTGAAGATATACTGGCAAAAATCACAACAGAATCCGCCATAAATATGTTGGATTTCTATTATATGGACAAGGCGCTTATTGCTAAAGCTGATAAAGACGAAAATTTGGTAAAAATCTATTTTGATAAAGCAGCGCAAATTTCTGTAAAATACAAATCGCCCGTTGTAACCAAGGAAATTATTAAGGAACGATTGGCTAATTGCAATGATACCGCAGAAAAACGAGTTTTATTGCTTCAAGAATTGCAAGACATAAACAAAAAGCAAACAACGGTTTCGCAAAAGTTAACCGAAAAAGAAACACGAAAATTAAAAAATACGCTTGAAGAGCGGGAAAATAAATACTTCAAACTAGCGATTATTGCGGGCTCTCTAGCACTTTTGCTTATCGGATTTTTTGCTTTTTATAGAATACGATTGGCGAAACAAAAAAAAGTATTTCACGAAAATAGTAATGAGATTATGAGTCAATTGCAGTCTCAAAAGTTACACGATGAAGACAAACTTATAAAAAATCATACGGAGAAAGAAAGCTTCATCAACGCTGAAACGGAAAAGGAATTAATTAAAAAACTTCAACAATTTGAAGATCGGAAACAATTTACCAAAAGAGGACTTACAGCTACGCAAATGTGTACGCTTTTAAACACCAATTCTAAGTATCTACATTATATTTTAAAAACCTATCGAAACTCGGATTTTGCATCCTATCTTAATGATATTAGGATAAATTACATTGTTAAAGAAATGCATGAAAACCCGAAATTGTTGCAATACAAAATTGCCGTACTGGCAGAAATGTCAGGTTTTTCATCGCATACCCAATTTGCGAAAGTTTTCAAAGAAAAATTAGGAGTTTCACCTTCAACATTCATAAAATTTAAAATTGAAGAGAACGAATCACATTCGTAATCTTAACTTCACAATAAAAAGACAAACTCCTCACAATTTGTGAGGAGTTTGTTGTTAATCATTTAAAATTTAGAATTAAGGCTTCCAAAATGTCCAAACCGTACCGTTATAAACAGCTAATTGGCGCGCAACGGTATCATAAACCATCATTCCCGCCGCAGGATTACTAATGTTTAAATGTGGACTTTCTACTTTAGGAAGAATCATTGCTTTATTCGTGTCCGAAAGAACCAAAACACCAGGCGTTGTATCCGAACCTCCATTGCTACCAATAACCGCTTTTGCGGAAGCTAATTCCGTTTTTGTTGCTTGTAGAGACAAATCTACTTTTCCTGTGGTATCTTGTGTAAGATCTTTCCAGATTCCTGATGATCTTAATTTTACTTTTTTATCTGTAGAATCAAAAATTAAAGTTCCATCAACAACTCCTGCATTTGCAACGTTGACATCTGATGTTACCCATGGCAATACAATTCCTTTGTTTCCCGATCCAAATTCTAAAGAAACGGAAGGCGAACTAATTGTTGTACCACCGATATTAACCTGTGCTTTTAAACCATACAATGAAATTGTTAAAGCTAAAGCGATATAGTATTTTTTCATGCGATTAAATTTAATTTTCGGAACCAATTAAGGAGTTTTTCTGAACAAACTCCTCATCGGCTCCTGATTTTTAAAAAACTTCAAAGGTTAGTTTGGACAAGTTTGCTGTACCATACAATACCAACCAAATGTTGCTCCTTTATCTTTTGTTGTATACACTTTAAGACAGTTATCAACGGTGTCGTAAACCATCATCCCTTCAACAGGTTGTGCTAAAGCTGTAATTTGAGCTGTTGTTAATCTATTTACGACAAAACCTTTTGTTTTAGCCTCCAACGCTGTCCAAGCTCCTTTTCTCACCATTGGCCAATTATCACCCGTAGAACCTGCTCTTCCTAAAGCAGTTATACCATGTTTTGTATCTAAAGTAGTTCCCGTCGTTGCTCCCGGTTTATAACAATAGGATTTTACAGGAATTGAAACTGGACTACAGATATTAGAAATTGTTGGATTAGAATCAATAACTAACACATAATTTTGAGCATTCCCCACATAAAAACCTACCATTGTACCCGAACTTGTAGCTGATGGTGCTACTGATGCAGTTGTATATTGTGTGTCTAACAATTGTTCACCCGAATCAACAACGCCATTATTATTTGCGTCGTTATAAAGCATTAATTTCAATTGAGACTTCACATCATAGGTTGCATCTGTGTCTGTAATCGTATAATTGATGGTATAATTAGTAGATGTTCCAACGGCCGTAAAACTACTATTTGCAACCGTTGCTGTAATACTAGGTTTGAAAGCTTTTAGGGTTACTTTTTGGTTTGTTCCCGTAGGATATTCCAATTCACATGAATTTCCATTAATAGCACACGTTAAAGTTGTACCGATAAAAGTATTCATGACCACTTCGTTTGTCGCTGCACAACTTAACGCCGAAGTATTCACCACTTTTAACTTAAAATTAAACTGAATGGTATTTGCTCCACTTGCGTTGCTATAGCCTTTTGGAATCGTCCAGATAATTTGACGTTTTCCAGTTCCATCAATCACCGATGTTGGCTCATTTACAGCTGGCATACCACTATAATTATTACCCGCTTGAAGTGAATACGAATTTGGTTGATAATCATACGCCGGATCTACAAAAACCTTAATCGTTTCTAATGAAGAAACTGCATCACCTTGATTAATTACTGTTATTCTCATTTCTTCACCATCGTTAATCTGATGATTTCCAATATTATTTGGATTTTCAAGTGTAATTAAGCTATTCACATAGGTTTTTCCTTGAATTCCACCTCCTAATTCAATTGGTTGTGAATCTAATTTTAAAGCGGTCATTTGCGCTTGACATCCTGATTGATACGGAATAGTATAACCAATTTTCGAACCTGAAATATAGTTTCCAACACCTCCTGTATAACAAACAGTAGCTACTTGATATTTTAAGATGAAGGATTTTGGATCAACCGAATTGGATGTTCCAGGAAGTCCTGAAGTTACAAATGGAATGCTATTATTAGAGTAAATATTTACTTTAAACGTATTTCCACTAACCAATGTTGGATCAGAAATTGCGTAATCAACTCCGTTGTAGTTCACTTTAAAACTTCCCGCTACAAAATGCATTCCTGTTGGGAAAGAAAGCGTAGGTTCTATTTTGTAGGCATACCCATTGGCTCCATTGGTAACCTTTAATGTTTCGTCTATTGGTGCACAAATTGAGAACGATTGGTTACCACTGCTATTTACGGAAGATTCTATTGTCAAAGCCGGGTTTTGCGTTGTGATGCTCATGTCAACGTCTGGAGCTGTCCATAAAGGTCTCTTTCCTTGGCTTTCAAATCCTATTGTAGGATCTGTAGGGTATCCAGAACACTCAAAACTTGTTTTCACTTTAAAAGAATCGGTTCCACATACGGTAAAACTGTTCGATTTTATCGTGAAGGTTTTTGCGCCCACTGGTAAACTTCCTACTTTTGCCCAATATTTTCCTGTTCCATAACTCTCCATCGTAATTTGAGTGGCACCATCCCACAATGTTGGCGTGATGTTGTTATTCGGAACTTCAATAGCTATCCAAAAATTAGAAATTGCTGAAGTAGACGTGTTGGTAATCGTTAATGGCCAAGATGCCGTATTGGTAGCCGTTGTATGGTTAGGCGCTGCCGATGTTACCACATAATTCAACAAAGAAATATTGGTAGTACTTACACCAATCGTCCCTGCACTTCCCGTAATCGTTCTAGGTGTATCAAAATTCAAAGAAAATTGTCCTGTTGCTACATTTGGCCAAATTCTGAATTGTGGTTGCGTTTGCTCATACGTTCTGTAGAAATTATTTACTGTAAATCGAAAATTAAAACTTGAGAAATCAAAATTATTGGTCGCTCTTTGACGCAGCCAAGTACCATCATTTATGAACGTATACTTATCAAATAATCCAATTGGATTAGGCTTTCCATCGATATCAAATCCATAGGTAACTAAAGGATCCGAAATTTTTATTGACGTACCTCCCGGGATACTTTGTGTTGTTTGTCCTTTTACAAGTGTAATTCCTGCAGGAACCAATACTTCAACTCTATCAATCTTTTGATTATATCGGTATTCTGTTGGAAATAAATTTCCAACCTTACTACTATTTCGAGAAAATTCTAATTGAAACGAAAATGAACTTTCGGTACACTGCGCAGCAATTATTGTTGATGGCCCTGTAATTGAGTTTTCTACATAATATGAAAAAATTGTGGCTTTATCAGCTTTATTTCCTCCAACAATTGTATTTCCCCCTAGCGTTACAGTTGGGTAGGTATTAATCCCTGTTAGCACATATCCTGTATTGGAATCTATTGGAGTATTTGCGTTTAACGAATATAAATCTTGATTCACAACAAACTGAGGATTGAAACTAATTTTTGCATTTGCAGCGCGTGTGATACCAGCCAACGGACCGCCAGTTTGAAATAATTTCATAATATCAAAAACATAAGATGTTTTCGCTTTTCCATCACTTCCTGTATAGCTTGCGTTGGAAGTATAATAAGTATTTGCAGAAGCAGCAGGAATAGTAAAAGGTGTAGAAACTCCAGTTGTTGGGTCTGTGTAAGAACCTGTTATTGCCTTTATTCCTCCATTTGCAACACCTGGTGCCAACCAATTGTGCTGATCGTATTCAAGTGTTAGGGTTGCGGACGTAAATTTTGGATCGATTAAAGTTAATCGATATGCCATAACTCCCTTATCTCCATTCAGATAATTATTAAGTTCACCTCCTGGAATATTACTCTCAACTGCAAGCGTTGTACCCGCAGCATTTGTATATCTAAAAGTTTGTCTTTTCATATCAAAACTATCAATGTTCAAGCCTTGAGAAGTCCCACATCCTAGTGAGAAGTTTGGAGATGTACTACATCCTAATTCTGGAATATACACATTGGTAGCATCTCTAAATAATGCTGCAGAAAACTTCACATTATAAACACCATTACTATTACAACTTCCATCTACTTTTAATGGTACAGTTAATCTTCCTGTAATTGCTAAGTTTGCTGCACCTTGGTTAGAAGCAGTAGGTTTTAAGTCATAATAGTAAATATGATTTTGAGGATCACTTACCGAGGAATTGTAGGTAAGAGAATACTTTGCCGTATCCGAATACGTTGGCGTTATTGCCGTATTTGGAATAACTCCAGGAGGTAATAGGACTTTCACTCTCCAAAATGCGTTTCGAGCATTTATATTGAACCCTGCACCAGACGAAATCGTGGTTGCATTCGCTCCAAAAGTATAGGTTGCTGAAAAAGTGTTATTTGTAACAGCGTCAAAATTCACATTTCCATTTGGTGCAATAATATCTGATGATTGGTTAATAACCCCCATCGTAAAAGGTGTATTTGTTCCTAAAGCACTATTCGCTTCGTTAAATGATTTATCTACCCCACAAGAATTGAAGTTTATCAATCTCCATTTTACCGCATCAACACCACTAGTTCCCGCTCCGTTATAATATCCTGGCTTACACGCTTCATTCATGGTTGTCATCAATTGTTCTAGCATCGCCGTGATATTCACCGATTTTCCAGCTGGTAAATCGTTAAAATACCCATCTCCATCCAAGTCTTCTAAACCAACTCCAGCACCATCAGGGTCTGTAGTAAAATTAAATTGGGCAACATCATTAGCATCATCAGACATAGAGTTCCCATTTACTTTAAAATTAAAGAAGTTTAAGTATGCTTTTTTTAATGGCGTATCACCATTTGTGGCAAAACCAAACTGAATTTTTATTTTTAATGCTGGACCGGTCCCTGTATTGGTTAGTGTGTAGTTTGCTGTATCCGCTTCACTGGTTAAAAATCCTGGCCAAGGTTGTTTTGTTTGGGTCATTGTTAGTTTTGGATCTCCTAACACGGTTCCTGTTAAACCGACAGATGATGTATTCCCTGTTTGACATGCGGTTGTTGTATCGCATCCGTAACCTGGTTTAAAACTTATTGTCTCTCCAGTCGTACAACTCAAAAGTTTAACCGAAATTTTGTTCGAATAAACTTCATTTTCTTCAAAACGGGTATTTTTATTCCCAATGGTTGCGATTTGCGCACCAGTAAGCTCTAAAACATCCGTTTGTGAAGTTCCGGAAGGCGTCCCCAGTGTTAACACACCTACAGGAGATGTTACAGAAACATTAGTGCTGTGGGTAATGTATATTTTGATATTATTACTATACGTGTTTGCACTTTGTCTTACGTTATATGTATAATCTTGAGTCCCTAATACATTAATTGTTGCACTTGCTGGCGTAACCGTTGTTACTTCAAGAAGCGAGTATTGTACATTCGGTAAAGCCACTTCTTTGCTCAAAGCTCCGGTTTTGTACGTAATGGTTCCTGAATTAATCGTTGGGCTACACGGAACAGTCACGGTATAGGCTATAGTTGTTAAATCTGAAGCTGACGTAAGCGCACTAGTCAAGGTAAAATCAACTCCCGTTGGCGTTGGCGTTGCTGTAACGTTACCAGAAACCAAGGTGTTAAATTTAACTCCGTCGGGTAATGTTGTAGAGATAACCGTTCCAGAAGGAAGTGGTCCATAAACATTAAACTTAAACGTCCCAGGATCACCACATGCCACCAAATTGACGGGCATGTCTCCTGAATTTATCGTTATATTTTGAGCATTAATCTTATAAATGCTCAATAACATCATAAGAAAAACTAAAAAATATTTATTTTTCATTATCTATTTGTATTTAAATTGTATTGTTTTGAAATAAGAATTTTCCTAATTCTTATAGTAAGTCAGATTGACTCTTTGAATTTGATATTAGATCAAAAATGGTGGTGGCCTCACGGAAAACTCGTGCAAGAATTTTTGCGAAAAGTTACTATCCACTAGAGTTCTAAAAAGAACTTTTGGCTCTTCAATGCGATTTTTTACGGTATAGTAAAATGTCCGTTTCCATAGCACAATTACATGTACATCTGGAAGCAAACTCGTAACACGCGAATATGATCCTTTCGTGAAATTAGAGTTGACAGGAATTGAAAAATTAGTCCGAATAAAAACATCTTGCGGAAGCTTTTTCTTTTCCGATGTTTTTACAATTTCCTTTGTGATTTTCTCTCGAGAGCGAACCTCTACAACCCTAGGACTGTTTTTGAACTTTTTCTCGTTGGGTATTTTGACGATCTTAGAATTCGTAAGTAAATTTTGGTTACTTACCACGGCATCACCATAAACGTAAATTTCAGCTATTTGCTGGTTTGTCGTTGATGAATCTTCAACTGAATGAGTAGCAAAGACAGAAATATTGAAAAGAATAAACAGCGTAGCGAGTAACTTTCGGTAAAAAGTCACCATCACTACATGATATCTGCGGTTAATTCTCATAAATTATCTATCAATAGCTTCTTACTTACTTTTTCTAACTAGACTTTAAAGACCTTTTTCCAAGCCGAAATCGAATTTCGACTCACGTTATAGATGCGTGCCAATTCAGAATTCGAACAATAGTTTCGTTTTTGATAATGTAAAATCGATAAAATCGTTTCCTTATCATAAGACCGAAACTTTCCATTCCCTTTCATAGCTGCCTCTTTTCCAAATACGAGCTTATTAAACTTTAAAACCTCAGAAACACTTAGCTCTTTCTCACTTGCCAGTTCTATTTCTGCAATCTTCTTATCCGGAAATTTCTCGTTCAAAATATCTTTGAAGATTTGTAAATAGTTCGGTTTGCCCCCATTCTCCTTCATCTTCATCATAAATGATTTGGCCGTTCAACTACCTGATCGTATTTTGATATCCACTTGTAAAGAGTGGTTTTTGGAATATTATAGCGCTCCATTACGGCAGTTTTAGACATTTTTTCCGTTCGTAACTGTTCAAGAATAAATTGAATAATTTCTTGCGTATAAATGTTTTTGCGGAAAACAGGAAGCTTGGGCTTATCTGTTTTCTTTTTTGCAGAAAGTGGTGCGTATAAAATAAGGTGCTGACTGTAGCAGCGGAAGAAATCGTAATCCAAAATTTTGGATACTTTCAAGAGTGTATCCGTTTTAATTGCGGGATTGGCTAAAACGGACAGAAGTTGATTTTCAGAAATGCGTAATGCACTACATAAGTGCGTAGTTTCAATACCTACCTCCTCAATACGTTCTTTTATAAGATCTCCAATATGTATCTCTTTAAATAGCATTTCTCCGCAAAATTTGTGTTTGTTTTGCAGCAAAAGTATAAATAGAGATTGGGAATTCTCACTTAACTCATAGTGAAAGAAAGAAAATACGGAAACCTATTTTCTTACTAAATAATTGAAAATCAGAATACTTATTTTGTAAAATAGTAAATTGGAGAGAAAAGTAGCTCAATCGAAATATGGTTTATTTTATTTTAGATTTTCCAGTAAAAATGAAAAAGAAGATAAAAAAAATAGGAAAAAAAATCCTCTCCAACCAAGGTTGATAGAGGATTTTTAATTTTACGCAATTTGAATCTACTTCAGCAGTTCGATGATTGCAGTATTATTCTCACGTACGGCATAATCCAAAGCTTTGTTTCCTTTAGGATTTGACACATCTTTTTTTGCACCAGCTTTTAGAAGCTCTTTTACCATGTCTAATTTTCCATACTGAGCGGCGTACATTAGCGGCGTTTTGTCTTCACAGGACTTTTCGATGTCAGATTTCGAATCAATTAAATATTGAAAAACCTTTATTCTATCCGTCTTTATTGCAATTACAATGGGAGAATACGTTTTTTTGTTAACCAAGAAACATTGATTATGCTTTTCAGCAAATGCCGTTTTAAACTTTTCTACATCATCATATTTGAATGCGTAAACTTGATCCGCATTTAATTCTTGAGCACCAAATAAGCACATAGACCCTAGTAAAACTAAAAGTCCAAATCGTACATTTTTCATCGTTTTTTTATTTTAAGGTTGATATTCTAATAAATCAGCTGGTTGACAATCGAGTGCTTTACACAAAGCCTCTAAGGTTGATATTTTCAAAGCCTTGGCTTTTCCTGTTTTAAGAATGGAAAGATTCGCTTGGGTAATTCCAATTTTATCGGCGAGTTCTTGAGACTGCATTTTTCGTTTCGCAAGCATTACATCGATATTAAAAACTATAGCCATACTTATATTGTTAAATCAGTTTGTTCTTGTAATACGATTCCTTTTTTGATAATATCTTGGTATAACAAAACCAGAATAATCACAAATACATGCAGAAAAATTAGAATCAATCCATCATCTAGTAAATTTATAGCTGACCCTGAACTAATAGCTTTATAAATAGTGTACGCTATCAAAAGAATAATGGGTATAATATTAATCCATAGAAAACGTTTTGCAGCCTTTAAATTGGATGTAGAAAATGAATTATTTGAAGAAAAAATTGCAAAGAATCGCATCATCAAATAAAAATAGAAGCTGTATAAAGCAAAAAACAAAATCATCGATGCCATCTGATACAAACTAGGAGGAAAAGAAACTACGAGATCAACAAATGGGAGTTTCATACTAATTACTTCTTGACCAGATCCCGTATGTCCAATATTCAAGAAATCAAAGTGAAACCATCCTTGTTCCTGAATAAGAAAACAAATTACTCCAAATACGATATACAAAAACAGCAAAAGGCTGAGAATAAAACTTAGTTTGGCAAAACCATAAATAATTTTAGGGAACGTTAATTTCATGATTACAATATTTTTTTATTGCAATTTTACATCTTTTTATCGTAATACGATAATTTCTAGGAAATAAATTTTAAAAAAGTTATTTAAATATCTTAAAAACAAAGAGATGTGACTACGTCATAACTTCATAGGCTAGATTAGCAAAAAAACTAATATAGACTTATGGAAATGAAAAAGACACAAGAAATCAAGGCATATTTAACTTTTGTAAAGAAACTGCAAGTTCTAAAATATGCGAAAGAATATGAAAATAGTGAAAAAGTAAGAGAAATTTTCAAAAAACATAATTTAAAAGTAAATTTGGAGAGCTATTTTGCTGGTTGTGCAACTGGAATTAGTGGATGCAAATTATGACTGCGGATAACATCGTATTGGCGAAATGGCATTAAGGGAGAAATTGAAAGTTTCTCCTTTTTTTGTCGCAACAGCCTTTTATATTTCCTTTTTCCATAAATTTAGAAAATAATAAAAGGCTGCAGCTTAGCTTAGTGCAAGATTGAAAGTTTTCGCTTTCTAGTCCGTCATTATCGCCAATATGCGGCTCGCTAGCTGACATTTTATAAAGCAGAGTAAAACCAAATAAGGATATTGAAATGAAGACATTATATTACGTTTTTTTGATCGGAATTTTATACTTAACAAGTTGTTCTACTACCTCAAAAACAAATGATCCAATTCCCAAACACGAAACTTTTACGATTAAATCTAAACAAGTTAACGAGGATAGAGTCATTAATGTATGGACACCTGAAAATTACAAAACAAGCACGGATTCTTTATCGGTAATTTATATGGCTGATGGAGGTACAAAAGAAGACTTCCCTCATATTGCAAATACGCTTGCAAAACTCATCAAAGAAAAAAAAATCAAACCAGTTATTCTTGTAGGCATTGAAAATACGCAAAGAAGACGAGATTTAACAGGATTTACTGAAATTGAAGAAGACAAAAAAATTGCACCAATTGTTGGTGGTTCAGAAAAATTCAGAGCATTTATTAAAGACGAACTTTTCCCTGAAATAAACCGACGTTACCGAACAACAAAAGAAAAAAGTATTATAGGAGAATCCGCATCTGGACTTTTTGTGATGGAAACATTTTTTTTAACGCCCGAAATGTTCGACAATTATATTGCTTTTGATCCTTCATTATGGTGGAACAATCATTATTTAGTTAGAACGGCTAAAGAACATGTAACGAAATTTCCTACAACTGATAAGCGACTTTGGTTTGCTAGCTCAAATGCCAAAGATATTGCACCTTATACAAAAGAGTTAGCAGGTATATTAAAAACAGAAAGCCTTATAAATTTGAAATGGAATTACGCTGACGAACCAAAAGAAAAACACACGACAATATTTAGAGCAACGAAAGAAAAAGCATTAATTTGGACTTTAAACAAAGCTGAATAAAAACGTTAGCTAACATTATATTGGCAAAACCTAAATAAGTGGTTCTATGCCCAAAAAACATCATCTTCGTTTGGCCAAAAATGGAAATAAAGTTCACTTTTAGTCCGCAAGTCACCAAGACACGGCTCGTTATACGATATAGTGCCGAAAAACACCGTTCTTGAGTGAATCACAATATTTGGTAGTTATGTATAGAAATAGTTTATGTGCATAAAATGATTTTGTTTCTGGAATATTAATTTTTATCTTTATCTCTATGAACGAAAGAATTTTGAACATTAAAGAAAAGGAAGAATTTCACAACAGTTTTTCAGACTTATTAGATCAAATTAATGTTAAGCTGGATGAATGGGAAATCCTTCTTCCAAAATACAAACAGCTGATGGATTACTACGGTAGTCAGCAATGGCGCGAAGATTACGAAAGTAGTGAGAAAAATGAGTTTCCCCAAGATTTAGCTTGCGGTATTTTGGCGGAGGACACATTGTACAACTTGTTTGGAGCACAGAGAGAATTAGCGTTAAGGATGCTGAAAGCGGCAACCAGTGCTTTGGAAAATTAATGGTTTCAAAGTTTTTATTTTTAAGTAAGATATTGGATGTAGTGTTTTTCCAATGATACGCATACCTATTTTCGGAGCTGAAGTATAATATGGGAGAAGATTTCCTTGATAAATTTTTTAAGCCGCCCGCTTCAAGATACATGCTCAGAACCTTCAGAATTTCTTTCAATTTTTCAACTCTGACCTTTACAAACTTCGCACTGAACCTGACCAACAAAAACTGTAAAATACCACATCGAATAACAGTGTATTGGCAAAACCTAACGAAATGGTTCGACAAAGTCAAATGCAGGGTTACATATAAAATAGAAAAAGTGGAAATAGTTTTCCGCCGCTGCTTTTGCCTCTGTCTCGTTTAATTTTTTAAAAAGAATCGGCGAACGTTCAGTTTCATATTGTTTTTTTCTTTAATTTTAACAATCTGAAACCTAACGAAGTGGTTCGGCGAAGTTAAAAAGTTATCTGAACTTGAACATTTGTTCAAAGTAAGCTCGCAATTGCCTTCGGCGAATCTTCGATTTCGCCACACGAGCGCAGCTAACTGTACGAAGTAAATACCTTTTCCGTTGTGTGCAATAGAACAGAAACCCCTAATGTCAAGTTTTGTCAAAGAAAAAAAAAATTTCCATTTTTCAACCATTTGATTTTAAAAATCAATTTGTTGACTTTACTAAAAATCAAGAAGTATGGAGAGAAAGTATAAACAACTTTTTCATTCACGCTCTGAACGACAAAACAATAAATCTGAAACTGCCATTACCACCGCATAAAAAAACAGTGAATGATTTTTTCATTGTTACCGATGGTTTTGCCAAAAGACAAGTCGGTATCAATTCGTATGAAATTCACAAAAACGAATTAGTAATTGTACCGCAACTACAAGTTTCTACTACGGACTTTTATTCGGAAAATATTAATGGTTTTTATTGTCATTTCTCTGATGATTTTCTTGCTGACAATTCAATTTTGCTGAATTGGCAACTAAGTGATAAATTAAATAAAATAACAATAGACAAAGACAGAACAGAGCGAATCTGTCAATTACTCAAAATCATCAACAATCTGTATAGAAATAATTGGAACCAAAACAAGAGGCTAATTGTCCAATACTTACGAACTGTTATTACAGAAATAAGCTTTCAAAAAACAGAAATCAATTCCGAAAAAATTAGCAGAAAACGAGACATAACATCAGATTACATCAAATTGATTACTGCCAATTTGGATAAAGGGTATACCATTAGTGAATTAGCAGAAATATTACATATTACTCCAAATCATCTGAATAAAACCATAAAAAATCACTTGGGTAAATCAGCTCAAACGGTCTATAATGAAATTCTCATACAAGAAGCTAAAGTACTTCTTTTACAAACTTCAAAAGACGTAGGTGAAATTGCATTTGATTTAGGTTTCAATGATATCTCCTATTTTGGTAAGTTTTTTAAAAAACGATCTGAACAAACTCCATTAGAGTATCGAAAAATGATTGAAAAATACCAATAATTGATTTGTTATTGCATTAAAGTCCTAGGTTGGAGATTTAATTTTGCACAAAACAATTTTAAATTATGTATTATTTCAACAAAGTACTTTTAGGAACAACTTTATTTATGTCTGTTTTTTCAGCCAAAGCACAGGATAATGTGCCTCCTGTGCCAAAAAATCCGCCTATTTTTATGGAAACTTTTGCAGGCGACCGTGCATTGGCTTATCAGATGATTATCAATAAAAAATTGCAAAGTGTACCTAAACTTGGCTTTTTTGGTGTTACCAATATCCAACCCGAATGGGGAGAACCAAAAATGAACGATTATATGGTTCAGGGGAATCTGACATACAGTATAGTTAGAGGAATTGACTTGTCAAGCGGTTTTATTTGGAATCCTATTGATGGAATCCGTCCATCGGCAGGAGCTATTTTCTCTTATGGTAATCAAGAATTATTAGCAGTAGTAAATCCAAGAGTTGATCTATCAAAAAATGCAAATTTTGACGCGCTTGCTTTAATAGAATATAAACCAAAACTAACCGAAAAATTAAATATCTATACAAGATTACAAGGATTATATACCCATAATCTAGGATATGACTTTCATACAAGAAGTTATATAATGCTTCGTGCTGGGTTAACTTATAAAGATATTACTTTCGGGGCCGCGGCCAATTTTGATTGGTATGGACCTTTGAAAACCAATAAAAATAATTTCGGAGGATTTGTTGCTGTAAACCTTTTTTAAGAAAAATACGGCACACAACATCGTATTGGCAAAACCTAACGAAGTAGTTCTACGAAGTCAAATGCGGGGTTATATAAATAGAAAGATTCGAAAAATTTATCCGCCGCTGCTTTTGCCTTTTTCTTGTTTAACTTTTTAAAGGAATCGGCGAACTTTCAGTTTCATAATGGGTTCTTTCTTTTCTTAATCTAGATAATCTGAAACCTAACGAAGTGGTTCGGCGAAGTTAAAAAGTTATCTGAACTTGAACATTTGTTCAAATTAAGCCAGCAATTGCCTTCGGCGAATCTTCGATTTCGCCACACTAGCGCAGGGAACTGTACGAAGTAAATACTTTTTCCGTTGTGTGCAATAGTACAGAAACCCCTAATGTCAAGTTTTGTCAAAGAAAAAAAACATTTCCATTTTTCAACCATTTGATTTTAAAAATCAGTTTGTTTATTTTACTTTAAATCGTTAATTTAAGATATGCGTATAAAAAGTCAATATATCTCCACATTAAAATGGAAAAATAAATTATATTCATAATTAACATGTAAATGATATTTTTATCAACTTCTAAGCTATACGGATGATGTTGATTTAAATCAGAAATTAGAAGAATGGGAAAATTTTTATAACTTCAATAGACCTCATGGATCTTTTAAAGGAAAAACTCCTTACGAAATATTAAAATCTAAACTAAAATAATTAAATTTAAAGTCTACGAAGTGATGAAGTACGACAAGTATGACAATAGTATTGAGAAAATGATATTATAAGTCACTATATTCCCAATAAAAATGTTGGCACCGCGGTGAAAAATTAGAATCCACTCCCTATCTTCTGGAAATCAGAGAAAAAAATTTAAGTCAAAGTCAAAATCTAATTATAAATCCAAAAAAGAACGGGTTTTTTAGATTTTTGAAGCATTGGGTCTAACGTTTTTAAGGCGTTATTTGATATCGTTGGACAACCCCAACCTTCCGGGGAACCTTTTGGGTAAACTTCTGCATCGCTCATCAAATTCCAAGAATGGAAGACAATAAAACGCGGCAAGGCATTCGAATTGGTTTCTTCTAAACCGTGCATGAGATATTTGACACCAATTCCCCACTCGCTTGTTCCCCGAGCTCCTAATTTATATTTTCCCAAAGACGAAAGATGACTTCCATCTACATTAGAAAAAGTGGGATTTTCTTTGGTATCGTCTGAACTCCATGAGGCAGAGCCACATCCATGACCGACTAAAAATTGATGGGAAATTTCTTGCTTTGCAAAATCCCAAATGAAAAAGCGATTGACTCCCGAATGCAAGCTCATATCCACCAAAATACAGAATTCAGCATTGTATTTCTTGGCCTCTACAAATTTTAATGCTTCGTCGGCTTTTGACTTCAACTTTTCAAGATTAACCTTCGGCTTTTCCAAAATCGCTTCCACTTCATGTAAAGAAGAAGAGTTTTGAGTCAAATTCGGCTCTTTCTGACATTGAATTAAAGTAAAAACGATTAGGAAGAGAAAGTTTCTCATTTTTTATAATGTTGAAAAATTCCGAAATCGGTTGGTGTCCAAAGTGCTGCTTTTTGTCCAGCCGCCTTCAGACCATCATTCGCCCACGTATTGCATGTATTAAGAAAACTGTAGCTACTTTTCGCATCATAAAACGCATCATCATTTCCATAAACCGCATTGGTCGGAATCAAAATCACTTTTCCAGCAGAATCACGATCAAATTTATCTTGAATAAACTTCACCAATCGTTTGTATTGAGCATCAGTAACAGAAATTTTGACGCAATCTTCGCCTTCTTTCATTTGATTGTAAAATGTGCAATGCATCGCCGATTCGCTCATCCAAAACGCTGCTTTTACGGCTGTTGAAAATTTTAAATCAGCCCAAGTTGGTGTATCCAAATAAAAACCTTTGTCTCCCCAACCTACAGAAAGATAGTTGAAATCCGTACGCTTTGATTTGGTGTTTTCGAAAGGGATTTCTTGACGCCAATCGTAAATATCATTCACCACCGGAACAACTAAATCCGTATGAACTCCATTCGTTAGAATATAAATATCGACTGTCTTGGGATCGTTCGTTTTCTCTGCAGAAACAGGAATATACGGTAGTAAATAGCCGAAAAGCGCGTAAACAAGAACAATTCCAAGAAGTATTCCTACGGCTTTTAGTATGTTTTTTAAAATTTTCTTCACGTGATTTTTTTTCAAATATAAGTTTTCGTTTAGAATAATTCAATGATTATCGAGCTATATTAATAAATTACTACAAAATCAAATTCAATTTGGAAGAAACAAAAATTTTACTTAGATTTAGTTACACCAAAAAACAAAATGATATGCACAAGAAAAGTAAATCTCAAAAAAGACTAAAAAACCGAGTGAAATTTCCGCCAAAAAGAGTTCAGAAAAAACGCTAAAACTTCTTTTTCCTTTCATTTTCATATCGCTTATTTCGTGTAAGCAAACTTTTCGACTCTCCATTTTTCTCCTTACCTACTAAGCGAGCTCAATCATTTCCCCCTTTTTTCAAATCGTTTTCTAAGAACTTCATATTTCGCATCAAGCCTGCATACTTCGTTCTTTTTACGGGAGATTTTCTAAATATTTCTGAAAATAATTCCTGTGTAATATCCTTCCAATCTTCTTTTTTATATGTTTTCAAAAAGGAATTCGGAGCAAATTTCGGTTGCTTATGTGGCGTTGAAAATCGGTTCCACGGACAAACATCCTGACAGATATCGCAGCCAAACATCCAATCTTCCATTTTATCTTCAAAATAACTTGGAATACTGTCTTTCAACTCAATCGTCGCATACGAAATGCATTTACTTCCATCGATAATTTTATCCGAAACAATAGCCTCTGTAGGACACGCGTCTATGCATTTTCGACATGTTCCGCAATGATCGGTTGTAGGATGATCGGCAATTAAATCCAAATCGCAAATAATCTCCGCTAAAAAGAAAAACGATCCTTTTTGTTTGGAAATAATATTCGCATTCTTCCCCATCCAGCCGATTCCCGATTTTTTTGCCCAAGCACGCTCTAAAACGGGAGCTGAATCAACGAAAATTCGAAATCCAAATTCGCCGATTTCGTCTTGCAATTCCGCAACTAAATCACGCAATATAGCTTTAATTACGTCATGATAATCTTCTCCATAGGCATACTTCGAGATTTTAAAATCTTGCGCTAAGGTTTCTTCTGGAAAATAGTTGTACGCTAATGAAATGACCGATTTACTTCCTTCCACAAGCAATCTGGGATCAAGACGTTTATCAAAATAATTCTCCATATAGCCCATCTCGCCATGGAAATTATTCCGTAACCATTTCTCAAAATGAGGCGCTTCCTCT
This sequence comes from Kaistella sp. CFF1-2, assembly GCF_059509915.1. Taxonomy (NCBI): domain Bacteria; kingdom Pseudomonadati; phylum Bacteroidota; class Flavobacteriia; order Flavobacteriales; family Weeksellaceae; genus Kaistella; species Kaistella sp. CFF1-2. Next base: position 1,031,944 of record NZ_JCAKLF010000001.1, read on the forward strand.
TCCAAAAAATCAGCTTTTGAAATTCCGCACGACGTGAAACCAAACTCAATAGCTTTGGTTTTAATTAATGTACTGTGGATTTCTGCTAAGGAAGACTTCATTTTCGTTTGCAAAACTAACATTATTTTATAAATTTGTTAGTCGGCTTTTCCATGAAAAGTTGTGCTTTTTAAATTTAAAATATCAAAAAACCAGAACATTATGTCATTAGAAGAAGTATTACAATCAGGAAATTATAAATTAATCGACGTTCGTGAGCCACTAGAATTGGATATGGACGGAAATATTCCAGGAGCGGAAAATATTCCTTTGGGACAAGTTGAAGATCGAAAAGAAGAAATTTTGGCTATCGAAGGACCTGTAGTTCTTTTTTGTAGAAGTGGAAACCGAAGCGGAAAAGCATTGGATTTATTAACTGCTGAAGGCTTAAAAGAAGGCTACAACGGTGGCGGATGGGCCGAACTAAAGGAAAAAATTGAGGCTATCTAAAATAAAAAAACTGCTCCCAAAAGGAGCAGTTTTCGTTTTCATTCATATTAACAAAAGATCCGAAGACCTATTCTTTCAATTTTTGTAAATATAGGAAAGTACGCTAAACCAGCAAATTTTTCTTTAAAAATTAACATTCGCCGAGTTCTCAAACTCTTCCAAAAGGTTTTCAAAAACCTTAGAAACAGGCAAAATGTCTTTAATTAGAGCACTTACTTGACCAATTTCTAATTCGCCTTCGGTAAGGTTACCTTCAAACATTCCTTTTTTTGAACGACCTCTTCCTAAAAGAGTTTTCAGTTTCTCGACATCTTTTCCTTCTTGGTAAATCTGTTCAACTTGGTTATAAAATTCATTTTTAACCATACGAACCGGAGCCAATTCTTTCAACGTTAAAAACGTATCACCTTCTTGCAATTGCGTAATTTTCTCCTTCCAATTATCGTGGCTACTAGCTTCTTCCGTCGCCGCGAAACGTGACCCAATCTGAACTCCATCCGCTCCTAAAACCATGGCAGCACGCATTTGCGAACCCAAAGCGATTCCACCAGCGGCGATTAATGGTTTTGAAATATGTTGACGAACATTCGGAATTAAGCAAAACGTTGTCGTTTCATCACGCCCGTTATGTCCACCCGCTTCAAAACCTTCAGCAACAATGGCATCAACACCAGCATCTTCACATTTTATTGCAAATTTGGTAGATGAAACAACGTGAGCAACCTTTCGTCCTTCTTTTTGGAACATTTCCGTGTAGGTTTTTGGATTTCCAGCAGATGTAAAAACAATTTCAACCTTTTCTTCTAAAATAATTTGAATAATTTCCTCCAAATCAGGATACAACATCGGAATATTCACCCCAAAAGGTTTCGTCGTTGCTTGCTTGCATTTTTGGATGTTCTCTCGAAGAATATCCGGATACATACTTCCGGCTCCGATTAGCCCTAATCCGCCGTTATTGGACACTGCAGCGGCCAAACGCCAACCCGAATGCCATATCATTCCGCCTTGGATAATTGGATATTGAATACTAAATAATTGTGAGACCTTGTTTTGGCTTTCTTGAGCTTGTTTCAGCTTCGTAGCTGCTCCGAAATCGATAAAATTACTCATGAAGCTAAAATAAGACTTTTTGAGAAACTTCAAAAATGGTAAAAAAAGAAAAACCTCGAAAAAATCGAGGTTTTTAGTTTATCTTAAATAAAATTAGTTCTTTGCTACGGGAACTTCTTTTTTCAGTAAGCTGTTGAATTCGCAAGTATCGTAACGCTTGTTAATGGAAACAAATATGCTCGGCAATTGCTCTTTCACATATTTTTCTACCATCTCGCCACGTTTCTTATTCAAAGCAAACTCACGGATACGTTCATAATCGGTTGCAATATCCAATTGGTGCGCAGGAATCACATCGTTTATCATCAACATATTCACCGTTTTTCTTTTATTCGCTTCATCTTCATAAACCTCCGTCATATCGCCTTTATTAAGTCCAGCGATTTGATACGCTACCACAGCTGGCAAATTCACTTTTTCAAGCTTATCTTTCCCATCTTGGTTCGTTATAACTCCAGCGTTGAATTTCGTTCCTTTATCGTCAGAAAACTTATAAGCCGCTTCTCTAAACGTCATTTTCTTTTCCTCAATTAACGTTCGGATGCTATCCAATTCTTTTTTTGCAGCGATCATTTCCTCTTTTGTAGGAGTCGAGTTCAACAAAATATGTTTTACATCGTAGTTCTTACCCGATTTTTTAACCAACTGAATTAAGTGGAAACCATAATCGGATTCTACTGGCTCGGACATTTCACCTTCTTGAAGATTTAAAGCAGCTGCTTCAAAAGGTTTTACCATTTGACCTTTCGCTACATTGGTATACAAACCTCCATTCGAAGCCGAACCTGGATCTTCAGAGTAAATTCGTGCCATATTTTCGAAGGTTTCACCGCCTTCAATATCTTTTTTAATCTTCAGTAACTTATCGCGAAGCTCTTGTTTATGCGCTTCGGTAAGTTTAGGATACATCACGATTTGCGCCAAAGAAACCTCATCTTTCACTTCTGGAAGTTGAAATTTATACTGATTGTAAAAATCGGTTACTTCATTTGGCGTCATATCCGCACCCGAAGTGACTCTTTTATATTTTTCTTGTCCGTAATATTGATCAGAATCGTACTTTTCAATCATCGTTTTCATCTCATACGCTGTACGGAAACCGTATGCTTTTAGCATCGCTTTTTCGTCTGGAAACTGAGCTGCAATTTGTTGAAATTTATTATTCGACATTTCACGGATGGCATCCGCACGATTTTCAATTAAGGTATCACGCTTTGCTTCGTAAATCAATAATTTATTATTCAGGAGTCTTCCTAAAAATTCGCATTTATCGTTTACTTGATTTCCTTCTTGTTTTGAAAAATTCATTTGCTCTAGAATATCGGATTCTAAAACGATTTCGTTTCCGATAACCGCTGCAATGCCATCAATCAACTCGCCTGGCTTGGCTTGAGCATGAATTTGTGATGAAAAAACCGTAAAAACAAACAGAACTAGGGCTAAAACCCTCTTACTTTGTAACATTCTTCTAAATTAATTGTGCAAAATTAAACTTCTTACCGAGATTCTTTATATAAAATATTATAATTATTTCTTAAAATTCTTTTCCAATTCCTTTAAGAAACTAGGTTCAACTACGATTTTTGTCTTGGCTTTTTGCTGCGCAATCGTTTGCTGAAGCTCTTCCTCGAAAACTGCATCACGAATCATTTCATCCGCTTCTTCCTTCGTCATCTGCGTTGGTGGAACGATAGAATCTACCGCGACAACAACCGTTTTGTCTCCAATTTTTGTCGTGTTAACTCCTGCAGAAAAAGGCAATTTATTATTCACAAAAATATCGGCATCTTTCACCATTTTTCCTTCTTCAAAATGAACTAAAATTTGATTTTTAGCATTCAATTTGCCATAATATTTTGCTTTTAGCTTTTCCCAATTGGATTTATCTTTAATCTGTTTCTGAATTTCGCTCGCCATAGAATCGTCCAACAAAATCGCAACACGTCCATCTGCGCGCTCATCCCACATGAATTTGCTCTTATTCTTGTTGTAATAATCTGCCAATTTTTGTGGATTTTTATCGATTTGGTTTTTCAAATAATGCGAGAAAACATACTCTGAATACAACATTTTCTTCGCTTCTTTAATTTTTTGTGCATTTTCCGGCTGAAAATCAAAATCCTTGGAATAGGCCGTTAACACAAAATGACGAATCCTTGCATCGTAAAGCTCCTTCCACTCTTGTGGACCCACTTTTTCAATATTCGGAAATTCTTTCAATTCCTTTTGGAATTCCTCTAATTTCAATTGATTTTTACCATAGGTTGCCAAAACGGTATTCGGATTGGTTTGCTTTAAAAACGCTTGATACGACTTGGAAAGTTCCGAATTCACTTTTCCCATTTTGAAAGTCGAAGTCGCCATCATTTGATTAACAAACTGATCTTGAAGCTTCTGCGCATAATTAGAATTTATCATTTCACGCAAGAAAAATTCTTTTCTATCCGCATCCAACTGATATGGAAACATTTGATATACATTAAAAATGTAATATTTATCTTCTATCAAAATCGGTTGTGGAATATATTGACCCGACTTTAGCTTTTTAAATTCGGCATAAACTTCATCTGGCAACGTTGGCGAACCCATAACTACGCCACCGTTTTTCTTTTCTTGATCGGTGCTTCCAAATTCTGCGGCTACCGCTTCAAACTTCTTACCTTCCTTTAACGCTTGATAAATTTTGGTTTTTGTTTGTTCTGCATCTGCATTATTTGGATACGAAACCGTTCCAAATATCACATAGCCCAAACTTGGTCGGGTGTCAATTAACTTTGCAAAAGCGGCGTATCCGGAAGTATTCACCAATCGGGAAAAACTGCCGTTGCTTGCTTTTACCAAATCATCGAAAACCCCTTGATCCATAACTCCTGGCTTTACATAAACCGGATTAGGTTCTTGGGTTGTATATTTCTTTATCGCTTCTTCCATCGAGAGTTTTCCCGATTTCACTTCTTGATAAATCTTTTGATAATCATTTACGTCACCGTCCTTCTTTTCAACAATGAAAAATAGCATTTTTCGCTCCAATTGATTCGCTTGAACGTATTCCGTAAGCAACGAATTGGTTAAAGCAGGCGGATAAAAACGTTCTTTACGAAGTTCGCCCATTGTTTGCACCATACGATCTTTGAAAAAAGCAGCCGTATCAGCCTTTTTTTCCGCTGCAAACTGTTGCAACAGCAAAAATTCCTGCGAACTTTTCAAACTCTTTTCAATCCCGTTATTTTTCAATGAATACTCATTATCTCGTGCAAAATCTTTCGCAGAAATGCTGTCTTTTCCCACGATCATGTATTGTGAAAAAGCCATTTGAGTAAGAAGACAAGCTCCTAAGAAATATATTTTTTTCATCGGAATATCGAATTATTCTCCGTTAAGCGAAACTTCGAAAGTCGTTAATTGTTTGAAATTTTCGATTCTTTCCGAAAGTTGATTCAACGTAAGTTCTTCTAAACGTTCTGTACCGAATTTTTCTACGGTAAATGAAGCCATCGCGGAACCAATGATGATTGCTGACTTCATATTTTCGAAACTAAAATCTCCAGTTTTCGCCAAATGCGCTGCAAAACCTCCCGCAAATGTATCTCCGGCTCCTGTTGGATCAAAAACATCCTCTAACGGCAAAGCAGGAATTGCAAATATTTTCCCATCGTGGAATAATAATGCACCATGCTCTCCTTTTTTGATAATTACGTATTTCGGACCCATTTCATGAATCTTCTGAGCCGCTTTCACCAACGAATATTCTTTAGATAATTGTCTTGCTTCTTCGTCATTAATAGTGATAACATCTGTGTGTTGAATCATTTCCATCAACTTATCCCACGCGATATCCATCCAGAAATTCATCGTATCTAAAATCACAAGTTGTGGTCTTTTAGCCATTTTCTGCAAAACAGAAAGCTGAACAGAAGGATCTAGATTTCCTAACAACAAAACTTCCGCTTCTTGAGCATGCGCAGGAACTTTAGGATCAAAATCTGCCAAAACATTAACTTCTGTAGCTAATGTATCACGCGTATTCAAATCATTATGATATCTACCGCTCCAAAAGAAACTTTTTCCGTCTTTAACCACTTCTACACCATCAACATTCACATTGCGAGACGTAAGCATATCAAAATATTCTTGCGGGAAATCACCTCCTACAACAGAAACCAAAGAAACATCAGTTTTCAAAATTGCCGAAGCCAAACCAATATACGTTGCTGCTCCACCTAAAATTTTATCTGTCTTACCAAAAGGTGTTTCAATGGCATCAAAAGCCATAGATCCTACTACTAAAAGTTTCATATTATTGTTATATTATTTTCTTAATTCTTTAGATTTCCACTCAAAACTGTCCAACATGTGCATGATATCGTTTTTTATATAGCTAATTGCTGGCGCTAATGAATCGGGTTTTGGGCGGGTGTTAAAATACAAATTGGCCGTTATAAAATGTTTTGTACTGTCGGTTGCGTAAAACTGAATATTTGAAGCACTTTGCCCTTTCAATTCATAAAAATTTCCAAAAACTTTACGTTCTGGATATTCAAAAAACTTGGTATCAATTGCCGATGCTTTAACCGTATGTTCATATACCATCTTTTCCGCTTCTTTTACATGCGCATCAAAATCGTTGCGAATAGGAAAATAAGTAATGAAAACTTTCGCATTCATTTTCGGATAATCGATATAATACCAGCAAGGTTCTTTTCCAGGACTTACTTTTGCAAAATCCGAATATTCAAAACTATAGCCACAAGGTGAAGAAAACGTCTTGTATTGAGGTCTTGGATACTCCAATCTCAATTCGCCATAGGGTTTTGGCACCACTTCTTCCGAACAAGAAACGGCCAATACAGCGATTAATCCCAAAACGATTTTTCTAAACATCCGGCAAAAATACAAATTAGATTTCAGATATGGCTAGGTTTTAAAACCGCCTTACGAATTGATTTTCAATAAAGTTTTGAAGCGGTTTGGGAAACGACTTTCCATGAAAATCTTCCAAATCGGAAATTTGAAGTTGATATTTCTTCGCAAAAGTCTCCAATTCTCGATTCGAAGCCAATTCAACACTATTAATTTCAATTGTTAATTTTCGGTGAGAAAGCTTATGAATCATCGTTTCTTCATGATAAATTACGAAATCTTCCTTTTCAAAATCAGCATTCGGAAATTCAAACAAATTTTTCCAAATTCCCGATTGATCGCGTTGCTGAATTAAAAATTTCTCCCCAAAATGAATAAAATAATACGAAAGCTTTTCTTCCAAAACTTTCACTTTCGATTTTTTAACAGGAAAATCTAAAACGGAATTGGTTTGATAGGCTAAACAATCTTTCGCAATCGGACATTCACCACAAAGTGGATTTCGAGGCTTGCAAATTTCAGAACCCAAATCCATCATGGCTTGATTAAAATCACCCGCTTTTCCTTTGGAAAGGATTCGATGGGCCAAATCCGAATAATACTCAAAAGCTTTGGAAGCCGATATATCAAAAGAATCTGCAAAAACACGAGAAAGTACTCTATAAAAATTTCCGTCCACCGCGACACGATCTTCTCCAAAACTGATACTTGAAATCGCCGAAGCGGTATATTTTCCTACACCTTTCAACTTTAAAATATCTTCAAATTTTGATGGAAAAATCCCGTTAAAATCTTCAACAATTTGTTGCGCTGCTTTTTGAATATTTAAAGCACGAGAATAATATCCCAAACCTTTCCAATAAAGTAGAACTTCCTCTTTTTCAGCACTTGCCAACGAAAAAACATCCGGGAAACGTTCAGAAAAACGTTCGAAATGCGCCATTCCTTGGGAAATACGAGTTTGTTGAAAAATAATCTCTGAAATCCAGATGATATACGGGTCTTTGGTTGTGCGAAACGGCAATTCTCTTCCGAAATGAGCGTACCATTTCAAAAGCTGCTCACCAATGTGAAGAAAATCAGCGTTTTGTTTGTATCGATTCAAAAAATAACTTTATATTTGCAGTCCAAAATTAAAAATAAAATTAGGAAATGACAAAGGCAGAATTGGTAAACACAATTTCGAATAAATTGGGTACTGAAAAGAATGAAACACAGAAAGTTATCGAGGCTTTCATGCAGGAAATCAGAACTTCATTATACACAGGAGAGAATGTATATTTGAGAGGATTTGGTTCATTCATCATCAAAACCAGAGCAGCAAAGACGGGGAGAAACATTTCTAAAAACACAGCAATTGAAATCCCGGCACATAATATTCCGGCTTTCAAACCTGCGAAAACTTTTGTTGACAAAGTAAAAACTAAAGTTACAGTAAAATAAAATCAAATAAGTATTAACACATAAAAAACATTTTTCAACTATGCCAAGCGGAAAGAAAAGAAAAAGACACAAGGTAGCTACTCACAAAAGAAAGAAAAGAAGAAGAGCGAACAGACATAAGAAAAAGTAATTTTTCCTACATAAAAAATATAGTTGATGGATATCTTGTTTATACTTCATCGACTATATTTTTGTTTACAGCAAGATTTTTTTCACCAAAATAACCACTATGAAGAAAGAACTGATTGTTTCTCATGAAGGTAATTCAACAAAAATAGCGCTCCTTGAAGAAGGACGTCTTTTTGAACTTCATGAAGAAACCGGGAACAACGACTTCGTCGTAGGTGATTTATTTTTGGGGAGAATAAAAAAACTGGCGCCGAATTTAAACTCGGCATTCGTTAATATTGGATACGAAAAAGATGCTTTCCTACATTATCAAGATTTAGGACCGGATTATCTGAGTTTCAGAAAATACGTAAAAGACATCTTTTCAAAAAAACAAAACTCTTCTAGCTTAAAAATCTTCGAAAAGCAAGCCGAAATCGACAAAAACGGAACTGTGGACAAGGTTCTTGCAAAAGACGACGTCGTTTTATTGCAAATAACCAAAGAGCCTATTTCAACAAAAGGGCCTAGAATATCCACCCAAATCTCCATTACAGGACGATTTTTGGTATTGATTCCGTTCGATAATAAAGTTTCTATTTCGAAGAAGATCAAAAGTTCAGAAGAAAAAGAACGTCTTAGAACGCTTATTGAGAGCATCAAACCGGAGGGTTTCGGCGTGATCATCAGAACCGTTGCCGAAGGCAAAAAAGTGGCTGAATTGCACCAAGATATGGGCTCTTTGGTTTCCAAATGGGAAACGGCGTTTAAAAACATTCAAAAACAAAAAGTTCCGTCTAAAATTCTCAGCGAAGAAGACATTGCATCAGCAATCTTGCGAGATAACTTTAACGCGGACTACGTAAACATCATCTGTGATGATGAGCAAATGGTGAATGACATGAAAAACTATGTTGATGTCATCGCACCAGAACGAAAAAATATTGTGCAATTCTACGACTCGCATATTCCGCTATTAGAATATTACAACGTAGAAAAGCAGCTGAAACAGAGTTTCGGGAAACACGTGAACATTCCTAGCTCCAAAGGAGCCTATCTTGTGATAGAGCATACCGAAGCTTTACACGTTGTAGACGTAAACTCAGGACCTAATATTTCTGCAGCGACTACCAACAAAGAGCACGCGCTTATGGTAAACAAAATGGCTGCTACAGAAATCGCAAGACAATTGCGATTACGAGATATGGGAGGTATCATTGTTGTGGATTTTATCGATATGGTAAATCCAGAACACCGAAGATTGCTGTACGAACATTTTCGCGAAGAAATGAAGCGTGACAAAGCAAAACACAAGATATTACCTCCGAGCAAATTTGGATTAATCCAAATGACAAGACAACGTGTACGCCCAGAGAAATACATCGAGACCAACGAGGAAAACCCGAATGTAGATGGCGAAATACACGCACCTATTGTTATTGTGGAACGTATTGATGAAGCAATACGTAACATTATGGCAAAAGAAAAAGGAAAACTTTTTCTCCACGTTCATCCGTTCATTGAAGCTTTTTTAACAAAAGGGCTGATGAGCATACAGATGAAGTGGTTTTTAAAATACAAAAAGTGGGTCACGATTATTCCGAGAGACTCATTTAAGTATCTTGAGTTCCGCTTGTATAATAGCGACAAGAAAGAGCTCTTTCAATATTCCAATTAAGACGGTATTACAGTTTTAAACAACCTAAAATACATCATCTTCCGCCGCACAAAGTGCGGCGGATTTTTTATGCAAAAAAGGCACCCAAACCGGATGCCTTAAATACAAAGAAAATGTGTATGAAAAACTAATCTAAAGAGATTCAAATTTAATTGCAGTTCCTCCGCCTGGTGCTAAATTAAGCTCTAGAACCGTTTTGGAATTCACCTTTTTAGTTGTGATTTCTACTGGATATGGATTCGACTTATAATCTGCTCCTTTTCCATCTTGATAAATCACCGCTTTATAGGATTTATTCTTTGGTAAGAACGACAGCGAAACTTTCAGTTTTCGTGCGTCTTTATTCGTAATACTTCCCAAATACCAATCGTCGGATTTACGATCTTTACGAACCACAGTCGTGTATTCACCAATTTTAGAATCCAAAAATTTCGTATCTGCCCAAATCGCAGGAACTTCTTTCACAAATTCAAATTCTGGTTTTCCTTCGTAATTTTCAGGAAGATCCGAAGCCATCTGAATCGGACTGTACATCACAACATACAAAGCCAATTGTTTTGCTAAAGTCGTTTGAACACGCGCTCCAGAAGGAACTTTATAACTTAAATCAAACGTACCTGGTGTAAAATCAAAAGGTCCCGAAAGCATTCTTGTAAACGGCATAATCGTCGTGTGTTCTGGTGGGTTCCCACCATCCGCAGACCACGCATCATATTCTTGCCCTCTTCCCCCTTCTTGACTCACCAAATTTGGGTAGGTTCTTTGCAATCCCGTTCCTTTAACTGGCTCGTGATTGTTGATCATAATTCCGTATTTGGCTGCTGTCTCCACTACTTTTCGGTAATGACGAACGCCGTATTGCCCATCATGCCATTCTTTTTTATCCAAATATTTGTTTACGTACCCCGTTTTCACCGAGTTGACACCCAAACTTTGATAGAGTCTGAACGCATCTTCCATTTGACTTTCATACCCTCGAGTTGCGCCCGCCGTTTCGTGATGTCCAATTAAGCGAACTTTCTTATCTCGAGCATAATCGGTAATCGCTTTGATGTCGAAATCAGGATAGGCTTTTGTAAAGCTAAAACTATTACCATCAGCCGTCCAATCTCCGTCCCAACCTTCATTCCAACCTTCGACAAGAACGCCATCTAGTCCGTGTTTAGCCGCGAAATCGATATATCTTTTCGTGTTTGCTGTTGTTGCACCATGTTTTGGACCTTGCCCCCAAGAGAACGTTTCCAAATGCATTCCCCACCAAATACCGATGTATTTTGACGGTTGTAACCACGATTCATCCGCAATTTTTGAAGGTTCATTTAGATTCAACATCATCGTCGATGTTGCTAAATCACCTGCTTTTTCACCTGTGATGATAATTCTCCAAGGCGTGTTAAATGGCGCCGTCGTGTACACTTTTACCCCATCCGACCAAGGAACTAATTCGCCTTTGTAAACGCTTCCGTTTTCTCTTTTTAACGTCATGGATGCAAAATCAGTAAGATTTGCTTCATGAATCGCAAAAAAATTTCCGTCTTTGGTTTCAAAAGTGGCCGGTGTATTGATGGTATCCGTTTTTGAAATCGGCGTTTTACGATATAAACTTTCGTAATACGAATTTTCACGATGAACAGGAATCCACCAAACATCGATATCACCATTGATTGCGAACTCCGTTTTTTCGTCTTTAATACGAACGTTCCGAAGATTTTCCTGCTTCGGAAAAAGATATCTAAATCCTACTCCATCATCAAAAGCACGAAATTCTAAATTCACCAATCTCGGTTGGTTCGACGTTTCTTTAAGTTCGAGTTTCAGTTCGTTGTAGTGATTTCGAATGGTTGAAAATTCACCTAAAGGTATATTCCAATTCTCATCAAAACTTCTTTTTTCAGAATTCACCACTTGAAGATTCGCGCCAATAGGCTGTTCTCCAAAAAAATTAAAACCTAAAGCCGAAGGCTTGATGATTTCCTTACCTTTAAACTCAACACTATATTTCAGTTTTCCCGCAGCATCTTGCTCCACTTTCACTTTGTTTTTCCCGTTGGGTGAAACCAATTGAAAAACCTGCTGCGCATGAGCAAAAATGAATCCGAGACAACTAAAAATTAAAATACTTGATTTCCTAAACATATTTCCTTTTCATTTAAACTATTGAATTTGACTTAATTTACTTATCGCTGTAGTTGCTTGATTGGCTGCAAAAAGAGCGGCAACCTCATCTAATTTTCGTTGAACATCCGAATTACTAGGATATTTCTTTCTCAACTCAAACAACTTGAAGATTTCCGGAAAAACATCCGTTTTTTCTTGAACCCCAGCGAAATTTTTCAGTTTTTGAACATACGAGAATCCAAACTCTTTGGTCGGTTCAATCATCGTTCCTTCCCCGAAATCGTTCCACGTGATTAATTGAAGATGCTTTAAACCTGAATTTTTCGCCAAGTTTAAGGTTTCATCGAACGTCGCTCCGTTGTTATGCGGAATACTCCATCCCATATTGCTACCGCCTCCACCTTCAGCATAATAATCTACAAATCCTGGATAAGCACCAGCAATCGCTGTTTTCAAGGTCTTAATTCTGTTTGTGTAAAAATCCACTAGCGCATTACTATCCTTGTACACCCACGCAAATTCCCCTTGAGCATTTGCTCCTGCCTGATCAGATTGATTCCAAAGCGTTAAGAATTCTGGTTTTTGCTCAATCACTGAAAATGCCGTTGTCCACTGATTTGGAGTTGTCAAACTAATGGGACCAAAATTGAGTAACAATGGTTTTCCGTTAAGTTTTATATAGTTGGAATCTCCAAAATAATGCTTGTTCATATAAAAAGCATCCACACGAGCAGCACTCGCAATTGTTGGCGCTAAGCCAGCTCCTACAATATCCGGTAAGAAACGATCTTCGTAAACTAAAGCGTAATTCATTCCCAATTTCTTACACATCTCAATAATTTGCTCAGAGTTGATGCGATTGTCTTTAAAATCATTCAAATCGAACGAACCATACCAGTTTATCAATAAACCATCGACACCTGAATATTTCATCGTTAGCAAATGATTTTCAATCACATAAGGATCTCCACTATGGTACGGACCAATCATGGGATAGTAGTGCGAAGCAATCTCCCGTTTGCCGTCTGGTGAAATTTTATCTGGATTTTTATTTGCCATCGTCCAATGGTATCCCCATTTCCCGTTTGCCGAGCTTTCGTTGGACTCAAACCATGGCATATAGTGCATATACAACTGCATGGAATTGGATTTTGGAATCGCTACTGGCGATGGATATTCTACCGTCCCACCTCCTTCGGAAGGACTATCATTATCGCTACAATACGTAAGCGAAATACAAGCAGCTGCTAGAGCCACCATCGAAAAAATTCTTTTCATAATCGTACGTATTTACTCTTAATAACCTGGATTTTGTTTCAAATTTGTATTGGTAATCAACACTGTTGATGGAATTGGGAAAATATTTCGATAAGCTGCTGTTGCTCCTTTTTCCCACCATGGCTTGAAGAAAGTTCCGAAACGAATATTCGTTGTTCTTCTCTGTCCTTCGAAAATGAATTCTTTCATCAACTCTTCGTTCAGATAATCCAATGTAATATTATCTGGAGCTTTGGTTCCTGTTCTAGCTAAAACTTGATCCACAAGAGGTTTTGCTAAACTTGGATTTCCCATTCTCACATGACATTCCGCTTGAATCATCAACATTTCTGCATAACGAACCAACACCCAATCGTGATCTCTTTCGTACTTTTCACCCGGCTTTTGCTCGTATTTGTTGATTCTTGCTCCTTCATTTTCTTTCGCACTAGCCAAACTGGTGATGTTTTCAGTATAGGTCAAAGGTTCGCCATTATCCATTACAATTGTGCTTCCTGTAGCCAAACTAATTTGATCTCCAATTGCTAAAGATTTTCTTCGTTTATCTTCTTCGCTAAACGCTGAATAAACGCCTGGCTGCGCCGAAATTCCGTTTGCACACCAAGGATAATCTCCGTTTGCTGCAACCGTAAATCTGTGTAAATAGTGGAAACTCATCGATCCGATGTAATTACCCACCGTTCCTGCTTTTGAATCAAAAGGAATAGAAAGGATGATTTCAGGAGAATTTTGATTTTCAACTAAGAAATTCCCAAAATAATCTCCATTTAAAGAGTGTCCTTGTACACTTTGAGCCGCTTTTAAAGCATCTGCCCAACGTGCTTTTCCTGTATAGACTTCCGCATTCAGATACAAACGAGCCAACAAAGCATAAGCAACATTTTTGGTGAATTTTGAATAGACTACACCACTTTTTAAATGCGGTAATGCGTCATTCAATTCTTTTTCAACAAAATTGAAAACCTCAGCTCTTGACGAGTTGGTTGGCAACGTTAAGTCCGCAAAATCCGTTACGATGGGAACATTTCCGAAAATATCCAAAAGCAATAGATAATAATACGAACGAACTGCCTTCAATTCAGCATAGATAGGTTCCTTTTCTTTGGTAGAAAGTGCTGATTTATCAATTTGATAAATAATAGAATTTACTTTTGCAATTCCGTTATACGCATATCTCCAAACCGAGAATACCAAAGGGTTTTGCGGCGTCCAGTCGTGTCTTTGCATTTCTTGATAACGCCCACCATCGTACCAGTTCACACCACGAGTTGGAATAGTCGCTTCATCCGAAGATACTTCGTTAATGAAAAACACTTCGGTCGTAGGAAACGATGTCGTGATTTCATCTGAAAAACCTCGTAATGACGAGTACGCACCTCCCACCAACGCTTGAACTTCGGCAGGTGTCGTCCCAAAACTTCCATCCGGAACCGTGCTATAAAGCTCTTCGTCCAGATTGGTACACGAAACGGCCAAAACCGCACTTAACATGAATGATAAAAATATTTTTGTTTTCATTGTGATCAATAATTTTCAAAAAGATTAATTAGAAAGGGTGAAATTAAGCCCCATTGAAATCGTTCTCGGTCTTGGATAGTTGTTGAAACGATCAATTCCCGGACTTGCTAAACCTGTGTTATCCACCTCAGGATCGGTTCCTGAATATTTCGTAAACACCCATAAATTCTGTCCTGTTAGATAAATTCGTAATGAAGTTCCGTAGTTTTTCAAAGGAACGGTATACCCTACCGTCACATTCTGGATTCTAAAAAACGACGCATCTTGAATCCAATAGCTAGAATACGTAGGTGAAGATTTTACTGGAGACGATAAAAACGCATCCGGAACATTGTACGCCGGAAGTCTGTTTCTATCATACAACATCATTTCTGTCGCATTCAAAACATCTTGACCGAACATTCCGTATCCAGCAATCGACATATCCAATCTCTTGTAAGAAAAGTTGAAATTAACCCCAACCGTGAAATCCGGCTGAACATCTCCAATTTTCTTCTCCTCATCGCTCAAAATAAAGTTTCCTTTATCATCCAGTCCAAGATATTCTCTTCCCCAGAAAGTTCCTACAGGATAGCCTTCTGCAATAATCTGCGCATATTGGTTACTCATTCCTGAAAGCCCATGTAATGAACCTGATTGAATTAAATCGGCTTGATAAATTTTATTACTTAATTTTTCGATTTTCTGCTTGTTGGTTGCAAAAGTGAAATTTCCACTCCACTTAAAATCCTCGGTTTTAATGAAATCTGCATTAATAGCTGCTTCAAAACCTTTATTACGCATCGTTCCTACGTTTGCCAACATGGTTCCTACCAAATATGGCGGTTGCGGAACTTGGTATGTATACAACAAGTCGTCCGTCTTTTTATCGTAATAATCTAGGGAAACATTCACACGATTGAACAAGCTAAAATCCGCTCCGATGTTAATCTGCTTCGTTTCTTCCCATTTCAAATCTGGGTTTGCATTCTGAACTGGAGAATACGCCAAAGCCCAAGTTCCCGTTTCTGGATTGTAATAACTGTCTTGCCCAACACCTAAAATCGAAAGCGACTTGTACTCACCAATACCATCTTGGTTACCTGTGATACCGTATCCCGCTCTGAATTTCAAATTCGTTAACCACTTGCTCGCTCCTTCCATGAAGTTTTCATCACTAACGCGCCATGCAACGGAAGCCGATGGGAACGTTCCCCATTTGTGATTCGCACCAAAACGGCTTGACCCATCACGACGAATCGTTCCAGTGAAAAGGTATTTTCCTGCATAGCCATAATTTAATCTTCCGAAAACCGAAGCTAAATTGGATTTTCCTTTGTAGGAATACACATCACCTAAACGGTAATTGCTTCCTGCTCCTAAATTATTGTACCCAAACAAATCCGTTTCGAAACCACTTCTTTGCGCGCCAAAACCTTCGTAAACATTCTCTAAGAATGAGTATCCCGCCATAGCACCAAACGTATGATCTGCCCACGTTTTGTTGTAATTCAAATACGTTTCAATTTGAGAATTCAAATATTCACCGTAGGTTTTTTGTCCCCATCCTTTTTCATTCATCCCTTCCATAATGGCGTACGAAGGTTTGTAGTTGCCACCTTGCGTCCCATTATATTCCATAGAAACATTTATAACACCTTTCAAATCATCGCTAAATGAAGCTTCCGTTTTTGCAAATCCCATCAAACGAATTTTCTTCATATCCGACGTTCGGTTATTCATCAACTCCACTGGATTTTCGTAGATAGAACCTCCAACAGACGTATATTTTCCATTTGCATCACGAACTGGAATGGTTGGATTTAGATTGAATGCTCTTTCGAAAATTCGATAATCCAACGGATGCCAACGATCCATATTCGCCATGATTCCTAAATCAAATTTCAATGCTTTTTGCAATGCATATTGATATCCTGTGATATTCGCACTCAAACGATTTAAGCCTGTTGTTTTGATAATCCCTTGGCTATCCAAATACGACAAAGACGCTCTAAAACCGCCATTATCTCCAGCCGTTGACAATCCTAATTCATGTTGCTGACTAAACGAAACGCGTTGCAATTCCTTTTGCCAATCGGTGTTTCCACCATAATCAACCGCTCCCGAGATATTGTTATCACGAACGTACTTCCTCCACTGATTAGCTGAAAGCATATCTACATTATTCGATGCGTAACCAACTGCTGCGTAATTATTGTAGGTGATTTGACTACGTTTCAAACCGCTTTTTGTTGTAATGATGATCACACCATTCGCACCTCTAGAACCGTAAATTGCTGTTGCCGAAGCATCTTTCAATACATCAATGGATTTAATGTCTGATGATTGAACGATATTGATATCAACCCCAGGAATTCCATCAACAACCACTAAAGGATTGTTGCTTGCGGTAAGCGACGTCCCTCCACGCAAACGAATGGAAGCTCCCGAACTTGGGTCACCCGTTCCTTGCATAATCGTAAGACCTGCAACGCGCCCTTGTAAAGCCTGTTCCGTAGATGTTACCACACCTTTCATTAAATCATCCTCATTCAAACTTGTAATTGCTCCGGTTAAATCTCTCTTTTTCACAGATCCATACCCAACAGCAACAATTTTCACCTCTTCAATTTCGGTTTCTTTTCCTAACGTATCTTTTACAGCCTTTTCATCTGTATTTTGTGCAAAAGTCAAGGAAGATGCCAAAACCACAAGTCCTAAGGCAACCAATCTTTTAATGGAAGAATGCTTTCCTATTATATCTGTATTCTTATTCATTTTGTTCTCACTTTAATGGTTAATCTAATTGCTTCAATGGTATATTAGTATCAAGAATTGTCTTGTCTTTGTTGTCTTTCAGTAAAAGATGGATTTCTTTCACATCAATTCCTTCCAACTCAGTTACAATATTGATAAACCCTTTAATTTCTAGCTTTGTTCCGACAAATTCACCTGTAAATTTCTTAGCTCCGGCCGTTACGGTATAAATTAATTTTGTTACTCCTGACTCGTTATTGGTACGAATAATTCCAAGTAAATCTCTCTTGCTAATTTG
The DNA here is from genome assembly GCF_059509915.1 of Kaistella sp. CFF1-2. Classification (NCBI taxonomy): domain Bacteria; kingdom Pseudomonadati; phylum Bacteroidota; class Flavobacteriia; order Flavobacteriales; family Weeksellaceae; genus Kaistella; species Kaistella sp. CFF1-2. The sequence goes on from NZ_JCAKLF010000001.1 coordinate 1,049,583, forward strand.
TTTCGGGAACAAAACCAAAGCTGGCGGCGGCGGCGGAACAACGGCTCCTGCATAAATCACCTGATCACCAGAATTCGCTGCCCAATCTTGCTTCACAAAAAGGAAGGTTATATTTTGCATTGCATAATCATCTGGTAAGCCGTAGTAGGTTTTCGGAACTAAATCCATTTTATACAATCCGTTTCCTAGGTCTTTTAACTGAGTTTTAGCTGCAATTTCTGGCAACCAAGCTTGATATTCTTGCTTAATATCCCAGTCATTAACACCACTGTGGAAATGAACCGTTCCCGGCCCATCAAAACCAGCAACCATATTTGAATTGAATAAAATACTCATTCCTGCATCCGCAGTTGGCGCAGCTGGATAGGTTTTGAACATTACTTTTTCTCCTAAGAATGATGAAAAATCAGTGTAGGTAACGTTAACAACCTCCGATTGTTGACTTCCGTTTTTGTTTTTAAGACGCATCCAAAAACCTGCACTTCCTTTGATTTGCTCTTCCGTCATTTTAAAATACTCAGTCGGCGTCAAAGTAAAACTCCAGATCATATTTCCTTCATACTTCAACTTGGCAAAATCAGAAGAGTTTTCCCAGTTTTCAGCATCCGGCTCTGAAGGTGACCAAATCCACATAAACAAATCCTGATTCTCTGCAAAACCAGAACTCGAAAGATCGAAATACCAAGTCACTTTTTCATTGTACTTGTACACAACGGGATAAGACCAAACTTTGTCCGGTGCTCCCAACGTTTGTGTTTGTGCATTCATCAAATTTGATTGAATCGCAAAAAGTGAAAAGAGTAGAAATAATACAATTTTTTTCATGGTTATTCGAATGCTTTAAGTTTATAATTGTACGATACGAAAGGGGTTCCTCCCGAAGTTCTTTTTAACTGAAGCTCCATCTCCTTTTGCCCACCAGGAACAGAAACGAAATTCAATTCATCAATTTTTTGAGACTTGGCTGCATCTTTATACAAATACAATTTCACCGCTTCTCCACCCGTCAACTGGAAATCGTTACTCAATGCCCAATATCCTTTTTTCAAGAACAAAGCAGGAACGTCACCCGAAACTTCATACGTAGTTGGTCTATTTTTTTCATCTACGTTTAACGTAATCATGAAATCTGGAAAATTGAAATACGAACTGATGTTTTGATCAACAGGAGTAAGTCCTCCACTTTTTGCAATCTCATCAGTCATCTTAAGATTCATAAGATACCAGCTTCCATTCACTTTTTCATAGAGTGTAATTGGCTCAACAAAGGAACCATCATCCACGTCGTTGCACCCCAAAAACATGGCGCAAACACCTAAAAAGTAAAGTTGTTTAATTTTCATAGTGACGATTTTTTTATAGTTATAGGACGAATCTACTTTTTTGACTATCCTAAAAAAAAATATTCTAAAAAAATCAAGATAAATTGTCTAACAAAATAATTTCAAAACTCTTATTATCAACATTATACTTGAATTAACAAGAAAATAAAATCAAGAAAGAATTGAGAAAATCAAGGTGATTTTTTTAACAAATAGTAACATTTTGTTATAATTTATTTGCATATTTACCATCCAAATGTTACAAAATCTTAACATTTGATGTTTTTAATGGATTTATACAGCACGACGTATCGGATGAAATATTTAAGGTATTCTTTAAAATTAGGATGCTTTCTTCTCCTATTTTTTGCTAGCACTTTCTCGGGACAATCCAATGATGCATTATTACGTGATCTAGACAAAAATTTGTCTGAAAAAAAACTATTTGTAAAAAAGAAACAGAACAAAATCCGAAGTATTGAAGCGCAAATACATAAAAACAGACTGGCGAACGACGACGATGGTTTGTATGAGAACTATCTCGATTTATACCAAGAATATCGATCGTTTAAGTATGACTCTGCATATCATTTTGTTGAATTATCAAAGCAAATAGCGAATAAGCTAAATTCTCCAGAAAAACTTACCAAATCAAAAATTCGAGAATCGTTTATTTTGGTTTCTGCAGGCTTGTTTAAAGAATCATTGGACACATTGAGTAGTATTCATATCGAACCATTCCAGCCAGCAATAAAATTTGATTATTACATTACGTATGCTCGTGCTTACTATGACCTTGCCGATTACAATAAGGATGAGCGTTTTAGCATAAAATATCTTCAAAAAGGAAATGAATTATTAAATCAAGCTATTCAATATGCAGAGCCAAATAGTAATGAATATTGGTATTCGAGAACATTAAAACTTTTAAAATACAATGAAAGAGATCAGGCTCAACAAGAATTTCTAAAATGGATTGCTCATGGAAATTTGGATTCCTACTATGGAATTGCGACCTCAAGTCTTGGTTTTATCTATTTGGATAATGGGGATTCGGAAAAAGCGATACATTATCTAACATTAGCAGCAATTTCTGATGTAAAAAACGCCACGATGGAAACGGTTGCGCTCCGAAATCTTGCCAACGAACTCTATAAAAAAGGGAAATACGAAAAAGCGAATGAGTATATTGGAATCGCGATGGATGATGCTACGTTTTATAACGCTCGACATCGAAAATTTGAGATTTCAACCATTCTTCCGATTATTGAGAAAACGCAACTTGAAAAATTAAGTCAAAAAAGTTGGCTATTGACCATTGCAACGGTAATTTTAGGCTTACTTCTTTTGGTGTCAATCGTTTTCCTGTACATCATTTTCAAACAATTAAAAGAACGAAACAAGTCGAGAAAAGTTCTCAATGCGTCGCTATCCAACTTCAAAGAAATCAATAAAAACCTCAGCGAAGCCAACACGATTAAAGAAGAATATATTGCGTATTTCATTAACGCCATTGCGGATACCATCAACAAAATTGAAGGCATCCACAAAAGTACCATCCAGAAAATAACCAATAACAAGCAGAATGAAGCGATAATTTCGCTCAAGAAATACAATACAAAGCTGGAAAGAGAGCATATGTTCAAACAATTTGACGAAATTTTTTTGAAGCTCTTCCCAACATTTATCGACGAGTTTAATCAGCTTTTTCCAGAGAAGTATCAAACCTTTCTTAAAAAAGGTGATTTACTGAATACAGAGCTTCGAATTTTTGCGTTGTATCGTTTAGGAATTCGAGACTCCAATCAAGTGGCCAACTTTCTGGATCTTTCTGTAGCGACAATTTACACCTATAAAACAAGGACTAAAAGTAAATCAGACCACAAAATTGAGTTCGAGCGAAAGATTATGGCAATAAAATCCAATTAACGAAGATTATCCTTGAGTAATCTCAAATTTTATCCTATCTTACTCTATATTTTGATGAAATGCAAGTATTTGGAAAAGACCTAATTAAGAAAATAAAAGCAGCAGAATTAACCGGTGAGCGCTCGCATTGCATTTACTCACCACCATATCGACCACTGTATTCGGAAGAAGAGATTTTTGAGAAAAATCCAAAATTGGCAGCGGTAAACATTCTCTTGTATCTTAAAGACGATCGTTGGTATTTTCCTTTAATATTGAGAAGTGAGAACGAAAAAGATCGACATAGTGGCCAAGTTTCCTTACCTGGAGGAAAAAAAGAAGAAGCTGACCTTACATTTCGGGAAACAGCAGTTCGAGAAACAGAAGAAGAAATCGGTGTTGACCGTCATTATATTCGTGTCATTCGAGAATTGTCTCCAATTTATATTCCGCCAAGTAATTTTTACGTTCATACCTACATTTCATTCACCAAAAAAAATCCTGCTTTCACCTTGCAAGAAGGAGAAGCTGTGGAATTAATTGAATTTCCGATAGAATCTATTTTGAATTTGGACGAAGAACCAGAAATGATGGCTTTACCGTCATCTCGTGGAATTGAAGTCCCTGTAATCACCTTTGAAAATTACATAATTTGGGGTGCAACTTCAATGATTTTAAGTGAATTCCGTCAACTGCTCAAAAATTTGTAAATTCGCAGCATTGTAGCAGAATAATGGCTAAGAAGAATATATTTTTTGATGCATTTGGAACACCGTATTTCCTGAAGAGATTGGTGATTTTTATTTTCGGTTTGATTTCGTACCGACGATTCAACGGCTTTAACAAGTTGAAAATCAGCGGAACAGAAAACCTAGTTGACTTACCCGATTCCAATGTGCTTTTTGTATCCAACCACCAAACGTACTTTGCCGATGTTGCGGCGATGTATCACGCATTTTGCTCGGTGAATAATGGGTATTTGAATACGATAAAAAATCCGATTTATTTACTCAACCCAAAAGTTGATTTTTACTACGTAGCAGCGGAAGAAACCATGAATAAAGGTTTTCTTTCTAGAATCTTTAAAGTTGCTGGAGCGGTTACGGTAAAAAGAACGTGGCGTGCCGAAGGCCAAAACGTGAACCGAATGGTGGATTTAACAGAAGTAGAAAACATCATGAAAGCCCTTGATAACGGTTGGGTAATCACATTTCCGCAAGGGACAACATCTGCTTTTGCACAAGGAAGAAAGGGAACCGCAAAATTGGTAAAACAACAAAGACCTATCGTTATTCCGATAAAAATTAATGGTTTCCGGAGAGCTTTTGATAAAAAAGGCCTAAAAGTAAAAGTGACTGGTGTAAAACCTACGATGGAGTTTAAAGCGCCATTGGATATCGATTACGATAACGAAACGCCACAGCAAATCTTGGATAAAATCATGATTGCCATTGAGCAAACGCAAGATTTTAATATTCTTCACGAATACGACCAAGAAAGGAAACAAAAACAAACGGATTCGCCCAATTCTTAATTCAGAATTTCATTAAAGTATGATTGATTTTTCTGGTATTTCTGCTCAGCAAACGAAAGTTTTGCTTTACAGAACACAACCACAGACAAACGATATTTTAGATTTCATCTTCAATTTTCACGGAAAGCAAGTTGATTACTTTGTGGAAGATGAAACCTATGCACCCAAAGCTGATTTCGTTCTGTTAAAAACGGATAACGCAGATTTTGCTTCACAATTTGCGCCAACGATAGGTTTTATTGGGAACGATGAAAATCCTGAGAATCCAAATGCAATTTTAAGTTCGATAACCGGTGGCGGAATTGTAGTTTATCCTGAATTTTATTCAGATTGGGACAGAGCTGTTTTACAAACCACCAATTTCTTTCGAAAGATTCCCTATTCAGCAACTAGAACAATATCTTCTAACGAAAAAGTAATTTTAGATACCGAATTTGGGGAAGTTGAATTTCCAATTTCGGATGCAAAAGTTCAGAAAGAAATTCTAGGATTGATGCATTTTTGCCAACATATGGGCATTATGGATGATGACTTTTACGAAGCGCTTACCGCTTATTTTTAACAATTTACAAAACAACATACAAGGGCCAATTTCTTTCGAAATTGGCCTTTTCATTTGAAATTTTTAATTGAATTCGTATTTTTTCAAATTATTAGTATCTTTAAGAACATCAATTTTACAAAACTCATGCACTACATTTCACGTGGGGAAATTCCACAAAAAAGACATACGATTTTCAAATCGCCAGAAGGTAATTTTTACTATGAACAATTGTTCGGAACTGAAGGTTTTCACGGAATTTCTTCGTTGTTGTATCATGTTCAAAGGCCTACGCAAATCAAGTCAATTGGGAATGTAGTAGATGTTACGCCAAAAGTAGCTGTTGAAAAAAATGTGACGCCTCGACGTTTTCAAGGAAAAGATATCAAAGCGGAAAAAGATTTTCTGAAAAGTAGAAAAATCCTCATGTTCAATAACGATTTGAAAATGGGATTAGCAAAACCAACCGATTCCATGAAGTATTTCTACAAACATGGCGAATGCGACGAGTTGTATTTCGTGCATGAAGGTTCCGGAGTATTGAAAACGATGTTGGGAAATTTACCATTCAGTAAAGGCGACTATTTGATAATTCCACGCGGAACCATTTATCAAATGGAGTTTGAAACATCGGAAAATGTTTTATTTTTCATTGAAAGTCAATCGCCAATTTATACGCCAAAGCGCTATAGAAACGAATTTGGACAACTTTTAGAACATTCGCCATTCTGCGAACGTGATGTTGTTGTTCCAGAATTTGTTCCACCAGTGGACGCCAAAGGCGATTTCTTGATTAAAGTAAAAAAAGAAAACCAAATCACCGATTTTATTTATGCAACGCACCCTTTTGATGTCGTTGGTTGGGACGGTTTTTTCTATCCATTTAAATTCAACATCAAGAATTTTGAACCGATTACAGGGCGAATTCATCAACCGCCACCAGTTCATCAAAATTTTGAGGGTCACAATTATGTCGTCTGTTCATTCTGCGCACGGATGTACGATTATCATCCTGATGCAATTCCTGCGCCGTATAACCATTCCAATATTGATTCTGACGAAGTTTTGTTTTATACCGAAGGGGATTTTATGAGCAGAAATCACATTGATTTAATGGATTTCACGCTTCATCCTGGCGGAATCGTTCATGGTCCGCATCCTGGAGCGATGGAACGAAGTATTGGAAAAAAATTCACCGACGAATATGCGGTAATGGTTGATCCTTTCCGACCGTTAAAAATTACGGAAGATGCTATAGCCGTAGAAGACGAAACCTACAAAACGTCTTGGCTAGAGTAAGTCCAACCATTTAATTTACAAAAACATACCCGAAATTTTAAATCCATCAATATGATAGATTTCAGCTAGGAATTCGTCAAAAATTTTTAGCTTTAATATCTTTAAAACTATTTTTATGATTGAGTTTGTGAGTGCCGAAGAGGCTATTTCCGAGATTAAAAGCGGAGATCGAATTTTTTCTCACGGTTCGGCTTGTACCCCGAACATTCTTTTGGATGAATTAGCACGACAAGCAAGTCGACTTTCGGATGTCGAATTTGTTTCGATTACCCAACAAGGCCGTGTTGAAATCGCAAAACCCGAATATAAAAATAGTTTTTTCATCAATTCGTTATTTGTTTCGACGCCTGTGCGCGAAGCCGTGAATTACGAAAATGGTGATTTTATTCCGATATTTTTAAGTGAAATTCCAACGTTGTTTAAAGGCGGACATTTACCATTAGATGTTGCATTGATAACGGTTTCACCACCTGATCATCACGGATATTGTACGCTAGGAACGTCTATTGACGTTGCGAGATCTGCCGTAGATTCGGCAAAAATGATTATTGCCGTTGTCAATCCTAAAATGCCTCGAACGTATGGTGATTCCATGATTCACAAAAGCAAAATCCACAAAATGGTTTGGAGCGATGAAGACCTTCTAACAATTGATTACAGTTCAAAAGTCGGTGATATCGAACGTAAAATTGGTGGTAATGTTGCTGAATTAATTGACGATAAAGCCACACTCCAAATGGGAATCGGAACCATTCCCGATGCGGTTTTACAAGCTTTAGGAAATCACAAAGACCTTGGAATTCACACCGAAATGTTGAGTGATGGCGTTATTGATTTGATAAAAAATGACGTTGTCAACAACAAATACAAAGGTTTCCATCCGAACAAAACCATTACAGCTTTTTGTTTTGGAACACGCAAACTTTACGATTTCGTTGATAATAATATTTCCATCTCGTTTATGGATGTTGAGCACGTTAATTTCCCGATTAACATTATGCAAAACAAGAAAATGCATGCCATTAATTCAGCCATTGAAATTGATTTAACAGGACAAGTTTGTGCCGATTCTATTGGCTCTTATCAATATTCTGGAATTGGCGGACAAATGGATTTCATGCGTGGTGCCGCTTTAAGTGAAGGTGGAAAACCAATTATGGCGATTTCTTCACGTACCAAAAAAGGACTTCCACGAATTGTTCCGTATTTAAAACAAGGCGCTGGCGTTGTTACCACTCGAGGTCACGTTCATTATGTGGTTACGGAATACGGAACAGCTTATTTGTATGGAAAGAATTTAAAACAGCGAGCGCGAGCTTTAATTGAAATTGCGCATCCCGATGATCGCGAAATGCTTGAGAAAGCGAGTTTCGACCGTTTCAGAAATTTCTAAATCAAAAAGTAATTTTTCGTCCGTCCTGAAATAGGAAAAAAGTCTTGTCAAGAGCCTTTCTAAATTAAATTTCCTAGCAAATATCATCCTCTCGAAAAGGCTTTTTTCGTAAATTTGAAGGAAAAGAGAGCAATCTGAAAATGAATGGAATTTTCCCACTCATTTTTGGATAAAAATTGGAATTTAATAGTAAAGAAATGATAGAACGAATTAGATTAGAAAGCCTGCGCGACAAGGTTACGACGGCCGAAGAAGCAGCCAAGCTTTTCGAAGACGGCATGGTTGTGGGCGCTAGTGGTTTCACCAAAGCGGGCGACAGCAAGGCGGTTTTAGCAGCTTTAGCGGCGCGTGGCACGAACGAAGATCTTAAAATCACTTTAATGACGGGGGCTTCCCTTGGACATGACACCGATGCAAAATTGGCGAACGCGGGAGTTCTTAGTAAAAGAATGCCTTTCCAAGTGGATAGAACGCTTCGTGACAAAATTAACAAAGGAGAAATCCTTTTCATTGACCAGCATTTAAGTGAAAGTGCGGAGCTATTGCACAACAAAAACCTTCCACCAGTAGATATCGCTGTAATCGAAGTCGCGTATATTGATCGTGACGGAAGTTTGGTTCCGACAACATCGGTTGGAAATTCGGTAACTTTTGCGGCGCTTGCAAAAAAAGTAATTCTAGAAATCAACACCCAAGTTCCGGAGTCGGTTTATGGAATTCACGATATCTATCAAGCGGAAGATTATCCACATCGAAATGTCATCCCAATTGTAGCACCATGGAACAAAATTGGACGAAAAACCATCCCTGTTGATCCTTCTAAGATCGAAGCGATTGTTTTCACCAACTTAAAAGATAGTCCAGCAGACATCGTTGATCCCGACGAAAAGACGACTGCTATTGCAAAACATATTCTGAATTTCTTTGAAAATGAAGTTCGTTTGGGACATTTAACAGATCGTTTACTTCCTTTACAAGCGGGAATCGGAAAAGTTGCGAATGCGGTTCTTTCTGGATTTAAAGATTCAAATTTCTACGACTTAACGATGTTTTCAGAAGTTCTTCAAGACAGCACGTTTGATTTAATTGATGCGGGAAAATTAAGTTTTGCATCAGCGTCATCGGTTACCGTTTCTGAACAATGCTATAACCGCGTCTTCAATAATTTGGATAAATATCGAGACAAATTTGTTTTGAGACCGCAAAACATTTCCAACACGCCGGGATTAATTCGTCGTTTAGGAATTATCGCCATTAACACCGCAATAGAATTTGACATTTATGGAAATGTAAATTCTACGCATATCAGTGGATCGAAAATTATGAATGGAATTGGTGGTTCAGGAGATTTTGCAAGAAACGCCTATTTAAGTATTTTCGTAACGCAAGCAGCATCTAAAAACAATGCTATTTCGCATGTTCTACCGATGGTTTCGCATACCGACCACACAGAACATGATGTGGATGTTTTGGTTACGGATATTGGTTTGGCCGATTTACGAGGTTTAGCACCAAGAGAACGTGCGCAAACGATTATCAACAATTGTGTTCACCCGGATTTCCGTGATGAATTGCAATCGTATTTTGACAGAGCTTGTGAACGAGGTGGCCACACACCACACCTTTTAGAAGAGGTTTTCAGCTGGCATATGCGTTTGAAAGAAACGGGAAGCATGAAAAAAGAAGCCGCTACGGTTTAAAAGAATCATAGTACTACTATAAAGTCTGCATTTTTTGCAGGCTTTTTTATTTCTAAGATTATATTTTAAAGTTTAAATTCTATTTAAATGAAAGTTTCTGAATAATTTTCGCATTTCTCTACTAAATTTAAAGAGAAAATAAAAATCATGTAAAATGCATTATACCAGCAATTTACATCACCCTAATTCAGCATCAAAAAATAAACTGAATATTTGTATATTAGGGCAAATAATAAAAAACCATCATCATGTCAAACCTAACCTTTGCAGAAAAAATAGCACAGGCAGAAAATTTTCTTCCAATAAACGGAACAGATTATATTGAGTTTTATGTAGGAAATGCGAAACAAGCCGCTCACTTTTACAAAACCGCTTTTGGTTTCCAAAGTGTTGCGTATGCAGGACCAGAAACTGGTGTTCGCGATCGCGCATCGTATGTGATTCAACAAGGAAAAGTACGTTTGGTTTTAACCACAGGATTACGTTCAGATTCTCCAATTAACGAGCATGTAAAAAAACATGGCGATGGTGTCAAAGTTTTGGCTTTATGGGTAGATGATGCCTATGCTGCTTTCGAAGAAACAACGAAAAGAGGAGCGCAACCGTATTTGGAGCCTACAACTTTAACGGACGAGCATGGCGAAGTTCGCATGTCCGGAATTTATACCTACGGAGAAACCGTTCACATGTTTGTAGAACGTAAAAACTACAACGGAGATTTCATGCCGGGTTACCAAAAATGGGAATCAGATTATCAGCCAGAAGAAACAGGTTTGTTGTATGTTGATCACTGTGTTGGAAACGTAGATTGGGATCGCATGATTCCTGTTGTTCAGTGGTATGAAGACGTAATGGGATTCGTAAATATTTTAAGTTTTGATGACAAGCAAATCAACACGGAATATTCAGCTTTGATGTCTAAAGTAATGTCCAATGGAAATGGATATGCGAAATTCCCAATCAATGAGCCAGCAGAAGGGAAGAAAAAATCTCAAGTGGAAGAATATTTAGACTTCTACGAAGGTGAAGGCGTTCAGCACATTGCTTTAGCAACGAAAGATATTGTACATACGGTTACGGAATTGAAAAAACGTGGAATTGAATTCCTTTCTCCTCCTCCAGAAGCGTATTACGAAATGATTCCGGAACGTGTCGGAGCCATTGATGAAGATATTAAAAAACTTCAAGAATTAGGAATCTTAGTGGATTGTGACGAAGAAGGTTATTTGCTTCAGATTTTCACAAAACCGGTTGAAGACCGCCCTACTCTTTTCTACGAAATTATTGAAAGACATGGCGCTCAAAGTTTTGGTGCCGGAAACTTCAAAGCTTTATTCGAAGCATTAGAAAGAGAGCAAGCTCGTCGAGGAAATTTATAATTTTGGTGTAAAAATTGCTATTTTCGTGGCTAAATAAAAACACATGAAGAAGATTTTCGCATTCACTTTATTCTTAGTTCTAGCTGGTGCGGCGCAAGCTCAATACGGTTCTATAAATGCAATTTTGGATCGTCTAGAAGAAAAAAAAGGAATTAATCAAAACTTGACTCACGTTGATATCGATAAAAAGAAATTTATGTTGGTGAAAGATTTTGAAGATCATACCGAACGAAATTTCGTCATTTTGGATGGCAATAAAGTGACCTATGTGGAACTTTTTGACGACAAAGCAGATGGAAAAACCAGTTCGAATGTTTTTTCTGGAGATTTCGTCCGCAGCAATAAAAATATCATTTCGGTACGATGTGATCAATTGGAAGGCAAAAAAATACCCATTCCAATAACCAAAACCTTTCTTTTGACGCAGCAAAAAAAGATTTTATATCTCGTTGACGTCAACAATAAAGACCGATGGATAGACGAAAGTTCATTTTCGAAGAAATAAGCAATACGCCAGATAACTTAAAAGTTCAGAATTTCATTCTGAACTTTTTTTAGTACTTTTAGGCTACAAAATTACGTGTATGAAATCATTTGTAAATTACCATCCAGAATCCGATTTTTCAATTTATAACATCCCTTTTGGGGTTGCTGTTTTCAACAAAGAATACATTGCGTGCGCCACCCGAATTGGCGATATGGTTGTTGACCTTGCGACTTTGTACGATTTCGGATACTTCGATGAAATTACGGAACTTAAAGAAAACGTTTTTGAAGCGTATACGCTAAACGAATTTATAGAATTAGGAAAACCGATTACCAATGCGGTTCGTGAAAAAATTCAACAACTTTTAGCTGAAGATTCTGCTTTGTCGAAAGATGAAAAAACCATTCAAGATTGTTTCTACGACTTAGATAAAGTAGAAATGATGATGCCGGTTCATGTACAGAATTATACCGATTTTTATAGTAGTATAGAACATGCAACTAACGTTGGAAAAATGTTTCGTGATCCTGAAAACGCGCTTTTACCCAATTGGAAACACCTCCCTGTAGGTTATCATGGTAGAGCATCATCGATTGTCGTTTCAGGAATCAACTTCCATAGACCAAAAGGTCAAATGAAACCTGCTGATGCAACGAAACCTGTTTTCGGACCATGTAAACAATTGGATTTCGAATTAGAAATGGGGTTCATCGTTAATAAAAATACAGAATTGGGGGAATCTATTTCTGTAAAAGATGCGGAAGATGCTATTTTCGGCTTGGTTTTGTTCAACGATTGGTCTGCACGAGATATTCAAAGTTGGGAATACGTTCCGCTAGGTCCATTTTTAGGGAAAAATTTCTGCAGTTCTGTTTCTCCTTGGGTCGTAACCTTGGAAGCTTTAGATCCATTTAGAACGACAACACCAACACAAGATCCAGAAGTTCTTGATTATTTGAAATTTGAAGGGGATAAAAATTACGACATTCAATTAGAGGTTGGTTTGCAACCTGAAAATGGAGAAGAAAATGTTTTAGCAAAAACGAATTTTAAATTCATGTATTGGAATATGTGTCAGCAGCTTGCGCATCACACCGTTAATGGTTGTAATGTGGAAGTTGGCGATTTATATGCTTCGGGAACGATTTCTGGAAGTGAACCATCGTCATTTGGTTCCATGTTAGAGTTAACTTGGCGCGGTCAAAATCCAATCACTTTATCCAACGGAAGTTCAAGACAATTTATCCAAGACGGAGACACGATAATTATGCGTGGTCATGCCGAAAACGGAGAAATCCGAGTTGGATTTGGTGAGGTAAAAGCGAAAGTTCTTCCAGCGTTGTAAATTCAAAACTCATGAAAACATTCAATCCAAAGGAAGTTTCTTCACAACAACTACAAACTCTAATGCAAACGGCAATTGCGCCAAGACCAATTGCTTTAGCATCAACGATAAATCAAAAAGGTGAAATCAATCTTTCACCTTTTAGTTTTTTCAACATGTTCAGTACCGTTCCGCCAATTGTGATTTTTTCACCTTCGAGACGCGTTCGGGACAACACAACAAAACATAGTTTAGAAAACGTTCTCGAAATTCCTGAAGTGGTTATTGGAATTGTAAATTTCGACATTGTACAACAGATTTCTCTTGCGTCAACAGAATACGAACAAGGTGTAAATGAGTTCATTAAATCAGGGTTAACGATGACCGATGCCGATTTAGTTCAACCCAAACTTATTTCCGAATGTCCTGTAAATTTTGAATGTAAAGCTCTTGAAGTGAAATCTTTAGGCGATCAAGGTGGCGCAGGAAATTTGGTGATATGCGAAATTTTGAAAATCCACGTTAGAGAAGAATATTTAGATGAAAATGGAATTCTCGATCAGAAAAAGCTGGATTTAGTCGCGCGTTTAGGTGGAAATTGGTATTCCCGAAATAACGAAGCCAATTTATTTGAAGTTCCGAAACCTTTAGTAACTAAAGGAATTGGATTTGATCGACTTCCAAAAGCCATTCTAGAAAGTAAAATTTTAACTGGAAACGATCTCGGAATGCTTGCAAATGTTGAAATATTAAATGGAACTCAATTTTCCAGCGATCCTGAAAAACACCAAAAAGCGCAACTTCATCTTCAAAAAAATGATATTGAAGCGGCTTGGAAAGAGCTTTCCGAATAAAAAAACAAAAAACACAATGGAAAATAATCAACATCATCCCGATCGTAAGGACTTTCAGATCGACCGCATGATTCTTTTCACCGATGCCGTTTTTGCTATTGCCATTACCCTTTTGGTGATTGATATTAAAGTTCCGGAACTTGCGCTAAAAGCCAATGAACAAGATTTCTGGATGGCGATGTTGACTTTATTGCCCAAATTTGTGGGCTTTATTGTTAGTTTTTTCTTTATCGGTTTGTATTGGTTTTTGCATCATAAATTGTTCGGCTATGTCATTAATTACACCAATAAATTAGTTTGGTTGAACATTATTTTTCTGTTTTCCATTGTTTTAATTCCGTTTTCTACATCCGTTTATAGTGAATTTTCTACGGATGAACACATCCATTTGGTAGGTCCTTACATGGTTTACGTCATCAATATTTGCTTTACAGGAATCATGCAATATCTTTTGTTGAGATACGTGTACGATCCTAGAAATAAAGTTGCGACACATTTACCAGACAAGTACACGCAAATCTCATCGTTGCGAAGAGCCTTAATGATTCCGATTATCTTTTTCATTTCGCTCCTAATAACCTTTATTTGGCCAGAATATGGAAGGGCATTTTTGTTCACGATTCCGTTTTTCACGAGACTATTTCGACCGAAAAAACCAAGCGTACACCATAAAAAAAGAGAGCAAGTTTAATTTGCTCTCTTTTAATTTTATTTGGTTTCTTCTTCTTTATCCACATCCAATTCTAAATTATTCTTTAGATCCGGATTGAGTTTGAAATACTTGTCTTGTTTCTGTTTCAGCTTGATATTCAACAATTCAACCGCTAAACTGAACGCTAAACACGAGTAAATAATATTCTTACTTACATGCTGGTGAATACCTTCTGCAACCAACATAACCCCGATTACTACTAAGAAACTCAAAGCAAGCATCTGCAAACTCGGATATTTGTTGATGATGTTAGAAATTGGTCCTGCAAACGCCATCATCATAGCGATAGACACGATAACCGCGATAATCATTAACACGACATTATCTACTAAACCAACCGCTGTTAGGATTGAATCTAGCGAGAAAACCATGTCCACTAAGATAATTTGGATAATTACAGTGGTCATTAATCCTGAAGCATTTGCTGTAGATTTCGGTTTGTGATGGTCGTCAATCTGCATTTTCGAGTGAATCTCAAACGTTGATTTTCCAATTAAGAAAATACCTCCCATCAATAAAATGATATCCTTCCAACTCAATCCGATTGGAATTTCGGTCCCGGGTTCGTGAATAAATCCGATGGTGAAGACGGCTTCTTTCAAGCCAATAATCCAATTGATCATGAGTAGCAAAACCACTCGGAAAAGCATTGCTAAAATCAACCCGATATTTCGAGCAAATTTTTGCTTTGCAGCTGGTAACTTATTCGAGATAATGGAAATAAAAATAATATTATCCACTCCCAAAACAAGCTCCAAAAAGGTTAAGGTAAGTAAACTCACCCATATCGACGGATTCGAAAAATCCGGCATTTCTAGTGCACTAAAAAAATCCATATTGTTTGTTCAAGTTTGTTTTTTGCATTTAATACCCGAAAATGTCTTCTAGGGTCAATTCTGCAAAAATACCTAAATTTTCGATGGCTTTAGTATCTAGATTCTCTTTTTTTCCTAACAATAGGGTATTAAATTTTAGGGATTGAATGTGAGATTTAAAAAACTCCGTCAATTCATCCAAAGTCAACTTCTGGATTTCTTCATACATCCATTTTCGGTGATCTTCTGTAATACCAAGTTTTCGAAGTTGAAGTGTATTAAAATAGATGTTCGTTCGCTTGATTCGTCCCGCTTCAATCTTCTTTAAAGCCGCCGTTTTTGCACTCTGAAACTGCCCTTCCACTTGCGGGAAGTCATTCAATAAATTTTGAAGCGTCTCAATCGCAATTCCTAATTTATCAGGTTGCGTCCCGATATACGTTTGTACATAATCCGGATGTAAAAGTTCTGTATTTGGCTGATACGAAACATACGCCGAATACGCCAAACTCTTACTCTCACGCATTTCTTGGAAGACGATTGAAGACAATCCTCGACCAAAATACTCGTTAAAAACATTGATTTTTCCTAAGTCACGAACCTCAACATCTTTTCCTTTTGCAACACGCGACATTTCCACTTGCACCATATCGTAATTGGAAAAATAAACTTTGCCACCCGTCTCCGGTTCTGGAAACACTTTTTTTGCTGGATTTTCTAAAGAAATGGGTTCCAATTGTTTTTCTAAATCGTGTTTGATCTCTTCGATCGATTGACCGTAATAGAAAATTTCGTAGTCTAATTTTAAAAGTTTTGCGACTTTCAAAATCAGTTCCGAAGGATTAATTTTCTTTAATTCATCAGCTGGAATAGAATTTCTAAATCTCGAATCGGTTCCGAATTTTGCATAATTCAACAAGCCAGACATGATGCGATTTTTATCCTTTTTCGCGGCATCTCGACTTTCTAAAATGGTTTGAACAAAATCATCGTAAACAACCTGATCCGCTTTTGCATGTCGCAACCATTGTAAAATTAAATCTAAACCTTTTGCAATCTGCGATTTCAACGCCGTAATGCTAATTAAAGTTTGATCTTGAGAACATTTAAAGTCGTATTGAATTCCGAAATGATAAAACGCTTCGCGAAGTTGTTTTGCATCGTATTCCTTCGTCCCTAAAAACTGCAAATATTGTATTCCTAAAATCAATTCACGATCGTGATCGGTTCCCACCGGAATCACCAAATGAAGTTGATTAACTTCATTATACTCATTGGTCACGAAACTTAATTTCCGTTCGCCAACCGCATCCGTTTTGATTTCCTTTTGATAATCGATAAATTCAGGTTTAATACGTTCTGGTTCTTCCGCCAAAAGTTCTTTTAGAAACTCGGATTGAACATCACGATTCAACTGGATAGGTGTAATTCCTGGATTTTCTACGTGAATCAAATTTTCATTTTCGCCACGTTCTTTGTAAACTACAACATAATTCTCTTTGAAAAATGAATTTGAAAAATCAATAATTTCTTGTTTCGTAACACTTGCGTACGCATCCAACTCGTCAACTTCCGTCTTCCAACTGCGTTCTTTGATGAAAACATCATACAAATTGGTTGCTAAACCATCCGCCGTTTCTAGAGCTTTCAAACGTTGAACTTTAAAATCATTCACAATGGCTTCCAAAATCCAATCCGGAAAATTTCCTTTTTTTACTTCGTCAATTTGACTCAACAAAAGCTGAATTCCCGCATCTAAACTTTGCTCTTCCTTTGGAACAATGACCATCGACACGTAACCATATTCCTTGAATCCCATAGCATAGGCTTGCGCATACAATGCTTTTTGCGCTTGGTTGATGTTCAAATCTAACAAACCTGCTTCTCCTTTGTTGCTTAAAATATTGGCAACGATATCCGCCAACATCGACTCTCGAGTTCCGTAACTATCGGTTCGCCATGCGATTTGAACTCTTGGAATTGTTGGACTTTTCACCGTTCTTTTGTGAATTTCCGTAATCGGTTTTTCTTGAATTTTCTCCTTTTTTGGAAGTTCGCGAAAAGCTAATTTCCCAAAATACTGATCGACAAGCTGAATGGTTTTATCAAATTCTAAATCTCCAACCAAAACCAACGCATAATTGTTTGGAACATAAAACGTATCAAAATACTGATGAATTGCCTTCATCGAAGGATTTTTCAGATGTTCTGCTTTTCCTAAGGTCGTTTGCTGACCGTTTGGATGCGTTGGAAATAATAATTCCATCAATTCGTAATTCACCAATCGACCGTCGTTGTCTTGCGCTCGATTAAATTCTTCATAAACCGACTCCAACTCCGTATGGAAAAGACGTAAAACCAAATTCGAAAAACGATCGTGCTCGATTTTAAGCCATTTTTCTAACTCGTTACTTGGAATATTATTTTTGTAAACCGTTTCGTCTAACCACGTATGCGCGTTGGTTCCCGTTGCACCCAACGACGAAATTGCTTTGTCATACTCATTCGCAATCGCCAAGCCACTCGCTTTTTGCGAAACCTCATCAATTTTTTGATAAATTTCACGTTTCAGCTCGGGGTTTTGTTCCTTTTTATGCGCTTCAAAAAGATCAGAAATCTCGTCCAAAAGAATTTTTTCTTGCTCCCAATTTTGAGTTCCTAATTGCCTCGTCCCTTTGAACATCATATGTTCTAAATAATGCGCTAAGCCTGTATTATCCGCAGGATCTGCGTTGGAACCTGTACGAACAGGAATAAAGGTCTGGATTTTCGGAGCATCAAAATTTTGAGCCAAATAAACCGTTAATCCATTTTTCAGTTGATAAATTCGTACCCCATTCGGATCATTTTTTACAGTTTGATAGGTATATCCGTGTGCATCGGTATGTTGAACTTCCTGAGAAGTTGTTTTTTCGTTTAAATTCATTTAAAATAACTTGACACAAATTTACGGAAAAGTCAGCTTCTTTTGTGTTCAAATCAAAAGGTTTACAAAGGATTTGATGATGAATCTATGCCTGTTTTTTCTTCCACTTTTTCTTGCAGCTCTACTTCTGTATCCGTTGTATTTTTTTCGCGATAGACTTTTTCACCAACCAAGCCAGAATCCCCTAAAGCACGACCTTTGATAAGCCAAGCTACTCCAAATAAAACCAAAGAAAGCGCTTCAAAAACCAATGTCGAATGATAAAACCAATCTAATTTCGCCGCAATTGGAATTAAAACGACACAGAAAACGATGCCCCATCCGCAGAATTTGTAAATATGATTTTCATTAAAAACACTTACAGGAATTTTGGAGTTTTTCTCTTGTCCTAACGTAAATACGTTAATCGCTAAAATCGCAAATGACAGAAACAAAACGGCCGCACATCCATAATGCAAATAGCCTATCCATTGCCAATTGTAGGGAATAAAACTCATTAGTTTCACATGATCTCCGATGGGAAAAGTCGGAAAAAGCGCCACTCCAAAAGCCATGAAACCAGCAATATTGGTTAAGGCATTGTCGTTTTTAAAGAACTGCGCATTGCCATATCCTTTATACCGAATCATGAATAACCCCACCGCACAAAGAGTTCCCGTGAAAATTTCACGAAAATTGGTGTAGTAATAATCGCTAATGGAAGGTTGAATTTCTGTTTTAAAAAAAGGAAAAAGCGATAACAAAACTAAAATTATCGGCAAAGAAATCCCTAAATAACCGATCGTTCTGCGGATTCTTCGAAAGGTTAACCGAAACAGATCATTAACATTTGCATCGGGTTTGAGTTGCGTTTTCATGGTTGTATTTTCCAACTAAATTAAGAATAAAAAAAAGACGACTCATTTGGTCGTCTTTATACTTTTTCAAAATTGAGTCTATGCTAACTCATCTACCCATTCTTTGATGGTAACATTGGAAACTAAACCTAGTTTCACAAAAGGATCATTTTTTACAAATTCTTCCGCAGATTCGCGATCGGTAAAAATCCCCATAGCACCTTCTCCTGGAACGGAAAACGGACCAATCCCTAGAATTTTTCCGGCTTTCACAAAACGATCTTCATTCGCTTGGTGCCCTGGAAAAACTTCCATCATTTGCTCCATCGTAACGTTCGGATTGCTTTCGTATAAAACAACTGTTTTCATATTTTTATAATTTGGTGTTCTTTCTTAATGCGCTTCCAACCAATTATCACCAACACCAACTTCCACCAAGAGAGGAACTTTGGTTTCGAAAGCCGATTCCATTTCGGTTTTGATGAGTTTTGATGCGGTTTCTACTTCGTCAATTGGAGATTCAAATAAAAGTTCATCATGCACTTGAAGGAGCATTTTTGTTCTTAAATTTTGAATATCCAATTCGTTATCAATTTTTATCATTGCAATTTTGATGATGTCCGCTGCACTTCCCTGAATTGGCGCGTTTACAGCGTTTCTTTCTGCATGCGCACGAACTACAAAATTATTGGAATTGATGTCTTTCAAATGGCGTTTTCTTCCCAAAATCGTTTCTACATAACCTAATTCACGGGCTTTTTGAACTTGTTCCGCCATGAATTCTTTTAGTTTTGGATAGGTTTCGTAATAGGAATCAATCAATTCTTTCGCTTCTTTTCGCGAAAGTCCGGTTTGATCCGCCAATGCAAAAGCACCTTGACCATAAATAATTCCGAAATTCACCGTTTTGGCTTGACTACGCTGCGTTTTGCTAACCTCTTCAATTGGAATTTTAAACAATTTCGCCGCCGTTGAAGCGTGAATATCTTCCCCATCTTGGAACGCTTTAATCATGTTTTCTTCACCAGAAATTTCAGCTATTAAACGCAATTCAATTTGAGAATAATCGGCAGAAATAATCTTGCTGCCTTTATCCGCCACGAATGCGCCACGAATTTGTTGTCCGCGTAAAGTTCGAATCGGGATATTTTGCAAATTCGGGTTCACAGAAGCCAAACGACCTGTTGCGGCCGTAGTTTGCGAGAAATTGGTATGAACGCGGTTGTCCAATTTTTCAATCTGAGTTGGCAACGCATCCACATACGTTGATTTCAACTTTTGGTAGGTTCTGTATTCTAAAATATATTTAATGATGTCGTGTTTCGCTACTAATTTTTGAAGAACATCTTCAGAAGTCGCGTACTGACCCGTTTTTGTCTTTTTTGCTTTGGGATCGAGTTGCATTTTCTCAAACAAAATTTCACCCAATTGACGAGGCGAATTCATGTTAAACTCTTCACCCGACAGTTCGAAAATCTTTTCTTCAAGATTTTTCAGATCGTTTTCTAGGTCTTTGGATTCTTTATTCAACCAATTTTCATCGAGAGAAACGCCTTCCAATTCCATTTTTGCTAAAACCACCATCAAAGGCATTTCCACTTTGAAAAATAAATCTTCCAAACCCTCTTTTTTCAGTTGAGGAGCAAAAAGTTCGTATAATTGATAGGTTACATCGGCATCTTCCGCGGCGTAATTGGTTTGTGTAACCAAATCGGCATCACGAAATGTTCCTTGATTTTTACCTTTTTTTCCAATAATGGTTTCAATGGAAACAGGTTTGTAATTCAAATAAACTTCTGAAAGATAATCCATTCCGTGTCTTCCATCGGGGTTCAAAAGATAGTGCGCAATCATCGTATCGAAAATCGCTCCCTGAATTTCTACACCGTGAGATTTTAAAACTTTATAATCGAATTTAAGATTATGAGCAATCTTCAACACCGATTCTTTCTCGAAAAATGGTCTGAAAATTTCCAAAGTTGCCGCCGCTTCTTCCTTGTTTTCAGAAATCGGAATATAATACGACAATCCTTTTTTATAGGAGAAACTCATTCCCACCAATTCGGCTTCCATCTCGTTAAGCGACGTGGTTTCGGTATCAAAACAAACCGCTTTTTGAGCCATTAAATTTTCAACTAAAATCTTCTGCGCTTTCGGCGTGTTGATGTATTGATATAAATGATCGTTGTTCTCAATCGTTGATTTGGACGAAGTTGCATGATCTAATTCCTCAAAATTTGCGAATAAATCTAGCTGGATTGGTTGTTGGTTATCGGTTGTCGGTTGTTTGTCGTAGCGGGAAATTTTATTGGGATCAACTTCTTTGTTGTCAGTTGTTGGTTGCTGGTTTTCGGTTGAAAATGCTCTGTAAAGATTTTCATATAACCTACGGAACTCAATTTCCTCAAAAACTTCTTTTACTTTCTCGAAATCCGGAGTTTCAAGATCGTATTGTTCTTGGTGAAATTCGATGGGCGCATCGCAAATAATGGTCGCTAATTTTTTAGATAAAATTCCGCGTTCTGCGCTGGCTTCCACTTTCTCCTTGATTTTTCCTTTCAATTGATCGGTATTCGCCAAAAGATTTTCAATCGAACCATATTCCTTTAAAAATTTCATGGCTGTTTTTTCACCAACCCCTTCCAATCCAGGAATATTATCCACCGCATCGCCCATCATTGCAAGGAAATCGATGACTTGTTTTGGATCGTTGATTTCGTACTTTGCTTTCACTTCATCAACTCCCAAAATTTCAATATCGCCGCCCTTTAATCCAGGTTTATAAATCTTTATTTTATCGGTCACCAACTGCGCAAAATCCTTATCTGGAGTTACCATAAACGTAGTGTAATTCTCCTTTTCGGCTTTGCAAGCGATGGTTCCGATAACGTCATCGGCTTCATAACCTTCAACGCCCAAAATCGGGATATGCATCGCCTCCAAAATTCGATGAATGTATGGAACAGCAATTTTTATTGCTTCGGGAGTTTCACTTCTATTGGCTTTATAATCGGCGAAATCATCTGTACGAACGCTGGCTTTTCCGACATCAAAAACCACGGCTAAATGGCTCGGTTTTTCTCTACGAATCAACTCGATTAACGAGTTTGTAAAACCAAAAATTGCGGATGTATCTAAACCTTTACTTGTTAATCTCGGGTTTCTGATAAGCGCGTAATATCCACGAAAAATCATGGCATAAGCGTCGATAAGAAAGAGGCGTTTGTCCTGTGTTGCGTCCATAAAACAAAGATAGGAAAATTGAATAGTAGTTTTAAGAATTCTCCTAACTTAAAAAAGAACTGATTTTCAAAATATCAAGTTCTCAATTATTTTTTCGTCTTGAGGATTGATTTATGATTATATTTAAATAAAGAAAAAATCAATGACCTCAATTCCTGTTCGATATGGTAAAGAAATTTTGATTTTTATGAATCTAACATTTCTATTTTGCTTTCTGGCAAGCTATGAAAACCCACATAAATGGGGTTTAATTACACTATTACTTACCGTAATATTCGCTAATTATGTGCTTTTAGGAATTAAATATTCCATTGACGATCAGAATCTTTACATCAAAAATAGCATTTTCGGTACTACAACGATTTCCATAAAAGATATTAAATCCATTAAAAAAACGGGAAATATTCTCTCTGCCCCTGCACCAAGCATATTTGGAAGAGTTGCCATCTCATTAACGTTTCATGACACGGTGATTAGTCCACTACATTATGAGGAATTTAAACAAATGCTATTGAGTAGAAACCCTAAAATTGAATTTACAGATTAAAAAGGTTCCTTATCTTTGCCGCTTGAAAAATTAAATGTAAGTATATGGCATTACAAGCTGTACTTTTTGATATGGATGGAGTGATTGTTGACACAGAACCTCTTCATAAAAAAGCCTATTATCAAGTTTTCGAAGATCTTAAAATTGAGGTAACACCTGAACTTTACGAAAGTTTTACAGGTTTTTCAACTCGAAAGGTATGCACCACGTTGAAAAATCATTTTGACCTTCCTCTGGAAGTGGATGAACTTTCAGCACAAAAGCGAAGCTACTTCAAACATTGTTTCGATAACGACACCGAATTTGATTTGCTTCCGGGCGTACGAGAGCTTTTTGAAAGCTACCGTAAAGCCGATATTACTTTGATTCTGGCTTCGTCCGCAGCCATGAATACCATCAATTGGGTTTTGGAAAAATTTGAAATCGGTTTTTATTTTAAAGCCAAAGTGAGTGGCGACGAATTGGCGGAATCCAAGCCAAATCCTGAAATTTTCAATATTGCAGCCCAACTTTCGGGAAAAGACAAATCGGAATGTATGGTTATTGAAGATTCTACTAATGGAATTTTAGCGGCACATCGAGCCGGAATTTTATGTGCTGCGTATCAAAGTTTCCATTCAAAAGGGCAAAATTACGAACTTGCCAATATCGTCGTCGATGATTTACGAAAGTTAAAACCAGAACTTCTAGAAACTTATTTTGTATAAAAATTTAGGTTTTCCATCCAGCGGCGCCTTTGGCGCCGCTGGATGGAAAAGAATTAATACGAGATTCGGCGGCCTTTGGCCGCCGAATCTCGTATTAATATCCTAGTAATTTTAAAACATCACCAGGTGTTTGTTCTTCTCGGAAAACCTCGTACGTGAAGTTTCCTTCTTCATCTTTATCAATTAAAATATGTTTGGGTTGAGGCATCAAACAGTGATGAACTCCACCATAACCACCAATCGTTTCCTGATACGCTCCCGTATGGAAAAAACCAATGTACAAAGGTTTTGTATCATTATACGTTGGCAAATAAATCGCGTTGGTGTGTTGCTCAGAATTATAGTAATCATCAGAATCACACGTTAATCCACCTAAGAAAACTCGCTCGTAAGTATCATCCCAACGATTTAATGGCAACATAATAAAGTGACGGGAAATCGCCCAAGTGTCTGGAAGCGTCGTCATAAAAGACGAATCAATCATATTCCATTTTTCTCGGTCGTTCTGACGTTTTTGCGAAATAATTTTATACAAATGACCTCCACTTTCACCCACGGTAAAACTCCCAAATTCTGTATAGATATTTGGTTCTTCAACCCCTTCCTCTTCGCAGAATTTCTTAATCTGAGAAACGATTTCATTCACCATATATTGGTAATCGTAATCGAAATTTAAAGATGTTTTTATCGGGAAACCACCGCCAATATTCAAAGAATCAATTTCTGGAGCCACCTTTTTCAAACGCGCATAAACTCGAAGACATTTGTATAATTCGTTCCAATAATACGCCGTGTCTTTAATTCCCGTATTAATGAAGAAATGCAACATTTTTAGACGCGCATTCGGATGTTCCGCAATTTTTTGACTGTAATACGGGATAATATCCTTGTATCCAATTCCTAAACGCGAGGTATAAAATTCGAACTTCGGTTCTTCCTCGGAAGCAATACGAATCCCAATATTAAAGGTCGTATCAATACTTTCCGTTAGCTTATCCAATTCGCGATAGTTATCTAAAATTGGGGTAATATTTTCGAATCCTGAATTAATTAAATCCGAAATTTTATTCAAATAATCATCTGTTTTGAAGCCATTACAAATCACTTCAATCGATTTATCAAATTTACCTTCATCATACAAAGCTTTCACAATATCCATATCGTAAGCAGACGACGTTTCCATAGAAATATCGTTTTTCAAGGCTTCATCCAACACAAATTTAAAGTGGCTGGACTTTGTGCAGTAACAATAGCGGTAATTTTTGGTGTATCCTGTTCGTTCAAAAGCTTCTTTAAACCACGCTTTTGCTCTTTGAATATTCATAGAAATCTTAGGAAGATAGTTGAATTTAAGCGGAGTTCCGAACTTTTCTACCACTTCCATCAAAGGAATATCATGAAATTTGAGATTGTTTTCTTCGACGTTGAATTCCTCCGTTGGGAAATACAAAGTTTGGTCGATAAGCTCTGAATATTTAATTTTCATTTCTTAACTAAACGTTTGTGGGTTGATAAATACATCAAATTTTGGAGATGCAAATTTGGTGAAAAAGTTTTAATATTTTATGTAAAATTTAAATAATGTAACACAAACACCCATTCAACATAAAATCAAACAATTACAACAACTATAAGCCTAAAAAAAGCAAAAGATTTCCATCTTCAAAATCGATTTCTAAATGCTCGCCTACTGCTATATTTCGGGTTCCTATACGTTTGGTTTGATCTAGATCTTCACCATTCAAAGGCCAATTCAATCCTTTCGTAGTCACATTTTTTGCAAACGGAAAAGGATATAAAGAAACCAATTGTCCGTCCGAAACTTTAGTTTTAAAAGATTTCGGAATAAAAAAATAGGTTGAAAATTCATCAAAAAAATGAATTTCCAACTGTTCTTTGAAGAAACTCGCAACGGTAAGATTTCCTAGAAAATGATCCATTTCGCCACCACTTCCGCCGTACACATCCACATCAGAAACTCCTTGTTCCAAAAGTAGTTCTAAGGCTTTTTGAAAATCCGTTTTATCTTGATCGGGAGTGAAAATAAATTTATCCTGATAAACTCCAGAATCTTCACCCGAATGCGAATCAAAATCACCGGAAATAAAATCCAATTGATCTAAAGGGAAATCAAGTTCTTTCAAATAATGAAAAGCACCATCCGTACACGCAATCACATTAAAACCAGCCAAGGAAGGAAGTTTTTTGGGCGGCTCTCCATTTATAAACAACAATGCTTTCATCAAGTCTAGATCAAATAATTAGGCTCTATCACGAGGATTCCAATATTCTTCGGGTTCATTTTGAGTTTTCGACACATAACGCGCCAACACAAAAAGATAATCGGAAAGACGGTTGAGATATTTAATCAACTCAGGACGAACCTCTTCGATTTCGTTTAATTCGACCATGGAACGCTCGGCACGACGACAAACCGTTCTCGCCACATGCAATGCTGTAGCTGCTTTGCCTCCTCCAGGAAGAATAAAATATTGCAAAGGTTCCAAATGCTCTTCAAAAGCGTCCATCCAATGTTCTAATTCTTCGATTTCCGTTTCTGATATAATCAAAGGTAACCGAGGTTTCCCATTTGCCAACATCAATTTATCTAGTGGTGTAGCCGATTCTGAACCAACAGTAAACAAATCAAACTGGATTTTTTTTAATTGCTCAATGACTTGTTCATCTTCAATTTGACATTTAGCCACTCCAATAAAGGAATTCAACTCATCAATCGTTCCGTAAGAAACCACTCGTGCATTGGCTTTTGAAACCCTCGTCCCGCCGTAAAGCGCTGTATCTCCTTTGTCTCCTGTTTTCGTGTAAATTTTCATAAGCAAAATTTGAATGCTAAAAATACTAAATATGATTTGCAACAACGAAAAAAAGACTTGATTTCTCAAGTCTTTTCTATTATGGAACCCATTTTTTGGATTTCTTAAAATAGCGAATGGTTAAATAATAAACTCCAAAAACCACGACTGCAGCAACAGCAAGTATATTTCGGAGCTGCGTATCGCCATTTGTAAGTTGCGGATACTTAAACAGTAAAATCAACGCAATACCTGTTAACCAAATGAATTGCGTGTTATATTCTTTAATAAGCCAACGTTTCCACTTAAACTCCATTGAGCCAAAAGTCTTTCCGATTCCCGCTAAATTAGGAATCCAGCGATGAACTTTTCGTGTATATTCATCAAACTGAGCACCGAATTTACCTCGTAAAAAATTCTCTTCGGCTAAAACAATACATTGATAAATAAAAAGGAAAAGCGGCATGACAATAAATGTGTAGATTAATGAATTAGCCATAATTCCCACACCTAAGAGCATCAAGATATTGCCAACATATAAAGGATTACGAACATGTGTAAATATCCCTTCAGTAACCAGACCATCTGCATAAACCTTCTTTCCTAAACCACCACGAACGATGTACGCAAGACCAATCGTTCCACCACGAATTAACTGCCCCGTAACTGTGATTAGTAATCCTAAAATTATAGGAAACCAATAGTATTTTTCACCATAAAATCGCTCAGGAAATAAGTCAGGTGAAGGAATAAACAATAATAAATACAAAAAAATGAACAGGAAATTCCTGTACTTGAAGAAAAAATTACCAATCTCTATCATAGTTTACGCGCAATTATACCAGTGAAATTATACCATTTGAAAAACACTTCGACTTCTTGGAAACCAGCTTCCTTAAGCATATTGACATTTTCGCTGGTTTTATAAGGGATGAGAACATTTTCTAACGCTTCTCGTTTTTGAGAAATCTCAAGTTCGCTGTAGTTGTTTCTTCTTTTGAAATCGTAATAGAAGTCAATAAAGTCTCGATTTAAGGATTTTTCTTCCGTAAGTATCTTTTCAAAAAGAATGAATGCCGAACCTGGAACCATGCCTTCATAAATTTTCTTTACAATATCTAAACGATAAAGTGGTCTGATAAATTGAAGAACCAAAACCATAGAGACGACTGATGCATTGTGTACAGGAACCGTTTTCGTCAAATCAGCAACTTCCAATTTAATTTCTCGATTAAGATGAAAACTGTTGAGTTTTTCTTGACATTTATCGATCATTTCCTGGGAATCATCAATCCCAACAAACGTAATTCCTCCTGGAACCAATTTGTCCATTAACAACATGGTGGTTCCTGTAGAACATCCCAAATCATAAATCGATGTTTCTGGTTGCGCATATTTGGCTGCGAGCTCGCTGGTCATCCTTTGCATTTCCTGATAAAAAGGAACCGAACGACTCACCATGTCATCAAAAACGCCCGCCACTTTTTCATTAAATTGAAAATCAAATTGAATTTTCTGTTTTTCGCTAAAAACCTTGTCAGAATGGCTGTCGTCTAGCATATTATTTTTTTTTCAAAAATAAACTAAAATCTAGTATCTAAACTATTTTTCTTTCGATTTGAATAAATTTTTAACAAACTTTTTCCACCAACCTTAAGGAAGTGTTAAAAAACAAGGACAAAAAACAGTTTTTCTACAATACAAAGCTTTATTCCGAATCCTTGTACGTGTGAATGAGTTTATCCAAATTGAGACTTCGAGCTGATGCATCAAAAATCTCTCGATACGTTCCATCCATCTGAACCAATTCGTCATGCGTACCGCTTTCTACAACGCGTCCTTTTTTCATCACATAAATACGATCGGAATCCAAGATCTGAGAAAGCGAATGCGAAATAATCACCACCGTTCTTCCTGCTTTGATAGCATCCAACGAATTTTTGATTTGCTCGGTTGCAATCGCATCCAAACTCGCGGTAGGTTCGTCTAGGAAAATAATTGGTGGATTTTTCAAAAACAAACGCGCAATCGCAATTCGCTGTTGTTGGCCTCCCGAAAGTTGCGTTGCATCGTGCTGATAGCCTTCGTTGAGCTCTAATATTTGATCATGCAAATAGGCTTTTCGAGCCGCTTCCTGAACTTCTTCAAAACTAGCATCCATTTTTCCGTATCGAATATTATCTTCAATACTCCCTTTAAAAATGTGATTTTTCTGTAAAACCAAACCAATTTTATCTCTCAAAAACGTATTATCGTAGTCATTAAGATTGGTTTTATCTAAGAAAATAGCGCCATTGGTTGGGAGGTAAAATTTACACAACAAGTTAATCACCGTTGATTTCCCGGCGCCACTTAATCCAACCAAAGCGGTGGTTTTCCCCGACTCAATAACCATATTTACGTCATGCAAAGCCTGAACTCCATTAGGATACGTGAAATTAACATTTTGTAATTCAAATTCCCCTTGAATTTTATTTTCCGTAAACGTTCCGTTGGGTTCTTTTTCGCCATCCGCGTTTAAAATATCAAAATAACCTTCGGCATAAATCATCGCATCATTCATATCATCATAAATCCGATGAAGCTGACGAATAGGCGCCGAAACGTTGTTAAACAACATCACGTGCAACATGATCGCACCAATGGTCATTTGTTGATTTAACACCAAATAAACTGTCAAAAGAATGATTAAAACAACACCAATTTGCTCAATAAACGATTTGAATCCGTCGTAAATAAAATTGGTTCTTCGCGTGTACAATTGGCTTTCCATTAAGTCCATCTGCAAATCGTACTGCTTTTTGCCCTCAAATTTTTCTTGAGTAAAACTTTTGATCACCATGATGGAATTAATCAAATTCAAAAGTCCCGATGTTTTTTGCTCACGTTGATTACGCAATTGCCGTCTAACACCCGAAAGTTTACTGGCTTGCAATGAACTCACATAGAAATAAATGGGAACTACAATCGTAGAAACCAAACCTACATATACATTTTGCATATACATCACCACCAAAGCAATAATCGCTGTAGAAAACAACGGTAAAATATCAATAAAGAAATTCTGAACCAATCGCGTTAAACTTTCGATTCCACGATCGATTCGTGTTTGCAATTTCCCCGAATCGTGTTCTTCATCGGTAAAATACGAAACTCGATAGGTAAGGATTTTATCAATCGCATTCTGAGCCAAAACCGAACTTACATTAATTCGAATTTTTTCGCCATAAAATTTTTGACCGAAATTGATAAAAATATTAGCCACTTCTTTCACCAATAAAATCACGGTAATAACCACCAATACATGAATTCCTTCGACCATAGGATCGGGAAGATGGGTAAGATTGGTTACCTCATCAACGGTATATTTTAAAACAATCGGGTTAACTTGGGCTGATAAAGCGCCTAATAATGTGAGAAACAGCGTCCCGTAAATCATTTTACGATACGGTTTTATGAACGGAACTAATTGCTTATAAATCCCCCATAAAGTTACTGTTCGTCGGAAAGGTTTGCTCATGAATGACGTGTTGACTTACACAAAGATAAGCAACTCTGTGAGCAAGAAATTCATTTAATAATCGGAAAATTTTACAAAATGAGCATTAATCTTCAAAGAAATACGAAGCTTGATACGCCAATTCTGGACGAGAAAACGCCTTTCCTTCTGCTTCTGCTTGATCTTCGCTGTATGAAAAATTGATTTCTTTTTTCTGAAACAAGAACGATGAAAACTGATTTTTATCCAGAACTGAATTAAAAATCGTTTCAATATCCGAGTTCGCTAAAGACGCAAAACTAATATCTTCGAAACCGTAGAACAATCTCAAATTATCGGCTTCGCTGAAATTAACATCCACAAAATTTTGAAACTGCTGTTTGGTATCAAAATTACCTGCCCAAATATTGTAAACGTATTGTTTTTTATTGGCTTTATTGAGAATATCCTGATACACGAAGTTTTCTCCTAAATACGCTTCTCGAACCTGAGGATCGTTCGCCAAATCTGCTGGCAAACCTTCCTTTAAAATTCGACCTTCGAACATAATATAGGTTTTATGCGTGATAGCTAAGGTTTGTTGAACATTGTGGTCGGTAATTAAAATCCCGATGTTTTTATCCACCAAACTTCGAACGATCTTCTGAATATCCTCCACCGCAATTGGGTCAACTCCAGCAAAAGGCTCATCCAAAAGAATAAAATTAGGACTAGTTGCCAGACAACGCGCGATTTCCGTTCTTCGTCTTTCCCCTCCAGAAAGTAAATCTCCACGGTTTTTACGAACATGTTGAAGCGAAAACTCTTCAATCAATTCGTCACATTTTAATTTCTGCTCTCGTTTTGAAAGTTTAGTAAGCTGAAGAACACCCATTAGGTTATCCTCCACACTTAGCTTTCTAAAAACGGAAGCTTCTTGCGCCAGATAACCAATACCCTGCTGCGCACGGCGATACATGGCATCGGTTGTAATATTTTTGTTATCTAAAAAGATATTTCCCGAAGTAGGCTTCACCAAACCAACCGTCATGTAGAAAGTCGTGGTTTTCCCCGCCCCGTTTGGACCAAGCAAACCAACAATTTCTCCTTGTGACACTTCTACAGAAACTCCTTTTACTACTTTTTTGGGTCCGTATTCTTTAACTAAATTTTCTCCGCGCAAGATCATAGGCGCAAAGATAAATATTTTTGAGCCAAATAAAATAAATCTCGAAATTCAAAAAAACTTTCTGTATTTTTGAGAACAATCTAAAAAAAAGACTATGGAAAATTATGGCTACACTGACGGCAGCCAGCCACCTGCACCTTACAGATCTGAAAAAAAATTACCAGCTGGATTACTAGCGATTCTTTTGGGATCTTTAGGAATTCACAAATTTTATATGGGGTACAATAAAGAAGGAATTATCTTGCTTCTTTCAACAATTATTATCATTCCGTTACTAACGATTTTCACTTGTGGAATCGGAAGCTTCTTGTATCCAGTCGTATTTGTCATCCCAATCATTGAAGGAATTATTTACCTTACGATGAGTGATGAACAATTTGACAACACCTACATCAAGAATCAAAAACCTTGGTTTTAAAATACAAAAGGAGGCTTTCGCCTCCTTTTTTTAGTTTATATCCTGCCGAATTTACGAAGTCAATAAAATGGCAGCTTCTTTAGCAGCATAGGTGAAAATCATATCTGCACCCGCACGTTTTATACACGTTAAGCTTTCTAAAATCGCTTTATCGTTATCCAACCAACCATTTTGAGCCGCCGCTTTCAACATCGCATATTCTCCACTTACATTATACACTGCAATTGGTAAATCGATCATCGAGCGAACTTTTGCTACAATATCCAAATAGGGCAAACCTGGTTTAATCATAATGATGTCAGCACCTTCATCCACATCTTTCTGAACTTCATCTAAGGCTTCTCTTGAATTATGGAAATCCATTTGATAGGTTTTTTTATCCGTTGGAATTTCAACATCTTCTTTTGGAGCTGAATCTAAAGCACTTCTGAAAGGTCCGTAAAACGAACTTGCATATTTTGCAGCGTAGGAAAGAATTCCGACATTGGTATGTCCACTTTCTTCCAAAGCTTCACGAATTACAGAGACACGAGCATCCATCATATCACTAGGCGCGACAACATCAGCACCTGCATCAGCGTGAGAAACTGCCATTTTGGCTAAGGCTTCGTTTGTTGCGTCATTATCGATTTTTCCTGCATTGATAATTCCATCATGTCCGTAAATTGAATACGGATCTAACGCAACATCAGGCATTACAATCATTTCTGGAACGGCATCTTTAATAGCCTTAATCGTTTGTTGCATCAATCCGTTTGGATTCCACGCTTCTTTACCCGTATTATCTTTAACATCATCTGAAACTTTCATGTACAGATTCACCGCTTTAATTCCTAAAGAATACAATTCTTTACATTCTTGAACAGTAAGATCGATACTTCTTCTAAAAATTCCGGGCATCGAATCGATAGCCTCTTTTTTTCCTTGCCCCTCCATAACGAAAATAGGCATGACAAAATCATTGGTTGTAAGTACGGTTTCACGTACCAAACTTCGAATAGACTCGTTGGTTCTTAATCTTCGATTTCTTGAAAATATAATCATTTTTGGAATACTATTTGATTAAAAAATTATACTGCAAAGGTAAACATTCCTTAGGGGAGAAAGCCGTTGTATATTAATTTGATTTTTAATACATTTGTAAAACTCGAGGTGAAAACCTTTTTGTGTATGAAGAAACTTTTACTATCTCTATTTTTCGTCGGATTATTTTCAGTAGCTGCACAAGCGCAGACAAGCCAGAGAGAACCGATTTCCGCCAGTCAAAAGAATGACGATGGCGTTTTGGTGGCGTACCCAAATCCAGCACGAGATGTTTTGGTTTTGAAGTCAAAAGATGCTAATCTTAAAATAAAATCCGTTACTTTTTATTCCATTTTGGGAGTTCAAGTAGCGGCTTACAATGTAAATTCGGGTTCTTCGGAAATTAGATTAGATCAATTAAAATCAGGAAAATATTTATTGCGATACACGTTGAGTGACAACACCCAGAAAGTAACGCAAATCATCAAACAATAAAACATAAAAAAACTCTGAATTTCTTCAGAGTTTTTTTATTTGATTTTTCTTTTCTTCTAATATTCTGCTTTTCCTTCTTCATCAGACTTTCCTGCCAATGCTTTTGCAGAAGAGGTTCCAATTCGTTGAACACCCATTGCAATCATATCCAAAGCTTCTTGGTGTGTACGGACTCCACCCGCAGCTTTTACAGGATGCTTTCCAGCATTTTCTAGCATAATTTTAATTCCTTCCGGTGTTGCTCCATTCGGCTTTCCACCTTCCGTTTGATAAAAACCAGTAGATGATTTAATGAAAATTTGATCTTCTTGACCTTGAAAATTTTCAGCAGACCATTCTACGATGCTTTTCGTAACCTCAGCGATTTGATCATCAGTAAGTGCTGCAATTTCAATAATCCACTTCACTAATTTCTGATTATCCAAACCAAGTTTTGTACAAGCAACAAACTCGTCTTTCACTTTCTGGATTTCTCCTGATTTGAAAGCTTCGTAGTTCAAAACATAATCCAATTCATCAACTCCGTCTTCAACTGCCTTTTTTGCTTCTTCAAGTTTATGTTCTGTAGAATATGTTCCTTCATGAAAGCCAATAACCGTTCCTACCAAAACATCCGCATTTTTTTCTTTGATGTACTGCGAAATCCTTTTCACATACTCTGGACGAATCATCACTAATATAAAATGATTAGCTATCGCTTCGTCTGTTACTTCTAAAACCTTTTGGAAGGTTTCTTTTTCACTTAAACCAGATTGTGCAGGTGTTTTTAAATAGGTGGAATCTAAATAGTTTTCTATTGGCAACATGCTTAATTATACTTTTAATTGTCTATTAATACTTTGTTCCAAAGATATGAATGTTTCTGTTCTTGTTACGCCTTTTAGCTTCTGAATTTTGTTCAAAATTTGCATTAAATGGTCGTTATCTCTACACAAAACTTTCAAGAAAATGGTATAATTTCCTGTTGTATAATGCGCTTCAACAACTTCATTGATTTGATCCAAAGCCGAAACCGCATCTTTATAATGACTTGGCTGATCTAGGAAAACACCGATGTACGAAACCACCTTGTACCCTACTTTTCTAGGATTAAGAAACGAAACCGAATTCTCGATAATTCCCGCTTGTTCTAATTTTTTAATTCTTTGGTGAACCGCCGTTGTAGAAATCCCTACATTTTTAGAAATGTGTGCTAAAGAAGTTTTGGCATTATCCATCAACATGTAGATGATCTCTTTGTCTACAGAATCCAACTGATACCCCGTGTTTGTTGCAATTTTCATTTGATGTCTTTTTTATGTTTTTTAGTTACGTTTCATGGGTTCCGAATTGCATAACAACTGGAAAATGATCGCTATATCCTCCCAAATATCGAGAGCCGGCATAGGTTCGGAAAGGTCTACCACGAAAGCGCTTGTCATTACTTCGTAATTTGTCCGAGCTAAAAACATCGGCTCCCAAAAACTGCAACGATGTTTTTCCTTGCATGAAGTCTTGGGAAATCATAATTTGATCAAACAACAACCCATTAGAATAGTGAAAGGTTGAAAAAATGCGTTTTTTGTAAATCTCAGAGAACGGATTGTACATTTTTGTCTGCTCGCTGATTTGCAACAAATTTTTTATGCCTTCGTCGTCGGGGTTGGTATTGAAATCCCCCAAAACAAGTACCGGCTCATTCTCCTCTTCTGCGTTGTTTTTTATTCTTTTTTTCAACTCGCCCAAGATGTAATCACGTTTGGGTTTGTTAATATCTTTTTCTCTTTTTGATGGAAGATGCAAAACATAAACATGAAAAACATCTTCTTTATATTTCAATTTACAATACAAAATATCTCGTGTTGTATCGTAATTTTCTGGATTTTCGTCTTCAATTTCGAACAAATACGTCATCGTTTCCGAATCCAAAATCTCTATTTCTAACGTATTGTAAATCAATGCAACATCAATACCGCGCTCGTCTAGACTATCAAAGTGTACAAAATCATAATAGGGATGAAAGGGCGCCAATTTCATTAAGTCCTGCAAAGGCTGATCGCCTTGAACTTCACTTACACCAGCAAAGAGCGGCAATTTGCCATATTTCAGCTGAACTTGATCGAAAACATCTGCGATTTTGTACAGCTTATCCAAATACCTTCCTTTCGTCCAACTTCGGAAACCGTTGAAGTTTTTTTTATCTTGAATAAACTTAGAATCTGCTGGAATAAACAGATTTTCAAGATTATAAAACATAATCAGTTCCTGAGCTCTAGCCACCTCCTCTTGTAATGCATCCATAAAATCGGCGTAAAATTACCACTAATTTTTGTGTTTTTGAAGTTTTAATCTACAAAATGGGAATTATGTAAAACAATTTTCTGAAAAATATTAATATTAAAAATATTTTTCTTCAAAACAACGATTCGCTCATTTGAAAATTGACAAAATATCAGCAAAAAAGCAAAAGAAAGATATTGATTCATAAAAAAATCCTTTTATATTTATCTAAATATTAAAAACGTGATACTATGCAGAAATTTATTTTTTCATTTCTTTTTCTGATGGGTTTCTCGATTTTTGTGTTTGCACAAAAAATAGATGTAACCTATAGCGTGTCCCCAGCTAGTTTCGACGAAAATGAACAAATCACCATCACGTTCACAAACATCAACGAAACCACTTGGGGAACACAAGATTTATACCTTTGGTCGTGGGGTATTACTACGGACAACCAATCTCACGACAGCGTAACTAACGGCGTTTGGGAGAATTCAAATGCCGCTAACAAACTTACCAGACAAAGCAATGGCACGTACACCATTAGTTTTGTACCAAAAGCATTTTACGGGAATCAAAGTTTATCTTTAAAACAAATTGGATTCCTTGTTAAAACGCTCAATGGAGCTCCACAATCCAAGGACTATCTGGTCACTGTTGGAAAACTTCAACTAACTCTAAATCAACCAGCGGAAAACAGCATTCAGTTTTTAACGGGAGGTTCTTCGTACACCGTTACAGCGACAGCTTCGATAGATGCAACATTTGATTTGAAAGCCAACGGAGTAAGTATTTACCAAACTACAACTCCTTCGACCAACTTTTCCTACCCTTACATCGTATCAGGAAATAAAGATTTTGAATTGGTAGCAACTGTAGGAACCAATGCTGTCACGAAGAAATTTACCATTAACGAAAAACCACCACTTACGGTCGCACCAATGCCAGCTTATATGCAGCAAGGAATTTCGTACGACCCGAATGATCCAACCAAAGTTGGTTTAGCTTTGTATGCACCTGGAAAAGATTTCGCTTATGTGATTGGAAGTTTTAATGGATGGCAAGACAATTCAAGTTCTTTGATGAATGTAGATAGTAGCAATCCTAATTTATTTTGGAAAGAAATTACTGGCCTTACACCTCAACAAGTCTATACTTTTCAGTACAAAACAAGTGATAAAATTGTTGTAGCAGACCCCTATTCTCCGTTGATTTTATCACCGGATGATGATCAATGGATTTCGCCTTCAACGTATCCAAACAAACCCGCTTATCCAGCTGGACAAAGTTTTGATGTATCGGTAATTCAAACCGGAATGCCAAATTATCCTTGGAAAGTGGCCAACTTCACCAAGCCTGCAAAGGAAAAACTAACAGTTTACGAACTTCTTGTTCGTGACTTTACGGAAGGCAGAACATGGCAATCAACCATTGATAAAATCCCTTATTTAAAAGGATTAGGAATCAATGCCATTGAATTAATGCCGATTATGGAATTTGAAGGAAATGACTCTTGGGGTTACAACCCATCATTTCATTACGCCATTGACAAAGCTTACGGAACCGCCGATAAATTCAAAGAATTTGTAGACATCTGTCATCAAAATGGAATAGCGGTGATCTTGGACATTGCACTAAACCATGCTACGCAAAGAAATCCACTAGTACGAATGTGGAATACCAATCCGTCTGGATATGGACCACCATCTGCAACGAATCCATTCTTTAACACGACGGCAAAGCATGCATACAGTGTTTTTGAAGATTTCAATCATTCTAAAGACGAAACCAAATACTACGTAAAACGCGTCGTAGAACATTGGATGAAAGAGTACAAAGTTGATGGATTCCGCTGGGATCTTACCAAAGGATTTACGCAAAACTGTTCGCCATCAGATGAAAATTGTACAGGAGCATACCAAGCAGATCGAGTTGCTATCTTGAAACAATATGCCGATTATCAATGGAATCAAGATCCATCATCGTATGTTATTTTTGAGCATTTGGGTGGTGATCAGGAAGAGCAAGAATGGGCAAACTACAAAGCTGCCGAAGGAAAAGGGGTCATGATGTGGAATAATTTGGTGAATCCATATAACGAAACAACGATGTCTTGGGCTCCGAGCAGCAATATTGATCGTGTAAATTACACGACACACGGTTTCACAGAAATGCGAAATATGGCTTATGGTGAAAGTCATGACGAAGAACGTTTGATGTACAAAAACCTTCAATATGGAAAAACGGATGGGGGTTACAACATCAAAGATTTAAACACCGCTTTGGATCGAATGAAAGGAATTGGCGCTATTCTATTGGCGGTTCCAGGACCAAAAATGATCTGGCAGTTTGGAGAATTAGGATATGATTTCAGTATTAATCAATGTCCTGATGGAACGAACGATTCAGGCTGTAGAACCTCTTCAAAACCTGTTGCTTTTACACTAGGTTATGATGTTAATCCGCCAAGAAAAGCCATTTACGATACATGGGCAAAAGTTTTGACTTTGAAAAACGCGAATGAAGTTTTCGAATCAAAAACCTTCCAAGTAAAATCAGGTGATTTGATGCCTAAAATTCACATTTCTAATCCAGCTTTAGCCGCAGGAAAAGTGAAAAATGTAGCTATTTTCGCCAATTACACAACAACACCTCAAAATGTAAATCCAGAACTTCCTTTTGCAGGAAATTGGTACGATTTGATGAACGGAAATAACGTGATCAGTTTTGCAACAGCAACGACTCCTGTTTTACTGCAACCTGGAGAATTTAGAATTCTAGGTGATGCGCAAGCTTCTAATTTAGGAACTTCGGATTTTTCCAATTCGAATGCAGCGCAATTGCAAATTTTGGAAAATCCAGCTTCAAAATCCGAAATTAAAATCCAATACAAGAAAGCAAAAAACGCAACAATTTATGTGTATGACCTTTCTGGAAAGTTGATTCACTCTCAAAAAGCGAAATCTTCGGAGAGTCAAGAATCGCTTCGAATTTCAGGAATTAAAAGCGGCGTTTATTTAATTCAACTCAAATCCGATAACGGAGCCGCTGTGGCTAAAGTTATTGTGAAATAATTTTTACAATTGTCATTCCGACGAGGAGGAATCTCAAATTTGTAAAGAGATTCATCACTCCACTTTGTTCCGTTCTGAATGACAAAGAATAAAAAAATCCACTTCCTAGGAAGTGGATTTTGCTTTATCTAAAAATGATCTTCAAGCAAATCTGGTCTACGTTCTTTTGTAATTCGAACCGCTTCATCATGACGCCATTCTTCAATTTTACCGAAATTTCCACTCAACAAAACATCAGGAACTCGCAAACCTTTGTATTCATCAGGTCTTGTGTAAATAGGTGGTGACAATAAATCGTCTTGAAAACTATCTGTCAAAGCACTTTGCTCGTCATTCAATACTCCAGGAAGCAAACGAATAACCGAATCGGCAAGAACGCAAGCCGCCAACTCGCCTCCCGTAAGTACATAATCCCCGATTGAAAGTTCGAAAGTCACATGCAAATCTCGAACGCGCTGATCAATTCCTTTGTAATGTCCACAAATAATCATCAAATTTTCTTTGATAGAAAAGGTGTTAGCGATTTTCTGATTCAACGTTTTCCCTTCGGGAGTCAAATAAATAATCTCGTCGTAAGTTCGTTCCGTTTTCAATTCGGAAATACATTTATCCAACGGCTCTACCATCATCACCATTCCGGCTCCGCCACCATAAGGCTCGTCGTCAATTTGCTTGTGTTTTCCCACACTCCAATCACGCAATTGATGAAAATGAACTTCGGCAAGACCTTTATTCATCGCTCGTTTTAAGATTGAAGCCTGAAATGGACTTTCCATTAACTCGGGCAAAACACTAATTATATCTATTCTCATTGTTCCGTTTTATTTGTTATTGTAGGCAAAATAATCAATCGTAGTGAGGAATCTTTGTTAAAATAACTCCACATCCAATTGAAGAATATCGCCAATTTATTTCGAACCGTTAAGATGAGCATCAAATGTAGAAACATCCAAAAATACCACGCAAAAGTTCCTTGGAACTTCCATTTTGGAAGATCAACAACGGCTTTATGTTTCCCGATGGTGGCCATCGATCCCATATCTTTATATTCGTATTCCTTCCAATCAGATTCCGATTTTTTAAGGAAGTTTTTTGCCAAATTCGCACCTTGATTTAAAGCTACATTCGCGACTTGCGGATGACCCGTTGGATATTTTGGCGTTTCCATATAGGCAATATCACCAATCGCATAAATTGATTCGTAACCTTTAATTTTATTAAAACGATCGACGATGAAACGATTTCGAACCATTTTATCTTCACCCAAACCTTCAATGACATTTCCCGTAACTCCAGCGGCCCAAATCACGTTGTTACTCGCTACCACTTTCCCACTTTGCATGGAAACAACATCGCCATCGTAATCTACAACACGTTCGCCGCTCCAAAAATCAACACCTAAGTCTTTCAGATACTTTTCAGATTGATTTTGAGCTTCTTTACTCATCACATCCAAAGGTTTTTCGGTAGCTGATACCAAAATAATCTTCAGATGATCAAAATTCATATGCGGATAGTCTCTTGGAAGCACTTCTTTCTTCATTTCGGCGAAAGCGCCCGCCAATTCTACTCCCGTAGGACCACTACCAACGATAACGATATTCCAATTTCCATCGTCGCTTCGTGACTTTTCGATAATCAACTTTTCAAAAGTCAATAATATTTGGTTTCGAATACTAATCGCTTCTTGGGTATTTTTCATCCCGTAGGTAAGACGTTCCATTTTTTCATTTCCAAAAAAATTGGTTTTACAACCTGTGGCGATCACCAATTTATCATAGGAAAAAACGGCGTCCGAAGTCACAATTTTATTTTCGTCAGGAATAATGCGCTCTACCTCCGACATGCGGAACTGAACATTCCTTGAACGTTGAAAAATCTTACGAAACGGAAACGAAATATTAGAAGGCTCTATCCTTCCGCTAGCAACTTGATAAAATAACGGCTGAAACATATGATGATTAACCCGATCAATAAGAACCACCTTCTGACCACTCTTCCCACTCAGTTTTCTAGCAAAACTAAGCCCTGCAAATCCGCCACCAATAACAACAATTTTATCACGCATACGAAGTTTTTTGCAAAATTAAGGTTTTTAAAACCAATCCTCACGAAAGCCAAAAAAATAAAATCGCTAATTCTAAAGATGAATATTTACTTTTGCAAACGAATGGCACAGAAAACGACTCGATCTAAAAAGAAAACCACCCGAAAAAGGCATCTCAATCGCCGCAAAAATTATCTTTTGCGCCGCGTTATTCTTTTGACCATACTTGCCATTGCTTTGCTTGGAACAGGTTACTACCTAAAAGAGAAAATTACGTTCTATTATGCGATGTATTTTAAAAAATTCGAGCATAAAAAACTGAAAAACAACGAATACGAAACCAATCGAATCAAAAATATTATTCAGGAATACAATGATAAAACGTTTGGAATCGACATTTCCCATTACCAACGCAAGGAAGACATTCAATGGGACAGTCTTTCCATCGCTAATGGCGCCATTCCTATTGACTTTGTTGTATTGCGAGCCACGATGGGAAATTCGAGTTCAGATAAACATTTTGATGAGTTTTGGGAATTGGCCAAAAAACACGAAAAGATTCGTGGAGCCTATCATTTTTATCGTCCAGACGAAGATCCGATTCAGCAAGCCAATAATTTTCTTGATAATGTCCAATTAGAAAGTGGCGATCTGCCACCTGTTTTGGATATTGAAAAAGCACCGCGACGAAAGTCGAACGAGCAACTTATCGCCGATCTTAAAGTTTGGTGCAAAATTATGGAAGAAAAATACGGAACCAAACCTATAATCTACACCTACTACTATTTTTATAAAGATCATTTACGAGGTGAGTTTGATGATTATCCTATTTGGCTAGCCAATTATAATGACGTGCTTATTCCTTCCGATAAAGATCCTTGGAAGTTCTGGCAGTTTTCGGAAAAAGGAATCGTTCACGGCATCAACACCAAAGTAGATCTTAATGTGTATAACGGTGGACTTTGGTCGTTGAAAGGCTTGACGATTGATTAATTCTTCAATTTTTCTTTTAGAAGTTCTTACGTTCCTTTTCTGAAAGGAATTTGTTTTTCGTATTTTTGCCGCTAAATTTTTTAGGAATGAATTACGTTGCTGCAGAAAATCTATCTAAATCGTATGGTTTAAAATCTCTTTTCAAAAACATTAGTTTTAATATTAATGAAGGAGACAAAATTGCCATCGTTGCCAAAAACGGAAGCGGAAAATCAACGCTTTTAAAGATTTTGATGGGAAAAGAAATTGCAGATGAAGGCGACGTAACCATTAATAAAGACATTCAAGTTGTTTTATTTGATCAGGAAATCGATTTCGAATCGAATTTAACGATTGACGAGTTCATGATGACTTTGGATTCGCCACCGATTTTAGCGTTGAAACAATACCACCATTCGTTGATTTCCCAAGACACGAAGGAAATGGAAGATGCGATCGCAGCAATGGAACTTCAAAAAGCTTGGGATCTGGAAAATGAGATGAAACAAATTTTATCTCAGTTAAAAATCACCAATTTACAAGCAAAGATGGGAACCCTTTCCGGTGGTCAAATCAAAAGAGTGGCTCTTGCGAAGCTTTTAACAGAAACGCGTGCCGAACATCGCCACACCTTGTTAATCATGGACGAACCCACCAACCACCTCGATGTGGAAATGGTAGAATGGCTAGAAAACTATCTGAGTAAAGCAAAAATCACTTTGTTGCTCGTAACGCACGACCGTTATTTCTTGGATTCCGTTTGTGACATCGTTTGGGAAATGGAAGATCAAAATCTTTACGTTCACCAAGGAAGTTACGCGACCTATTTGGAAAATAAAATGATTCGCGAAGAAAACCTCAATTCGACGATTGACAAAGCGAATAATTTGTATCGCAAGGAATTAGAATGGATGCGTCGCCAACCCAAAGCACGAACAACTAAGTCAAAATCGAGAATCGATGCGTTTTACGAAACAGAAAAAGTCGCAAAAACCAATACCAAAAAAGATGCTTTGGAATTGGATTTCGAAATGAAGCGTCTTGGAAAAAAGATTCTTGAACTTCGAAATATTGATAAAAGTTTTGGTGACAACCTTTTACTAAAAGATTTTTCGTATCAATTTCAACGTGGTGAGAAAGTAGGAATTGTCGGTAAAAATGGCGCTGGAAAATCTACTTTACTGAATATTATTCAAGGTTTAGAAGCGAAAGATGCGGGAGAAATTGAAACGGGAGAAACGATAAAATTCGGGTATTTTTCGCAAAAAGGTTTGCAATATAAAGAAGACGAACGTGTCATTGATTTTATCCGTGAAATCTCTGAAAACTTCCCATTAGCCAATGGAAGAACCATTTCGGCATCGCAGTTTTTACGTTTGTTTTTATTTGATGATCAAACGCAATATTCACCAATTTCGAAACTTTCAGGGGGCGAAAAACGTCGTTTGCATTTGATGTACGTGTTGTATCAGAATCCAAACTTCTTGATTTTTGATGAACCAACAAACGATCTTGACCTTCCGACATTAACGGTTTTAGAAAACTTTTTGCTGAATTTCCAAGGTTCACTCATTATTGTTTCGCACGATCGTTATTTCATGGATCGTATTGTTGATCATGTTTTGGCGTTTGAAGGCGAAGGGAAAATTAAAAACTATACAGGGAATTTCTCCGAATATCGCGAA
Organism: Kaistella sp. CFF1-2; assembly: GCF_059509915.1. Lineage (NCBI taxonomy): Bacteria > Pseudomonadati > Bacteroidota > Flavobacteriia > Flavobacteriales > Weeksellaceae > Kaistella > Kaistella sp. CFF1-2. Next base: position 1,092,563 of record NZ_JCAKLF010000001.1, read on the forward strand.
TGGAAGAAGAAACAAACCGACGAGAAAAAAGCTGTTGAAGTTAAAGTTTCAGAGCCTGAAATAAAAGAAGCAACTCCAACTCAAAAAGCTGCTCCTAAAAAGAAACGTTCATATAAGGAACAGCGCGAATTGGAAACGATTGAGAAAGAAATGCCCGAGTTCGAAAAGAAACGAAATACCATCCTTGAACTTCTGAACAACGAAAGTGATTACGAGAAAATCGCCAAGCTTTCTGCTGATTTAGAAAAAATTTCTGAGAAGTTAGAAAACCACGAAATGCGTTGGCTCGAACTGAACGAAGAATAAATTTAACTAAACGGAATCCATCTTTTTTCGCTTGAACTTTGCAAAGCAGCATCCACTAGTTCCATATTGACTACAATCTCGGAAGCTTGTGATGGTAACGCTTTTCCAAAAACAATATGCTCATAAATTTCTTGGAAGTAATGCATGTAATTTCCGGGCGAACTGGTCAATTCGTTTCGAATTTCGTTTCCATCCTCTAAAACAACATTAAGAATTCCGTCTGATTTGGTTAATGGAATTGTCCATTCTTCATTAAATGTAGGAATTGCTCCTGCTACCAATTCATTTTCCTGATCATCCGATCGTTCCTGAAGGAAACAACCTTTGGAACCAAAAAGTTTATAGGCATCGTGATCTTCTTTTGCAAAAACCGACGCTTTCAAACGCACTCGTTTTTCATCGGAATACGCTAATAAAATTTCAAAATAATCGTTAGCATACGCTTTTCCCTTCATCGAAAAAACATCGGCAAAAACAGAATTCGGTTTTCCAAATAAAACGACCGCTTGATCAATTATATGCGTTCCCAAATCGTGCAAAGCACCAGAACCCGGAAGATTCGGATCTTCTTTGTGAATTTTGGATCCTGCATGGGTTCGAAAACGATCAAAACGAATTTCAACTTCCTTGATTTCGCCTAAAATACCTTCCTTTAAAACAGATTCCACTTGCAGAAAATCTCGATCAAAGCGACGATTCTGAAAAACACTCAGAAAAACACCTTTTGCTTCCGCTAAAGCAACCAATTCCTTTGCTTCGGCAGAATTTACAGTAAAAGGTTTTTCAACAATAACGTTTTTCCCCGCTTCGATTGCCATTTTGCAATACTCAAAATGGGTTTGAACGGGCGTATTCACCACAACCAATTCAATATCAGGATTGGCAAGAAGCTCTTCAACACTTCGATAAATCGTAGAATCCGAATATTTTTCTTGCGAATCATTTTTGGAACGCTCAACAATTCCAGCTAAATGAAATCCCGGATGTTCCTTAAAAAACGGCGCATGAAAAACACGTCCACTCATTCCAAAAGCGCAAAGCCCAACTTGTATCAACTGCATACTGAAAGATTTTATGCAAAGATAAAATTTTGCGCCTTTTTCCTCGAAAAATGGAGCGATTTATTATAATATAAATGATAGTTTTGCATTAAGTTTCAATTATGTTCAAATCAGCTATTTTCCGACTTCATTTAATCGTTTTCCTTTGGGGATTTACGGCAATTTTGGGTAAACTTATCCAAACAGACGCTTACAAATTGGTTTTCTACAGAATGCTTTTTGCAGCACTTTTTCTGTATATTTTCAATCGATTTATTTTAAAACAGTCACTAAAGATTTCTAAGAAACTTCTTTTGCAATTATTCGGAATTGGTGCCTTTATGGGCGCGCATTGGCTTTTATTTTTCTATTCCATTAAGGTTTCCAACGTTTCGATAGCACTTTCTTGCTTATCGCTTTCAACGCTTTTTGCGTCGGTTTTGGAGCCACTCATTTTTAAACGGAAGATTGATCCTGTTGAAATCATCATTGGAATTATCATTGTCATCTGTATTTCCTTTATTTTCAAAGCTGAAATGAGCTATAAAGAAGGAATTATTGCTGGGGTTTTCTGCGCCCTTTTCGGAACTATTTTCTCCGTTTTGAATGGGAAAATTTATGGAAAAACCTCATCATCAAATATCATTTTCTATGAAATTTTTGGTGGTTGGCTGATTATTTCGTTGTTTTTTGCAGCAACAGGAAAAATTGTTGAATTCCATGAAATAAGTTGGAAAGATTTAGCGTTAATAGTCTTGTTGGCAAGTGTTTTTACCGCATACCCAATGCTTGAAAGCGTTAATTTGATGAAATATATTTCACCGTTTACTTTAATTTTAACGGTAAATTTAGAACCGGTGTATGGGATTATCTTGGCGTTTTTTATCTTTGGAGCGTCAGAACACATGACCCCCGTTTTCTACGGAGCTTCATTAGTAATGATTTTATCCATCTTTGCAAATGGCTATTTCAAAACAAAGAAGAAAGTGAAAACACCGATTGAAAATTAAATTCATGAAAAAAAAGATACTTTTTTTCCTTCTTTGCATCACTACTTTTTATAACGCACAAATTGTGCGTAAATACTCTAATGAGTTTCTCAATATTGGTGCTGGTGCTCGTGGATTAGCCATGGGCGGAGCCGTAATTAGCAATCAAGATGACGTATATGCCCCGATGTGGAATCCCGCAGGATTAACGGGTGTAGAACGAGATTGGCAAGGTGCGGCAATGCACGCAGAATATTTTGAATCTATTGCAAAGTACGATTATATAGCCTTTGCCAAGCCTTTGGATAACGAAGGAGGCGTTTTAGGAATCTCTGTTGTTCGATTGGGAATTGACAACATTCTCAATACAACGCAAATGATTGATAGTGAAGGAAATATCGATTATGATAAAATATCGAAATTCTCCCAAGCGGATTATGCAGGAATTATTTCTTATGGTTTCCATCCCGGTGGAAATCAAAAAATTAGTTTAGGAGTTAACGCAAAATTGGTTTATCGAAATGTGGGGAAATTTGCAAGCGGTTTCGGTTTTGGATTTGATTTGGGTGGAATTTACACCACGGAAAGTAATTGGAAAATTGGTGGTATGATTCGTGACATCACGACGACCGTGAACTTCTGGAAAGTGAATCAGGAAAAGCTATCAACGGTGGTTAACGGAGAAGAATTCAATCCAGCACCAAAAGATAAAATGGAATTAACCATGCCAAAATTGAATTTTGGTGTTAGTAAAAATTTTGAACTTAATCGTGATTTAGAATTACTTCCTGAAGCGGGAATTAATGTTGATTTTGCAAAAACGGCAGCTTTAATTTCAACGGATTTTGCAAGTATTTCGCCGTATGCAGGAGCCGAATTAAAATTTCAAGATTTAATATTTGTTCGTTTAGGAGTTAATCGATTTCAAAATATTACCGATATTGAGGATCTAAAAAGAAAAGTTTCCTTCCAGCCTAGTGCTGGAATCGGAATTCAGTATAAAGGACTAACTTTGGATTACGCCATTACCAACTCCGGAATTGGAGGTTCTAATTTCTATTCGAACTTCTTCTCTTTACGTTTGGACATGGGTAAATTCAGAAATTAAATAGCATATATCCAATGAAAAAATTAACTTCATTAATCGGAATTTTAGCAACAATTGCTTTGTCAGCTCAAAGTGTTTCCGATTACAAATACGTTTACATTACGCCATCTTCAAAAGAATTTCCGAAGGGTGATTATAAACTTCCTCAATTATTGAAAGCGCAACTAACGTCGAGACAATACATTGTTATTCAAGATGAAAATGGTGTTTTGCCAGAACTCTTGGCATCCAACCCATGCAGTGTTGCGAAAGCGGAGATTTTGGACAATTCGAACATGATGCGTAATCGTGTGACGGTTCGTTTTACCGATTGCCAGAACCGAGTTCTTGGGGAAAATAAAGGAACTTCGATGATCAAAGATTTTGACAAAGGCTTTCCAGATGCATTACGAATTTCGATGAAAGAAATGCCGTCATCTAACCCAAATGAAGCCAATCAACCGAAAGTAATGATTGCTGCAACTCCGTTAACTCCTGCAAAAACGGTTACGCAACAACCCGAAAAAATTAGAGAAACAACGGCTCCGGTTGCTCAAAGCCAAAGCAATACAACGACTGTGAAATCAACAACAGCACCAGGCGTTCAAGCGTATACTTTTGGAAATAAAGAATATCAGAAAGTTCAATTAGGAAGCGATCAATTCATTTTGGTAAGCAACGATAGTAACGTTCCTTTTGCAACTTTTAAAAATACATCAAAAGCCGATGTTTTCCGAGTTCAAATGGGTGATGGAACATCAACATTTGGATATTTAGAAAGTGGAAATTTGGTTATTGAAACGACGGATGCGAGTGGAAAAACACAGAATCTTGTGTTAAAACAGAAATAAACAAAAACTCGGAATCTAGTTCCGAGTTTTTTTATGAATTAAAGTAGGCCCAAACCAATTGGGCTTTACTTTTTCCTAAAATTTCTTCTAAGGTTTCAACGCTGGATTCTCGAACGCGTTTTACAGATTTTAATTTCTTTAAAAGCATTTCGATCGATTTCGGACCAACACCCGGAATCTCTTCCAACTCCGATTGAATGGTAGAATTTTTTCGTCGTGTGCGATGGTGTCGAACGCCAAAGCGATGCGCTTCATCACGAACACGTTGCAAAATCTTGAGAGTCTCTGATTTTTTATCCAAATACAATGGAATCGGATCTTCCGGAAAATACAATTCTTCCAAGCGTTTTGCGATGCCGATAATCGTAATTTTTCCGTACAAACCTAACAACTTCAGACTTTTTACCGCCGAAGAAAGTTGGCCTTTTCCTCCATCAATCAAAATTAATTGTGGCAACGGTTCACCTTCATCCAATAAGCGTTTATAGCGGCGATAAATCACTTCTTCCATCGTTGCAAAATCGTTCGCACCTTCAACCGTTTTGGGATGAAAAATACGATAATCGGCTTTACTTGGTTTTCCATCTTTAAACACCACACAAGCTGAAACAGGATTGGTTCCTTGAATATTAGAATTATCAAAACCTTCAATATGACGAGGCTCAACAGGCATTCGCAACAGCGATTGCATTTCAGCCATAATCCGATTGGTGTGTCGCTCGGGATCAACAATTTGAACTTGTTTCAACTTTTCAATGCGATATTCCTTCGCATTTTTCTCGGAAAGCTCTACAATTCTCTTTTTATCACCGACTTTAGGAACAATTAATTTTACATTCGGAATTTCTACCGAAAGATGGAATGGCAGCAAGATTTCTTTGGAATCGGAATTGAATTTTTGCCTAATTTCAATCAACGCTTCTTCCATAATATCCTCATCCGACTCATCAATAATTTTCTTGATTTCTGTGGTAAAACTCTGGATGATATTTCCGTTTCGAATTTTAAAATAATTCAAATACGCGGCGGTTTCATCACTGGTCATTCCAAAAACATCAACATCATCAATATTCGGATTAACAACCGTATTTCGCGCTTGATAATCTTCTAAAACATCCAAACGTTCTTTGACCATTTGCGCATTTTCAAACTCTAAATTCTCAGCAAAAGTGGTCATTTCTTCCACCAAATAATTTCGCGCCAGTCGGAAATCTCCTTTGACGATTCCGCGAATCGCATCGATTTTTTTATCGTAAGATTCTTTGGTTTCAAAACCCTCACAAGGCCCTTTGCAATTCTTAATATGAAACTCCAAACACACTTTAAATTTGCCTTCTTCGATTTTTTCAGGATCGAGATTGAGATTACAAGATCGAATTTTATACAACTGCTTAATCGTATCCAATAAAACGCGAGCAGGACGAACTTTTGCGTAGGGTCCAAAATACTCAGAACCATCTTTAATTCGAGTTCGCGTCAGAAAAATTCGTGGAAAATCTTCGTTTTTGATGCAAATCCAAGGATAGGTTTTGTCATCCTTGAGCATCACGTTGTAATACGGATTATGCTCTTTTATCAAGTTATTTTCCAACAGCAAAGCATCGTATTCACTAGGAACAATCGTGGTTTCGAGACGGTGAATTTTTTTCACCATAATTCGAGTTCGATAACCAGGCAAGTTTTTGTTGAAATACGACAAAACCCGTTTCTTCAAATTTTTAGCCTTCCCAACATACAAAAGCTGTTCATTTTTATCGAAATAGCGATAAACTCCCGGCTCTGAGGGTAACGTTTTTAGCTGAAGCTCCAAATTTGAATTCATATAAACAAAGGTACAATTATCTCTAAAAAGAACGACTTTCCTACGAACTTAAACCAAAGATTTGGCATGAGCGAGAAAATCACGATATTTACTACAACTTATTTAGTAGAAAAATTATGAAAAATTTTGGGATTGACCAGTTAGAAATTCAAGATATTATCAACATTAATCAGGGTAAAGAACAAATTATCCTGAATGATGAAGCCAAAGCAAAAATCACCCAATCTCAAAAAAATGTAGCCGAAATTGTGGCTTCAGACCGTACGGTTTATGGTATTAACACCGGTTTCGGACCGCTTTGTGATACGAAAATTTCTGATGAAGAAACAGCTCAACTGCAACATAATTTGATTATTTCGCATTCCGTAGGTGTTGGAAAACCGATCAGTAAAGATCTTTCAAAAATGATGATGATTTCGAAAATCCATGCTTTATCTAAAGGATTTTCGGGCGTTTCATTAAACATGATTGAGCGTTTAATAACGATGGTGGAAAAAGATATTATTCCCGTTGTTCCAGAACAAGGTTCGGTGGGCGCTTCGGGAGATTTGGCTCCGCTTTCGCATTTGGTTTTACCGTTATTAGGATTAGGAAAAGTTTGGGAAAATGACACCATTTCTGACGCGGCTTCTGTATTAAAAAAACATCAATTGGAGCCTTTAACTTTAGGCCCGAAAGAAGGTTTGGGATTAATCAATGGAACGCAGTTTATTCTTTCTCATGCAATGCAAGGTTTAGATAAAATGGCGTATTTGTTAGATTTGGCGGACCTTACCGCTGCTATGAGTATTGAAGCCTATCAAGGCTCTGCAAGTCCATTCAAGAAAGAACTTCACGATATTCGTCCGTTTGATGGAAGTAGAAAAGTGGCTGAGCGTATGCGTTGGTTGCTTTCCGATTCTGAAAATTTGAATTCTCATGTAGATTGCAGTCGAGTACAAGATCCGTACTCTATGCGTTGTGTACCGCAAGTTCATGGAGCGAGTCGAAATGCATTCGAACATTTAAAACAACTTACGGAAACCGAATTAAATTCTGTAACCGATAATCCAATTGTTTTAAGCGCTGAAGAATCCATTTCTGGAGGGAATTTCCACGGACAATTGCTTGCGATGGCTTTAGATTATGGAACATTAGCCGCAGCCGAATTAGGAAATATTTCAGACAGACGAAGCTATCTTTTGTTGGAAGGCAAGTTTGGTTTACCAAGATTATTAACGGAAAGCTCTGGTTTGAATTCTGGATTTATGATTCCTCAATATACGTCTGCAGCTTTGGTTACCGAAAACAAAACGCTTTGTTTCCCAGCATCAGCTGATTCCATTCCAACAAGTTTAGGACAAGAAGATCACGTGTCTATGGGAAGTATTTCGGGACGAAAATTCAATCAAGTTTTGGATAATTTAGTGAATATTTTAGCGGTGGAATTAATGTATGCCGCGCAAGGATTAGAATTCCGAAGACCTGCAAAATGTTCACCAATAATCGAAGAAAATTTCAATCTCATCCGTTCTGTCGTTCCAAAATTAGAAGACGATCGATTAATTGGTGAAGACATGCTAGCAATTGCAGACCTTATCCGTGCAAGAAAATTTAAAGTTAATCCGTAATTTTCGTATCGAGATTCTTTCTTATTTACTTAATTTAAATTGATCACGAAATTAATCTCCGAGTTTGTAATCTAAGGGAAGCATCTCGCCTACTTTATTTTTTACAAAATCGCCGTCCGAAAGCAAGAGATTAGGATCCGACGTATTTCCATCTGGAAAAAGCAAGAAAGCCTCACCATCAAGGTATAAATTAGAAGTCTGAGCCATCGAAAGTTCAGACTTTTTTATTTTTCCTTTCTCGATGGAATATGGGAACTTTTTGTAATTCACTTGAAGAATGTCTTTTACCGTGAGATACAAATCTTTGCCCACTCTCTTCGTATATTCACTTTCAGGAAGCTTGGTTTTTGTTAATCCTTGAACAAACTCCGAGTTCCCCGACTTTTTACGGCTGATATCCATAATATGCTGAGGAACCAAAAGGTTTTTCTGAAGTTTCGCTTCTTCTTGAAACGCTTTTAATTCGGCCAATTCACTTGCCGTTGGATATTTTGGATTCGGCATTCGGATGATGTAATTCACCCAAAAGCCTTCTACTTCTACTTTATTTTCAACTACGGAGCGAATGAAATGTTGCAAGCTTCCTAAAAACGCATTCATGCGATTGACTTTCAATTCCTTAGTGGCTTTATGTTCTTTGAAAAATGAAGTTCCGTAAAAACTAACCAAACGCTGATTAAAATCAGTCTCAAAGGACATCAAATCGTATTGAACGGTATAACCCAATTTTTTATTTTCAATAATCAAAGGCTCTTTGGCTTTCACTTTCAGAAATTTCGTCTTTTTATCGTAAGAGAATTTCAAGCTTCGAGGGTTTTTCAATTTAACGTTTGCTTGATCCATTCCTAAAAATTCATTGAGGAAATAGTTAATATATCTCTTGTAAGCCTCTTCGGTATAGGGAATAATTCGAACTTCTTCAATTTCCTGAAACTTCAACAACCGAATTTCGTTCTCTTTTCCAGCCATGGATTTTACACTTTCAATTTTCGTTTCGTAAGCCTCTTTTTGAAAAACAAGATTTGCATTGCTAACGCCTTTTACATCGATAGAAAATCGACCTTGAGCATCCGAAATCGTACTGATTTTTGATCCATCAACATAAACCTGGACTTGACTTAATGGATTTCCATTTTCAGTCATTGTTTTTCCTTGAATCACCTGAGCATGAGCCCAAATACAACACAAAAAGGAAGCGATAAAAAGTAAAAATCGGTTCATATTTTAATAACTAATTTTATAGTGATACAAGATTACAAAATAATTCTGATATAAGTCAGTTTCGGATTATGAAATACTATATTTCGTAAATTTACTACTACAAACAACCCATAAACAATGAAAATATTTCGTTTATTCTTTGCTTTTTTAGTAGCATTTGGCGTAAGTTCGATGATGATGTCATGTGAAAACAATGATGACGTTAATATTGAAGAAAATTCGTACGATCCTGAAAATCCAAACATTCCGAAAATCTCTTTTGTAACCAACGAATCTACAGCAACAGAATTTTCATTTTGGCTGAAAAGTTCTCAAAATATCACGGTAGATTGGGGCGATTATCAAAAAATGACATACCCAATAAGTAATCCGAATGGTGAAATTATTAAAGGAAATTTGGTTCGTCAACTCGTTAAAATCTATGCAAATTCTGGAAAAAGTATTACAACATTGAATTTAGAAAAACGAGCATTAAAGCAATTGGATGTTCAAAATGCAATTGGTTTAGAAAATCTAATGCTGGAAAACAACAAACTGTCCTCGTTGGATATTTCAAAAAACACCAATTTGGAATTCTTGGATTTGGGTGAAAATAAATTCAAAACCGAAGATTTGGATAAGGTTCTAAAATCACTTCCGAACAGAAATACAAAAACGTCGGGCGAAATTAGTATCGGCAATGGCGCTGATGGAAATGAACGTCCATCTGCAGAAGCACTAACTTTTGCAAAAAACATGAATTGGAAAGTGAATCAAGATTAACGTATTTTTTCATCATATTTAATTTGTTATCGCCTTGTAGAGAGGCAAAAAGCTCTGGAAAACCCAGAGCTTTTTTATGTATATTTTAAAATTGATTAACCTATTTTCACGGAAGTCATACTCAAACTTCCACCGATCAATTCGTCATTAAAGAGTTGAAGATCGTCGGTTTTCGTTTTCAAACCTAAAGTGTACATCAGCGGAAGAAAGTGATCCGGAGTAGGTATCGCGTACTGAATTTCCGTTCCTTGATTTTGATATTGAATTAAACGTTCAAAATCACCATCCATCAACCATTGATTGGTTTTCTCACGAGCTTCAATCGCCCAATCCCAGCCCGCTCCAACAACGTTAATATTCTTCCAATCAACCATTCTAAGATTGTGAACGATGTTTCCACTTCCTAAAATAAGAACGCCTTTTTCACGAAGTTTTTGCAAACGATTCGCCAAATCAAAATGATACTGCGCCGGTTTCGTCATATCAATACTCATCTGAATCACGGGAATATCCGCATCAGGATACATATGTCGCAAAACCGACCACGCACCGTGATCGAGTCCCCAACTTTCGCTAAGAATACCTTCGTTAGGCAAAAGCAATTCTGCTGTTTCCAGCGATAATTTGGGATCACCTTTAGCAGGATAATCCACCGCGAAAAGTTCCTTGGGAAAACCATAAAAATCATGAATGGTTTTTTGGGTTTCGCCTGCTGTAAGGAACGTTCCTTCGGTATACCAATGCGCGGAAATACACAAAATAGCATTAGGAATGGGCAAATCTTTCGCCGCATCCCGAAATCCTTTTACAAACACATTTTCTTCAATGGCGTTCATCGGAGAACCGTGTCCCATAAAAACGACCGGCATCTTGTCCGAACCAGAAAATCCGTTTGCTATATTTTCTAATTGATGTAAATTCATTGAAAAAAGGAAGGAAGCCCAATAAAACTTCCTTCATATTAGTTTATGCTTATTGTTTTACAAACTGCAATTCACCTGCAATTTTTACTTCGTCAGAAACCAAAACTCCTCCTGTTTCTAGAGCCGAGTTCCAGTTTAATCCGAAATCTTTTCTGTTGATTTTCCCTGAGAAAGAGAAACCAGCTTTTGTATTTCCCCATGGGTCCTTATTGATTCCACCGAACTCTACATCCAAATTAACTGGCTTTGTAATTCCGTTAATTGTTAGGTTCCCAGTGATTCCGTCGTTTAAAGAAGACGTTTCAAAAGTAATTTTTGGATTATTCTCTACATTGAAGAAATCTGCAGATCTTAAATGATTGTCACGATCTTCGTTGTTTGTATAGATAGAGTCCGTATCGATATATGCTGTAGTTTTCGCATTTTGGAACGTATCATCATCTGATTCGATTTCTGCGTTGAAGTTTCTGAATTCTCCTTTTACGTTAGAAATCATCATGTGTTTTACTTTGAATGTAATTTCACTATGTGTCGGGTCTAATAACCATTTAGTTGCCATAATTTTTATTTTTTTATTTGTTAGTATTTATAGGACAAATTTAGGTTGATCCCATGCCTTGATTCATTGACATATGGTAAGAAAACGAAATATTTTCATTTTTTTGAAAGATCGGTACAAAAAGAAAACCACGTTTTCAAAATTGAAAAAGTGGTTTCTATGTATTTTTAAGGCAGCTACTATCTTCCGAAATCGTCTTGCACACGAACAATATCATCTTCATCCGAAGGATTAGATGCATCCGTATGTTGCCAAATCTCTGCAACAACACCCCAACCTTCTAAACCTATCAAACGGTGGCGCTCGCCTTTTTCCAATTTAATTTGATCTTTAGGAAAATAGGTTTTCAATTCACCTTCTTCATCAGTGTTGCTTCGATTTACACCAACACTTCCATCAACAACTTGCCAGATTTCTGCTCTTCTGTGGTGATACTGCCAACTCAAGCGAGCTTCTGGAGCCACCAACAGAATTTTTGGGCTCAATTTTCCACCAATTTTTAAGGTTTCAACATCAATTCCATCGAAATAGGTGTCTGCAAAATCTTGCGCTTGCTTTTCATCTATTACAAAAAAGCCGCCCCAAGGTCTATTTTCGTCTTTTGAAACGATGGAAAAACCTTGTTCCTCTAATTTCCCTTCAACTTTTTCGAATATTTCTTTTTTCGATTCAGACATTCTGTTTTATTTTTTTAAGATTTCAAATATACTTAGAATTGCAATTCTACGTTAATAAATCGGGATTTTCTTGAAAGGTTTTCCAAAGCAACTCGCCAAAAAGCGTATTTGTCCACGCAAACCAAGATCGAGTAAATTTCTTTGCATTATTCTTATGAAAAGACTCATGCATAAAGCCTGTCCCGCCATGGGTTTTCTGCAGGGTTTGGATGCACCACTTTATCTCCTCTTTGTTATTGGTCGTTAATGCCTTCATGATAATACTCATTGGCCAAATCATATCCAAACCAATGTGCGGACCACCAATTCCCTCTGCTACGCTTCCTTTAAAAAAGAACGGGTTGTTTTCAGACCAAATAAACTTACGCGTATTTTGATAAACGGGATCGTCATAGTTCACAGCATCTAAATACGGCAATGCCAGTAAACTCGGCACATTAGCATCATCCATTAAATTATAACTTCCAAAACCGTTGGTTTCAAACGCATATATTTTTCCAAATTCGGGATGATTGTAAATTCCATATTTTGATACTGCATTTTCAACTTCGATAGCAAGATCTTTTAATTCTTTTGCTAAACTCTCATCCTTTATAATGACGTTTACCATTTCGGCAGCTTGTTTCAAACTAACAATAGCAAAAAGGTTGGACGGAATTAAAAATCCAAAAACCGTTGCATCATCACTTGGGCGAAACATAGAACTGATTAAACCTACAGGCTTTGTTGGATAACCATAACCTCCCATCGCAACACCATCGGTAGCCCAAGCTGTTTTTCTTTGAAATTTATACGGTCCTAAATTTTCTTTCCGTTGTTGTTCTTTGAAGGTTTTCAATGTTAACTTAATAGCATTCACCCAGTTGGAATCAAAAGGTTTTGTATCGCCTGTTTCTTTCCAAAAATGATACGCCAAACGTATCGGGTAACACAGCGAATCGATTTCCCATTTTCGCTCGTGAACACCAGGTTTCATCTCCGTTAAATCCAAATCTTTCCATTCACTAATTTTCGCTTCATCATTATAAAAAGCATTGGCATAGGGATCTTTTAGGATAAAAGTTGTTTGCTTATTAATGACTCCCGCAATTAGTTGATGTAATTTTTCATCCTTTTTAGTAAAAGGTAAATAGGGAAAAACTTGGGCCGAACTATCCCGAAGCCACATCGCATCAATATCCCCTGTAATCACATAGGTATCTGGTTTTCCATTAATTCCTTCATAGTAAACCGTGGTGTCTAAAGTATTTGGAAAACAATTTTCAAAAAGCCAAGCCAATTCTTTATTTTTTACTTTTTTCTGAAAAGCCGAAATGGCATTTTCTATGGCTTCGCTTTTAAAATGGCGTTTTTCTAAAGGAGTTCGCACCACTGGAAAACTCTCGAAATAGAAAGGTTTTGCAAACATATTTTCTGTCAAAAGCAATCCGGCACCAGCCAAAGCTCCATTTTTTAAGAAATTTCTTCTATTCATCCGTTTTTTTTTATATTAAGTTGATTTAAAACCTCCTAAAATTGGTAGGTTTAAATAAATATCTCGCCGTTTTTGTTTCTGACTCGTTCACCTCCAATGAATACCAAGGGCTTTGTGATGGACGCCAAGGATTTTTAAGAATATGAATGGATTGAGCCGGTGTAAAACCTTCGCCCAAAAGGTAAAGTCGGTCTCCTTTTTCATTTTCGCAAACGCCAGCAATAAAAACAACGTGTCCTGGACTTCCCGGCGTGTTGAGAATATCACCTGTTTTCAAATCTTCGTTTTTCGTTATTGGATGCGTTTCCTTATTTAGAGAAATTGTCCCAGAATAGGTAAAAATTAAATCTAAATATTTTCTAAAATTCTCATAAGAACCATCCGGATTCGCTTGTTGACGCATATTCACCTTATTTCCATTGACAATCGGTCGAATTCCATTTTTGTAGGCGGTCCACGTCATCAAATCGCCGCTTGTAAAGTGAAATTGAATCTCATCTTCCTTTTTCTCCTTCCACAAATACTCCGCTCGAAGTCTCATAATCGCATCAGCACATTGCTGCAAGTCCGTCGTTCCAATATCAATATCCAAAACTCCGTCATGCAAATGTTGTGTGGAAATCGGGTTTCCATCGTATTTCAGAATTTGTGTTCCATAGGGCTGCAACTTAAAATTTTCTATAAAATCGCCATACGAATTGGGTGCACTTTCAATCCAATGAAATCCTTTTGGAGCAGAAAATCGGCTTTTAATCGTATTTTGAGAAGTTTTTACTAAATTTTCTTTCGTACTAGAATTTGAATTTTCACCAGTATGTTTTCCCTCCACAATCGAGGTGGAAGTTGATGATTTCGAATTTTCCGAACATGAAATGACGAGGATGCAACTTGATAAAGCTAAATGTAAAAACCCATTTTTCATCTAAAAGATTTGTCTAAAAATACAAATAATCCCTTCACATCGGTGGCTTTAAAAAAGAAAATTGACCTTTTAATTGTGTATATTTGACTTTCAAAACAGAGATTATGAATCATCAACCCATTGAAGGTTTTTCAAAATTAACAAAACAAGGAAAAATAGATTGGCTCGTCAAAGAATATCTAAACAACGATCAAGAATACGAGAAAATCTTACAACAATATTGGAACAACGACCCTGATTTACAAAAACTGCACGACGAATTTTCGGAAAATACCATTTCCAACTTCTTTATGCCGTACGGAATTGCGCCTAATTTTCTGATTGATGGAAAATTATTGGCATTACCGATGGCTGTGGAAGAAAGCTCGGTGGTTGCTGCGGCTTCTAAAGCTGCAAAATTTTGGATCGACAAAGGAGGTTTCAAAACAACCATCATCAACACCAAAAAATTAGGGCACACGCATTTTATTTTTAATGTAGAACCGCATAAACTTCAGCATTTTTTCAATTTTAAATTGAAGAAAAGATTATTCGAAGCGACCGAAGACATCACCGCAAACATGAGAAAGCGTGGTGGTGGAATTTTGAATATTCGTTTGATTGATAAAACGGACGAGATGCCGAATTATTTCCAATTAAAAGCGAGTTTTGACACGCAAGATTCGATGGGTGCTAATTTCATTAACTCGTGTTTGGAGCAGTTTGGAAAAACGTTGAAAGACGAAGTTGCAAACGAAACAGAATTTACACAAGAAGAAAAAGATTCTTTACAAGTGGTGATGAATATTTTGTCGAATTATACGCCTGATTGTATTGTTCGCGCCGAAGTTTCTTGTCCGATAGACGATTTGAAAGACGATAGCGGAATTTCTAATGAAGAATTTGCTTGGAAATTTAAACAAGCCGTAAGCATTGCGGAAATTGAACCGTATCGTGCAACAACGCATAACAAAGGAATTATGAATGGTGTAGATGCCGTTGTTATAGCTACAGGAAATGATTTCCGTGCAACCGAAGCTTGCGCCCATGCGTATGCTTCTAGAAGTGGAAAATACTCTTCATTAACGCATTGTACAACCGACAATGGAATTTTCAGATTTTGGATTGACTTGCCAATTTCAGTAGGTGTTGTGGGAGGTTTAACCAATCTTCATCCCTTAGTAAAATTCTCGATGGCATTGCTTGGAAAACCATCTGCGCAAGAATTGATGAGCATTTTGGCGGTTTCGGGATTGGCTCAAAATTTCGGAGCATTACGTTCTTTAGTAACCACGGGAATTCAAAAAGGACATATGAAAATGCATTTGTTCAATATTTTGAATCAATTCGGTGCAACCGAAGAAGAAAAACAACATTTTGTAACCTATTTCAAAGACAAAACCGTGAGCCATCACGAAGTTATCTCAGAATTGAACAAATTAAGAGGTCAATAATGAAAAATATAAGCATCGTTTTTTTTGCTTTTTGGGTAAGTTTCTTCTTTGCGCAAGAAACCAAAGTGGTGGTTACCAATCTCCCACCAAAAACTGACGATGCTGTGTATCCCTTTGTGAGTATACCTACCAATAAAAAAGCGGCGGATAAAATCAACTTGTATTTGCAGGTATCCGATTTGGAAAACATCCCAAATACTCGAAAAGATCCGTTTCAGCTCGTTGGTTCAGGTACCACTTCCTATTCGAATTTCGTTTATTTTTATGAGTGGAAAAAGCTTGCAGCTCCTAAAAATATTCTAAGTATTTATTTTTCGGGCGAGGCTTCTGGCGCGTATCCCGAGAATTTTGAACAGTGGAAAAATTTTGACATCCGAACTGGTAACTACATTAACATATTAGATTTAATCAAACGTAGTTCTGTGAAAAATGTAGAATCCATCATGCGTTCGTCAATTCGAAATGAAATTACAGCGTATATTAAAGACTTAAAATCCGAAACTCAAGACGAAACAACGAATGAGCAAATTGAACTTTATGAGGAATGCCTTGGCTCTATTGAATATCGAGGCATTGATTATGTAGATTATTATATTGAAAAGAATCAACTCGTACTCATTTCTGGTCGCTGCTCGAATCATGCAAGGCGTGGTATCGATGATTTAGATTCGTATGAAATCAAAATACCATTAGAAAAATTGGCGCCACATCTTACCGATTATGCAAAAAATCTATTATCAGGTAGCCAAACTGCTGTAACACAACCTAATCTTCAGTATCGCATTTATAAAGGGATGATTGATGGGAAATATCCGATTACGCTTATGGTAAATCAAATTTTTGATGATAATTCCATGTCCATCACCTATTGGTATGATGCCCATAAAAAGCTGATTGAGTGGCGAGGAACGTATGAAAACCATCGTTTTACTTTGGTTGAAGATGATTATCATGATGATGAAAATGCACGTTGGATTCCTAAAGCCAATATTATTTTGGACGAAAAAGGCACCAATCTTGTCGGAACTTGGGAAGATTATAAAACGAAGAAAAAACTAAAAATAGAACTACAACCCTATTAATTAAACATCATGTTCGGAATTATCTTATCTATTATCCTTTTGGGATTCGGCGTTTTTTTGAGAATGACCACAAACCCAGGATTTGCAACAAGCAAAAAATACGGTTGGCTTTTCATTGCGCTTGGAACGCTAACTTTAGTTGGTAAACTTGCAATCCTTTATTCCAAGGGAGAACTCCAGTTTTAAACTACAAAAATTGTTAGATGAAAGGTTTCGCTTTACTTTTTTTGATACTATATTCCCTATTCTCGTGCACAAAACAAGAAAAGGAAAAGCTGGTTGTGAATGAACAAAAAACCGAAACGAGTACAGAAGATATTTCAAAAATAGAGAATTGGCTGAAAGTCGAAATTGAAAAATATTTTAACACGCCAAAAGATGGTAAAGATACTGTTGAAAGCGAAAGAATGCTATATACATCAAGATTTTCGGAGCTTTGGATGGACGCTATTGGAACCGAGTACTATGGCGGCATGTCCGATGCTGATTTTCATAAAAAATGGGATTCCATTTATCCTTTAAAAGATATTCGTTCCGAAGAGATTTTCTTGGTTCCGCAGCAGGATTTTGGAAAAATAAAAGTCGACCAAATCAAATTATTGAGTTCGGCTGCAAACAAAGAATATTGGTTTTCGCTAGTGACAACCGACCAAGATTTTAAAACAAACTATACAAGAAAAGTAAAAGTAATTCCTTTTGAAAATTCGTACCGAATTGATGAAATACGAAATGTAAATTAAAAAAATATGAAGACAATCACCTTAGTATTTGGAGCTGTTTATGGCTTATTATCGGTTATTTTAGGCGCTTTTGGAGCTCATGCATTTAAAAAAATCCTTTCTCCAGAACGTTTAGAAAGTTTTGAGACCGGAGTTCGATACCAAATGTATGCAGCTTTTTTCCTACTTATTGTGGGTTATATTTTAAAATTCGAATCAGGAATGGAAAAATGGACTTCTTGGTTAATGATTTTAGGAACGATTCTGTTTTCAGGAAGTATCTATTTTTTAAGCTTTCAAGATCATTGGGGAGTGAATCTTAAATTTTTAGGCCCAATCACGCCACTTGGAGGTTTTTTAATGATTATTAGCTGGGGAATGTTGATTTATTATTTCGCAAAAAATCAATTTTAACTTACAATAGTTCAATTTTATACCTAAATGTTTTTCATTTTTGGATTTAATAAAAAGCCCATAGCGAAGGTTAATCGGAAAATTTACAAAAACGGATTCGAGGTCAACGCCATCGTTACCGTGTATCGAAAGTATTTCGAATTGTTTTTTATTCCGCTTCTACCCTATGGAAAGTCGTATTCCATCTACATTCCGCATACGGATGAGTATTATGAAAACGGTACTTTTTCGAAAATGCCAGACGAATATTTAGAAATCTGTAAAGAGGTTGGGAGAACGTATTAGAACTAAGTTTCTAAAAATATGACGAATATCTTTTTATTCTCCTCGCTAGAACCCGACTAATTTTTTATATTTGTAAAACTTAAAAAAATTAAATAATTAACATAAAAATATTATGAATCTTCACGAGTATCAATCAAAAGAGATTTTAGCGAAATACGGTGTTGTCACACAACGTGGTATCGTAGCAAATAACGTTGAGGAAGCTGTAGCTGCTGCCGAAAAATTGACTGCTGACACAGGTGCGCAAGGTTGGGTTGTAAAAGCTCAAATTCATGCAGGTGGACGTGGAAAAGGTGGTGGTGTTAAGTTTTCTCCTAACATGGACAAACTTAAAGAAAATGCCCAAAACATTATCGGAATGCAGTTGGTAACACCACAAACGTCTGCAGAAGGTAAAAAAGTAAACTCTGTTTTGATTGCAGAAGATGTATATTATCCAGGAGCTTCAGAAACGAAAGAATTTTATGTTTCTGTACTTTTAGATAGAGCTTTGGGTAAAAATACAATCGTTTATTCTACGGAAGGTGGTATGGATATCGAGCACGTTGCCGAAGTTACACCACACTTAATTCATAAGGAAGTTATTGATCCTACATTAGGATTACTAGGTTTCCAAGCTAGAAAAATCGCTTTCAACTTAGGTTTAGAAGGTGCTGCTTTCAAAGATTTCGTAAAATTCATCGGGAACCTTTACAATGCGTATGTTGGTATCGATGCATCTCTTTTCGAAATTAACCCAGTATTAAAAACATCTGATGATAGAATTATCGCTGTTGATGCTAAAGTAACTTTAGACGGAAACGCACTTTACCGTCACAAAGATCTTGCTGAATTGAGAGATACAAGAGAAGAAGATCCTATCGATGTTGAAGCTGGTGAAGCTGGATTAAACTTCGTAAAACTAGATGGTAACGTTGCTTGTATGGTAAATGGTGCTGGTCTTGCGATGGCGACAATGGATATGATTAAACTTTCAGGTGGTAACCCAGCAAACTTCCTTGACGTAGGTGGTACTGCAGATGCACAGAGAGTAAAAACAGCTTTCGATATTATCTTGAAAGATCCTAACGTAAAAGCAATCTTAATTAACATCTTCGGAGGAATCGTTCGTTGTGACAGAGTTGCTCAAGGTGTTATTGATGCGTACAAAGAAATGGGATCTATTCCAGTTCCAATTATCGTTAGATTACAAGGAACAAACGCAGAAATCGCTAAGAAAATGATTGATGAGTCAGGATTAAATGTTGCCTCTGCAATCACCCTTGAAGAAGCTGCAAACAAAGTAAAAGAAGTTTTGGTTTAATTATTTAACCACTACTCTACATAAAAAAAACGCCAATCTTTCGATTGGCGTTTTTCTTTATTTTATAGTATATTTTAATCTTGAGAAATAGATGAACTTCCTTCCAAACTAATGGAAGTTGGCGTTACCAATTTGATATTTTCATCATCCAAAGTTTGCTTAATCGTTAGTAATGCATCACTTTTCGCTTGGGTAATACTTTCTCCTACTTTCAACCAAAACTGAACTTGCAACGTAAAGTTTCCACCTTTCAAATTGGTAATTAAAATTACTGGTTTTCTCTGGGAATCTACTTGATCAATAGCATCTAATTTTGCGAGCAAAACTTCTTTCGCCTTCACAACATTGGCATCTGCAGGAATATCAAAATCAAAAATAATCCTTCTTTGTGGGGAATCCGAAACATTAAAAAACGGTCCACTAAAAATGGTTTGGTTCGGAATATAAACTTTACGACCATCATCCGTGATAATTTTCGTTGTTAAAAATCCAATTTCCTGGACATTTCCAGAATACGTCCCAATGGTTATGTAATCGCCCACTTTAAAGGCTTTGTCGATACCAATCAACATTCCAGAGAAAATAGAAGATACCAAATCCTTCAATGCAACCCCGGCAACAACCCCGGCAACCCCCAAACTTCCGATGAATTTCCATAGGAAACCACTCAAGCCCATAATTTCTAGTGAAATAAACGTACCGATAAGTAAGATCACAAATCGAATCGCGCCAACAAAGGAAGTTACCGTATCTGCTTTTTTCGGCAAATATTTCTTTAGAAGCTTAATTGTAATTTTTGTCAGAAAAGAACTGAAAAGTAAAAAGAATAAGAAAACAATAATCCCAACAATTAAATTGGGGGTAAATTTGGCAAAACCATCGTACCATTTGTCTAAGGTACCGAAAACCTTATTTACATATTCATTCTTTTCAACCTTGTCTAACTGCGTTCCTAAATCGTCCATAAAAAGTTAAATTTTTGCAAAAATACGAAATTATCGTGCCAAAAAATTGGTCATCTAATTTTACTCTACTATTTTTGTAGAGTACTAATTAAAAAAATACAATTTATGTCTATAAAATTGGGCGATACAGCCCCAAACTTTCAAGCAGAAACATCTTTAGGAAATTTAGATTTTTACGATTATTTAGGAGATTCTTGGGGAATCTTATTTTCGCATCCTGCCGATTACACACCTGTTTGTACAACCGAATTAGGAGCAACATCAAAACTTGCAGAAGACTTCGCAAAGAAAAATACGAAAGTTATTGCTTTAAGCGTTGATGATGTAAAAGACCATCATGGCTGGATCAACGATATCAATGAAACTCAAAACTGTACGGTCCAATTTCCGATTATTGCAGATGCTGATAAAAAAGTATCCGAATTGTATGATTTTATTCATCCAAATGCATCAGCAACGGCAACAGTTCGTTCATTGTTGATCATCGACCCGGAGAAAAAAGTACGCTTAATTATTACTTATCCAGCTTCTACTGGACGTAATTTTGATGAAATAAACCGTGTTTTAGATTCACTTCAATTGGTCGATGCTGAAAAAATAGCAACTCCTGTAAATTGGAAAGATGGTGATGACGTAATTGTTCCACCTTCAATTTCAACAGAAGAAGCGAGAAAAATATTCCCGAAAGGCGTAACCGAAGTTAAACCGTATTTGCGTTTTACTCCGCAACCCAACAAGTAAATTATTGATTAGATATTTTTTATGAAAGGCTCCGACAAATGTTGGAGCTTTTTGTTTTCCATTTTTCCAAAACTTAAATTTGTCATATATTTAGGGATAGAAAGAACCTTGACAACGCATGGATTTAGAATTTAACAAACGAGAAGACTTCAACAAATTAAAATTAGCCGAGATTACCAGAATCCAATCCCAAATAAAAAAAGGGGGTGGTGAAAAAAGATTGCAAAAGCTTCGTGACGAAGGTAAAATGACTGCAAGAGAGCGTGTTTCTTATCTTTTAGATGAAAAAGCCGATGTTATCGAAATTGGCGAAATGGCTGGTTATGAAATGTATGAAAACGAAGGTGGATGCCCTAGTGGAGGTGTTGTTGTTGTTATCGGTTATGTTTCTGGGAAGCAATGTATCGTTGTTGCGAATGATGCTTCTGTAAAGGCTGGTGCGTGGTTCCCTATTACGGGAAAGAAAAATCTCCGTGCACAAGAAATTGCGATGGAGAACAGACTTCCTATTATTTATTTAGTAGACTCTGCTGGAGTTTATCTTCCGATGCAAGACGAAATTTTCCCAGATAAAGAAATGTTCGGAAGAATTTTCCGAAATAATGCGAAGATGAGTGCATCAGGAATCGTTCAGATTTCGGCAGTTATGGGCAGTTGTGTTGCGGGTGGAGCTTATCTTCCAATCATGAGTGATGAAGCCATGATTGTAGATAAAACAGGCTCTATTTTCCTTGCTGGAAGTTATCTTGTAAAAGCAGCTATTGGCGAAAATATTGACAACGAAACTTTGGGTGGAGCAACCACACATTGCGAAATATCTGGAGTTACCGATTATAAAGCGAAAGATGATAAAGATGCATTGAATCGAATTAAGAACATCATGAAGTCCATCGGAAGTTATGATAAAGCCGGTTTTGATCGCATTGAATCTCAGAAACCAAAATCAAATCCAGATGATATTTTTGGACTTATGCCTGCTTTACGATCAGAGCAATACGACACCTACGAAATTATTAAATGCTTGGTCGATAATTCTGAATTTGAAGAATACAAACCTAATTACGGAAAAACGATTATTTGTGCGACAACGAGAATCGATGGTTGGAGTGTAGGAATTGTTGCTAATCAACGTAAATTAGTAAAAAGTGGTAAAGGAGAAATGCAATTTGGAGGTGTAATCTATTCGGATTCTGCAGATAAAGCAACGCGTTTCATTGCCAACTGTAATCAACGTAAAATACCTTTGGTGTTTCTCCAAGATGTTACCGGATTCATGGTTGGTTCCAAATCAGAACATGGTGGAATTATTAAAGATGGTGCAAAAATGGTGAATGCTGTTTCCAATTCTGTTGTTCCAAAATTCACCATCATTACAGGAAATTCATACGGTGCTGGAAATTACGCCATGTGCGGAAAAGCCTATGATCCACGATTAATCGTCGCTTGGCCTTGGGCAGAATTAGCGGTTATGGGCGGTGCACAAGCAGCAAAAGTATTGGCTCAAATTCAAGAATCAACATTAAAAAAACAAGGAAAAGAAATCACGAAAGAAGAAAGTAATGCGATTTTGGATACGATTTCGAAAAAATATCAAAAACAAACAGAACCTACATACGCTGCGGCACGCTTATGGACAGATGCCATCATTAACCCAATAGATACTAGAAAATGGATTTCTATGGGAATAGAAGCAGCAAATCATTCACCCATAACAGAAAAATTTAATTTAGGAGTTATTCAGGTATAAATAAAGTATTAAAAAAGAAAAAAAACACAGATGAAAAAAACACTATTTGCAGTACTTATTGCAAACGCAACAATCATGTCTGCGCAATGTACTATTAAAGGCCCTTCTACCGTAAAATTAGGAGAAGAAGTTGCATTTTCTGTTGACAAAGAACTTGCCCAATGCGTTGATTGCCATCAATGGAGAATTCCAGATGGAAGTTTCAATATCATTGGAAATGATAGCAAGAAAAACAGCATCAAAATCAATCCAAAAGCCACAGGAAATTCGAGTATTGCTGTTTCGGTAATGACCCCAAAAGGAATGCAAGATTGCTCTAAGAGTATTGAGATTGTTGATAAAGCAACTTCGACACAACAAACAACGTCACAAACGGTAAATTGTACGATTTCTGTTAAAGAATTTCAAGAAATCAAATTAAAAGACAATACCGTTGTTCTTTATCCGAATGTTAGAAACCAATCCTATGTTTATCAATGGAAAGTTACTTATGCTAACGGAACAAGTGTTGAATCTAAAGATATTGTCCCAAGTTTCCAACAAACTTCGGACAACAATATAATCAGTGCCGTATTAAGGATTGAGCTTCCTTCGTGCGTGAGAACCTATACTAAATCCTACGACATTCACTTTTGGAAGTATTTTTAGTACATTTTAATGTAAGGCAATAAAAGATACTGGTAGGTAAGTAAAAGTAAATAACGATAAAGGATTAGGATATGATTTATTCTAATCCTTTTTTTACATCTAGATTATGATCTAAAGATCCAGGAGAAAGTTCATCATGAGCTCAACTTCTAACTTGTAACTTCTAACTTTAACGTCCATACCAAAGTCGATTCTCATATTGACCACCTCCTTCAGCATTCAATAGTCAACAGCAAAAATCCAACCTTAAACTATAAACTTCATACTCCAAACGTTGAACTTTAAACTTAAGACTTTAAACCTTAATTTAACTCTTGAGCTCTCTGTTTTTAGTTCTTGGATGTGTAGTCTTATTCTTGATTAGTTCTTGCTGTAGAGTTATAGCAATCTTTCATTCTTTGGTTTTCGTGACTTTAGGGCACA